>NZ_JARVRQ010000005.1:0-428565 GCF_030209635.1 Enterobacter sp. MEB024 | reverse complement strand
CCTCCGACCGCTCGGTTCGTAGCCGAGTACTCTATCCAGCTGAGCTACGGATGCAAAATGGCGGTGAGGCGGGGATTCGAACCCCGGATGCAGCTTTTGACCGCATACTCCCTTAGCAGGGGAGCGCCTTCAGCCTCTCGGCCACCTCACCACACAACGCCTCTTTCGAGTGCTCCGAGTAACTCGTTAAGAGCTTCTCGTCGCTGCGTGGCGCATATATTACTTTCTGGGACTTATAAGTCAAACAATTTTCCAAAAGCTTTTATCGTTTGCACAAATCACACGCAATTCGCATGCAAAAGCTGCAAAGAGGGTGTTTTATAAGCGGATTTTGCAGGCATCTTCTCAGAAAACTGATGACAGAATAGTGATGTTGAGGCGAGTTAAGGGTAAGAGAGTGGTTAAAAACAGAGCGATTGAAATCAAACGGTAACTTTAAGCAGGAAAAATGGCGGGAGAGGTTGCGTCTCGCCCGACAGCGAGACGCGACAATATCAGTAACTGGACTGCTGGGATTTTTCAGCCTGGATACGCTGGTAGATCTCTTCACGGTGGACAGATACTTCTTTAGGAGCGTTTACACCAATACGTACCTGGTTACCCTTTACCCCTAAAACTGTCACGGTGACCTCATCCCCAATCATGAGGGTCTCACCAACTCGACGAGTCAGAATCAGCATTCTTTGCTCCTTGAAAGATTAAAAGAGTCGGGTCTCTTGTATCCCGGCATTATCCATCATATAACGCCAAAAAGTAAGCGATGACAAACACGTAAAGTGTAAGCAGTCACGGCATCACATTCTGTTAAACGTAAGTTTAGCCGATATACACAAACTCAACCTGACTTTATCGTTATCGATAGCGCAGTGAACAAGACGCCATAACGTTACCGCTATGGCGTCTGCTTGTGCTTTGTAGTTATTACAGTTTCGCGCTCACCCAGCTTTCAACACTGGCCAATGCCGCAGGAAGTGCCGCCGCATCCGTACCACCGGCTTGCGCCATGTCCGGACGACCGCCACCCTTACCGCCCACCTGCTGGGCGACCATACCAATCAGTTCCCCTGCTTTTACGCGGTCGGTCACATCCTTAGAGACGCCCGCAATCAGAGAAACCTTACCTTCTGCCACTGTCGCCAGCACGATAACTGTGGAACCGAGCTGGTTCTTCAGATCGTCGACCATAGTACGCAGCATCTTAGGCTCAACGCCCGCCAGATCGCTGACCAGCAGTTTGACACCCTTAATGTCTACAGCTTTGCTGGAGAGGTTTGCACTCTCCTGCGCCGCAGCCTGCTCTTTCAGCTGCTGCAGCTCTTTTTCCAGCTGACGCGTACGATCCAGCGCAACGCGCACTTTCTCGCCCAGGTTCTGGCTATCACCTTTCAACAACTGCGCGATGTCGTGCAGCTGATCGCTCTGCGCATGCAGGCTGGCAATCGCGCCTTCACCGGTTACCGCTTCAATACGACGCACGCCCGCCGCCGTTCCTGATTCGGAAACAATGCGGAATAGACCAATGTCGCCGGTACGGGAGGCATGCGTCCCGCCGCAGAGTTCAGTCGAGAAGTCGCCCATGCTCAGCACGCGAACGCGGTCGTCGTATTTCTCGCCGAACAGTGCCATCGCGCCTTTCTTCTTCGCCGCCTCGAGATCCATGATATGGGTTTCGATTGGCAGATTACGACGGATCTGCGCATTCACCAGATCTTCCACCGCGCGGATTTCTGACGGCTTCATCGCTTCAAAATGAGAGAAGTCGAAGCGCAGCACTTTATCGTTAACCAGAGAACCTTTCTGTGCAACGTGCGTTCCCAGAACTTCACGCAGGGCAGCGTGCATCAGGTGCGTAGCTGAGTGGTTCAGACGAATGCGCGCACGACGAGCTTCATCAACGTTCGCCTGGACACCCTCGCCCACTTTCAGAGAACCGGCAGTCAGTTTGCCCTGATGGCCAATCGCCTGACCGTATTTCTGCGTGTCGCTTACGCTGAAGCTGAAACCGTTGCCTTTCAGTTCGCCTTTATCGCCAACCTGGCCGCCGGATTCTGCGTAGAACGGCGTTTTGTCCAGAATGACAACCGCATCCTGACCCGCGTTGATGCTGTCTACGGCTTTACCGTCAACAAACAGGGCGGTCACTTTGCCAGTCAGTTCCAGATTTTCGTAGCCTTTGAATTCTGATGCGCCATCAACGCGGATCATCGCGTTGTAGTCAGCACCAAAACCGCTGGACTCGCGCGCACGGCGGCGCTGCTCTTCCATTGCGGCTTCAAAGCCTGCTTCGTCCACTTTGATGTTGCGCTCACGGCAAACGTCCGCCGTCAGGTCAACCGGGAAACCGTAGGTGTCGTACAGGCGGAAAGCGGTTTCGCCGTCCAGCGTATCGCCCTGAAGTTTCGCCAGCTCTTCATCCAGCAGCGCCAGTCCGCGCTCCAGAGTACGAGCAAACTGCTCTTCTTCCGTTTTCAGAACCTGCTCAACCTGCGCCTGCTGACGTTTCAGCTCATCACCGGCTGCGCCCATCACGCCAATCAGTGGCCCAACGAGTTTATAGAAGAAGGTGTCCTTCGCGCCCAGCATGTTGCCGTGACGGATAGCACGACGAATGATACGACGCAGCACATAGCCACGGTTTTCATTCGACGGGATCACGCCGTCGGCAATCAGGAACGCGCAGGAACGGATATGGTCTGCAATAACGCGCAGCGATTTGTTGTTCAGATCGGTTGCACCCGTCACTTGCGCAACGGCTTTAATCAGGGTGCTGAACAGGTCAATTTCGTAGTTGGAGTTAACGTGCTGCAGAACAGCCGCAATACGCTCCAGACCCATACCGGTATCAACGGACGGTTTCGGCAGCGGCTCCATCGTACCGTCAGCCTGACGGTTGAACTGCATGAAGACGATGTTCCAGATCTCAATGTAGCGATCGCCGTCTTCTTCCGGGCTGCCTGGAGGACCACCCCAGATATGGTCGCCGTGATCGTAGAAGATCTCGGTGCACGGACCGCAAGGACCGGTATCGCCCATCTGCCAGAAGTTGTCAGACGCATAAGGTGCGCCTTTGTTATCGCCGATGCGAATAATACGCTCGCGCGGGATACCAACCTCTTTTTCCCAGATTTCGTAGGCTTCGTCATCGGTTTCATAGACGGTAACCCACAGACGATCTTTCGGCAGGTTGAACCAGTTTTCACCGGTCAGCAGTTCCCACGCATATTGAATGGCATCGTGTTTGAAATAGTCGCCGAAGCTGAAGTTACCCAGCATTTCGAAGAACGTGTGGTGACGCGCGGTGTAACCGACGTTTTCCAGGTCGTTGTGTTTACCGCCCGCACGCACGCAACGCTGTGAGGTTGTGGCGCGGGAATAATTACGTTTGTCGAGACCAAGGAACACATCCTTGAACTGGTTCATCCCGGCGTTGGTAAACAGCAGAGTCGGATCGTTGTTCGGTACCAGGGAGCTGCTGGCAACTACCTGATGTCCCTTACTATGGAAAAAATCGAGAAACGCCTGACGGATCTCAGCGGTGCTCTTGCTCATAATTATCCTGAAATCAAGCTAACGAAATGTCGTAGCAAGCCTGTATCGGTAAAACGTTGGACAGACCAGCTACTGGAAAAAGTGGGAATAAGATAAGTTTTCTTTAGTGGGAAGTAAAATCCCGCATGCGTTCAATCCGCAAAATTACGCCAGATATCCTGAATATCTTCCATCAGAAAGCCGCGGTAGAGCAAAAAGCGCTGGATTTTAACTTTTTCTGAAAATTCACGTGGCAAGGGTTCGCCGTACTTGCGAATGGCCTGTTCTTTTGCCAGCGCGCACCAGTCTGTGTCGCATTCGCGCATGGCCTTTTCAATGGTTTCACGGGCGACCCCTTTCTGGTTCAGCTCCTGGCGGATACGCGCGGGGCCATATCCTTTGCGGCCACGGCTGGCAAGAAACCGGGAAGCGAAACGCTCGTCATCCAGATAGCGGTGCTCATAGCACCAGGCAATGACGCGGTCGTAATCTTCCGCAGTCGCATCAATCTCTTCCGGCCCGTTTTTACTCATTACGGGGGCCGACAGTTTTCGCCGCAACTCCTGTTCGCTGTGGTCACGGACGGCAAGAATGCGCACCGCACGGTCCAGTAAGCGTGCATAGGCAGGGCGGCGTGAAGTCGATTCACTCATAAAAAACCTGCTGATTCAGAAATGCAAAAAGGGCCGCATTAGCAGCCCTTCATCTTTAAACGAGAGAATTAGAAATCTTCGTTGGTTTCTTCAGCACCCGCGTTATCCACCACGAAATCAGGCGTACCGTCCTGGTTGTTCAGCAGAAGCTCACGCACTTTCTTCTCAATTTCTTTCGCCGCAGCCGGGTTCTCTTTCAGCCAGGAGATTGCATTTGCTTTACCCTGACCAATCTTGTCGCCGTTGTAGCTGTACCATGCGCCCGCTTTTTCAATCAGCTTCTCTTTCACGCCCAGGTCAACCAGTTCGCCGTAGAAGTTGATACCTTCACCGTAGAGGATCTGGAATTCAGCCTGTTTGAACGGCGCTGCGATTTTGTTCTTCACAACCTTCACGCGGGTTTCGCTACCCACCACGTTTTCACCTTCTTTCACCGCGCCGATACGGCGGATATCCAGACGGACAGACGCGTAGAATTTCAGCGCGTTACCACCGGTAGTGGTTTCCGGGTTACCGAACATCACACCAATTTTCATACGGATCTGGTTGATGAAGATCAGCAGCGTGTTGGACTGCTTCAGGTTACCGGCCAGCTTACGCATTGCCTGGCTCATCATACGTGCCGCGAGGCCCATGTGAGAGTCACCAATTTCGCCTTCGATTTCAGCTTTTGGCGTCAGAGCAGCAACGGAGTCGACCACGATAACGTCAACCGCACCGGAACGGGCCAGCGCGTCACAAATTTCCAGCGCCTGCTCACCGGTGTCCGGCTGAGAACACAGCAGGTTGTCGATATCAACGCCCAGCTTACGAGCATAAACAGGGTCCAGCGCGTGCTCGGCATCGATAAACGCACAAGTTTTACCTTCACGCTGTGCCGCAGCGATAACCTGCAGCGTCAGGGTTGTTTTACCTGAGGACTCGGGCCCGTAGATTTCTACGATACGGCCCATTGGCAGGCCGCCAGCGCCCAGCGCGATATCCAGAGAAAGCGAACCGGTGGAGATAGTTTCCACATCCATGGAACGGTCTTCACCCAGGCGCATGATGGAGCCTTTACCGAATTGCTTTTCGATCTGGCCCAGTGCTGCCGCCAACGCTTTCTGTTTGTTTTCGTCGATAGCCATTATTACTCCTGTCATGCCGGGAGAAGCGACTGTGCTTCACCGTGGATTTCTGTTCTGTTGGTGCAATTATACTGTATGGTCATACAGTATCAAGTATTTTGTAGAAATTGTTGCCAGAGCGTTTTTAATGCATAAACGGTTGCCTGACGACGCACGCTTTCGCGATCGCCGCTAAAGCACTCCCGGCGGGTGATCCCTTCACCTCTGGCGGTAGCAAAACCAAACCAGACGGTGCCGACAGGCTTCACGTCACTGCCCCCGTCCGGGCCCGCGATGCCGCTAATCGATATTGCATAATCCGCGCGCGCCTCTTTGAGCGCACCAATAGCCATCTCAATCACCACCGGCTCGCTGACCGCGCCATGCTGTTCGAGCGTAGATTCCCGCACGCCGATCATTTGCGCTTTAGCTTCATTACTGTAGGTCACAAAACCACGTTCAAACCAGGCGGAACTGCCGGCAATATCGGTAATCGCTTTCGCCACCCAGCCGCCGGTGCAGGACTCCGCGGTGGTGAGGGTCGCCCCGCGTTGCTTAAGCGCCAGCCCTACCACTTCGCTAAGCTGCATCAATTCATGGTCAGTCATTCTCGCTCCAGGCCTTAGAAAAACATGCAGCACAAGATAGCACTTTCTCGTCAGATATGGGGATGCGCTGCAGGATTTACGAGGGGGCTTCAGAAAAAAGCCGATGCGAGCGCACCGGCGGTGGCGAGGATTATTTCATGCTGTCAGCGAGGGTATCCACATTGTGGCGGAACGCCTTAACGTAGGTCTCTGCCACGCCCCCTTTTGCCGAGAGCGCTTCCGGGTAAAGCTCGCCTCCCGGCTGCGCGCCGGTGGCTGTAGCAATCTGTTTAACCAGCCGCGGGTCGAGCTGGTTTTCCATAAACCAGGTTTTCACGCCGTCCGCTTTAATCTGATTAATGATCTCAGCGACCTGTGCCGCGCTGGCCTCGCTCTCTGACGACAACCCCTGGGGCGCCATAAACGTCACCCCGTAGGCGCGGCTGAAATAGCCGAACGCGTCATGGCTGGTCAGCACTTTACGTTTCACCAGCGGGATCTGGCTAAAACGCGTTTTGGCCCAGCTATCCAGCTGCTTAAGCTGCGCGATGTACGGTTTTCCGGTCGCTTCCAGCGCGGTTTTATCTTCTGGGTCGGCTTTCACCAGCCCGTTGAGAATATTTTGCGCGTACAGCGCCCCGTTCGCCGCTCTGTTCCAGGCGTGCGGGTCAGTGACGGTTTTGCCCTCTTCTTCGAGGGTATGCGTCTGCACACCACGCGACGCCACCACCAGCTGGCCTTTGAACCCGGAGGCTTTCACCAGGCGATCCAGCCACCCTTCCAGTCCCAGACCATTGACCACCACAACATCTGCCTTGCTTAGCGCCGCGCTATCTTTTGGCGAGGGCTCGAAGGTATGCGGATCGCCGTCCGGCCCCACCAGCGTCGTGACGTTCACATGGTCACCGCCCACCTCCCGGGTCATATCCCCCAGAATGGAAAAACTGGTCACCACATTGAGCGTTTTCGCCATCACCGTTTGCGACATCATCCCCAGCGCGAGCGCCACTACGAATCCCGTACGTTTCATCGTTTCCCCTTGCGTTAAAAAAGCGCACGCAGGCTGCCAGCCAGCCTGCTGCGCGTGCCAAATAAAATGGAAATAAAGAACAGCGCGCTGGCGGTAAGTACGATGGACGGCCCCGCGGGCAGGCTGGCGGCCCAGGAGAGACTGAGTCCGAGCCACGCGCAGAAAATACCGCTGATACCCGCCATCAATAGCAGTCCGGGTAAGGTGCGTGCCCAGCAGCGTGCCGCTACCGCAGGGAGCATCATCAGCCCGACCGCCATCAACGTGCCAAGCACCTGAAAACCGGCAACGAGGTTAAGCACCAGCAGCGCCAGAAACAGGCCGTGTAATAAGCCGGGAACATGGCGGGCGTTTACCTGCAGCCAGGCGGTGTCAAAGGCCTCGGTCACCAGCCCACGGTAGAAAATCGCCAGCGTGATAAGGGTGAACATGCATACGCCTGCCACAAACAGCGCGGCATCGTTATCCACCGCCAGGATGGAGCCAAACAGCAGGTGCAGAAGATCGACGCTCGAACCGCGCAGTGATACCAGCGTGACGCCCAGCGCCAGCGAGCCAAGATAGAACCCGGCAAAACTGGCGTCCTCTTTAAGCGGCGTTCGACGGCTGACCAGCCCGGCCACCAGCGCCACGGTAATACCGGCAATAAAGCCTCCCACGCTCATGGCCAGCAGCGACATACCGCTGAGCAAATACCCCACCGCGACACCGGGCAAAATGGCGTGAGAGAGGGCATCGCCCATCAGACTCATCCGGCGCAGCTGAAGGAAAACGCCCAGAGCAGTGGTACTGACGGACAACGCCAGGCAAACCACCAGCGCGCGGCGCATAAAGCCATACTCAATAAAAGGCTGAAAAAAGATATGCCAGATCATGCCACCCTCACCCGCTCGGTTTTCCACTGGGGAATGTCAGCGTCCAGCCGTAACGTCTGCGGGAAGTGGCGCGATACACGCTCGCTGTCGTGCAGCACCGCAAGCACCGTTTGCCCCTGCATATACATTTCCAGCATCAGGTCCATCAGCACATTGCAGGTGGCTTCATCAACGCCGGTAAAGGGCTCATCGAGCATGACCAGCGGTGCCTGCTGCACTAATACCCGCGCGAACAGCATGCGCTGAAACTGACCGCCGGAGAGCTCATCAATGGTCGTTAGCGCCATCGTTCCAAGCCCCACCCGCTCAAGCGCGCCGGCAATGCGCAGCCGCATTTCACGGCGAAGGCCAGAAAAAAGCGATGCTTCAGGCCAGCAGCCCATGCTGACCACATCCTGCACGGTTAGCGGAAATTGCGCCTCCAGGGCATGACGCTGTGCCAGCCAGCCCATTACCGGGCGTTTTTTCTGCCAGTGAAAACGGCCGCTTACCGGCGGGATAAACCCGGCGAGGGTTTTCAGAAGCGTTGATTTACCGCAGCCGTTGGCCCCGAGGATGGCGGTCATGCTCCCGCATTCAATCACCCCGGACAGAGGACGCGTGACCGGCTCGCGGTCGTAACCCGCCGTAAGTTGGTTCATTACAATCATGGCAATGCCACCGCCCAGCACACGGCCAGTCCGATAAAGACAATCAGCGCCAGCGCCATCAGAAGCCGGACCGGCGCAGACAGAGAAAAAAAGGAAGTAGACATCTCATCACCACATCTAATGTTATAACATAACAATAATGAAAGATAATGCGGATGTAAATGAGCGAAGATTAACGGGAGTGTGGCGAAATGTTTCTGGATATCAGCCCAACCCTCTCCCGGTGGAAGAGGGTTGAACATCAAGCGTTACTGACTGAACGGCGACGCGGCAGGCACGCGCGCCTGTGACACCGCCAGCCCCAGCTGCCATACGGCCATCGCATAGTGAGTGCTGTGGTTATAGCGGGTGATGGTGTAGAAGTTAGGCAGCCCGTACCAGTACTGATAACCCGTACCGACATCCAGACGCAGCAGGCTCGCCTGTTGCGTATTTCCCAGCGGCTGCGTTGGCGTTAAGCCTGCAGCGGCCAGCTGCGAAACGCTGTAGTTGGTTTTAAAGCCGTTCTCAAGCCCTGGAGCCTGGCCGTTAGCCTGCACCGCCACCTGACCGCCCGGCACCCAGCCGTGCGCTTTAAAGTAGTTCGCCACGCTGCCGATGGCATCCACCGGATCCCACAGGTTGATATGACCATCTCCGTTAAAGTCGACGGCATATTGCTTATAGGAGGACGGCATAAACTGGCCGTAGCCCATCGCACCGGCAAACGAGCCTTTGAGATCTAACGGATCATCTTGTTCATTGCGCGCCATCAGCAGGAAGGTTTCCAGTTCAGACGAGAAATATTCAGCGCGACGCGGGTAGTTAAAGGAGAGCGTCGCCAGCGCATCGAGGATACGGGTTTTGCCCATCACGCGGCCCCAGCGGGTTTCCACGCCGATAATCCCAACGATGATTTCAGGTGGTACGCCATACACCTGCCACGCACGGTTCAGCGCATCTTCATATTGGTTCCAGAAGACCACGCCATTTTGCACGTTATCCGGCGTAATAAACTGTTTGCGATAACGCAGCCATGCGCCATTTGGCCCGGTCGGTACCTGAGCCGTCGGTGCCTGGCGATCCATCAAACGCAGAACATAATCCAGTCGCTTCGCCTGCGACAGAATTTCATGCAGTTGCTGGCGGTCAAAACCGTGTTTGCTCACCATTTTATCGATGAACTGCTCGGCCGCCGGGTTATTCGCAAAGTCGCCGCCCATCTGCATCATATTATGCTGCGGCTCCAGCAGGAATCCTCCGGAAGGCGCGCCAGCCGTTTGCTGCACGGCTTCGGTCTTGGGTTTGCTACTACAGGCAGACAGCAGAATAAGCGCAGGTAACAACGCTGCATAACGACGCTTGAACATGTGACATCCATTTAACGGGTTCGATAAGAACCCAGTATGGTAAAGCATCCGCAACACCTCAAGGAAGTGGTACGCACCTCCCCCACCAAATCTTTACGCTCCCCATCGCAAATCTGTGCGATTTTCGTCCACCCAAGACTCCCGTCGGCAATTAACTTTCAAAATAATCCATTTTTCTTTCATTGTGAGATCTAATTAACACTTTAAAACCTTTCAAAGTGATTATTATTAGCCTCGGTTATACAAAAACAAAAAAGCCCCACAGGAGAGAAGAATGATAGAAACCATCACCCACGGCGCCGAGTGGTTCATCGGGCTGTTTCAGAAAGGCGGAGAAGTGTTCACCGGCATGGTGACCGGGATCCTGCCCCTGCTGATTAGCCTGCTGGTCATCATGAACGCGCTGATTAACTTTATCGGCCAGCAACGCATTGAACGCTTTGCCCAGCGCTGCGCCGGCAATCCGCTGTCCCGTTACCTGGTTCTGCCCTTCATCGGCACGTTTGTTTTTTGCAATCCGATGACGCTGAGCCTCGGCCGCTTTATGCCTGAAAAATACAAGCCCAGCTATTACGCCGCAGCCTCCTACAGCTGCCACTCCATGAATGGCCTGTTCCCGCATATCAACCCCGGCGAGCTGTTTGTCTATCTGGGCATTGCCAGCGGCCTGACCACGCTTGGCCTGCCGCTCGGTCCGCTGGCGGTGAGTTATCTGCTGGTCGGTCTGGTCACCAACTTTTTCCGCGGCTGGGTCACGGACCTCACCACCGCCATTTTCGAGAAGAAAATGGGTATCCAGCTTGAACAGAAAGTCCATCTTTCAGGAGCCGCAGCATGAGCCGTATTCGTATTGAAAAAGGAACGGGCGGCTGGGGCGGCCCGCTGGAATTCGACGCCACTGAAGGCAAAAAAATCGTCTATATCACCGCAGGCACACGTCCGGCCATTGTCGACAAACTGCGTGAGCTGACCGGCTGGGAAGCGGTCGACGGCTTCAAAGAGGGCGAACCGCCTGAAGCGGAAATTGGTGTGGCGGTGATCGACTGCGGCGGCACGCTGCGCTGCGGCATCTACCCCAAGCGGCGTATTCCTACCGTGAATATCCATTCCACCGGTAAATCAGGTCCGCTGGCGCAGTACATCCTGGAGGACATTTATGTCTCCGGCGTGAAGGAGGAAAACATTCACCTGGCACAGGGGTCTGCTGCCCCTCAGAAAGCGGCCCCGCGTGATTACGACACGAGTAAAAAAATCACCGAACAGAGTGACGGCCTGCTGGCAAAAGTCGGAATGGGGATGGGCTCTGCCGTGGCCGTGCTGTTCCAGTCCGGGCGCGACACCATCGACACGGTGCTGAAAACCATTCTGCCGTTTATGGCATTCGTTTCGGCGCTGATCGGCATCATCATGGCCTCGGGTCTGGGCGACTGGATTGCCCACGGCCTCGCCCCGCTGGCGAGCCACCCGCTCGGGCTGGTGACGCTGGCGCTGATCTGCTCCTTCCCACTGCTGTCGCCGTTTCTCGGCCCAGGCGCGGTCATTGCGCAGGTTATCGGCGTGCTGATTGGCGTGCAGATTGGCCTTGGCAACATTCCCCCGCATCTGGCTCTGCCCGCCCTGTTTGCCATTAATGCCCAGGCGGCGTGTGATTTCATTCCTGTCGGGCTGTCGCTGGCAGAAGCGCGCCAGGACACCGTGCGCGTTGGCGTGCCGTCTGTACTGGTCAGCCGTTTCCTGACCGGCGCACCGACGGTGCTGATTGCCTGGTTTGTCTCCGGCTTTATTTACCAATAAGAGGTTCCTGTGATGACCATAATTTACCAGACCACCATCACCCGCATTGGCCAGAGCGCGGCCGATGCGCTCAGCGACAAGATGCTGATTACCTTCCGCGAAGGTGCGCCCGCGGATATCGAAGAGTTTTGCTTTATCCACTGTCACGGCGAGATGAACGGCGAGCTGAAGGCCGGGAGCCAGCTCGAGTTGGGCGACGCGCGCTACGCCGTGACCGCCGTCGGCGACGTGGCCGGACAAAACCTGCGGGAGCTCGGCCATATCACTTTGCGTTTTGATGGCCAGCCGCAGGCGGAATATCCCGGCACGGTTCATGTGGATGGCCCGGTTCCGCAGGCTGTCACCCCAGGCTGCACGTTGAAGTTTGTTGCGTAATTTAAGGAGAAAGATATGAGTCAGGTTGCCGTTGTCATTGGTGGGGGACAAACCTTAGGCGAGTTCCTCTGCCGTGGGCTTGCTGCAGAGGGTTACCGCGTGGCGGTAGTGGATATTCAGAGTGAAAAAGCCGCACGCGTGGCGGACACCATCAACACCGAATTGGGTGAAGGGATGGCCTACGGATTTGGTGCTGATGCCACCAGCGAGCAGAGCGTGATGGCGCTGGCCCGCGGCGTGGACGAGATTTTTGGCCGTACCGACCTGCTGGTATACAGCGCAGGGATAGCCAAAGCGGCCTTTATCAGCGATTTCGAACTGGGGGACTTCGACCGCTCCCTGCAGGTTAACCTGGTGGGCTATTTCCTCTGCGCACGCGAGTTTTCCCGTCTGATGATCCGCGATGGCATTCAGGGACGCATCATCCAGATCAACTCGAAATCGGGCAAAGTGGGCAGCAAACACAACTCCGGTTACAGCGCGGCGAAATTTGGCGGCGTAGGGCTGACGCAATCTCTGGCCCTCGATCTGGCCGAATATGGCATTACCGTTCACTCGCTGATGCTGGGCAACCTGCTGAAATCGCCGATGTTCCAGTCCCTGCTGCCGCAATATGCCACCAAGCTCGGGCTGAAAGAGGAGGAAGTGGAGCAGTATTACATCGACAAAGTGCCGCTGAAGCGCGGCTGCGATTATCAGGACGTGCTGAACATGCTGCTGTTTTATGCCAGCCCCAAAGCCTCTTACTGCACCGGGCAGTCCATTAATGTCACCGGCGGACAGGTGATGTTCTGATCGAACACGCTGATGCCCGTATCCCCCTCTCCTTCGGGAGAGGGAACAACAAGGAGCTCGTATGGTTACCGCACTCATTACCGTTGCCGCCATCGCCTGGATGTGCCAGCTGATCTTTGGCGGCTGGCAAATTCGCCAGTTTAACCGCGCGTTTGATGCCCTGTGTCAGAAAGGGCGCGTGGGTGTCGGGCGTTCCGGCGGGCGTTTCAAACCGCGCGTGGTGGTTGCCATTGCGCTGGACGAACACAATAGGGTCTGCGATTCCCTCATCATGCGCGGGATGACCGTTTTTGCCCGCCCGGCGAAAATCCAGGCGATTAACGGGATATCGCTGCAGGAATTACAACCCGATGTGATCTTTCCCCATGATTCGCTCTGTCAGAATGCTCTATCATTAGCGCTTAATCTGAAACATGGATAATTTCGTTGTGAACGCGATAAGCTTGCGAAATTATCATTTCGCAACCTAAGGAATTGAGCGCCTATGAAACCACGTCAGCGTCAGGCGGCCATTCTGGAGCATCTGCAAAAGCAGGGAAAATGCTCGGTAGAAGAACTGGCCCACTACTTTGACACCACCGGCACGACAATACGAAAGGATCTGGTATTGCTCGAAAACTCTGGTGCAGTCATCCGAACCTACGGCGGCGTGATGCTCAACAAAGATGAAGCCGACCCGCCTATCGATCACAAAACGCTGATCAATACTCACCAGAAAGCGCTGATTGCCGAGGCCGCCGTAAAATTTATCCATGATGGGGACTCCATTATCCTTGATGCAGGCAGCACCGTGCTGCAGATGATCCCGATGCTCAGCCGCTTTAACAACATCACGGTGATGACCAACAGTCTGCACATCGTCAACGCCCTGTCGGAATTCGACAGCGAGCAAACCATTCTGATGCCCGGCGGGACGTTCCGTAAAAAATCTGCGTCGTTTCACGGTCAACTGGCGGAAAACGCCTTTGAACACTTCAGCTTTGATAAACTCTTTATGGGCACGGACGGTATCGATTTGAACGCCGGCGTGACGACCTTTAACGAGGTGTTCAGCGTCAGCAAAGCGATGTGCAACGCCGCGCGCGAAGTGATTTTGATGGCAGACTCGTCGAAGTTTGGCCGTAAAAGTCCCAACATTGTCTGCAGCCTTGAAAGCGTCGATAAGCTCATTACCGACGCAGGTATCGACCCGGCGTTCAAAAAAGCGCTGGAAGAGAAAGGGATCGACGTGATTGTAACCGGAGAGAGAGATGAGTGATTTTCTGTTAAACGCAGGCCGCCAGACCCTGATGCTGGAGCTGCAGGAAGCCAGCCGCCTGCCGGAACGTCTGGGCGAGGATTTTGTGCGCGCGGCAAACACCATTATCCAGTGCGAAGGTAAAGTGGTGGTCTCCGGGATCGGCAAGTCCGGTCATATCGGCAAAAAGATTGCCGCTACGCTTGCCAGCACCGGCACACCGGCGTTCTTCGTGCATCCGGCCGAAGCGCTGCACGGCGATCTGGGGATGATTGAAAGCCGCGACGTGATGCTGTTTATCTCCTACTCCGGTTCGGCCAAAGAGCTGGATCTCATCATCCCGCGTCTGCAGGAAAAATCGGTCGCGCTGCTGGCGATGACCGGTAAATCCCGCTCACCGCTGGCACTGGCGGCCAAGGCCACGCTTGATATCTCCGTTGAGCGCGAAGCCTGCCCGATGCACCTCGCCCCCACCTCCAGCACCGTGAATACGCTGATGATGGGCGACGCGCTGGCAATGGCGGTAATGCAGGCACGCGGCTTTAACGAAGAAGATTTTGCCCGCTCGCACCCGGCGGGCGCGCTCGGTGCGCGACTGCTCAATAAAGTTCATCATCTGATGCGGACCGACGAGGCCATTCCGCAGGTCAAACTCAACACCAGCGTAATGGATGCGATGCTGGAACTGAGCCGCACCGGGCTGGGTCTGGTGGCGGTGTGCGATGAAACCGGTAGCGTTAAAGGCGTGTTTACCGACGGCGACCTGCGCCGCTGGCTGGTGGGCGGCGGCAAGCTGGAATCCCAGGTTTCGGAAGCGATGACCCGGGGCGGGCTGACCCTGAACGCCGAGAGCCGCGCCATCGAAGCCAAAGAGGTGCTGATGAAGCGCAAAATCACCGCCGCGCCGGTGGTGGATGAGCACGGCAAGCTGTGCGGCGCCATCAACCTGCAGGATTTCTACCAGGCCGGGATTATTTAACCTTTGAGTCCCAGACGTTTCGCCAGCCGGTGCAGGTTGGCGACGTCCATTTCCAGCGCTCGCGCGCACGCCGCCCAGCTGCGGTTATTCTGCTCCAGCGCGCGGGCGATCGTCTGACGCTGAAACGCTTCTGTTGCTTCCCGCAGGTTCTCATGGGCCATTTCCGGCGCGGCAGGCGTAACGAACGAAGCGGTATCATCGTGCAATGCGAAATGCCGCGCGTGGATCACCACCTCATCTCCCGAACGTGTCGCCCGCGCCAGCACCACGGCGCGGTGAATCGCATGTTCCAGTTCGCGTACGTTACCCGGCCAGCCGTATCGCATCAGATGGGCTCGCGCACCGGGGCTTAATACCACGCGGGAAAGCCCCATTCGTAACCGACATTGCTCGCAGAAAAACCCCGCCAGCAGCACCACATCGTCGCCGCGCTCGCGTAGCGGCGGCACGGTAAGCGGAAACACGCTCAGACGATGGTACAGGTCAGCGCGGAAATTCCCGGCCAACACCTCTTCGCGCAGGTCACGGTTGGTTGCCGCCAGCACACGCACGTTGACTCTCAGGCTGCGATCGTCGCCGACGCGCTGAATATCGCCGTACTGCAGGACGCGCAGCAGTTTGGCCTGAAGCGACAGCGACAGTTCGCCAATTTCATCGAGGAACAACGTGCCGTTATCCGCCATTTCGAATTTGCCGCTGCGGTTGCTGATCGCCCCGGTAAACGCCCCTTTGACGTGACCAAACAGCTCACTTTCCGCCACGCTTTCTGGCAGCGCGGCGCAGTTGAGGTACACCAGCGGGTTGACCGCGCGCGGCGAGGCTTCGTGGATGCCCTTCGCCACCAGCTCTTTACCGGTGCCGGTTTCCCCGAAAATCAGCACGTTTAAGTCCGAGGCCGCCACGATATCGATCTCTTTTTTTAGCTGCACCATCCCCGGTGACAGCCCAATCATCTCCGTGTGTGCCACCGGTTCAAACGCCGACGGGCTGCCGGGAAGGATGTTCTGGCTCTCCAGCTGTTCGATCAGCAGCGCGTTATTCAGCGCACCGGCGGCCAGCGCGGCAATCAGCCGCAGCTCTTCATCGCTAAAGGTGTCGAACTGATCCGGCGACAGGCCGTCGAGGGTTAATGCCCCAATCAGGTTTTGTCCGGCAAACAGCGGCAGACCGATACAGGCATGAACTTTCAGGCTCTCCTGCCCCGGGATCAGCCCGTCGTAAGGGTCGGGCAAATCACTGTCCGCCGGAAAGCGCACCACGTCACCGGCCCGGGCGATGGTTTCAAGACGCGGATGGCCTTCCAGGGAGAAGCGTCGCCCAAGAACGTCCTGCGCCAGCCCGTCGATGGCCAGCGGAATAAACTGCCGGGCGTCGTAGCGCAGCAGTGCCGACGCATCGCACGCCAGCACGTGGCGCAGCGTCGAAATCAGCCGCTGAAAACGGTCCTGATGACCGATACCGGTTTGCAGTTCAATGGCAATTTTTGCCAGTACGTCCACGGAAAAGCTCATCTGCGCCTCACTGTCATTTTGACCATTCATATTGTCACAATGACCATAAATCAGATAGTCATATTGACTACCCATTACGGATGATAAAATTAAAAAACCATAAAAAACATCAACATGAAAAACTGGCACGCAACTTGATAAAGGCTAGACATCTTATTTGAAAAACGCCGTATTAATTGAGGTTGCTATGTCTATTCTGGTTAAAAATAACATTCATTGGGTTGGTCAACGTGACTGGGAAGTGCGTGACTTCCACGGAACGGAGTACAAAACGCTGCGCGGCAGCAGCTACAACAGCTATCTCATCCGTGAAGGCAAAAACGTGCTCATCGATACCGTCGATCACAAATTCAGCCGGGAGTTCGTGCAAAATCTGCGCAGTGAAATCGATCTTGCGGATATCGACTACATCATCATTAACCATGCGGAAGAGGATCATGCCGGGGCGCTGACCGAGTTAATGTCCTGCATTCCCGACACCCCGATTTACTGCACCACCAACGCCATCGACTCGATTAACGGCCACCATCACCACCCGGAGTGGAATTTCCACACCGTCAAAACCGGCGACACGCTGGATATCGGCAACGGCAAACAGCTGATCTTCGTTGAAACCCCGATGCTGCACTGGCCCGACAGTATGATGACCTACATGACCGGCGATACGGTGCTGTTCAGCAACGATGCCTTCGGCCAGCACTATTGTGACGAACGCCTGTTCAACGATGAAGTGGATCAAACCGAGCTGTTCGAACAGTGTCAGCGCTACTACGCCAATATCCTGACGCCGTTCAGCCGTCTGGTGACGCCAAAAATCACCGAAATCCTCGGCTTTAACCTGCCCGTGGATATGATTGCCACCTCTCACGGCGTGGTGTGGCGCGAAAACCCCACCCAGATCGTGGAGCTGTACCTCAAATGGGCCGCGGATTATCAGGAAGACCGTATCACGCTTTTCTACGACACCATGTCTAATAACACCCGCATGATGGCGGACGCCATTGCGCAGGGTATTAACGAAGTCGACCCGAACGTGGCGGTGAAAATCTTCAACGTGGCGCGTAGCGATAAAAACGAGATCCTGACCAACGTCTTCCGCTCCAAGGGCGTACTGGTGGGCACCTCCACGATGAACAACGTGATGATGCCGAAAATTGCGGGCCTTGTAGAAGAGATGACCGGCCTGCGCTTTCGTAATAAACGGGCCAGCGCATTTGGCTCCCACGGCTGGAGCGGCGGCGCAGTAGACCGGCTGTCCACACGTTTGCAGGACGCCGGTTTTGAGATGTCCATGAGCCTGAAGGCGAAATGGCGTCCGGACATCGACGCGCTTGAATTGTGCCGCCAGCATGGCCGTGACATTGCGCGTCAGTGGGCGCTCGCGCCGCTCCCCGACATGAACGCTAAAAACCCCGCGCCCGCCGCAGCGGTCGCTGACGGTGGCCCTCGCATGCAGTGCAGCGTCTGCCAGTGGATTTACGACCCGGCACAGGGCGAGCCGCTGCAGGATGTTGCCCCCGGTACCCCCTGGTGCGACGTGCCGGACAATTTCCTCTGCCCGGAATGTTCCCTGGGAAAAGAGGTCTTTGACGAACTGGCGACGGAGGCACAATGAACCACGGTATCGTTATCATCGGCTCGGGCTTTGCCGCCCGCCAGCTGGTGAAAAACATTCGCAAGCAAGACGCCAGCGTGCCGTTGACGCTCATTGCCGCCGACAGCATGGACGAGTACAACAAGCCTGATTTAAGCCACGTTATCAGCCAGAATCAGCGAGCCGAAGACCTCACCCGCCAGACTGCGGGGGCGTTCGCGGAACAGTTTAGTCTGCGGTTATTTCCGCACACCTGGATAACCGACATCGACGCCGCCGCCCACGTGGTGAAAGCAAAAGACAAAACCTGGCAGTACGACAAACTGGTGCTGGCGACAGGGGCGTCTGCTTTTGTACCTCCGGTGGAAGGCCGGGAACTGATGATCACCCTCAACAGCCAGCAGGCGTATCAGGCCAGTGAAACCCTGCTGCGTGACGCGAAGCGGGTGATGATTGTCGGCGCAGGGTTGATTGGCACAGAGCTGGCGATGGATTTTAGCCGGGCGGGCAAAACCGTCACCCTGGTCGACCATGCGGCAAGCATTTTGTCGGCGCTGATGCCCGCAGAAGTAAGTAGTCGCTTACAGCATCGTCTGACCGATATGGGCGTACATCTGCTGCTGAAATCCCAGCTGCAAAGCCTGAAGAAAACCGGGAGTGGGATTCATGCAACGCTCGACCGCAGCCGCAGCGTTGAGGTGGATGTGGTGGTTGCCGCCACGGGCCTGCGTCCGGAAACGGCGCTGGCGCATCGCGCCGGCGCGGAAACAGGTCGTGGCGTGAAGGTAGACAGCTACCTGCAAACCACGCAGCCCGATATTTACGCCCTGGGTGACTGCGCTGAAATTAACGGACAGGTCCTGCCCTTCCTGCAGCCCATTCAACTGAGCGCCATGTACCTGGCGAAAAACCTGTCTGGCGGCAGTGCGCCACTGAAATTACCCGCCATGCTGGTAAAAGTAAAAACGCCGGCACTCCCGCTACACCTGGCAGGCGAAACCGAGCGTCCGGATCTTCACTGGCAACTCACCATTGAACCTCAGGGAATGGTGGCTCGTGGGTGCGACAGCGAAGGACAAATGCGCGCCTTTGTGGTGAGCGAAGACCGGATGAAGGAGGCTTTCGCTCTGCTGAAATCATTACCCGCTTAACGCTGATTCGCCTGCCACGCTAACGTAACCTTTGGATTTTATGGTCCACAGCCCCGATGTCCCGGGGCTTTTTTTTCAACGTCGTTTAGCCAGATAACGACAATGATGTTCAGACGCCGCGTCAGGAGCGCACGACAAGCGCATCGTAGCCGCGCCAGCGATAATTGATCATGGAAATCAGCCAGCAGGCAACGAACAGCCCGACCACCACGAACCCGGCGTTACCGAGGTTGTCATTAACTGCGCCAATGCGATCCCAGAAGCCTCCGCTGAGGGCAAATTTATCCATCAACAGACCCAGAGCTTCCAGCCCGCCGATAAACAGCGCCACCACCACGGAGGTACCGGTGATGGTCATGTTGTAGTAAAGCTTGCGCTGCGGCTTGTTAAACGCCCAGCCGTAAGCGCCGACCATCAGCAGATTGTCGAGGGTATCGACCAGCGCCATACCGCTGGCAAACAGCGCCGGGAAGATCATGATGGACCAGACTGACATCCCGTTTGACGCGCTGGCGGCTGAAATCCCAAGCACACCGATTTCCGTCGCGGTATCAAACCCCAGACCAAACAGGAAACCGACCAGGTACATCTGCCAGCTCTTGTTCACCAGGCGGAACGTTGCGCCAAACAGCCAGTTCATGACTCCGCCTGATGCCGGAAGCGTGATGTCGTCACGCGTGACCTGACCGTTCTTCAGCGCCTGAAAATTACGCCACACGCCGCGCAAAATCACCAGATTGACCAGCGCCATCGCCAGCAGAAACGTTGCAGAAACGGCGGTGCCAATCAGGCTGCCGGTTTCATGAAACCATGCCATATTCTTCTGAAACGCCGTGGCGGTGGCCGCAATGGCAATGGAGGCCAGCACCACAATGGTGGAGTGTCCCAGAGAGAACCACGCCCCCACGCCGGATGGGCGTTTACCCTGCTGCATCATCTTACGCGTGACGGTATCAATGGCCGCGATGTGGTCGGCATCCACCGCATGACGGAGTCCATAACACCAGGCCAGCAGGCTGGCGGCCATCAGCGCCGTACTGCCGCTGAAGGTTTGCCATGCCCAGCCCCATGCCAGAAGATTAGCCATTACCAGAGCCAGCAGCAGAAATGCCGCGCGGGGTTCATTGCGTAAGAGTCGTAACATTTTACATCCTTTGTGAACATGACCGGGCGGCAGCAACCACCGCCTGCCCGAAGGAGATAGCGCCGTCACCTGACGGCAGATGATGAGGAAAAAGCAGCGTGAAGTCTGAGAGGTAATGGCGCAGTCGCGCGCGCAGCAGACGGTTATGTAACACGCCGCCGCTGAAGCATACGGTGGAAAGCCCCAGTCGCCGTGCATGGGAGGTGACAAGCTCCGCCAGCCCTTTCGCCAGCGCATCGTGAAACGCCCATGCCCGCTCGCAGGGTTCCGCCTGCCAGTTCAGCCACTGTTGCCAGAAGCGCGTAAGGTTATCAGCCTGAAGCGTAACCGGATGTTGAACGTCGTGGCACTGCGCCGCCAGCGCTTCAAGCCGGCAGGCGGCCTCACCTTCATAGCTCTGGGTTTCTGACGTGATGCCGAGCGCGCAGGCCACCGCGTCGAACAGACGTCCGCAGGATGAGGCCAGCGGCGCGTTTAAACCGCGCTGAATGGCCGTAGCCAGCAGCGCCCAGTTTTGCCGCTGAACGTCACGCGTTTCCGGGTACTGCTGCCAGTCCGGCACAAACGCCAGGCAGTGGGCGAGTAAATTGCGCCACGGCTGCATGGCAGCCCTGTCCCCGCCCGGCAGCGCAACCGCAGGCAGACCGCCCAGACGTTCGCAGTCGAGATAGTTTACCCGCAGGCACTCCCCGCCCCACAGCGCGCCGTTTTCGCCCATGCCGATCCCATCCAGCGTCAGGGCAATGACATCTCCGCCCTCAAGCGGCCAGCCGTTTTCTGCCATGCATGCCGCCGCGTGAGCGTGGTGGTGAAGCACGGTGTCGATCGGCAAAGCCTGGGCTTGCGCCCACTGTCGGGCGTGATAGCCCGGATGGGCGTCGCATACCACGCGCTGCGGCTGAAACGCATAGATCTGCTGCATCATCGACAGCGCCGAACGCCACTGGGCCTCGACACCGTCGTCACTCAGATCGCCAAAGTGCTGACTCAGTACCGCCTGGTTACCGCGCACCAGACAGAAGGTATTTTTCATATCAGCACCGGTGCACACCATCGCCGGGACATCGCTGAAACCGGCGGGCAGCGTGATGGCATCCGGCACAAAACCGCGCGCGCGACGCAGCATCATACCGTCCTGATCCATCACGGAATCATCCATACGCTGCAGGATGTCACGGTTGTGCAGCAGGAATCCGTCAGCGATGTCGCCCAGTTCATCCAGTGCCTGCTGGCAGGTGATGGCCGGCGGACGCCCGCTGAGGTTGCCGGAGGTCATCACCAGCGGGCGCTGGCAGTCCATCATCAGCACATGCTGTAGTGGGTTAGCGGGCAGCATCAGGCCAACGGTGTCCAGCCCGGGCGCAATCGCGTCAGGAAGCGGAGGACACCATACTTTTGGCGTGAGCACGATGGGCGCTGCAGGCGAGCGCAGCAGCGTTTGCACCGATTCCGGCACTCCCTCCGCCTGCGGGATCATGACCGCCAGTGGCTTCATCGGGCGCTGTTTGCGCGCCCGCAGGGTTGCCACCGCCTGTGCGTTGGATGCGTCACAGGCAAGGTGAAAACCGCCCAGCCCTTTGATGGCGACAATCCCGCCATGTTTGAGCATGTGGACCGCCGCACTCAGCGCAGACTCGCGGGTGGCAACGGTCTCGCCCGCGCGCCATTCCAGCTCGGGTCCACAATCCGGACAGGCTACCGGCTGCGCGTGAAAACGGCGGTCAGCGGGATTGCGGTACTCGGTTTCACACGGTTCACAGAGGGGAAATGCCGCCATTGACGTGGCCGGGCGGTCATAGGGCATGGCGCGGATGATGGTAAAACGTGGACCGCAATGGGTACAGTTGATAAACGGATAGCGATAACGCCGCGCTCGGGGATCGCGCATTTCAGCCAGGCACGCCGGGCAGGTAGCGGCATCCGGCACAATCTGGGTGTCCATCGCTCCGCCCGCGCTATGCCGAATGGTGAACGCCTGCGGCACCGTTGCCCAGGTGAACGGCTGGCTGTCGACAGCATCGATACGTGCCAGCGGTGGGCAGTCCTGATGCAGCCTCGCGGTAAAGGCCCCCCCATTACCCGCGAGACGCACCAGCACGCCCTCTCCGTCATTACAAACGTCACCCGTCAGCTGTAGCTGATGCGCCAGTTGCCAGACGAAGGGACGAAACCCTACCCCCTGCACCTTGCCGCGCACCCGCAACTGTACGCCGTTATCGCCCATCGCGACTTAAAACAGCAGTGACGATGATGTGTCGAACGCGGCACGACGACGTTTTTCCGCGCTCATCTGCTCAAGCTTGTCACGATCCACGCAGACCAGGGCGTGCGTCGGGCAGGCTTCCATACAGGCCGGGCCGGCGTCACGGTGGTAGCAGAGGTCGCATTTATTGGCTTCCGCTTTTTCCGCGCGCACGCTCAGCCCCATGCCGCTGTTGCGCACAACCGGACGCACCACGACTTCCATCGCACCGTACGGGCAGGCAACCACACAGGTTTTGCAGCCGATGCAGCGCTCCTGCATCACATGCACGAATCCTTTCTCACGTTTGATGGCCCCGTTTGGGCAGACGTTAGCGCACGGCGCATCCTCACACTGGCGACAAATAGCGGCAGTGGAGATATTCACGCCTTTAATGACGTGGATCCGCGGTAAAAAGGTATCAGGGGTGAGCGACGCGCAATCCTGCTCCGCCTGATGGGAAACCACACACGCCACTTCACAGGTACGGCAGCCAATGCATTTACTGGCATCGGCCATAATAAAACGGTTCATCTGCTTCTCCAGCATTACAGTCCTGCGCGGAGATATACATAAACCGTGCCAATTATTAACCTGTTGATTTTCTGCGGTTTATAAAATGACAGCAGGGCTGTCATCGTCACTTCTGACGATGACAGCTGTCGACATCAGCGGTGAGGCCCGTCAATAACCGAGTCACGCAGGATAAGCTCGCCGGAGAAGGTTTGCTGATACTTAAACTCACCGCCATCCAGCAGGAAGATCAGGCGGCTAATGGTCTCTTTGATCATCTCCGTCACCGGAATGCGCACGCTGGAGAGCGAGGGGACGATGTAGGGGGCGATGGCCACATCGTCAAAGCCAATCACCGACACGGCATCCGGGGTGGCGATCCCGCACTCGTGCAGCTGTTTCATGGCACCAATCGCCATATCGTCATTACTCGCCACCAGCGCCGAAAAGGTTTCACCGCGCGAAAGCAGCTCAGACACCGCTGCCGCACCGCTGGCCGGATTCCATTTCCCCTGCGCAATCAGCGACGGGCGCAGCGGGATCTGGTGTTGTGCCAGGGCGTCTTTGTAGCCCGAGAGACGCTCAACGCCCGTGGGGGAATCCAGCGAACCGGTGATAAACGCAATCTCCCGGTGCCCTTTCTGAATCAGCTGCGACACGGCGTCCTGGCAGGAGGCTTTATGATCTGACCAGACGCTGTGACTGCTGTTTTTCCGTAAGCGGCGGTTAAGGACCATAATCGGCTGTTCGCATTTCTCAATGATGTCGTCCATCTCATCCACGCTCAGGAAACGCGGGTAAATGATCACCGCGTCACAGCGCATATCGAGCAAATACTGAATGGCCTCGCGCTCTTCATCCGCACTGTGCTTACCGTCCGCCAGGATCAGCTGCCGCCCTTTCTCTTCCGTCATGCGGGCGGCGTGAAAGAGCAGTTCGCTAAAATAGACGCCGTGATAAAGGGTGTTGGTGACCACCAGACCCAGCGTCTGGGTACGTTTGGTCGCCAGATTTCGTGCCAGCAAATTCGGGCGATAGCCGCTCTCTTCAATCGCCTGAAACACCCGGTCTTTGGTCTCCTGGCTGACGTAGCCATTGCCCGACAATACCCTGGAAACCGTCGCTTTCGAAACGCCTGCCCGCTTCGCGACTTCAAGCATCGTGGTCATCGTAATCTTCCATTTGAAACTACCAGGGCGCAGTGTACTGCACTGCAGAAAAATTGTCGCAGCGGCGATATCACGCTTTTTACCCCTCCAGGTGATCATCATCACGAAATGAAAAAATGTACAAAATGTGATCTTGTTTCATTCAAAGAAACTATTGATGATTATGTGGAACCGGTTTCCTACATTTCTCACAACGATAACAGGATTACATCCGATGGCCAAAAATTACGCTGCGCTGGCGAATGACGTTGTCAGCGCGCTCGGCGGCAGAGACAACATCGTCGCCGTCACCCACTGCATGACGCGACTGCGTTTCGTCCTCAAAGACGAAAGCCTCACCGATGCCCCGCGCCTGAAAAGCATTAACGGCGTGCTCGGCGTGGTCCGCAACGACAACCAGTGCCAGGTGATCATTGGCAACACCGTGTCTCAGGCCTACCGCGAAGTGGTAAGCCTGCTGCCCACCGACCTGCAGCCTGCCGTACCGGAAGGCCCGCAGAAAATGCCCCTGCGCCGCATCGGTGCCGGGATCCTCGATGCGCTGATCGGCACCATGTCACCGCTGATCCCGGCGATCATCGGCGGTTCAATGGTCAAACTGCTGGCAATGATCCTGGAGATGACCGGCGTCCTGGAAAAAGGGGCACCGACGCTCACCCTTCTGACGCTGATTGGCGATGGCGCGTTCTTCTTCCTGCCGCTGATGGTCGCCGCCTCTGCCGCAGTGAAATTCAAAACCAACATGTCGCTGGCGATTGCCATCGCGGGCGTGCTGGTACACCCGGGCTTTATCGAACTGATGGCGAAAGCCGCACAGGGCGAGCACGTTGAATTCGCCTTTATTCCGGTGACGGCAGTGAAATACACCTACACGGTCATCCCGGCGCTGGTGATGACCTGGAGCCTGTCGTACATCGAACGCTGGGTTGATCGTATTACGCCGGCGGTCACGAAAAACTTCCTTAAACCGATGCTGATCGTTCTGATTGCCGCCCCGCTCGCCATTGTGCTGATAGGGCCGCTCGGGATCTGGATCGGGAGCGCGATTTCAGCGCTGGTCTACACTATTCACGGCTATCTGGGCTGGCTCTCCGTGGCCATTATGGGCGCCCTCTGGCCGCTGCTGGTGATGACCGGGATGCACCGCGTATTTACGCCGACGATCATTCAGACCATTGCCGAGACGGGCAAAGAGGGAATGGTTATGCCGTCGGAAATCGGAGCCAACCTGTCGCTCGGCGGTTCATCGCTGGCGGTGGCGTGGAAAACGAAAAACCCGGAACTGCGCCAGACGGCGCTCGCGGCAGCGGCTTCTGCCATCATGGCAGGCATTTCAGAACCTGCCCTCTATGGTGTGGCGGTACGCCTGAAACGCCCGCTGATTGCGAGCCTTATCAGCGGTTTCATCTGCGGGGCAGTGGCTGGCATAGCCGGTCTTGCCAGCCATTCAATGGCGGCGCCAGGGCTGTTTACCAGCGTACAGTTCTTCGATCCGGCCAACCCGATGACCATCGTCTGGGTATTCGGAGTCATGGCGCTGGCGGTTGTGCTCTCGTTTGTTCTGACCCTGATTTTAGGTTTTGAAGATATCCCGGTCGAAGACGAGGCTGAGAAAGCACGCGCCCTGCAGAGCGCTCCGGTTCAGGCCAAAGCAGCACAAGTCTAAATTTATAGCGAGGTAAAGATGTCTGTTTTTCCACAAGGATTTTTATGGGGCGGCGCGCTTGCCGCCAACCAGAGTGAAGGGGCTTACCGTGAAGGCGGCAAAGGGCTGACGACGGTCGATATGATCCCCCACGGCGCGAATCGTCTGGCGGTGAAGGTCGGTAAGGAAAAACGTTTTACGTTGCGTGACGACGAGTTTTACCCGAGCCACGAGGCGATTGATTTTTACCATCGCTACAAAGAAGACATCGCCCTGATGGCGGAGATGGGCTTTACGGTATTTCGTACCTCGATTGCCTGGAGCCGCCTCTACCCGAACGGCGATGAGCCACTGCCCAATAAAGAGGGGATTGCCTTCTACCGCGCAGTGTTCGAAGAGTGCAAAAAATACAACATCGAACCGTTGGTCACACTGTGTCATTTCGACGTACCGATGCACCTGGTCACGGAGTATGGATCCTGGCGCAACCGCAAGATGGTCGATTTCTTCGCCCGCTATGCCCGTACCTGTTTCGAAGAATTTAACGGTCTGGTGAAGTACTGGCTCACCTTCAACGAAATCAACATCATGCTGCACAGCCCGTTCTCCGGCGCGGGGCTGGTGTTTGAAGAGGGAGAGAACGAAGATCAGGTAAAATATCAGGCCGCGCATCACGAACTGGTGGCAAGCGCCCTGGCGACCAAAATCGCCCATGAGGTGAACCCGGAAAACCAGGTCGGCTGCATGCTGGCCGGCGGCAACTTCTACCCCTACTCCTGCAAACCGGAAGACGTGTGGATGGCGCTGGAGAAGGACCGCGAAAACCTGTTCTTTATCGACGTGCAGGCGCGCGGCAGCTACCCGGCCTATTCTGCCCGCGTGTTCCGCGAAAAAGGGGTAGTGATTGTCAAAGACCCTGGCGACGATGAACTGCTGAAAAACACCGTCGATTTTGTGTCGTTCAGCTATTACGCCTCGCGCTGCGCGTCGGCGGACATGAACGCCAGTAATACCAATGCGGCGAATATCGTGAAATCCCTGCGCAACCCGCACATCCAGGTCAGCGAATGGGGCTGGGGGATCGACCCACTGGGGCTGCGCATCACCATGAACATGATGTACGACCGCTATCAGAAGCCGCTGTTCCTGGTGGAAAACGGCCTCGGCGCGAAAGACGTCATGGATGAACACGGTGAGATTAATGACGACTACCGTATCAGCTACCTGCGCGAACATATTCGTGCGATGGGCGATGCCATAGAAGACGGTGTGCCGCTGATGGGCTACACCACCTGGGGCTGTATTGACCTGGTGGCCGCATCCACGGGCGAGATGAGCAAACGCTACGGGTTTGTCTATGTTGACCGCGATGACGCGGGCAACGGTACGCTGGACAGAACGCGTAAGAAATCGTTCTGGTGGTATAAGAAGGTCATTGCAAGTAACGGAGCGGATCTGGCGTAGCCTGTTGCTCTCTCCCCCTCCCTCTCCCTCTCCCACAGGATGCGGGCGAGGAGGTGTCCAGGCCGGGTGGAAGCTACCACCACCCGGCACTGCTCACAGTCGGGAAAAACCGCCGTCCCCACGCCATCCGGCAAGCCGGGAGTAAACCTCTTCGACGGCCTCTTTCACCGGCGGCGTCATCGGATAATAAAACCCAACGATGTCCGGCTGAATGCCCAGAAACAATACCTCTCCCACATCGTCTTTAATCTGATCGACCAGATAGTTCAGCGGCATATTGTGGGTGGTCATCATAAACATCTCGGCGATGTCATCCGGATCAATCAGGCGGGTTTCCCCCGGATTAAGTCCCATATCGGTTGCATCCACAATCAGCAGCCTGTCCGGGTGCAGCTCACGGATCGCCACCACATCGTTTTCCGGTGCGCTGCCGCCGTCAATAACCACCCATTCGCCCTGCGGATGCGCGGCACACATTTGTGCAAGCAGCGGGCCCACGCCGTCGTCGCCCATCATGCTGTTGCCGACACACAGTAAAACATCAGTCACGTAATCTCCTCACCATCAGGTAGATGGCACTCTCCTGATGAATATCATGCAGCATGCTGAGCAAAATTTTGCTCCAGGCCTGCTGCTGTGGGGTTTGCACGCTCAGCGCGGCGTCGAAAGCACTGGCGAGCATCGCAATGTGGTTGGCGTCGATAACGATCTCACCGTACTTCGGCACGCCTTCCATTTTGCGGCGCGCCATACTGCCCTCCGCCAGCGTGGCGATCCACGCCAGATAGTCAGGCCACGGGCAGCTTAATGCCGTTTCGAGACAATCTATCACCCCGAGGTGATGCCCAATGGCCAGGCTGTAATAGACCACCTGCTGCGCCGCATCCGGCGTGGCATCGTTCTCATCAATAAACTTACGGCTCAGCTGACTGAACACCACCGTTTCACTCATCGGATACGCGCCTCTTCCACCACCTGATTCAGGTTCGCGACGATCTCATTAAGACGAGGATCGTTTTCCGCCTCCAGCCAGCGCGTGACCTGATGATCGCCCTGGCTCAGCAGACGCAGATAATCGTCGGCAATCTGGCGACCATAGCGATACCCCGCGAGCCGGCGCGCCGTGCGATCGACCTTCACGCGCAGCGGCTGCACCATATCCGGGTGCAGAATTGCGGCAGCCTGGTTGTCGCGCTCACCCGGTTCACGGGCATGTATTTTCTGCTCCAGCAGCCCGAGCGCCATGGCAAAACCGTACAGCGTGGCCGCAGGCGTTGGCGGACAACCGGGAATGTAGACATCCACCGGAACAATTTTATCGGTGCCGCCCCAGACGCAGTACAGGTCATGGAAGATGCCGCCGCTGTTGCCGCAGGCACCGTAAGAGATACAGATTTTTGGATCCGGTGCGGACTGCCAGGCACGTAATGCTGGCGATCTCATGGCACGGGTAACGGCACCGGTAAACAGCAAAATGTCCGCATGACGCGGCGAAGGCACCACTTTAATACCGAAGCGTTCGGCGTCGAACAGGGGCGACAGCGTGGCAAAGATCTCAATCTCACAGCCGTTGCAGCCGCCGCAGTCCACGCGGTACACATAGGCCGAACGTTTAATGTTTTTCAGCAGCGAGGCCTTCATGCTGGCGATGGATTCCTCCACCGTCATCGGCACCGGAATGCCGTTAGCGTCGCGTGGGCCGATCAGGTTTTCCATCAGCTGGCCTCTCTCATATGACGGGTAATATCGATGCGGTCCGACGGCAGCAGGCATTTCTGCCGTTTGCAGTCCGGGCAGGTTTCAAAGCTTTCGCGATGATGCTCCGCGCGGGCATCACCGTTGTGCTGCAACAGCGCGATGGCGTAGTCGATCTCTTTTTGTACGGCAAACGGGCGTTTGCAGACACGGCAGTTGCACAGCGCGAAACGCGACTGCTGCAAGAAATCCTCTTTCTTCCAGACCGCCAGCTCGTACTCCTGCGAAAGACGGATCGCCACCGTCGGGCAAACTTCCTCGCAGCGGCCGCAGAAAATGCAGCGCCCGAGGTTGAACTGCCAGGCCAGCTCGCCCGTTTTCAGATCGGTTTCCACCGTCAGGGCATTTGACGGGCAGGCGTTAACGCAGGCAGCACAGCCGATGCACTGCTGCGGGTTGTGCTCCGGCTTGCCGCGAAAGTTTTTATCGACCGGCATCGGCTCCAGCGGATAGCGACTGGTCACCGTCCCGGTTTTGATCACTTTTTTGATGAAGGTAAACATGTTGACTCCTGCTTATGTGCTGCCTGTGCTCCGCACCCCGGATCTCTCGTCAAAAAGAGGGTCAGGGTGAGGGCATCAGCCTGCACAAAATCCCCTATTTCAGCGGCGAGTTCTTACGCTCGATGCTGTAGCGCTCCAGCTCTTTGTACGGCACCACCTGGCTTTTCTTCTTGCGCACATCCACCACCGTCATGCGGTCGGTGCAGGAGTAGCACGGATCGAGGCTGCCAATGATCAGCGGCGCATCGGATACCGTATTGCCGCGCAGCATGTAGCGCAGGGTTGGCCAGTTGGCGTAGGTTGCCGCACGGCAGCGCCAGCGGTAGAGCTTCTGGTTGTCACCGGTCATGCTCCAGTGGATATCGTCTCCACGCGGGGCTTCGGCAAACCCCAGCGCGAAGCGGTTTGGAATGTAGGTGAAGCCCTCAACCATCAGCGGACCGCCTGGCAGATTATCCAGACCGAAGTCGATCATGTTCAGCGCGGTGAATACCTCGTTGATACGCACCTTCAGACGCGAAATAACGTCGCAGCCCTGCTCGCTGTGCACGGTCATAGGCAGCAGGCCGTAGCCGACGAACGGATGATCGGCGCGGGTATCGCGGGCGTGGCCGCTGGCACGAACCATGGGGCCAACGTTACTGAAATCGCGGGCGATTTGCGGATCCAGCTGGCCAATACCGACGGTACGCTGCTCAATGTTCGGCGTGCTGAGCAGCATATCCACCAGCTCCTGAACGTCGCGACGCATCTGCTGCGCCAGCTGGCGGGTCTGGATCATGTCATCTTTCAGCAGATCGCGACGAATCCCGCCGATCAGGTTCAGACCGTACGTTTTACGCGCCCCGGTCAGGATTTCCGCCATCTTCATGGAGGCTTCACGTACGCGGAAAAACTGCATAAAGCCGGAGTCAAAACCGACAAAGTGACAGGCCAGACCGAGGTTCAGCAGGTGCGAGTGCAGACGCTCCACTTCCAGCAGGATGGCGCGGATCATCTGCGCGCGTTCCGGCACCACAATCCCCATGCCGTTCTCCACCGAGGTGGTGTAGGCGGTACTGTGGGCAAACCCGCAGATGCCGCACACGCGGTCAGAGAGGAACGTCACTTCGTTATATCCCATCCGGGTTTCCGCCAGTTTTTCCATCCCGCGATGGACGTAGAACAGGCGGTAGTCGGCATCAATAATATTCTCGCCGTCGACAAACAGGCGGAAGTGGCCCGGCTCGTCAGACGTGACGTGCAGCGGGCCTATCGGCACCACGTTGTTCTTTTTGCTGCCAAGCTCATTGATGAACGCGTAAGTCTCACTGTCGGTGGTCGGGGCCGGACGCTGACGGTAATCCATGCTGTCTTTGCGCAGGGGATAGAGTTCGTCTGGCCAGTCGTCCGGCAGCACCAGACGGCGCTCATCCGGAAGCCCAACCGGGACCAGACCATACATATCGCGCACTTCGCGCTCGCCCCAGACGGCGGCGGGCACGCGCGGGGTGACAGACGGGTATTCCGGTTTGTTGGGATCCACTTCGACACGCACGGTGAGCCAGCACTTCTCGCCCTGCTCCATCGACATCACGTAGTAAACCGCATAGTTTCCGCACAGCTGACGCTCGTCGTTGCCGAACAACACCGACAGCCAGCCACCCTGCTGGTAGTAAAGAAACTCCACCACTTCCGGCAGGTAGTTCACTTTCACGGTCACCGTTATCTGGTCTTTGGTTTGCCAGGACTCCTCCAGCACCACGCCCGGGAAGGCCTGGTGCAACGCGGCGAGATACTGCTGACCTTTCTTTTCTTCAGACATAAAAACTCTCTTTAATCACGCCACCAGCATGGAGACGAACGCTAAAAATGCAAAACCAAAACCGGCCCAGGTGATGCGCGACGTCGCCACAAAACGCAGACGCGCCATGCTGTTCTCAAACAGGGCAATCACCAGCACGCCGACAAGTAGCTTGAGCGCGGCAACGACCACCGCCAGCACCAGACCGGCCGCGGAAAAGTGCGTCATCTGCCCCCACGGGAAGAAGACACCGACAAACATCTGCAGCACTACCAGCTGTTTGAGGCTGATGCCCCATTTCAGCACCGCAAAGCCGTAACCGCTGTACTCGGTCAACGGACCTTCCTGCAGCTCCTGCTCCGCTTCCGCGAGGTCGAACGGCAGTTTGCCCATCTCGATAAACGTCGCGAATGCGCAGGCGCAGAGCGCCAAAAGCAACGGAAGGGAACGGTCCACGGGCCAGTGATACACGGTATGAGTGATAAAGCTGATATGGGTTGACCCCGCGACCTGCGCGGCGCCCCACAGGCCGAGCAGCAGGATCGGCTCAACCAGCACGCCGAGCATGGCCTCGCGGCTGGCACCAATCCCGGTAAACGGGCTGCCGGTATCGAGGCCGGCAATCGCGAAGAAGAAGCGCGCGATGGCGAAGAGGTAGATAAGCGTAATGAGATCGCCCAGCACCGGCAGCGGCGATCCGACGGTGACGACCGGTAACGCCGTGGCGATGGTGAGCATGACGCCAGCCAGCACAAACGGTGTCAGGCGAAAGACCCATCCTGCCGCGTCCGGGGAAACGCTCTGACGTCCCATCAGCTTGAACAAATCACGGTACTCCTGGAGTACACCAGGCCCGCGACGGTTATGCATCCGGGCACGCGCCACGCGGCTCACCCCGGAGAGCAACGGCGCCATGGCAAATAGCACCAGCGCCTGAAGTATTGCCAGTAACAGACTCATGTCAGGCTCCTCGTGAAATCACAATCACAACCAGTACCGCCAGCTCGATCAACGCCAGTCGGCGGAACAGCACGGGCACGGCAGCGCTCTGCCAGCCCGGCACCCACCCCACCGGGTTAAGCCAGTCCCGCAGTTTCAGCACCGCGGCAAAGTTCTCTTTGACCGGCATGGCAAAGCCGTGCGCTGTGATCACCATGGATTGCTCGTGTGCGTAACCGCAAGCCCAGGCGGTACCGCGTGCTCGAGAGGAGAGGCGGTCGCGTCTGAAGAACAGCATCAGCACGAACGGCAGCAGCGGCGCGGCAATCAGCAGCAGCGCAATCATCGGCTGGGACACCGTGGTATGCGCCGTGGTGAGCGGCAGAGGAATGGCGTTACCCAACAGCGGAAGAAGCCACGGGGCAGCTACCCCGCCCGCGATGCAGCACAGCGCCAGCGCGACAACGCTCGCCCCCATCAATGCCGGTGCACAGCAGGCGTTTTCGGCCTCACGCGTGCGCGGTGCACCCAGAAAGGTCACGCCGTAGACTTTAGCCATACACATCACCGCCAGCGCACCGGTTATCGCCAGCCCAACCGCCAGCAGCGGGCCGAGCAACCGGGCGATAAACACCTCGCTCTGACCGAGTGCGAAGAAGGACTGATAGATAACCCACTCGCCGGCAAAGCCGTTCAGCGGTGGCAGCGCAGCCATTGCCATCAGCCCCACCAGCATGCACAGAGAGATAACGGGCATTTTTTTGCCGATGCCGCCGAGTTTTTCGATATCGCGATGACCGGTGCGGAACCAGACGCTACCTGCCCCGAGGAACAGGGCGCTTTTAAACAGGCTGTGGTTGATCAGGTGATACAGGCCGCCGATAAAGCCGGCCGCAATCAGCGCCGGTTGATTGAGCGCCAGCCCGGTAACGCCTGCGCCAATACCCAGCAGGATAATGCCGATGTTCTCAAGGGTGTGGTACGCCAGCAGACGCTGAATATTGTGCTCCATCAGGGCGTACAGGCCGCCGATGAAGGCGGTGATCATCCCGGCGACCAGCAGCACAACGCCCCACCACAGCGGCGGCTGCCCACCGGTGAGCGTTATCGTCAGAATGCCGAACAGACCAACCTTCATGACAACCGTCGAGAAGAGCGCTGCGGCAGGCGCGGAGGCATGTGCATGTGCCTGTGGCACCCAGCCGTGCAGCGGGATAATCCCGGCCAGCAGGCCAAAGCCGATCACGCCAAGGAGCCAGACATCATTCCCCAGCGACTGACCGTTAAGGACGGAGAAGTCCAGCGTGCCGAAGCGCTGCCACACCAGCCAGCAGGCCAGTGCCAGCAGCAACGTGCCAAGACGCCCCAGCGCAAACCACAGTTTGCCGGAGGTGCTACAGCCCGTAAGGAATACGCCGCACAGCGCCATGATCTCGGCCATCACCACCAGCGCGCCGAGGTTGCTGGCAGTCACGGTACAGACCGCCGCGGCCATCAGCAGATTGACCAGCAGACCGTTGGGCTGAGTGTGCTGATGGCGGTGCCAGTCAATATTAAACAGGCTGATAAACACGCCGCACAGACCAAAGGTCACCAGCCAAATGGCATTCAGCGGCGTAATTTCAACGGTGTGCCGTATCAGCGGCATCACCGCTTCGACGGATTGTCCGCCTGTTAACACGAGGCCACCGGCCACCAGCGTCATCACGCTGCCAACCGCCCCGCCGATACCGGCTATCCAGCCGCTCAGGGTTTTATGGAAAGAGAAGATCAAGGCCAACACAGCGGCGGCGGCAAAATAGGCCACCGCGCTGGTAATCATCATCACCGCGTTCATTTCGCCCCCTCGTTCAGCGCCTGAAGCAGAGAAAGATCGCCGAAATCACTGTTAATGGTCAGCTCACGCTTACGTTTACTGGTGCGAACGATGTCGCGAATATTGACCAGAATCAGCGCCTTCGTCGGGCAGGTGCGCACACAGGCTGGCCCTTGTTCATCAAAGCTGCACAGGTCGCATTTGACCGCAACGGCACGCACGCCGGGAACCCAGTCAAGCAGCGTGCTCACCTTCGCCGGCGCAGGTGGCGCTGGCGGCGCTTTCGGGGAGTTGGCATTCGCCGGGATATGCAGCGGACGGCTGCCGGAAAATTCAATCGCGCCGAACGGACAGGCAATGCCGCACAGTTTGCAGCTCACGCACAGACTTTCATTCAGCTGCACTGCACCCTCGACACGGGTGATGGCATTAACAGGACAGACTCCCGCGCAGGGGGCATCTTCACAGTGGTGGCAGAGCTGCGGCGCAGACTCTTTTTCATTACGCATGACGCGCAGGCGCGGCATGGACTGTAGCCCGTGCTGACGGTGCGTTTCCGAACAGGCCGCCTCACAGGTTCGACAGCCAATACAGACCGTCGAGTCAGCAATTACAAAACGGTTCACCGGGTCATCCTCTGGTGATAGTCATTTTTGACGAAAAACTGTCTTGTCGACACTTCTCGACACGCAATGGTCAGGCCACGTTCGCTGAGGGATTTCCATCCATCAGCTGTTTCAGGTTGACCGGGAGATCGTGTTCAACAGCGGCGTACAGGCCGTTATAAACCGGCGCGATTTTTTCCAGATAGTGCTCCAGCACCTGCTGGCGATCGCGGTTACTGACGTGACCATCGACCATCCCGTCGGCCATCAACTGCGCCTTCGCAATACACTGTTTTTCACCTTCTTTTGTTTCGACGTAGTACTCGATGGTGTGGCTGTTGAAGGTGTCTGCCAGGGTGACGTTTATCGTGAAATGGCCGAAGAGCACAAAGCGCATATCCCCCTGCGCTGCACAGCTCATGGCGTGGTGAAGACGGGCTTTTGACAGGGTGATGCCCTGAACCAGAGAGTTGCAGTAAAGGTGCCACTGCTCCTGTAACTGCTGATGGCGCTGCGCAATGTAATCCGCTTTTTCGCTAATTTCCCAAATAGTCATAAAAGGTATCCGGTTAATGGAGATAGCGGCTGTTAAGCAGATTCCATGCCAGTTTTTAATATATTGATTTTTAACTATTTTAATCAAAGGAAGCGTGTCAATCACGCCGTGTCGACGTGTCATTTCGACAGCATTGACATCGTCACGCCTTAACAAAAATCAAGCTGGCACCGTTATTGCATTATCGGGGCAATTCATTGAGGAGGCGTCATGCACGAAATCACCCTCTGCCAGCGGGCCGTCGAGTTAATTGAACAGCAGGCGCGGGCAAACAATGCGAAACGCGTCACCGGCGTCTGGCTACAGGTCGGGGCCTTTTCCTGCGTTGAAACCAGCGCCCTGACCTTCTGCTTTGAGCTGGTGTGCCGCGGCACGCTGGCGGAAGGCTGTGAACTGCATATTGAAGAACAGCAGGCGGAGTGCTGGTGCGCGCAGTGTCAGCAATACGTCACTCTGCTTTCATCGAAGGTTCAGCGCTGTCCGCAGTGCCAGAGCAGCGAGCTTCGCATCGTGGCGGATGACGGCATGCAGATCCAACGTCTCGAAATCGAGAAGGAGTAAAATATGTGTAGTACCTGCGGTTGCGCTGAAGGCAACCTGTATATAGAAGGGGATGAACACCGTCCTCACGCCGCGTTTCGCTCCGCACCCTTTTCACCTGCCCCTCGTCCTGCAGCGGCATTAACCGGTATCACCTTCGCCCCCCGACACTCCGCTGCGGGCGACCTGCATTACGGGCATGGCGTCGCCGGTACCCACGCGCCGGGGCTCAGCCAGCGTCAGATGCTGGAGGTGGAAATCAACGTTCTGGATAAAAACAACCAGATTGCAGCACGCAACCGCGCCCGCTTTGCCACGCGTAAACAGCTGGTCCTGAACCTGGTCTCCAGCCCCGGCTCCGGCAAAACCACGCTGCTGACACAAACGCTCCACCGCCTGAACGGGCGCATCTCCTGCGCGGTCATCGAAGGCGATCAGCAGACGGTGAACGACGCCGCGCGTATTCGCGAAACCGGCACGCCCGCCATTCAGGTTAATACGGGTAAAGGCTGCCATCTGGATGCACAAATGATTGCCGACGCCACGCCGCGCTTGCCGCTGGCGGACAACGGCATCCTGTTTATTGAGAACGTGGGCAACCTGGTCTGTCCAGCCAGCTTCGATCTCGGTGAGCGACATAAGGTCGCGGTGCTCTCGGTGACCGAAGGTGAAGACAAGCCGCTTAAATATCCGCATATGTTTGCCGCCGCTTCGCTGATGTTGCTGAACAAAGTTGACCTGCTGCCGTACCTGAATTTCGACGTGGACAAATGCATGGCCTATGCCCGTGAAGTGAACCCGGATATTGACATCATGCTGGTGTCCGCAACCCGCGGTGACGGGATGGACGCCTGGCTGAACTGGCTGGAGAGCGAACGATGTGCATAGGCGTCCCCGGACAAATTCACGCCATTGACGGGAATCAGGCCCGCGTTGAGGTGTGTGGCATATTGCGCGACGTCGACCTGACGCTCGTCGGCAGCACCGACGAAACCGGCGCCTCACGCCTCGGTCAGTGGGTGCTGGTGCACGTGGGGTTTGCCATGAGCATCATCAACGAAGCGGAGGCCCGCGACACGCTCGATGCCCTTCAGAATATGTTCGACGTGGAGCCGGACGTCGGGGCATTGCTGTACGGCGAGGAGCGGTAAACCATGCGCTACGTTGATGAATATCGCGCGCCTGAGCAGGTGATGCAGCTGATTGAACATCTGAAAACACGGGCGGCACGGCTGAGCTATACCGCCGAAAAGCCGCTGCGTATTATGGAAGTCTGTGGCGGGCATACGCATGCCATCTTTAAATTTGGCCTCGACCAGCTTCTGCCGGAAAACATCGAGTTTATCCATGGCCCCGGCTGCCCGGTGTGCGTCCTGCCGATGGGACGCATCGACGCCTGCCTTGAGATAGCCCACCAGCCTGACGTGATTTTCTGTACCTTTGGCGATGCGATGCGCGTGCCGGGCAAAAACGGCTCGCTGCTGCAGGCAAAAGCCCGGGGCGCAGATATCAGGATCGTGTACTCGCCGATGGATGCCCTGACGCTGGCCACCCATAACCCCGGCCGCAAGGTCGTCTTTTTCGGGCTTGGTTTTGAAACCACCATGCCCGCCACGGCCATCACGCTGCAGCAGGCCAAAGCCCGCAACATTGATAACTTTTTCTTTTTTTGCCAGCACATTACGCTCATCCCGACGTTACGCAGCCTGCTTGAAGAGCCGGACAACGGAATTGACGCTTTTCTGGCGCCGGGCCATGTCAGCATGGTTATCGGGACGGCGGCCTACGGCTTTATCGCTGAACAGTTCGAACGGCCTTTAGTGGTGGCTGGTTTCGAACCTCTTGATCTACTGCAAGGCGTGACCATGCTGGTTGAGCAGAAAATAGCAGCCCAGAGTGCAGTAGAAAATCAGTACCGCCGTGTCGTCCCCGACAGTGGAAATGTGGTGGCCCAGCAGGCGATAGCCGAGGTATTTAGCGTCGAGGGCGACAGCGAATGGCGTGGTCTGGGGCTGATTGCAGAGTCCGGCGTGCGCCTGACGCCAGCCTACCGGTCGTTCGACGCCGAAGCCCACTTCCGCCCGCAGCCGCAACAGGTGTGTGACGACCCGCGGGCCCGCTGTGGCGAAGTGCTCACCGGCAAATGCAAACCCCATCACTGCCCGTTATTTGGCAACACCTGTAACCCGCAAACGGCTTTTGGCGCGCTGATGGTCTCTTCCGAAGGGGCGTGTGCCGCGTGGTATCAGTATCGCAATCAGGAGTCTGAAGCATGAATACGGTTGAAATGGCACACGGCAGCGGCGGCCTGGCGATGCAGCAGCTGATTAACCGTCTGTTTATGGACGCGTTTGATAACCCCTGGCTGGCGGAGCAGGAGGATCAGGCCCGCATTGACCTCTCCACCCTGACCGCGCAGGGCGACAGGCTGGCCTTTTCCACCGACAGCTACGTGATTGACCCGCTGTTCTTCCCGGGCGGCGATATCGGCAAGCTCGCGGTCTGCGGTACGGCAAACGACGTGGCCGTCAGCGGTGCTGTTCCGCGCTTTCTCTCCTGCGGCTTTATCCTTGAAGAGGGGCTGCCGATGGAGACGCTCTCTGCGGTCGTCAGCAGCATGGCGCACACGGCACGCGAGGCGGGTATCGCCATCGTCACCGGCGACACCAAAGTGGTCCAGCGTGGCGCAGCCGACAAACTGTTCATCAATACCGCCGGCATGGGGGCGATCCCTGCCGACATTCACTGGGGCGCGCAGCAGCTTGCCGTCGGCGACGTGCTGATCGTCAGCGGATCGCTGGGCTGCCACGGGGCGACGATCCTGAACCTGCGTGAAGGCCTGGGGCTGGACGGAGAATTACGCAGTGATTGCGCGGTACTGACTCCGCTTATCCAGACCCTGCGTTCCCTTCCAGGCGTGAAAGCCCTGCGCGATGCGACCCGCGGCGGGGTTAACGCCGTGGTACATGAGTTCGCGGCGCGCTGCGGTCTGGGTATCGAACTCACTGAACGCGCGCTGCCCGTTAAGCCTGCCGTTCGCGGCTTGTGCGAACTCCTCGGGCTCGACCCGCTAAACTTTGCAAATGAAGGCAAGCTGGTCATTGGCGTGGAGCGCGCGGCGGCCGAATCCGTACTTGAACAGCTGCGGGCACATCCTTTCGGGAAAGAGGCCGCGCTGATTGGTGAAGTGGTTGAGCGCAAAGGGGTGCGCCTGACCGGGTTGTATGGCGTCAAGCGGACGCTGGATCTGCCGCACGCGGAACCTTTACCCCGCATTTGCTAGAACCGCGCCAAAAGCGGTCAGCACTGACTTTCTCTTTTTTGCCAGTTTCTATTGGAAAGCAATATGCCGTATACACCGATGAGCGATCTTGGACAGCAGGGCCTGTTTGACATTACGCGCACACTTTTACAGCAGCCCGATCTTGGCGCGCTGAGCGATGCCCTGACGCGGCTGGTCAGGCAATCAGCGCTGGCAGACAGCGCCGCAATTGTGCTCTGGCATAGCGCAAGCCATCGCGCGAGCTACTATTCAACGCGCGACAATGGCAAAGCGTTTGAGTACGAGGATGAAACCTACCTCGCTCATGGTCCTGTCCGGCGTATTCTTTCCCGCCCGGAGGCGCTGCACTGCAATTTTGAGGAATTCCGCGAAGCGTGGCCGATGCTGGCGCAGAGTCAGTTATACCCGCCTTTCGGCCACTACAGCCTGCTGCCACTGGCGGTGGAAGGGCATATCTTCGGCGGCTGCGAGTTTATTCGTCACACCGACCAGCCGTGGAGCGAGGCGGAATACGAGCGTCTGCACACCTTCACCCAGATTGTGGCCGTGGTCGCAGAGCAAATTCAAAGCCGCGTCACCAATAATGTGGATTACGACCTGCTGAGCCGCGAACGTGACAATTTCCGGATCCTGGTGGCCATCACCAACGCGGTGCTTTCGCGCCTCGATATGGATGAGCTGGTCAGCGAAGTCTCAAAAGAGATCCACCACTATTTCAAAATCGACGCCATCAGTATTGCGCTCCGGGGGCACCGGAAAGGCAAGCTGAACATCTACTCCACCCACTATCTTGATGAGGCAAACCCCGCCCACGAACAGAGTGAAGTGGATGAGGCGGGCACGCTCTCTGAGCGGGTATTTAAAAGCAAAGAGATCCTGCTGCTCAACCTCAACGAGCAGGATGCGCTCGCGCCTTATGAGCGGATGCTGTTTAACACCTGGGGGAATAAAATCCAGACGCTGTGCCTGCTGCCGCTGATGTCCGGCAATACTATGCTTGGTGTCCTGAAGCTGGCGCAGTGTGAAGAGGGCGTCTTTACCACCGCCAACCTGAAACTGTTGCGCCAGATTGCCGAGCGTATCTCCATCGCACTGGATAACGCGCTGGCCTATCAGGAGATCCACCGTCTGAAAGAACGGCTGGTGGATGAAAACCTGGCGCTGACGGAACAGCTTAACAACGTGGACAGCGAGTTTGGCGAAATCATCGGCCGCAGCGATGCCATGTACAGCGTGCTGAAACAGGTGGAGATGGTGGCGCAAAGTGACAGTACGGTGCTGATCCTCGGTGAAACCGGCACCGGTAAAGAGCTGATTGCCCGTGCGATCCACAACCTCAGCAACCGTAACAGCCGCCGCATGGTGAAGATGAACTGCGCCGCTATGCCCGCAGGCCTGCTGGAAAGCGATCTCTTTGGCCACGAACGCGGCGCGTTTACCGGTGCCAGCAGCCAGCGCCTGGGCCGTTTCGAGCTGGCGGACAAAAGCTCGTTGTTCCTTGATGAAGTGGGCGACATGCCTCTGGAGCTGCAGCCCAAACTGCTTCGCGTCCTGCAGGAGCAGGAGTTTGAACGTCTTGGCAGTAACAAACTTATCCAGACTGACGTCCGACTCATTGCCGCCACCAACCGCGATCTGAAAAAAATGGTCGCCGACCGCGAGTTTCGAAGCGACCTCTATTATCGCCTGAACGTCTTCCCAATCTGCCTGCCGCCCCTGCGTGAACGGCCGGAAGATATCCCTCTGCTGGTCAAAGCGTTTACCGCCAAAATAGCCCGCCGGATGGGCCGCAACATCGACAGTATCCCCGCCGAGACGCTACGTACCCTCTCCTCGATGGAGTGGCCGGGTAACGTCCGTGAACTGGAAAACGTCATTGAACGTGCGGTATTGCTGACGCGCGGTAACGTACTGCAACTCTCCCTGCCCGAAGTTTCCCTGCCCGAAACCCCGGTTACAGCCACCGACGTGGCGCAGGAAGGTGAAGACGAATATCAGCTGATCATGCGCGTGCTGAAAGAGACTAACGGTGTCGTGGCCGGGCCGAAAGGTGCAGCCCAACGTCTGGGACTAAAACGCACCACGCTGCTCTCGCGCATGAAACGTCTCGGGATTGATAAAGAGAGCCTGGTGTAGCGTCATTCTGGCTGAGATCCCGCATGCAGGCGTTGGGATACGGTTGTCAGCGAAGCGCCTGAACGGTTACTTTTTCGGGCGATACTTTTCCGGTAATTCCGGCACCGGGCGACGGTCATCCATCAGGTGGCGTACCGTCAGGATGGGATGACGCCATAACATACGTGGGCCAGCCCAGCGCATCACCTGCTTCATCTCTTCGCGCCTGGCAGGCTGATAGCAGTGAACGGGGCACTGTTTACAGGCGGGTTTTTCCTCACCAAAAACGCATTTATCCAGGCGCTTATTGGCATACGCTTTCAGCGCCTGATAATGCCCCTCTTCCTGCGAAGCCTGGGGACACTGTGTTTCATACAGCGCGATCATTTTCGCGATCGTCTCTTTCTCACGTGTAATGCGTTTTCCGGACATAACGGCTCACCAGATAATAAAGTGCATTTATAATACGCCTTTCAGCTACTGATTTCAGGTGTTGCATTCTGTTTTCTGAAGGCTGATTCCAGTATTAAGCCCACACCTGCAGTAAATCACTGGTATTTTATACAGCATCAGGAATGACCCTTGTCCACGTTGTCCGGAGGCCGTATGCACGAGATCGCTATCACCAAATCCTATCGTCATTTGAAAGTGGGGTATTTCAGAAAGCGTCATGAAGACCGTAACACCAAGATACCCAAACGCTACAGCGTGCATGCGGCGCTGAGCTTAAAGGGCGACTGGCTTGAAAAAGCGGGGTTTACCACCCATTCGCAGGTCAGAGTGGGGGTTGAGCATGGAAAAATTGTCATTGAGTTAGTGCAGGAAGGCACCTCGTAATGCCGCGACATTTTTCTGCGCCGTACCTTTTTTTCATGCGACAATAGAAGGAACTAACGGCCACTGAGCCGCCCAAAGCGTATTATTTTCAAAGAAATGGACATCATAACTCCATGAGCACAATCGACAATTTCGACGCACATACGCCGATGATGCAGCAGTACCTGAAGCTGAAAGCACAGCATCCGGAAATCTTGCTGTTCTACCGTATGGGCGATTTTTACGAGCTATTTTATGACGATGCCAGACGTGCGTCGCAGCTGCTCGACATCTCGCTGACCCGGCGTGGCGCATCTGCAGGCGAGCCCATTCCCATGGCCGGTATTCCGCATCACGCGGTAGAAAACTACCTTGCGAAACTGGTGAATCAGGGTGAGTCAGTCGCCATCTGCGAACAGATCGGCGATCCGGCAACCTCAAAAGGGCCGGTTGAGCGCAAAGTCGTGCGCATCGTCACGCCTGGTACGATCAGCGACGAAGCCCTGCTGCAGGAGCGCCAGGATAACCTGCTGGCGGCACTGTGGCAGGACGGCAAAGGTTTCGGTTATGCGACGCTGGATATCAGCTCCGGACGTTTTCGTCTGAGTGAACCGGCAGATCGTGAAACGATGGCGGCTGAATTACAGCGCACGAACCCGGCAGAACTGCTCTATGCCGAAGATTTTGCCGAGATGGCGCTGATTGAAGGCCGCCGCGGTCTGCGCCGTCGTCCGCTGTGGGAGTTCGAAATTGATACCGCGCGCCAGCAGTTGAATCTGCAGTTTGGCACCCGCGATCTGATTGGCTTTGGTGTGGAAAATGCCCCGCGCGGACTGTGTGCCGCGGGTTGCCTGCTGCAGTACGTCAAAGATACCCAGCGCACCACCCTGCCGCATATCCGCTCGATCACGATGGAGCGGCAGCAGGACAGCATCATTATGGATGCCGCGACGCGTCGTAATCTGGAGATCACCCAGAATCTGGCCGGAGGCGTGGAAAACACCCTCGCTTCTGTCCTCGACAGCACGGTGACGCCGATGGGTAGCCGTATGTTAAAACGCTGGCTGCATATGCCCATTCGCGATACCGGGACGCTTACCTGTCGTCAGCAGACGATTGCCGCGTTGCAGGATCGCTACAGTGAACTGCAGCCCGTGCTGCGCCAGGTTGGCGATCTGGAGCGTATTCTTGCGCGTCTGGCGCTGCGTACGGCGCGTCCGCGCGACCTCGCCCGCATGCGTCATGCCTTCCAGCAGTTGCCGGAATTGCGCAGCCTGCTCGCCGATGTGGATAGCGCGCCGGTGCAGAAACTGCGTGAAACCATGGGTGAATTTAGCGAGCTGCGCGAGCTGCTTGAACGCGCCATTATTGACGCACCTCCGGTTCTGGTGCGTGACGGCGGCGTAATTGCCCCGGGCTACAACGAAGAGCTGGATGAATGGCGTGCGCTGGCCGACGGTGCCACGGACTACCTGGATAAGCTGGAAATTCGCGAGCGCGAACGCCTTGGGCTCGATACCCTCAAAGTGGGCTATAACGCGGTTCATGGTTACTACATTCAGATCAGCCGTGGACAAAGCCATCTGGCCCCCATCCACTACGTGCGCCGCCAGACGCTGAAAAACGCTGAGCGTTACATTATCCCTGAACTGAAAGAGTACGAGGACAAAGTTCTCACCTCGAAAGGCAAGGCGCTGGCGCTGGAGAAACAGCTGTATGAAGAGCTGTTCGACATGCTGATGCCGCACCTTGCAGACCTGCAGTCAAGCGCCAGTGCGCTGGCAGAGCTGGACGTGCTGGTCAACCTGGCAGAACGCGCTGAAACGCTGAACTACACCTGCCCGACCTTTACCGATAAACCCGGTATTCGCATCACCGAAGGCCGTCATCCGGTTGTGGAACGGGTGCTGAACGAGCCGTTCATCGCCAACCCGCTAAGCCTGTCGCCACAGAGAAGAATGCTGATCATTACCGGTCCAAACATGGGCGGTAAAAGTACCTATATGCGCCAGACAGCGCTTATCGCTCTGCTCGCCTATATCGGCAGCTACGTTCCTGCGCAAAAAGTGGAGATTGGCCCTATCGACCGTATCTTTACTCGTGTCGGGGCAGCGGACGATCTGGCCAGCGGTCGCTCAACCTTTATGGTGGAGATGACCGAAACCGCCAATATTCTGCATAATGCGACCGAATACAGCCTGGTGTTGATGGACGAAGTCGGGCGCGGAACATCAACCTATGATGGTCTGTCACTGGCATGGGCCTGCGCTGAAAACCTTGCCAATAAGATCAAGGCAATGACGCTGTTCGCAACCCACTATTTCGAGCTGACACAGTTGCCAGAAAAGATGGAAGGCGTGGCAAACGTCCACCTTGATGCGCTGGAACACGGCGATACCATCGCCTTTATGCACACCGTACAGGATGGTGCCGCAAGCAAGAGCTATGGCCTGGCCGTGGCCGCGCTGGCGGGGGTTCCAAAAGAGGTGATCAAACGTGCGCGCCAGAAATTGCGTGAGCTGGAGAGCCTGTCACCGAATGCCGCGGCCACGCAGATTGATGGCACGCAAATGTCGTTGCTAGCCCCGGCAGAAGAGACGTCACCGGCCGTTGAGGCGCTGGAAAATCTCGATCCGGACTCGCTCACGCCGCGTCAGGCGCTGGAGTGGATTTATCGCCTGAAAAGCCTGGTGTAATCTGCACCCGGTGGCGCAATGCTTACCGGGCCTGCCGGGAAGTAGCGGTATCTGAAATAAACAGGCCGGGTAAGGCGAAACCGCCTCCCGGCTTTTTTTAGCGCTTATCGTCGGCCAGTAACGGCGGGATCGTCGGCACCTGTGGTGCGTCATCGATATCCTTCTGCGTCATGCGAAACGCTTGCGGATAATGATCGCGGTGGGTCCGGCGTAGCGGCTCTGTGTCACGCCAGGTATACAGACAATGCTGGCACTGATAGACAGTCCAGACCCCTTTCACCGGTGATGTTGCCATCACCTCAATATGCTCATCAGCACAACGTGGACATATCATCTTTTCCTCCTTATTGGCGTGCAGCCAGCATCGCAGTCAGTTTTTCGGCCCAGGCCTTGGTTTCAGGTAAATCCTGTACCGGCTGGCTGAAGTGGCCCCGGTTGTCGGGTGCAACAGGCGTGGTGGCATCAATAATCAGTTTGTCGGTAATGCCTGCCGGGCTGGAGCCCGGGTCCAGTTCAAGCACCGACATATTCGACAACTGCACCAGATCGCCCGCCGGGTTCACCTTCGAGGACAGCGCCCACATCACCTGCGGCAGGTTGAACGGGTCAACGTCTTCATCCACCATAATCACCATCTTCACGTAGCCCAGGCCGTGCGGCGTGGTCATAGCACGTAAGCCGACTGCGCGGGCAAAGCCACCGTAGCGTTTTTTGGTGGAGATAATCGCCAGCAAACCGTGGGTATACATGGCATTGACCGCCTGCACTTCCGGAAATTCTGCTTTCAGCTGCTGGTAGAGCGGTACACAGGTAGCCGGGCCCATCAGGTAGTCAATTTCGGTCCACGGCATGCCGAGGTAGAGGGATTCAAAAATGGGTTTTGTGCGGTAAGACACTTTATCTATACGCACCACCGTCATGTTACGGCCACCAGAGTAGTGCCCGGTAAACTCACCAAAGGGTCCTTCGATTTCGCGCTTGCGGCCTTCAATCACCCCTTCCAGAATGACTTCAGATCCCCACGGTACATCAAAGCCGGTCAGCGGTGCCGTCGCAATGGGATAGGGGCTTTCGCGCAGCGCACCGGCCATCTCATACTCAGATTGATCGTATTTCAGCGGCGTCGCGCCCATAAGTGTAATAATCGGATCATTGCCAAGCGTAATCGCGACCGGCAGATCTTCACCGCGCTCTTCCGCTTTATGCAAATGCAGGGCGATATCGTGCATCGGAACCGGTTGCAGACCCAGCTTGCGTTTTCCCTTCACTTCCATGCGATAGATACCGACGTTCTGCTTGCCGAAGTTATCCGCATCAAGCGGATCGCGTGAAACCACGCACGCTTTGTCGAGATAAAAACCGCCGTCACCGTCGTTCAGACGGAACAGCGGCAGGATGTCGAAAAGGTTAATGCCTTCACCCTCCACCGTATTTTGAGCCCAGGCGGGATCTGCACGGCGCTCTGGCGTGACGGGGAATTTATCCCAGCGGCGAATAAACTCATCAATCTGTTTTTTGACGGGGGTGTTCGCGGGCAGTCCCATAGAAATGGCGTGATTCTGCCAGGAACCAATGGTGTTCATTACCACCCGGGCATCGGTAAACCCGCGAATATTATCGAACCACAGCGCCGGTGCGCCGTCACCAATACGGCCTGTGGCGTTGGCTGCCGCGGCCAGGTCCGGTTCTGCATTCACCTCTTCTTCAATTTTCAGCAGTTGCCCTTGCTCATCGAGCGCCTGCAGGAAGCTTCTCAAATCATCAAATGCCATCTTTATTCTCCTGTGAAAAATGTTTTGCTTCCCGCAACCCGTTCCAGCGGCGCGCTTTTTTGTGCTCCAGACCAAACTGGTCGAGCACGCGGGTCACAATGTGATGGGTGATATCGTCGGCGGTCTGCGGGTGGTTGTAATACGCGGGCATCGGCGGCACCATTGCCACGCCCATACGGGACAGTGCGAGCATATTCTCAAGATGAATGGTGCTGAGTGGGGTTTCACGAGGAACCAGCACCAGTTTGCGCCCCTCTTTCAGCACCACATCTGCCGCACGGCCCACCAGTCCTTCGGCGTAGCCTGCGCGAATGCCTGCCAGCGTTTTCATACTGCAGGGAATGACGATCATGCCGTCGGTGCGAAACGAGCCGGATGAGATAGTGGCAGCCTGATCGGCCGGGCTGTGGACAACATCGGCCAGCGCAGCCACATCCTGTGCGGTGTAGGGCGTCTCCAGCTCAATGGTGGTTTTTGCCCATTTCGACATGACCAGATGGGTCTCCACCTCCGGCATGTCACGTAATGCCTGCAGCAACGCTACGCCCAGCGGCGCGCCCGTTGCGCCCGTCATTCCAACTATCAATCTCATTCAGCACCTCAATTAATTCGTTCGCATACGAACATGTTAAGTACGTTACTCCCGGATCCTGTTTCTGACAATATTGTTCGTACACGATCACATTAATTGCTAAAAATTGCCGCGTTAAAATCCTGGGCAAGAGCGGCTATCATAGGGAGAGAATTTTTCGTCGGAGTGTTCATGGAACTGAGACAAGAGGCGTTTCACCTGTTACGCCAGCTTTTTCAACAGCATACTGCCCGTTGGCAACATGCATTGCCGGAACTGACCAAACCGCAGTACGCGGTATTGCGGTCTATTGCCGAAAATCCGGGGATTGAGCAAGTTGCTCTGACAGAAGTGGCGGTCAGCACAAAGGCGACGCTCGCGGAGATGCTGAGCCGCATGGAGGCGCGTGGACTGGTAAAACGCGAGCACGATCCGGCGGACAAGCGCCGTCGTTTCGTCTTTCTGACGCCGGAAGGTGAAGCGCTGCTTGCCAGCTGTAAACCGCTCGGCAATGACGTGGATGAGGCGTTTTTAGGGCGGCTGAGCAACGACGAGCGGGCGCAATTCTCCGCACTCGTCAAAAAAATGATGCGCGACTAGTTAACCCGGGTGCGCATAAAGTCGATAAAGGTGCGCACTTTCGCAGGCACATGCGGGGCATCGGGATAAACCGCATAGATGCCCTGCCGCGCAAAGGTATATTCCGGTAAAACCGACACCAGCGTGCCGTCATCAAGCGCATGGCGCACCAGCCACGCCGGCAACAGCGCCACGCCACATCCCGCGAGCGCAAAGGCCATCAGCGCCTGAGCACTGTCCGCAAACAAACGCGGTGCTTTTTTAATTTCCAGCGTGGCGGGCTCACCGCAGGCATCGTTCACCTGCCAGCGCAGCGGCGAGGCTAAGCGCTCATGAATAATCCAGTCAGCTTTCGCCAGCTGTTCAAGCGATTCTACAGGATGGTTACGCAGCCAGCCGGGCGTCGCTACGGGGAAAATAGTGAACTGCGTTATCAGTGCCGCGTGGTAGCGTGAATCGGCAAGGGTTCCCAGCCGGATGGCGACATCGAAGCGCTCTGAAATCAAATCGGCATGCAGTGAAGACGAAACGTGACGCACGCGAAGGTCCGGGTGTTGCTGGCTAAACTCAGCCAGTAACGGGACCACAACCTGCGAGCCATACTCCGGTGTGGTGGTGATCCGCAACTCCCCCGTGAGACCTGCGTGGTTTGCACGGACGTCGTCCTTCAGGCGTTCCGCGTCCTTTAAAAGCGCGACGCTCCGTTGATGGAAAAGCCTCCCTGCCTCGGTTAACGTCAGTCGGCGGGTGGAACGCAGCAACAGGGTGACACCCAGTTCATCTTCCAGCTGGCGGATATTGAAGCTGACCACCGCTTTTGTCAGCCCCATTGCCTCTGCTGCGGCGGTGAAACTGCCGGTATCTGCGACGGCGACAAACATCGCGGTACGCTGCAAATTAATCATGGTCAGCCCTATTACTGTCAAAAATTTTTTGACAGTATATCGCGCTTTATAACGTTTATCCGTACCTCCCTGCCCGATACGATACGCCCCTCACTGGAGGTGCCGCCATGTCGTATCGCAGCAAAGTCGCCGTTGTCTATCTGCTGGGCTTTTTTCTTGATTTAATTAATATGTTTATCGCCAGCGTCGCTTTCCCGGCAATGGCTCAGGCGTTCAACACCACGCCCTCATCGCTTGCCTGGGTCAGTAACGGCTATATTGCCGGTCTGACACTCGTCATCCCCTTCAGCACCCTGCTGACGTGCAGGCTCGGGCCGAAGCATGTCATTCTGCTTTCGCTTTTTCTCTTTAGCGCCGCCTCCGTTGCGGCAGGTTTGTCGTCCTCACTTGAGAGCCTGATTGCCTGGCGAGTGCTGCAGGGCATGGGAGGGGGTTTACTGATCCCGGTCGGACAGGCGCTGACCTGGCAACAGTTTAAACCCCATGAGCGTGCCAGGCTCTCCTCAGCGGTCATGCTGGTTGCATTGCTTGCGCCTGCATGCTCACCCGCCGTGGGGGGAGTGCTGGTTCAGGCACTCAGCTGGCGATGGATATTTTTTGCCACAACGCCTGTCACCGCCGTGACGTTTTTCCTGGCCTGCGTGTGGCTTAAGAATGAGAGGCCCCCCGTGAAAGCGAGCAGGCTGTTAAACCTGCCCCTGCTGGCCGACCCGCTGCTGCGTTTTTCCATGCTTGTCTATTTGTGCGTACCCGGCATGTTTATTGGGGTGAACGTCACGGGGATGTATTATCTTCAGAGCGAGGCGCACATGACACCTGCCGCAACGGGGATGCTGATGCTGCCATGGTCTCTGGCCTCGTTTATAGCGATCACCGCGACCGGACGTTATTTTAACCGCGTGGGTCCCCGGCCTCTCATTGTCGTGGGTTGCCTGTTACAGGCGCTGGGCGTTTTACTGCTGCTTAACGTCAGCCCGACTACCACAGTGTTGTTACCTGGCGTCGCGTTTACGTTAATGGGCGCGGGCGGCAGTCTTTGCAGCAGTACGGCGCAAAGCAGCGCATTTTTAACGACGGCGCGCGACGATATGCCTGACGCCAGCGCGCTATGGAATCTTAATCGTCAGATCAGTTTTTTTGCCGGGACATTCCTGCTCTCGCAAGTGCTGAACCTGACACTGGCGTTTTTGACGCCGCTCGCCGCATGGCACTGGATGTTTAGTGTTGCTGCGGCCATCACATTACTGCCCGTCGTGTACGTCTTTCGTCTTAACAACACGCAGGTGCTTTCAGAGGTGCAACAGGAGAAACCATGACCCATTTCGAACAGGACATTATCGACGTTCACGTTAAGCTGGAGAACTGGTTGGGTAAGGGCGAAGGGGATGTTGATGCCCTGCTTGCCCACTTTCAGCCGGATTTTATGATGCTCACCCCAGGTGGCGTCCATTTTGACTATAACGCGCTTGTCGGTTTCCTGGACCTTCAGCGCGGCAGCCGTCCTGGTCTGGAGATTGTTCTTGATGAGATAACGACGTTACAGACGTGGACCAACGGCGCGGTGCTTCACTACCGGGAAACGCAAACTCGCCCGGATCAGCCCGTCAATGTGCGCTGGTCAACCGCCGTGCTCAATCAGAAGGATGGCAAGATAACGTGGCGTTTGCTGCACGAAACGGCACAACCGTAACGCAAAAGAAAAAGGCCCGTCTCATGACGGGCCTTTTTTGATGAAAGATTGCTTATTCGCGGAACAGCGCTTCGATATTCAGACCTTGCCCCTGCAGGATTTCACGCAGGCGGCGCAGACCTTCAACCTGAATCTGACGAACACGTTCACGGGTCAGGCCAATTTCGCGGCCGACGTCTTCCAGTGTTGCAGCTTCATACCCCAGTAAACCGAAACGACGTGCCAGCACTTCACGCTGTTTGGCGTTCAGTTCGAACAGCCATTTGACGATGCTCTGTTTCATGTCATCGTCCTGCGTGGTGTCTTCCGGACCGTTGTCTTTTTCATCGGCCAGGATGTCCAGCAGCGCTTTTTCGGAGTCGCCACCCAACGGGGTGTCAACGGAGGTAATGCGCTCGTTGAGACGCAGCATACGGCTTACGTCATCAACCGGTTTATCAAGTTGTTCGGCGATCTCTTCCGCGCTTGGCTCGTGGTCCAGTTTATGGGACAACTCGCGCGCAGTACGCAGATAGACGTTCAACTCTTTGACGATGTGAATCGGCAGGCGAATCGTACGGGTTTGGTTCATAATCGCCCGTTCGATGGTCTGACGAATCCACCAGGTCGCGTAGGTTGAGAAACGGAACCCGCGTTCCGGGTCAAACTTCTCAACTGCGCGGATGAGACCTAAGTTGCCCTCTTCAATCAGGTCCAGCAGAGCCAGACCTCGATTGCCGTAACGACGGGCAATTTTCACGACCAGACGCAAGTTACTTTCAATCATGCGACGGCGCGAGGCAACATCACCACGCAAAGCACGACGTGCGAAATAGACTTCTTCTTCGGCCGTTAACAGTGGGGAGTAACCAATCTCCCCAAGGTAAAGCTGAGTCGCGTCCAGTACACGCTGTGTGGCGCCCTGCGATAACAGCTCTTCTTCAGCCAAATCGTTATCACTGGGTTCCTCTTCTACTAAGGCTTTTTCATCAAAAGCCTCTGCTCCGTTCTCATCAAATTCCGCATCTTCATTTAAATCATGAACTTTCAGCGTATTCTGACTCATAAGGTGGCTCCTACCCGTGATCCCTGAACGAGACACCCTGGCTGGCATGCCCCGTCAACTTATCGCTGCGGCAAATACTGCAGCGGGTTTACGGATTTCCCCTTGTAACGAATTTCAAAATGCAAGCGTGTAGAACTGGTGCCGGTGCTACCCATGGTAGCGATTTTTTGCCCCGCCTTAACTTCTTGTTGTTCCCGGACCAGCATTGTGTCGTTATGGGCGTAGGCACTCAGGTAATCATCGTTATGTTTGATGATAATAAGATTACCGTAACCGCGCAGAGCGTTACCGGCATATACCACACGACCGTCTGCGGTCGCGATAATAGCCTGTCCCTTATTCCCTGCGATATCGATCCCTTTATTTCCTCCCTCGGAGGAAGAGAAGTTTTCGATAACCTTGCCGTCAGTTGGCCAGCGCCATGCAGAAATTGGCGAACTGGAGGTCATACTGCTGGCAGTCGGTTCAGTAGAGCTAACCACAGGTGCCGTAGTCGGTGCTGTGACAACAGTCGCAGTCCCTTTATTATTCGGCAACATTTTGTTAGCAGTCTGATCACCTGAATCCTCAGAATACGTAATTACCGGTTGTGAAGCAACCACCGTGGTGGATTTTTGTGCAGGCTTAACGCTGTTATTTTGCGCAGTGACATCGGCCGCTGAAACGGTGTTGCCAGGCGTGAGCGGCGTACCCGTCGCATTGCCCACCTGGAGCGTCTGGCCGACTTCCAGACCATACGGGGCCTGGACGTTATTACGCTGCGCCAGGTCACGGAAATCGTTCCCGGTGATCCACGCAATATAGAACAGCGTGTCGCCGCGTTTTACGGTATAGGTGCTCCCACCGGTATAGCTACCTTTCGGAATGTTCCCATACTGGCGGTTATACACTATGCGGCCATTTTGAGTCTGCACAGGGTGTTCCACTGGCTGAACCTGTGTTGGCTGCGTAACAGGAGGCTGCATTGGCTGAATGGGCGGATTTTGTTGTGCCGCAGCAGTGCCCATTTTAGGCGGAGGGGTGATCAACATTCCGCTGGACGTGTTACCCGAGCTGCTGGATCCCCCCACGGAACTGACGGGCGCAGGTGCATTATTAGAACTTGTACAGCCTGCCAGCCAGAGCGAAACCAGTGATAATGCCGCAACACGGCTGATGGTGAATTTAGGGCTTCCCGCGCTCATTTATCCCCCAGGAATGTGTTAACTACCAGTGACTTAAAATTTACCGTGATGACACGAATCTTTCGCGCCACACCATACGCTGAATTTGCCTTAATAACCCTGGATAATTCTGAGTCTCAGGCCAACTCCCCCTTTACCAGAGGAACAAAGCGCACAGCTTCCACGGTATCGATAATAAACTCGCCGCCACGCCGACGAACGCGCTTCAGGAGCTGTTGCTCGTCCCCGACAGGCAGAACAAGAATGCCGCCTTCATCCAGCTGCGATAACAGAGCAGCGGGAATTTCAGGTGGAGCAGCCGTCACGATGATCGCGTCAAACGGGGCGCGTGCCTGCCAACCCTGCCATCCATCACCGTGTCGTGTCGAAACGTTATGTAAATCAAGTTGTTTCAGGCGACGACGCGCCTGCCACTGCAAACCTTTAATACGCTCAACGGAGCAAACATGGTGCACCAGATGCGCCAGGATCGCGGTTTGGTACCCCGACCCGGTGCCAATTTCCAGCACGCGCGAATGGGGCGTGAGCTCCAGCAGCTCCGTCATACGCGCCACCATGTAAGGCTGTGAAATCGTCTGGCCCTGCCCGATAGGCAGCGCCACGTTTTCCCACGCTTTGTGTTCAAACGCCTCGTCTACAAATTTCTCACGCGGCACCTGGGCGAGCGCGTCGAGCACATGCTCGTCGCGGATCCCCTGAGCGCGTAGCTGTTCCAGAAGAGTTTGTACACGTTTGCTTACCATTGCGCGTTCACTCCTGCGCGATCCAGCCAACCCGACACCACATCATGCGCACTATACGCGGTTAAATCTACATGCAGCGGCGTAACCGAGACATATCCTTCATCAACAGCGGCAAAGTCGGTATCCGGTCCGGCGTCACACTTGTCGCCAGGAGGACCAATCCAGTAAAGCGTATTGCCACGCGGATCCTGCTGCGGGATCACCTGGTCAGCCGGGTGTCGGCTTCCGCAACGCGTTACGCGAATGCCTTTGATTTCACTCAGCGGCAGATCCGGCACGTTAATATTGAGGATGCGCCCGGTACGCAGCGGCTCGCGATTGAGCGCCCGCAGGAGAGAACAGGTCACCGCTGCCGCCGTGTCGTAGTGCGTGTGGCCGTTTAACGAAACGGCCAACGCAGGGAGCCCCAGATGGCGCCCTTCCATGGCGGCGGCCACGGTTCCGGAGTAAATCACATCGTCGCCAAGATTGGGCCCGGCGTTAATACCGGAGACGACGATGTCCGGGCGCGGGCGCATCAGCGCGTTCACACCCAGAAAAACGCAGTCGGTCGGCGTGCCCATCTGGACGGCGATATCACCATTTTCAAAGGTGAAGGTGCGAAGCGACGACTCCAGCGTCAGAGAGTTAGACGCTCCACTGCGGTTACGATCGGGTGCCACGACCTGCACTTCCGCAAATTCGCGAAGGTGTTTCGCCAGGGTCTGTATACCCGGCGCATGGATCCCGTCATCGTTACTCAGCAATATTCGCATAATCACCCGACGTGTTGATAAGTTCCCTGACAACACTGGTGGCAAAGCTACCTGCCGGCAGCCAGAAGCGTAACTCGACGGTTACGTCGTCCCACCAGTTCCAGCTCAACTGTTGCGGATAGAGCAGCATCGCACGGCGTGCCGCCTCGACTTTTTCCCGCACCAGCAATGTTTGTAATGCCTGCATATCAGCGACAGCAGACTGCTCAGCAGCCAGCGCATCGCCCTGCGTACCCCAGTCGCCCGTGCCGGGCAAAGCTGCGGTAATCATCAGCGTTTGAGTATCCACGCGCGACTGCACATCGGCCATTTCTTCAGCCGTTGCCACAAACCAACTCCCGCGTCCCGCTAATTGTAGCGCATCGCCGACAACAACTTGATTCGCGTCCGGTTTTTTCAGCCGTTCGCTCACAATCTGATTAAACAACGCACTGCGGGCCGCCGACAACCAAAAACTGCGTTTATTCCTGTCGCGGACCGGGGCATCGCTTTGCGCCCAGCGCAGTGCGCCGAGCAGGTTGCTGCCGCCGATACCAAAGCGCTGTGCGCCAAAATAGTTTGGTACGCCGCATGCGTTGATAGCGTTCAGGCGTTTTTCCACATCGTCACGGTCCGAAATCTCACGCAGTACCAGCGTAAAATGATTGCCCTTCAACGCGCCCAGACGCAGTTTGCGCTTATGGCGCGCGTATTCCAGTACCTTACAGCCCTCAAGCTCAAATTTGCTTAAATCAGGCATCGTATTACCCGGCACGCGCGCGCAGAGCCACTGTTCGGTGACGGCGTGTTTATCTTTCTGCCCGGCAAAGCTCACTTCGCGGGCATGAATTTTGAGGAATTTTGCCAGCGCATCGGCCACAAAACGGGTATTGCAGCCATTTTTCAGAATGCGTAGCAGGATATGTTCGCCTTCGCCATCCGGTGCGAATCCCAGGTCTTCCACCACAACAAAATCTTCAGGGCTGGCTTTCAGCAGCCCGTTCCCCTGCGGTTTACCGTGCAGCCAGGTCAGGTTATCGAAGTCCGTCATTGGCTTGCCTTCACCAGCAGCGCCACGGCCTCACAGGCAATCCCTTCACCACGACCGGTAAAGCCCAGTTTCTCTGTCGTCGTCGCTTTGACGTTAACATCATCCATGTGGCAACCGAGATCTTCTGCAATGAACACGCGCATCTGCGGGATATGCGGCAGCATTTTGGGGGCCTGAGCGATGATCGTCACATCCACGTTGCCGAGGGTGTAGCCTTTCGCCTGAATACGACGCCAGGCTTCACGCAGCAGCGCACGGCTGTCCGCGCCTTTGAAGGCCGGGTCAGTGTCCGGGAACAGCTTACCGATATCGCCCAGTGCCGCAGCACCCAGCAATGCATCGGTCAGGGCATGTAATGCTACGTCGCCATCAGAATGCGCAAGCAGCCCTTTTTCATAAGGAATGCGTACGCCGCCAATGATAATTGGGCCTTCTCCGCCAAAGGCGTGTACATCAAAACCGTGTCCAATTCGCATTATGCCTTCTCCTGATGGGTCGAACGGGTAAGATAAAATTCCGCGAGCTGTAAATCTTCCGGACGCGTCACTTTTATATTATCAGCGCGTCCTTCAACCAGCTCAGGATGGAAACCGCAATACTCCAGCGCCGAGGCTTCGTCCGTGATGGTCGCACCTTCTTTAAGCGCACGCGTTAAGCAGTCGTGGAGTAATTCGCGGGGGAAAAATTGGGGGGTCAGCGCGTGCCATAAATCGACGCGCTCAACGGTGTGCGCGATAGCCTGCTTGCCCGGCTCAGCGCGCTTCATGGTGTCGCGTACCGGGGCGGCAAGAATACCGCCTACCCGGCTGGTTTCGCTAAGCGCCAGCAGGCGCGCAAGGTCATCCTGATGCAGGCACGGACGGGCAGCGTCATGGACCAGAACCCATGATGCGTCACCGGCGGCCTGAATGCCCGCCAGCACGGAATCGGCACGCTCGGCGCCGCCGTCAACAACGGTAATCTGCGGATGATTTGCCAGCGGTAACTGTGCGAAACGCGCATCACCCGGGCTGATAGCGATAATCACGCGCGTCACCCGCGGATGCGCCAGCAGCGCCGCCACGGAGTGTTCGAGGATCGTTTTATCGCCAATAGAGAGGTATTGCTTGGGACATTCTGTCTGCATGCGCCGGCCAAAACCCGCAGCCGGCACCACGGCGCATACGTCCGAAAAAGTTACTGCCATGTCGTAATCCTGGGCCTGATTATCGATTGTTTTGTGCTGAGCCCTGATTGCGTTTAGACGCATCCGGAACCAGACGATAAAAAGTTTCGCCCGGCTTAGTCATACTGAGTTCATTGCGTGCGCGTTCCTCAATCGCCTCTTGCCCGCCATTGAGGTCATCAATTTCAGCAAAGAGTTGATCGTTTCGCGCCTTAAGTTTGGCGTTTGTTGCCTGCTGAGCCGCGACGTCATCGCTTACCCGGCTATAGTCGTGCAGTCCGTTTTTACCGAACCACAGCGAATATTGCAGCCAGATCAGCAAAGCCAGCAACAGCAGCGTTAGTTTACCCATCCTGCCCCCTGAAAAACGGCATCATCATCCCAAAACGCCCCCAGATCTCTTTGCCGGGGTAACAGAGATGCCGCAACATCGCGGGCAAATGTACCACATTTTTTCCGCAGAATCGCCTTGCTCAATATCGTCACACAGTTGTTTACGGTTTGAATTATGGCTGAAGTTAGCCCATGAGCCACAAAAATAACAGACCAAACATCAGAACCACCGTCACAATCGTGACCACGGTACTGTAAAGGAGTTTGCCATTAAGCAGCGAGTGCAGCGCAATACCGACGACAACCGCCACAGGCATCAGCGCCAGGAAGAAAGGCCAGGTATAGAGAAAGAAGAACAGCGTATTACCGCCGTAGATAAGAAAAGGGATACCCAGGGCCAGCAACCACGAGACGAAGCCGACTATGGCCCCAGGAAAGGACCAGGTCGTCTCGTCGTCGGTCGCTAACGGCTCCGACCCGGTGGTAATAATGTAGTTCTCACTGTTGCGCATAGCTGATCCTGTGACCGTGACTCATCGTTCGGGAAGACAGCTCCCGAACGATACCGTCTCAGGATCTGATAATATCGTCCCGTCTGAGCAGGTCTAATAATTGGCTTACTAAATTTGTTACCAATTGTTGACCTTCCAGGTGAATTTCAGGCGATTCAGGCGCTTCGTACACCGAGTCAATGCCGGTGAAGTTTCGCAGCTCTCCCGCACGCGCTTTCTTATATAGCCCTTTGGGATCGCGCGCTTCGCAAATTTCCAGCGGCGTATCAACAAACACTTCGATAAAGCGATCCTGCCCGACGCGCTCGCGCACCATCTGGCGTTCGGCACGATGCGGTGAGATAAACGCGGTCAGTACCACTAACCCGGCATCCGCCATCAGGCTGGCCACTTCCCCCACCCTGCGAATATTCTCTTTACGATCGTCGTCGCTGAAGCCCAAATCGCTGCACAGGCCGTGGCGCACATTGTCGCCATCCAGCAGGTAGGTACTGACCCCCTGCTGGTGTAGCGCCTCTTCCAGCGCGCCCGCTACCGTGGATTTACCAGAGCCGGATAGCCCGGTAAACCACAGTACCACGCCACGATGGCCGTGAAGTTTCTCGCGCTGCGCGACGGTGACCGGATGAGGATGCCAGACGACGTTCTCATCATGGGCGGCCATTACTTGCCTCCCAGCAGATCGCGCGCACCCCAGTGCGGGAAGTACTTACGCACCAGCGCATTCAGCTCCAGCTCAAAGGCGCTGAACTCAGAGGCTACCGTAGCCTGTTCATTTGGCTCACGCACCATACCGGCACCCACGGTCACGTTGGAGAGGCGATCGATAAAGATCAGCCCACCCGTTACCGGGTTCTGCTGGTAGGGATCCAGCACCAGCGGCTCGTCAAAGGTCACGTCGACCAGACCAATGCCGTTCAGCGGCAGCTCGGTGACATCGCGCTGGGTCAGGTTATTGATGTCCACCTGGAACTGGATACCGTCCACGCGGGCACGGGTTTTCTTACCCGCGATTTTAATGTCGTAGCTCTGACCGGCGCTCAGCGGTTGTTCAGCCATCCACACCACATCAACGGAAGCCCCCTGCACCGCTGCCAGCGTCTCCTGAGCGTCCACCAGCAGATCGCCGCGGCTGATATCAATTTCATCTTTCAATACCAGCGTGACCGCTTCACCCGCACCGGCTTGCGGCAGATCGCCATCAAAGGTGACGATACGGCTGATGGTGGATTCCACACCAGACGGCAGAACTTTAACGCGCTGACCGACCGCCACGGTGCCCGACGCGATAGTGCCGGAGAAACCGCGGAAATCAAGGTTAGGACGGTTAACGTACTGAACCGGGAAGCGCATCGGCTGGGTGTCGACCACGCGCTGGATCTCCACGGTTTCCAGCACTTCGAGCAGCGTCGGGCCGCTATACCACGGCATGTTCGCGCTCTGGGAAGCCACGTTGTCGCCTTCCAGCGCAGAGAGCGGCACAAAGCGAATATCCAGGTTACCCGGCAGCTGTTCAGCAAACGTCAGGTAACTCTGGCGGATCTCATCAAACTTCTCTTCGCTGAAGTTCACCAGATCCATTTTGTTGACCGCCACCACCAGGTGTTTGATCCCCAGCAACGTGGAGATAAAGCTGTGGCGACGAGTCTGATCCAGTACCCCTTTACGGGCGTCAATCAGCAGGATCGCCAGTTCACAGGTAGACGCACCGGTCGCCATGTTACGGGTGTACTGCTCATGCCCCGGGGTGTCGGCAATAATAAATTTGCGCTTCTCGGTGGAGAAATAGCGATACGCCACATCAATGGTGATGCCCTGCTCGCGCTCGGCCTGCAGGCCGTCCACCAGCAGCGCCAGGTCGAGTTTTTCGCCCTGGGTACCATGACGTTTACTGTCGTTGTGCAGGGAAGAGAGCTGATCTTCGTAAATCTGACGCGTATCGTGCAGCAGACGGCCGATCAGCGTGCTTTTCCCGTCATCGACGCTGCCGCAGGTCAGAAAGCGCAGCAAGCTTTTGTGTTGTTGCGCGTGCAGATAAGCTTCTACGCCGCCTTCATTGGCAATTTGTTGAGCAATGGTCGTGTTCATGGCGGCTCCTTAGAAATAACCCTGACGTTTCTTCAGCTCCATGGAGCCTGCCTGGTCGCGGTCAATCACGCGGCCCTGTCGCTCACTGGTGGTCGACACCAGCATCTCTTCAATGATCTCCGGCAGCGTCTGCGCACTGGACTCCACGGCACCGGTCAATGGCCAGCAGCCGAGGGTACGGAAACGCACCATCTGTTTTTTGATCACTTCGCCTGGCTGCAGGTCGATGCGATCGTCATCGATCATCATCAGCATGCCGTCACGCTCCAGCACCGGACGTTCAGCGGCCAGGTACAGCGGCACGATCTCGATATTTTCCAGATAGATGTACTGCCAGATATCCAGCTCGGTCCAGTTGGAGAGCGGGAACACGCGAATGCTTTCGCCCTTGTTGATCTGGCCGTTGTAGTTATGCCACAGCTCCGGACGCTGGTTTTTTGGATCCCAGCGGTGGAAGCGGTCGCGGAAAGAGTAGATACGCTCTTTCGCACGGGATTTTTCTTCATCACGGCGTGCGCCGCCGAAGGCCGCGTCAAAACCGTATTTGTTCAGCGCCTGCTTCAGCCCTTCGGTTTTCATGATGTCCGTGTGTTTGGCACTACCGTGCACGAACGGGTTAATGCCCATCGCCACCCCTTCCGGGTTTTTATGCACCAGCAGTTCGCAGCCGTAGGCTTTTGCCGTACGGTCGCGGAATTCATACATTTCACGGAACTTCCAGCCGGTATCAACGTGCAGCAGCGGGAACGGCAGCGTACCCGGGTAAAACGCTTTACGCGCCAGGTGTAGCATCACGCTGGAATCTTTACCGATGGAATACATCATCACCGGGTTAGAGAATTCGGCTGCCACTTCGCGGATAATATGGATACTTTCCGCTTCGAGCTGCCGCAGGTGAGTAAGTCGTTTTTGGTCCATAACCGTTCCTTAAGCCAGATTCACCACAGAGGAGCCAAACCCCTCTGAGTCTGTTGTATGTTGAAACCAGGCGAGTGTGCTGTGCAGGTGCACCACTTCCCCTACCACGATAAGCGCGGGCATAGGGGCCTCTTTCGCCAGGGTGGCAAGATCCTGTAGCGTACCGATAGCCACATGCTGATCGAGGCGTGTGCCGCGAGAAATCACGGCGACCGGCGTGGTTGCCTCTCGACCGTGTTGAATAAGTTGTTCACTGATGTCCGCCGCCTTCATCGTGCCCATATAGATAGCCAGCGTCTGACGACTCTGGGCAAGATGCGACCAGTCAAACGGGGCGCTGTCCGCCTTGTAATGGCCCGTGACAAAGGTCACGCTCTGGGCGTAATCGCGGTGAGTAAGCGGTATACCGGCGTAGGCCGTCACTGCGGAAGCCGCCGTGATACCCGGAACGACCTGGAACGGCACGCCCGCTTCAGCCGCCGCCTGCAGCTCTTCCCCGCCGCGACCAAAGATAAACGGGTCGCCACCTTTAAGCCGCACCACCGTTTTGCCCGCTTTTGCCGCCGCCACCAGCATCTGGTTGGTGTCATGCTGCGGTACAGAGTGCTCGCCCGCCCGTTTGCCAACGCAGATTTGTTCTGCGTCACGGCGAATCAATTCGCGCACCCCGTCGGTGACCAGATGGTCATAGAACACCACATCGGCATCCTGAAGCACCTGCAGGCCGCGCAGGGTCAGCAGCCCGGCATCACCCGGCCCCGCACCGACCAGAATGATCTCGCCGCCGCTACTGCCAGGGTTATCCAGCTCATCTTCGAGGATCTGCTGCGCCGCCGTTTCATTCCCGGCATGCATCAGGCTGGCAAAACGACCGCGGAACACGCGCTCCCAAAAGCGACGGCGTTCCGTCACGCTGGTCAGGCGCGTTTTCAGATGGTTACGCCAGAAGCTCGCTTTCTCCGCCATTCGCCCAAGGCTGGTAGGCAAAAGCGCTTCGATTTTTTCCCGCAGCACGCGTGCCAGCACCGGCGCGGTCCCGCCGGAGGAGATGGCCACCAGCAATGGCGAACGGTCAACAATCGACGGGAAGATAAACGAACACAGCGGCCGATCGTCCACTACGTTCACCAGACGGTGACGGGCCTGAGCCGCCTCTGAAATACGGCGGTTGAGCTCACGGTTATCGGTTGCCGCAATCACCAGCACCACGCTGTCGATTTGCGACTCGTCGAAATCCGCCTCGTCGACTATCCGTACCTGCGCCCCCGCTCGCTGCAGAAACGCGATTTTGCGATCGGCAACCTCACCGGTGCCGACTACCAGCACAGGTCTGTCTTTTATCGCGGCAAAAAGGGGCAGATAGTCCACAAGCTACAACTCACTAACAACAAGGAATAGTGGGACTATAGGGGGCGGCTTAGATCGAATGAAATTACGAATTGGAATGAGTAGTTACTCAATGGAATAACGCCGTGGAAAAGCAAAGATCAAAAAGTGCTTAACACGCGAATTTTCGGGCATTTAAGAGCAATTCAAATTGTGTATGGTCGATCACAGTTTCATACTAGGCGGGTTAAAATTTTGCTCTGTTTTTAAGGACTCACTATGTTTTCCGCAACGCGCCACCGTATCGCTGCCCTGGCGCTCGGCGTTTGCTTTATCCTTCCGGCCCAGGCAAAAAATCAGCCCTATGGTGAAATCGCGAATATGCAGGCGCGGCATATTGCGACCGTCTTTCCGGGTCGTATGACCGGCACGCCAGCGGAAATGCTTTCCGCCGATTATATTCGCCAGCAATTTGCTGACATGGGTTACCAGAGCGATATCCGATCGTTTCACAGCCGCTACGTCTATACCTCGCGCAATAAAACAAAAAACTGGCATAACGTGACCGGTAGTACGGTCATTGCGGCGCATGAAGGTAGCGCGGCGGAACAGATCATTATCATGGCGCACCTGGACACCTACGCGCCAATGAGCGACGCCGATACCGACAATAATCTCGGCGGGCTGACGTTACAGGGGCTGGACGATAACGCGGCGGGTCTGGGCGTGATGCTCGAACTGGCAGAGCGAATGAAAGACATTCCAACACAATACGGGATCCGTTTCGTTGCTACCAGCGGTGAAGAAGAGGGAAAACTTGGCGCGGAGAATCTCCTGAAACGCATGAGTGCCGAGGAGAGGAAAAATACGCTGCTGGTGATTAACCTCGATAACCTGATCGTCGGCGATAAGCTCTATTTCAACAGCGGACAGAGTACGCCGGGTACCGTGCGTAAACTGACGCGCGACCGCGCGCTGGCGATTGCCCGCAGCCATGGGGTGTATGCCACCAGCAACCCGGGCGGGAATCCCGATTATCCTCGCGGAACCGGCTGCTGTAATGATGGTGAAGTGTTCGATAAAGCGGGCATTCCTGTTCTGTACGTGGAAGCCACTAACTGGATGCTGGGTAAGAAAGACGGTTATCAGCAGCGGGTGAAATCGAAGGCTTTCCCGGACGGGACGAGCTGGCATAACGTGCTGCTGGATAATCAGCAGCATATTGATAGCGCACTGCCGCAGCGAGTTGAACACCGCAGTCGGGATGTGGTTAAAGTGATGCTGCCGCTGGTGAAAGAGCTGGCAAAAGCTGGGAAAGCGTAGAACAGAACATTTCCCTCACCCTTTGTTAGAGGGTGAGGGAAAAGGGAACAGAATTTACCCTTCGTGCAATCCGCACTCGCGCTTGAGTCCAAAGAATCGCGTCTCTTCTTCCGCCATGCCCGGTTCCCATTTACGCGTGGTATGGGTATCGCCAACGGACAGATAACCCTGGTCCCAGAGCGGGTGGTATTTCAGTCCGTGTTTTTGCAGGTACTGGTAAACCGTACGGTTATCCCAGTCGATGATCGGCAGCACTTTAAACACCCCGCGCTGAACCGCTAGCACCGGGAGCGTGGCGCGACTTCCGGACTGCTCGCGGCGTAACCCCGCAAACCAGGTCTGCGCGTTAAGCTCTTTCAGTGCCCGGTTCATCGGCTCGACCTTGTTGATCTCATTGTATTTCTCAATGCCCTCAACACCCTGTTCCCACAGCTTGCCATACCGCGCCTCCTGCCAGGCCGCGCTTTGCTCCGCGCGGTAGACTTTCAGGTTCAGCCCGAGCTTGTCCGTCAGCTCATCGATAAACTGGTAGGTTTCCGGAAACAGGTAGCCGGTATCGGTCAGGATCACCGGAATGTCCGGACGAATCTGGTTCACCAGATGCAAACTCACCGCTGCCTGAATACCAAAACTCGACGAGAGCACATAATCACCCGGCAGGTTTTCCAGGGCCCATGCCACGCGGCCTTCGGCGTCGAGCTTTTCAAGCTGCGCATTGGTTTCTGCCAGCGCCAGAATGCGATCGACTTTTGGCAGTTCATTTAGGGCGTTTAGATCGAGTACGGACATAATTACCTCTCGTGTTTACTCCCAGAAATCCCTTGCGGGATCGAGCACCGGGCGAATAATGCCCGCACGCACCGTAAAGTCGCCGAAGCCTTCACCCGCTTCGCGCTCTTTCGCCCAGCGCCCGACAAGCTCGTCGATAGAATCAAGAATTTCCGGCTCGGTGATGTTCTCACGGAACATGCGCGGAATACGCGTTCCGATACGGTTGCCGCCGAGGTGCAGGTTATAGCGACCCGGCGCTTTACCCACCAGACCCAGCTCGGCCAGCATCGCACGGCCACAGCCGTTCGGGCAGCCGGTGACACGCATAACAATATGCTCGTCCGGAATACCGTGTTTTTCCAGAATCGCTTCCACCTTATCGGTGAATGACGGCAGGAAACGTTCTGCTTCCGCCATCGCCAGTGGGCAGGTCGGGAACGACACGCAGGCCATTGAGTTTTCACGCTGCGGCTTCACCGCGTCCATCAACCCATGGTCGCGCGCCAGTTTCTCAATCTTCGCTTTCTGGCTTTCCGGCACGCCGGCAACGATCAGGTTCTGGTTAGCGGTGATACGGAATTCACCTTTATGGATCTTCGCAATTTCCAGCAGACCGGTTTTCAGCGGGCGGCCCGGATAATCAAGAATACGGCCGTTTTCAATAAACAGCGTCAGGTGCCATTTATTGTCGATGCCTTTAACCCAGCCAATACGATCGCCACGTCCCGTAAATTCATACGGACGGATCGGCTCAAACTTAATCCCCGCGCGACGCTCCACTTCCGCTTTGAACGTCTCTACGCCCACGCGCTCCAGGGTGTATTTGGTTTTCGCGTTTTTACGGTCCGTACGGTTACCCCAGTCGCGCTGCGTGGTGACAACCGCTTCAGCCACGGCCAGCGTGTGCTCCAGCGGCAGGAAACCAAACTCGCTTGCGGTGCGGGCATAGGTTTTCTTGTTACCGTGTTCGATGGAGAGACCGCCGCCCACCAGCAGGTTAAAGCCCACCAGCTTGCCATTTTCGGCAATCGCCACGAAGTTCATGTCGTTGGCGTGCAGATCGATATCGTTCTGCGGCGGGATCACCACGGTGGTTTTGAACTTACGCGGCAGATAGGTCTGGCCGAGGATCGGTTCTTCGTCGGTGGTGGCCACTTTTTCCTGATCGAGCCAGATCTCCGCATAGGCGCGGGTGCGTGGCAGCAGGTGCTCAGAGATCTTCTTCGCCCACTCATAGGCTTCGGCATGCAGCTCGGACTCGTACGGGTTCGAGGTGCAGAGCACGTTACGGTTCATGTCGTTGGCCGTGGCCAGCGCGTCCAGCCCGACAGAGTGCAGCATCTGGTGTACCGGCTTCACGTTCTTCTTCAGAATGCCGTGGAACTGGAAGGTCTGACGGTTGGTCAGACGGATGCTGCCATAAAGGGTATTTTCACCCGCAAACTTATCGATCGCCTGCCACTGTTTCGTGGTGATCACCCCGCCCGGAAGACGGCAGCGCAGCAGCATCGCATGACGCGGCTCCAGCTTCTGTTCTGCACGTTCGGCGCGGATATCACGGTCGTCCTGCTGATACATACCGTGGAAACGGATCAGCAGAAAGTTGTCGCCTTTAAAGCCGCCGGTGAGACCGTCATTCAGATCTTCAGCAATGGTGCCGCGCAGATAGTTGCTTTCCAGCTTCATGCGCTCGGCGTCTGTCAGTTTACCTTCGACCACCAGTGGCCCTGGATGTTTTTCGCTCATTAGTAGACATCTCGCTGATAACGGCGCTCAACGCGCAGCTCACTTAAAAATTCATCCGCCGTTTCGGCATCCATACCGCCGAATTCGGCAATCACTTCCAGCAATGCCTGCTCAACGTCTTTCGCCATGCGATTGGCGTCGCCGCAGACATAAATGTGGGCACCGTCATTGATCCAGCGCCACAGCTCTGCGCCCTGTTCGCGCAGTTTGTCTTGTACGTATACTTTTTCTTGCTGATCGCGGGACCAGGCCAGGTCGATGCGCGTCAGGACACCTTCTTTGACGTAACGCTGCCACTCAACCTGATAGAGGAAATCTTCCGTAAAGTGCGGGTTGCCGAAGAACAACCAGTTTTTACCTGGCGCCTCATCTGCAGCGCGCTGCTGCATAAAGGCGCGGAATGGTGCAATACCGGTACCCGGCCCAATCATGATGACCGGTGTTTCCGGGTTCGCAGGCAGACGGAAGTTGTCGTTGTGCTCGATAAACACGCGCACTTCACCGTCTTCCTCCACGCGATCGGCCAGGAAGCTTGATGCCCCGCCCGCACGGGCACGCCCTTCGATGTCATAACGCACCACGCCCACGGTGATATGCACTTCGCTTTCCACTTCTGCCTGCGAAGAGGCAATGGAGTAGAGGCGCGGCGTCAGCGGACGCAGCAGGCCGATTAGCGCATCCGCATCCAGCTGTGCCGGAGAGAAACGCACCATATCGACAATCGGCGTCGTCGCGGCGTAATGCTGCAGCTTCGCCTTATCCCCCACCAGGGGCAGCAGCGATTCACTGCGCGTTAAGGTGGCGTAATTTTCAACGATGTTTGGCGTGTTGACCGTCAGCTCGAAATGCCACTGCAGCGCCTCAGAGAGCGGCTGCGTTTTACCGTCGACGGTGACAGGCTCATCGCCTTTCAGCCACAGCAGTTCGACCAGCTCTTTAACCAGCGTCGGATCGTTCTGGTACCAGATCCCAAGTGCATCGCCCGGCTGGTAACGCAGACCGGAATCACCGAGATCGATTTCAATATGCCGCACGTCTTTCTCAGAGTCGCGGCCGGTAATTTTCTGATTAACCGCCAGGCTCGCTGCCAGCGGTGCCTCTTTGGTATACGGGCTGGTGTGAATATCATTGACTGCGCCCGCCGCGGTGACGGCAGCCTGCGCTGGCGTCTCTTTCGGCACGCGCGCTTTCAGCACGTCAACGATGCGCGCACGCCATTCAGCGGCTGCGGTCTGGTATTCCACATCCGCATCAACGCGGTCCAGCAGGCGCTCAGCGCCCAGTTCCGCCAGTTTGCTGTCGAAATCTTTACCGGACTGGCAGAAAAATTCGTAGGAGGTGTCGCCCAGGCCAAACACGGCGAACGCCGTCCCGTTCAGTTTTGGGGCTTTTTTCGAGAACAGGAATTTATGCAGGGCCACCGCTTCTTCAGCCGGCTCACCCTCACCCTGGGTTGAAGCCACTACCACCAGCAGTTTTTCGGACGCGATCTGTTTGAATTTATAGTCCCCGGCGTTCACCAGGTTCACGTTCAGTTTGGCGGCCAGCAGGTCGTCGCGCAGCGCTTCGGCCACACGGCGAGCATTGCCCGTCTGCGAGGCAGAAATCAGCGTAATCGCCGGAATTTCTACCGCAGTTGCCGGTGCAGCAGCCACAGCGCCCGGTTGCTGGTTAAGCATTCCCCAGAAATAGCCGGAGACCCAGGCAAGCTGGGTGGGAGAAAAATCAGAGGTGGCAGCCTGAAGGCGCGCCAGTTGCTCCGGGTTCAGGGGAAGCAAATTTGAAGGTGGGGCCTGTGTTGTCATGCGTCGTTATGTTCCAGTAGCCAAGCGGACTTTAAGCGAATAAATCCAAACTGAAGATAAGGTTAACGGCGAGGATAATAACAATTAAAGAAGGGATGGAAATAATAAATAACCAAATGGACTAACCTGTTTTAGTTATCGTTCTTAGCGATAAAAACGATTAACTAACCCATTGAAATTTAATCATAAAACAGTAGTCCTTTCTCGTATGCACTACGTTGCGGCAACAGAGCCGTTTTAGTTAATGATAAAAATTGTGCTTTCCGGTACTATGCGGCGGTTTTTTCCGCATTACTGAGAGCAATAATGTCCACCACACTGTTTAAAGATTTCACCTTCGAAGCCGCCCACCACCTTCCGCATGTTCCTGAAGGGCATAAATGTGGCCGTCTGCACGGGCACTCGTTTATGGTGCGTCTTGAGATAACCGGTGACGTCGATCCGCATACCGGTTGGATCATGGACTTTGCCGAGCTGAAGGCGGCATTCAAGCCGACCTACGATCGTCTGGATCACTACTATCTGAATGATATCCCGGGCCTTGAAAACCCGACCAGTGAAGTGCTGGCTAAATGGATTTGGGATCAGATGAAACCGCAGGTGCCTCTGCTGAGCGCGGTGATGATCAAAGAGACCTGCACCGCGGGCTGTATCTATCGCGGTGAGTAAAAAAAGCCCGGAATATCCGGGCTTTTTTTTAGGCGATGTTCAGGTACTTGTGCGTCTGCATCGACAGCCGCCAGTTGCGGGCAATACAGGTTTCAATACACAGGCGCGTGGCATCCTCTTTCTGGCTGATAGGCTGCAGCGCGATGATCCGCTGCTTTTCATCCGTCAGCGTGGCGAGCAGTTCATCCAGCGCTTCGATATCACGCACGCGGCCAACTGGGTGTTTAATCTCATCAGCACGCTCCAGCGCCTGAGAGAGTACATCGTAGCCGCCGCGCATGTTAACTTTCGGCGAAACCGTCACCCAGGTGGTGTGAGAACAGCGCACTTCATGCGTGCCGCTGGTTTCAATCTGACAGCTGTAGCCGTTCTTTTCGAGCAGCTCGGTCAGCGGCGTCAGGTCGTGGATGCAGGGTTCACCCCCGGTAATCACCACGTGGCGCGCCGTCCAGCCCTGACGGCCAATGATCGCCAGCAGATCTTCTGCACTTCCCGCGCCCCACTTATCGCTCTCTTTGGTTTTAGCCAGAATGCTAAACAGCGACACTTCCCGATCTGCGAGTTTATCCCACGTATGTTTGGTATCACACCAGGCACAGCCAACCGGGCATCCCTGTAATCGAATAAAGATGGCGGGAACGCCGGTAAAGTAACCCTCGCCTTGCAGGGTCTGGAACATCTCGTTAATCGGGTACTGCATAGTCATCTCAGTTAAGGGGATAAACGATAAGTATCGCAGATCCCCGTCAGATGGTCATGCTCCATCGGTGCTTTGAGCGCCAATCGCTGCCATAAACCGCGCAGTAATTTGCTGTGGACGGGTGATGGCCCCGCCGACAACGACCATAAAGGCACCAAGTTCCAGGCACCTCGCCGCCCGTTCAGGTGTATCAACGTTGCCTTCGGCCACCACGGGAATGTCGACGGCAGCCAGCACCTCTTTCAGAAACGCGCAGTCATTGTCCGGTAGCGCATGGCCTGCGGTTTCTGCCGTATAACCGTAAAGCGTGGTCCCCACACAATCAAAACCCAGCGCCTGCGCCGTCACGGCCTCTTCTGTTGTGGAAATATCCGCCATCAGGCGTACCGACGGATACCGCGTGCGGATATGCGCGACCAGCGTCGCCAGGTCTTCGCCGCCAGGGCGCTGTCGCGCAGTCGCATCCAGGGCAATGATTTCCGGAGAAACCGTCATCAGCTCATCCACCTCTTTCATCGTGGCGGTGATAAACACCTCACTATCCGGATAATCGCGTTTGATGATGCCGATAACCGGCAGAGCCACCTGCTGCCTGATGGCTTCGATATCCACCACGCTATTGGCACGGATCGCTGCCGCCCCACCCTGCGCGGCGGCCAGCGCCATTCGTGACATAATAAACGCGCTATGCAGCGGTTCATTCTCCAGCGCCTGGCAGGAGACGACCAGTTTTCCCTTCAGGTTATCCAGTACAGTTTTCATTACGATAAGATCTCTTCCACTTCGTTTTTAATAATCGTGACATGCGGCCCATAAATGACCTGAACACCGTTGCCGCGGACGATAACGCCGCGCGCGCCGGTCGCTTTCAGCGCCGATTCGTTCACTTTGCTGCCATCCTTCACCGTGACGCGAAGACGCGTCGCGCAGCAGTCCACCTCTTCGAGATTGTCTTTGCCACCTAACCCGGCGATCACCGCAACGGCACGCTCGCTCTGCGAAAAGGTCACTTCATCCGCCATCGCCTCTTTCTCACGCCCCGGCGTGGCAAAATCAAAGCGATTAATCAGATAACGGAACGTAAAGTAATAAAGGAAGAACCACGGCACCCCTACCAGCGGTACGAACATCCAGTGGGTTTTGGCCTCGCCCTGGAGAATGCCGAACAGCACGAAGTCGATAAAACCGCCTGAGAAGGTTTGCCCGATAGTGATGTGTAAAATATGGGCGAGCATAAACGCCAGCCCGTCAAACAGGGCGTGAATGACGTACAGCACCGGTGCAACAAAAAGGAATGAGAACTCAATAGGTTCAGTAATCCCCGTCAGGAACGAGGTCAATGCCGCCGAAAGTAACAGCCCCGCGACGCGTTTTTTGTTCTCCGGCTTTGCCGTGTGGTACATCGCGAGGCAGGCACCCAGCAGACCAAACATCATCGTGATGAAGCGTCCGGACATGAAGCGCGACGTGCCTTCATAAAACTGGCGTGTTGTCGGGTCAGCAAGCTGGGCGAAGAAGATCCGCTGTGTACCTTCGACAAGCTGACCGTTAACGATCTCGCTGCCGCCAAGCGCTGTCGTCCAGAAGGGAAGATAGAAGATGTGGTGTAAACCAAACGGCCCGAGCATGCGCAAAATGAAACCGTACAGCATCGTCCCCAGATAACCGGTGGCATCCACAAGCCCGCCCAGACCGAAGATCAGCTTCTGGAAATGCGGCCAGATGACGGTCATTAATGCCCCGACAAGTATTGCCGCCAGCGAGCTGACGATCGGTACAAAACGTGAACCGCCAAAAAAACCCAGGAACTGCGGAAGCGCGATCTTATTGAACCGATGATGTAACGCGCAGGTCACAAGCCCGATGACGACGCCACCAAATACGCCGGTTTCCAGCGTCTGGATCCCCAGCGTCATTCCCTGCCCTACGGCACCCGGGTTCTCAAGCGCCAGTTTTCCGGTCAGGATCAGCAGCGCATTGATGGTGGCATTCATCACCAGAAAAGCGAGCAATGCCGCCAGCCCTGCGGTTCCTTTATCATTTTTTGCCAGCCCGACGGCGACCCCGACAGCAAACAGCACCGAGAGGTTGGCGAACACAATCGAACCGGCACTGCTCATAATGGTAAAGATGGCCTGCAGCCACGCAACATCTAAAAACGGGTAGGCCGTGAGGGTATTGGGATTTGATAACGCGCCTCCAATCCCCAGCAACAAACCCGCCGCGGGCAAGACGGCGATGGGCAACATAAATGATTTGCCAAAGCGCTGCGCTTTCTCAAACCATCCGCCAGAAGAAGCCCCACTGAACATTTGCATCATTTTTTCATCCCCTCGTGTATAGATGAAAATTTTTACCACATTAATTATTAATAGTGAAAATTATCATCAATAACCAGGATGACGATCATACTTTTTCGAAATGACTGGCATCTTTCCCCCGCTTTCCGCCACACTAGTCGACAGAAGAATGCATTAAGGATCTCGCATGTCAGACCATGAAAACCTGCTGCTGAAGCTACGCCAGGAGGCTTCCGGGTACAGCCCAACGCAACGAAAACTGGGAGAGTTTGTCCTCAACGATCCTGCCCGGGTGCTTTACCTGACGATCACTGAGCTGGCGCGCGAAAGTCATACCAGCGAAGCCAGCGTGACGCGTCTTTGCCGTACGCTGGGCTGTAAGGGGTACACGGAATTCAAAATGGCACTTGCGCTGGACATTCAGCAGGGTCAGCCAGAGCGTCAGGCCGGGGATGAAATTGATAGTGTGGTGGAAGAGTCTGTACAGGCTCTGCAGGATACCGCCAGACTGCTCGACAGAGCGCTGCTGGAAAAGGCGGCGCAGGCACTGCATCAGGCGCAGTCAGTCCAGATTTATGGGGTCGCTGCCAGTGCGATCCTCGGCGAGTATCTGCATTATAAGCTGTTGCGCCTGGGCAAACCTGTGCAGCTCTTCAGCGATATGCACCGTGCAGCCATGAATGCGACCACCCTCTCTAAAGCGTCGCTGGTGGTAGCCATCTCCAGTTCAGGCTCAACGCGGGATTTACTTCACGTCGTAAAACTTGCCCGCAAACGTGGCGTCCCCGTGCTGGCGCTCAGCAATACGCCGCGTAGCCCGCTGGCGTCCCTTAGCGATATGCTTCTGGTTGCAGCCAAACCCGAGGGGCCGCTTAGCGCAGGCGCACTCAATGCCAAAGTGGGCGTTATGTTGCTGGTCGAGTTGCTTACCCACTCCCTTATTGCAATAGACGGTCATTACGGCGAGGTCAGCCAACAAACCGCCAGCGCAACGCTTCCGCTGTTGCTGTAAAAAACCTTCGCAGGCTATATATCAATAGCCTGCGAGTTCGTTATTTTAAGTGTACTTAAGCATCCGTTAAATTATTTACCGCATCAATGAATGATGTTACAAAGTATTTTTATAATTACATTTTGACTTAATATTCCCACGACACAGGAAGCACATTAATAATATATAAATCAGTAATTTAAAATAAATATCTTTATAAATTGAATTTTCTTCCCTCCTGCAATGTCCAATCTCACCCCCTGAATTCCTTACCTTAAAATAAGCTTAAGAAACGGTAAGGCTGGCCATTTTTTTATTTAAACGCCGTTTACTTTCGCCCGCCTACAATCCGCCTCATCAATCATAATGAGACGGTATCAATGAAAACCTTACTGATTACAGGCGTGACCGGATTTCTGGGTGGTGCAGTACTTGAAAAAATCCTGACCGGCGAGAGCGCCGTAAATTTACTTCTGCTTGCGCGCGCCAGCGACCCGCAAGGTGGGCTGGCGCGAGTGCAGGAGAATATGCGTAAGTTCAACGTGCCTGAGCATGCACTGGCCTCGCTGAGCGTGGAGAATATCCTCATTGGCGATCTCAGCCAGCCGGAAGCCTTCCTGAACGATCCGCGTCTTGAACAGGTGACGCATGTCGTTAACTGCGCGGCCGTCGCGTCATTTGGCAACAATCCGCTTATCTGGAAGGTGAACGTCGAGGGAACCCTGGCGCTGGCGCGCCGCATGGAACGGGTGTCGACCCTACAGCGCTTCCTGCACGTTGGCACGGCGATGTCCTGCACGCCGGAGCAGGATTCGCTGGTCGCCGAAAGTGCAGAATTCAGAGAGAACGCCGAGCATCTGGTGGAATATACCTATTCGAAATCCACCATTGAACAGCTGATGCGCCAGCACTGTCCTGACCTGCCGCTGCTCATCGCCCGCCCGTCTATCGTCGTCGGCCATACCCGTCACGGCTGCACGCCTTCAAGCAGTATTTTCTGGGTCTTTAGCATGGGGTTAATGCTGCAAAAATTCATGTGTTCGATGGAAGACAAAATCGATGTCGTTCCGGTGGATTATTGTGCCGACGCGCTGTTAATGCTGCTTACCAGTGATGCATGTTCAGGGGAGGTGGTACATATTTCTGCCGGGGAAGAGAACAGCGTTCGCTTTGCTGATATTGATAAGGCAATGGCGCAGGCGCTGGAGAAAGCCCCTGTCGGAGATCGATACGCTCAGGTGAGTTACGAAACGCTGGTCAGAATGCGCCGCGAACTGAAGGATATTTTTGGGCCGTGCAACGAGCGCCTGATGCTGAAAGCAATGCGTTTATACGGTGCTTTTGCCACACTCAACGTGCGCTTCAGCAATGATAAGCTGCTTAGCATGGGCATGCCTAAGCCACCCCGCTTTACGGACTATATTGCCCGCTGCGTGCAAACCACTCAGGGGCTGACCATTCCGGAACAAATGGCGGTCGATTTTAAATAGCCAAAAAAAATGCCAGTCTTGCGACTGGCATTTTCATTTTAAGGCTTAGCGATTATGCCTGGCCTTTGATCTCTTTACGACCGTTGTATGGTGCTTTTTCGCCCAGTGCTTCTTCGATACGAATCAGCTGGTTGTATTTAGCAACACGGTCAGAACGGCTCATAGAACCGGTCTTGATCTGGCCAGCCGCGGTACCAACAGCCAGGTCAGCGATGGTAGCGTCTTCAGTTTCGCCAGAACGGTGAGAGATAACAGCGGTGTAGCCAGCGTCTTTCGCCATTTTGATCGCAGCCAGCGTTTCGGTCAGAGAACCGATCTGGTTGAATTTGATCAGGATGGAGTTAACGATGCCTTTCTCGATGCCTTCTTTCAGGATCTTGGTGTTAGTTACGAACAGGTCGTCACCCACCAGCTGGATTTTGTCGCCCAGTACTTTAGTCTGGTATGCGAAGCCATCCCAGTCAGACTCGTCCAGACCGTCTTCGATAGAAACGATTGGGTACTGTTTGGTCAGGTCTTCCAGGAAGTGAGTGAACTCTTCAGAGGTGAACGCTTTGTTGCCTTCGCCAGCCAGAACGTATTTACCGTCTTTGTAGAATTCAGACGCTGCACAGTCCATTGCCAGAGTGATGTCTTTGCCCAGCTCGTAGCCTGCTGCTTTAACCGCTTCAGCGATAACAGCCAGTGCTTCTGCGTTAGAACCCAGGTTTGGCGCATAGCCACCTTCGTCACCAACAGCCGTGTTCATACCTTTAGCTTTCAGAACTTTAGCCAGGTTGTGGAACACTTCAGAACCCATACGTACTGCTTCTTTCAGGGATTTCGCGCCAACTGGCTGAATCATAAATTCCTGAATATCAACGTTGTTGTCTGCGTGCTCACCACCGTTGATGATGTTCATCATCGGTACAGGCATGGAGTATTTGCCTGGAGTGCCGTTCAGTTCAGCGATGTGTTCGAACAGTGGCATACCTTTAGCAGCCGCTGCAGCTTTGGCGTTCGCCAGGGAAACGGCCAGGATTGCGTTAGCACCGAAGTTAGATTTGTTTTCAGTACCGTCCAGATCGATCATGATCTTGTCGATGCCAGCCTGGTCTTTAGCGTCTTTGCCAATGATTGCCTGAGCAATAGGGCCGTTTACGGCGCCAACAGCTTTCAGTACGCCTTTGCCCATGAAACGGGATTTGTCGCCATCGCGCAGTTCCAGCGCTTCGCGGGAACCAGTAGAAGCACCTGACGGAGCAGCTGCCATACCGACGAAACCACCTTCCAGGTGAACTTCGGCTTCAACGGTCGGGTTACCACGGGAGTCGATGATTTCACGACCGATGACTTTAACGATTTTGGACATTAGATTTTCCTCAGTACAAGTTAAACTAAAACTCCAGACAAACAACGCGTACCAGGGGTACGCGTTGCCGTTCTAACTTTTTTTACTTCGCCTGACGCTTCTGGTAATCGCTGGCGGCTTTCACAAAGCCTGCAAACAGCGGATGCCCGTCACGTGGCGTTGAAGTAAATTCCGGGTGGAACTGGCAGGCGACAAACCACGGATGGTTTGGCACTTCGATGATCTCGACTAACTGATCATCCCCGGAGCGGCCCGCAACACGCAGACCCGCAGCTTCAATTTGTTTCAACAACATGTTGTTGACTTCATAGCGGTGACGATGACGTTCGGTGATAACCGGCTCGCCATACAGCTTGCGAACGACGCTATCGTCGGACAGCTGGCAGGCCTGTGCGCCAAGACGCATCGTGCCACCCAGGTCGCTCTTCTCGGTACGGACTTCGACGTTACCTTCTTCGTCGCGCCATTCAGTGATAAGCGCCACGACAGGGTACTTACAGTCTGGCACAAATTCCGTAGAGTTCGCGTTTTCCATTCCCGCTACGTTGCGCGCAAATTCGATCAGCGCAACCTGCATACCCAGGCAGATACCGAGGTATGGAATATTGTTTTCACGCGCATAGCGTGCGGTGGCGATCTTGCCTTCTACACCACGGTAGCCGAAGCCGCCAGGGATAAGGATCGCATCCAGATCTTTCAGAATTTCAACGCCACGCGTTTCAACATCCTGCGAATCAATCAGCTTGATGTTAACGGAGACGCGGTTCTTCAGACCACCGTGTTTCAGCGCTTCGATAACTGACTTATAGGCATCTGGCAGTTCAATGTACTTGCCAACCATGCCGATAGTCACTTCGCCAGCCGGATTCGCTTCTTCATAAATAACCTGTTCCCATTCAGACAGGTTAGCTTCCGGACAGTTCAAGCTGAATCGTTTACAAATATAATCGTCCAGGCCCTGTGATTTCAACAGGCCCGGGATTTTATAAATGGAATCGACATCTTTCATTGAAATAACGGCTTTTTCCGGCACGTTACAGAACAATGCAATTTTCGCGCGTTCGTTCGCCGGAACCGCGCGATCGGAACGGCAAACCAGGATGTCTGGCTGAATACCGATGGAGAGCAACTCTTTAACGGAGTGCTGAGTAGGTTTGGTTTTCACTTCACCTGCGGCTGCCATGTAAGGCACCAGCGTCAGGTGCATGAACAGCGCGTTTTCACGGCCAATATCAACCGCCAGCTGACGAATCGCTTCCAGGAATGGCAGGGATTCGATATCACCCACAGTACCGCCGATTTCAACCAGCACCACGTCGTGGCCTTCGCCGCCCGCAATAATGCGTTCTTTGATAGCGTTAGTGATGTGTGGGATAACCTGAACGGTAGCACCAAGATAATCACCACGGCGCTCTTTACGCAGAACGTCGGAGTAGATACGGCCTGTCGTGAAGTTGTTACGACGGGTCATTTTAGTGCGGATGAAACGCTCGTAGTGGCCAAGATCCAGATCGGTTTCAGCGCCGTCTTCAGTAACGAACACTTCCCCGTGTTGGATTGGACTCATGGTACCCGGATCGACGTTGATGTACGGATCCAGTTTCATCATGGTCACATTGAGGCCACGGGCTTCAAGAATGGCTGCGAGGGAGGCTGCGGCAATGCCTTTACCCAGAGAGGATACGACCCCGCCGGTCACAAAAATATAGTTCGTTGTCATGCTGAACCTGAGAAGTTAGGGTGAAACGATGGAATAACCAGGACGGGAAAGTAGTATACCCGAACACGGCGAGCGCCACAAACTTTCATTCTCCGTCTCCTGTCCAGCCAATGACAAACATAAGGAGTGAGAAAATAGCCCCTTTTGGGTAAATGTTTTTGACGCAAATCAAGCGCTTGTCATTTAAAAAATCACACAAATTGCGCTTGATCGCAAAATTTCGTTAGAGATCAGTTTCCTGGCGTTTTACTTCTTGCCAGACTTCTTCCATCGCATCGAGGTCAATTCCGCTCATTTCCAGGCCGCGCGAGGCCACAATCCGCTCAACTTCGCGAAAACGTCGTTCGAACTTAATGTTGGCTTTTTGCAGGGCGGTTTCCGCTTTTACACCCAGATGGCGAGAAAGGTTGACGGTCGCGAACAGCAAATCACCCATCTCTTCTTCAAGCTTTGCTTCATCTACCACGGCCTGTTGCGCTTCGTGCATCACTTCGTCGATCTCTTCATGCACTTTTTCCAGCACCGGACCGAGAGACGTCCAGTCAAAGCCAACCGCGGAGCAGCGTTTCTGAATTTTATGCGCCCGCATCAGCGCAGGCAGGTTCAGGGGAATGTCATCCAGTGCCGAGTGCTGGGATTTCTCCGCGCGCTCGGCGCTTTTAATCTGTTCCCAGCGCGCCAGCACTTCCGCGCTATCGCCTGCGGTGGCATCGCTAAAGATATGCGGATGACGGCGTTCCAGTTTGTCGCTGATGGCAGCGCAGATGTCGTCGAAGTTAAAACGCCCCTCTTCCTGCGCCATTTGCGCATAGAACACCACCTGGAACAGCAGGTCACCCAGTTCGCCACGCAGGTCGTCAAAATCCTCGCGTGAAATGGCGTCCAGCACTTCATAGGTCTCTTCGAGGGTGTACGGGGCGATGGTGGCGAAAGTCTGCTCTTTGTCCCACGGGCAGCCGTTTTCCGGATCGCGCAGGCGTTTCATGATGCCAAGCAGGCGGTCAATTTGGGTCATAATTCTGTCCTGATTAAAAATAAATGCCGGGTAAAGGCTACGCCTTACCCGGCTTACAGAAAGGTGGGCTTACCCGCCGTGCAGACGACGTGCGTCAATCACATCCGGGACCTGGTTCAGTTTGCCAAGCACGCGGCCCAGCACCTGCAGGTTGTAGATTTCGATGGTCATATCGATGGTGGCAAGCTGCTCGCGCGTATCGCTGCGGCTGGCCACGCCCAGCACGTTAACCTTCTCGTTCGCGAGAATGGTTGTAATATCACGCAGCAGGCCGCTGCGGTCGTTTGCGGTGACGCGAACCACCAGCGAGTACCCCGCCGAGTAGCTCTCGCCCCAGACCGCTTCCACAATACGTTCCGGTGCATGCGACTGCAGCTCGGCAAGCTGGTCGCAGTCTGAACGGTGAATGGAAATCCCGCGTCCCTGAGTGATAAAGCCAACGATATCATCACCCGGGATTGGCTGGCAGCAGCGGGCAATGTGGTGCATCAGATTACCCACCCCTTCCACCACAACGCGGCCATTGTCTTTGCTGCGCTGTTGTGGCGCATAGGTTTTCTGCTGCAGCTGCTTCAGCGCCGCCGCATCCTGCTCCGCCGCGCTTGGCTTGTTGAACTGCGCCTGCAGGAAGTTCACCATCTGATTAAGACGGATATCACCGCCGCCAATCGCCGCCAGCAGTTCATCCAGCTCGTTGAAGTTGTAGCGCGGCAGCAGGAATTTCTCGGCCTCTTTCAGGCTTATGCCGATATGTTCCAGCTCGTCGTCGAGGATCTGGCGACCGGCAAGAATGTTCTTGTCACGATCCTGCTTACGGAACCAGGCGTGAATTTTTGAGCGCCCGCGGCTGGTGGTGACATAACCCAGGTTCGGGTTAAGCCAGTCACGGCTCGGGTTAGGCTGCTTCTGCGTGATGATTTCAATCTGGTCGCCCATCTGCAGCTGATAGGTAAACGGTACGATACGCCCGCCGATTTTCGCCCCGATACAGCGGTGCCCCACATCACTGTGGATGTGATAGGCAAAGTCCAGCGGCGTGGAGCCTGCTGGCAGGTCGACCACGTCACCTTTCGGCGTAAAGACGTAGACCCGGTCGTCAAAGACCTGGCTTCGCACTTCATCCAGCATTTCGCCGGAATCCGCCATCTCTTCCTGCCACGCAATCAGCTTACGCAGCCAGGCAATGCGGTCTTCATGACCAGAGCGCACACCACCTGACGTCCCTTCTTTGTATTTCCAGTGCGCCGCGACGCCAAGCTCAGCGTCCTCGTGCATCTGTTTGGTACGAATTTGAATCTCGACCGTTTTGCCGCCAGGCCCCAGCACCACGGTATGAATAGACTGATAGCCGTTAGGTTTCGGGTTCGCGACATAGTCATCAAACTCATCCGGTAGATGGCGGAAGTGAGTATGTACTATCCCTAACGCGGCGTAGCAATCCTGCAGACGCTCCGCAACGATGCGCACAGCGCGCACGTCAAACAGCTCATCAAAGGCGAGATGTTTCTTCTGCATTTTGCGCCAGATGCTATAGATGTGCTTGGGTCGACCATAGACTTCGGCCCGCACATTCTCTTCTTTCATCGACTGGCGCAATCCGCTGACGAACTCCTCAATATAGTGCTCGCGGTCAATGCGGCGCTCGTGCAGGAGTTTTGCAATCCGCTTATATTCTGCCGGGTGCAGGTAACGGAAGCAGTAATCCTCCAGCTCCCATTTCAGTTGACCAATCCCTAAGCGGTTCGCCAGCGGTGCATAGATGTTCGTACACTCTTTCGCGGCCAGTACGCGCTCGTCTTCGGGCGCATCTTTTACTTCGCGCAGGTGGGCAACGCGTTCAGCGAGCTTGATGACCACGCAGCGGAAATCGTCCACCATGGCCAGCAGCATCCGGCGAACGTTATCAACTTGCTCAGAGGAAACGGAATCGGTATGTGCGGCTTTGAGCTGGCGGATTGCCGCCATATCCCGTACGCCGTGGATCAACGCCACGACGGATTGCCCGACGCTGTCGCGCAGCACGTCTTCAGTGACGACATCCGCATCGGCAAGAGGGAACAAAAGCGCGGCCTGCAGCGTTTCGATATCCATGTTCAGCATGGATAAGATTTCAACCATCTCCACGCCGCGCCACAATAACAGTTCGGCGTCAGGATGCCCCAGAGTGGTGCGCTGACAGTAGGCCCAGGTTTCGGTTAAGCGTTCACACGACTGCTGGCTGGAAATCCCCAGACTTGCTATCCATTTTTGTGGGTCAAACTCCCCAGCTTTATTAAGATGTGCACTTCTTACCGCAACCATTGTCCTCTCCTTTAGGGACCAGGGCCTGTCGAAGTCGACAAGCCAAACTAATTAGATGTGCTCAAACAACACCATCGATTCCAGATGCCCAGTGTGCGGGAACATGTCCAGCATTGCCAGACGCTGAATCTGGTAACCCGCACGGATTAATGCCTCACTGTCTCGGGCAAGCGTTGCCGGGTTACAGGAAACATAGACCACGCGCCTGGGCGCGAGTTTAATTATATGTTGCATTACACCCGGTGCACCTGCGCGCGCCGGGTCGAGAAGAATTTTGTCAAACCCCTGCATCGCCCACGGCTGCTGCGTCACATCTTCCTCAAGATTTTGGTGAAAGAATGTCACATTTTGCAAGCCGTTCTGTCGTGCGTTCTCCTGCCCTTTAGCCACCAGCGCCTCAACGCCTTCGACACCCACAACGCTTGCCGCCTGCCGGGCCAAAGGCAGCGTGAAATTGCCCATTCCGCAGAACAGGTCAAGTACCCGATCGCTCTTCTGCACATCGAGCCACATCAGCGCTTTTTCAATCATTTGCTGATTGACGCCATCATTTACCTGAATGAAATCGCGCGGACTGAACGTTAAGCGTAGCCCGTTTGACGCATACCAGGGCGCTTCACCTGTCAGTTGCTCAAGTATCTCGCTTTGGGGGGCAAGGAAAAGCGCCAGCTCGTGGGAATGCGAAAAGCGTTCCAGTTTTTCCCGATCTTTTGTCGACAGCGGCGCGGTGTGGCGCAGCACCATCAGCGGGCCATTGTTGGCCATGACCAGTTCGACGTGCCCGAGGTGGCGAACGCCGTCCAGTCCGCAGAGGCAGGCATGCACGTCAGGAAGCAATGCCTCAAGACGGGGCACCAAAATGGGGCACTGCCTGATATTGACGATATCGCTGGAGCTGGCTTTGCGAAACCCCATCTCCAGCCGCTTAGTTTTTGGCTGATAGTTCAGGCTCAATCGCGCGCGACGACGATAGCCCCAGGGCTGGTCGGCGATGATCTCGTTGACGTCGTGCTTAAGCAGGCGGGCCAGGGCGCTGCTTTTACTTTTTTGCTGTAATTCTGTGCTGACATGCTGTTGCTGGCAGCCACCGCAGACGCCAAAATGCGGGCAGCGAGGCTTCACGCGGTCCGGGCTATCGTTATGACGCTGCTTAACCTGCCCGCGTGCAAACTGGCGTTTATCTTCCGTCAGCGTAATTTCTGCTCGTTCTGTTGGCAGTAAACCTGTTATAAACAGTGTCTTACCATTATGACGCGCAACCCCCTGGCCAAAGGGATCGAGGTCAGTGGCTTCAACAGTTATGATCTGACGCGTCGTCACGCGTCGCTTTGCAGAGTAGAATTGCGCCATCGCCGAGATTTTTCTCACATAAACATAATTATCCTAATTGTCCCATAACGGAACGCCATGACCAACTACAGCCTGCGCGCGCGCATGATGATTTTGATCCTCGCCCCCACCGTTCTCATCGGTTTGCTGCTGAGTATCTTTTTTGTGGTGCACCGCTATAACGATTTGCAGCGGCAACTGGAAGATGCCGGTGCCAGCATTATCGAACCGCTGGCCGTCTCCAGTGAGTATGGGATGAACCTGCAAAACCGCGAATCGATAGGTCAGTTAATCAGCGTGCTGCACCGCCGTCATTCGGATATCGTGCGTGCCATCTCCGTTTACGACGAGCATAACCGCCTCTTTGTCACCTCAAATTTTCATCTGGATCCAGCGGCCCTGAAAATTCCTGACGGTACGCCCTTCCCGCGCCACCTCACCGTGCTGCGCCGCGGCGATATCATGATCCTGCGCACCCCGATTATTTCGGAAAGCTATTCACCCGATGAATCCGCCCAGTCTGACGCCAAATCCAGCGACAATATGCTCGGATATGTGGCGCTGGAGCTGGATCTCAAGTCGGTGCGTCTGCAGCAGTACAAAGAAATTTTCATCTCCGGCGTTATGATGCTGTTCTGTATCGGGATAGCACTTATCTTCGGCTGGCGCCTGATGCGTGACGTGACGGGGCCCATTCGCAACATGGTTAACACCGTCGACCGCATTCGCCGGGGCCAGCTCGACAGCCGGGTGGAAGGGTTTATGCTGGGCGAGCTCGATATGCTCAAAAACGGCATTAACTCGATGGCGATGTCGCTGGCGGCGTATCACGAAGAGATGCAGCACAACGTCGACCAGGCGACCTCTGACCTGCGCGAAACCCTGGAGCAGATGGAGATTCAGAACGTTGAGCTGGATCTGGCGAAAAAACGCGCGCAGGAAGCCGCACGTATCAAATCCGAGTTCCTCGCGAATATGTCCCACGAGCTGCGTACGCCGCTCAATGGCGTGATTGGCTTTACCCGTCTGACGCTAAAAAGCGAGCTGAACCCAACCCAGCGCGATCATCTGCACACCATTGAGCGCTCGGCCAACAACCTGCTGGCGATCATTAACGACGTGCTGGACTTCTCCAAGCTGGAAGCCGGCAAGCTGATCCTGGAGAGCATCCCGTTCCCGCTGCGTAGCACGCTCGATGAAGTAGTGACGCTGCTCGCACACTCGTCGCACGATAAAGGCCTGGAGCTGACGCTCAACATTAAAAATGACGTGCCGGATAACGTCATTGGCGACCCGCTGCGCCTGCAGCAGGTGATTACAAACCTTGTCGGTAATGCCATCAAATTCACCGAAAGCGGCAACATTGATATTCTGGTGGAAAAGCGCTCCATCAGTAATAACAAGGTTCAGATTGAAGTTCAGATCCGCGATACCGGCATCGGTATTCCGGAGCGGGATCAGTCCCGTCTGTTCCAGGCGTTTCGTCAGGCCGATGCAAGTATTTCCAGACGTCATGGCGGCACGGGGCTGGGTCTGGTTATCACACAGAAACTGGTTAAGGAGATGGGGGGAGATATCTCTTTCCACAGCCAGCCAAACCGGGGCTCCACGTTCTGGTTCCATATCAATCTGGACCTTAACCCGAACGTGCTGACCGACGGTCCGGTAACCAATTGCCTGAAAGGAATGCGTCTTGCCTACGTTGAGCCGAACGCCGCAGCGGCGCAGTGTACGCTTGATATCTTAAGCACCACGCCGCTGGAGGTGATCTACAGTCCTACCTTCTCAGCGCTTGCCGTGGAGCATTACGACATCCTGCTGTTGGGGGTCCCGGTCACCTTTACCGGCGAGCTCACCATGCAACAGGAACGGCTGGCGAAAGCCGCATCGATGACCGACTACCTGCTGCTGGCACTGCCGTGTCATGCCCAGATCAATGCAGAAGAGTTAAAAAATGACGGGGCCGCCGCCTGCCTGCTTAAGCCACTTACCGCGACCCGCCTGCTGCCAGCACTGACGGAATACTGTCGTCTGAGCCAGCACGCCCTGCCGCTGATTGACGATGAACAAAAATTGCCGATGAGCGTAATGGCGGTGGATGATAATCCGGCCAACCTGAAGCTGATTGGCGTGTTGCTTGAAGATCAGGTTCAGCACGTAGAGCTGTGTACCAGCGGTGCGCAGGCGGTTGAGCATGCGAAACAGATGCAGTTCGATTTAATTCTGATGGATATTCAGATGCCCGGCATGGATGGCATTCGTGCCTGCGAGCTGATCCGTCAGCTCCCGCATCAGCAGCAAACGCCAGTGATTGCGGTCACCGCCCACGCGATGGCCGGTCAGAAAGAGAAGCTGCTGAGCGCCGGAATGAATGATTATCTGGCCAAACCTATCGACGAAGAGAAGCTGCATAGCCTGCTGTTACGCTATAAGCCGGGGCATATCGGCGGAACGTACACGGTATCGTCCGAACCGGTGGAAATCAGCGTCAATCAAAACGCCACCTTTGACTGGCAGCTTGCACTGCGCCAGGCGGCGGGTAAGCCTGATTTGGCCCGCGACATGCTGCAAATGCTGGTCGCGTTTCTGCCGGAAATTCGTAATAAGGTCGAAGAGCAGCTGGTGGGTGAAAACCCGGAAGATCTGCTGGAAGCCATTCATAAGCTGCACGGTAGCTGCGGCTACAGCGGTGTGCCGCGGCTGAAGAATCTCTGCCAGCTGCTGGAGCAACAGCTTCGCGCGGGCACGCCGGAAACAGATCTTGAACCGGAATTTCTGGAGCTGCTGGACGAGATGGATAATGTGACGCGGGAAGCCATGAAGGTGTTAGGTAACTAGCGTTGCCCTCTCCCGCCGGGAGAGGGCAAACAGGATTGCCCGCCGTTCAGAGCCTGAACGCCTGCCCCACTTTCAGTACTGCAGCGATATTGCGAGCGGCCATCCGCACATTGTCGCTGGCATTTTCCAGCGCGTCCTCCAGCGAACAGATGGTATAAATCACGCTGAATACCGCGTCGATGCCGTGATTATGTACCACCCCGACATCCGCCGTCAGGCTACCCGCAATACCGATGACCGGTTTATTAAAGCGTTTAGCCACCTTCGCGACGCCCACCGGCACTTTGCCGTGGATCGTCTGACTGTCGATGCGCCCTTCTCCCGTAATCACCAGATCGGCGTTAGCCACCTGTTCTGCCAGATGCAGCGCATCGGTGACAATCTCAATCCCCTGACGAAGCTGCGCACCGCAGAAAGCGTAGAGAGCCGCCCCCATCCCACCCGCCGCACCGCCGCCGGCAAGGTTGATGACGTCGATATCCAGATCCCGGGCAATGACCTGCGCGTAATGCGCCAGGGCGTTATCCAGGGTCACAATCATCTCCGGCGTGGCGCCTTTTTGCGGGCCAAAGACCGCGGATGCCCCTTCGTCTCCGGTGAGCGGATTAGTGACGTCACAGGCGACTTCAATCCGGCACTCCGCCAGACGTTTATCCAGCCCGCTCAGGTCGATACGGGCCAGTTTTGCCAGCTCGCCGCCCCCCTGTCCAAGGGGCTGCTCGTTGGTATCCAGCAGCTTTACCCCCAGCGCCTGCACCATGCCGGCACCGCCGTCATTGGTGGCACTGCCGCCAATACCAATAATAATATGCTTAACGCCCGCATCCAGCGCGTGCCGGATAAGCTCGCCGGTCCCCCAGGAGGTGGTAAGAAGGGGATTGCGTTGCGAAGGCGCGACCAGCTCCAGACCGCTTGCCGCCGCCATTTCAATAAACGCGCTCTGTTCGTCACCGGAGATGCCATAGAACCCGTCCACAGGCTCACCCAGCGGGCCTGAGACAGAGGCATGGACAATGTGCCCCTGCGTCGCCGCCACCATAGCTTCTACGGTACCTTCTCCACCATCGGCGACCGGCAATTTCACAAAGTCAGCCGCGGGGAAAATCTCGCGAAAACCCTGCTCAATCGCGGTGGCTACCTCAAGGGCGCTCAGGCTTTCCTTATACGAATCCGGTGCGATAACAATCTTCATAAGCCATCCTTACGCATAGTCATTACGTTAAGCATACACCACGTAAACGACCGCTCATGGGAGCGGTCCCAATGCGTTTATCGTACCATGCACGGACGTTTATTGTCGAATTTCCAGTCAGGTATCAAATATTGCATGGCCATCGCATCGTCGCGGGCCCCCAGGCCATGTTTTTGATACAGCTCGTGGGCTTTCATCACCTGATCCATATCCAGCTCAATGCCCAGACCCGGCGTGGTTGGCACCTGCACCATGCCTCCTTTGATCTCAAACGGCTCTCTGGTCAGACGCTGATTACCTTCCTGCCAGATCCAGTGGGTATCGATAGCAGTGATCGTGCCCGGTGCAGCAGCGGCCACGTGGGTGAACATCGCCAGCGAGACATCAAAGTGGTTATTGGAGTGCGAGCCCCAGGTCAGGCCAAATTCATGACACATCTGTGCCACACGCACCGACCCCTGCATCGTCCAGAAGTGGGGGTCTGCCAGCGGAATATCGACAGACTGTAACGACAGGGTGTGCCCCATCTGACGCCAGTCGGTGGCAATCATATTGGTCGCGGTGGGTAAACCGGTGGCGCGACGGAATTCCGCCATCACTTCACGGCCCGAGAAGCCCTGCTCAGCCCCGCACGGATCTTCCGCGTACGCCAGCACGCCTTTCAGTTGTTTACCAATGCGGATAGCTTCATCCAGAGACCAGGCACCGTTCGGGTCGAGCGTGACGCGTGCCTGCGGGAAACGTTTTGCCAGTGCGGTAATGGCTTCCGCCTCCTGTTCACCCACAAGCACGCCGCCCTTCAGTTTGAAATCGTTGAAGCCATATTTTTCGTACGCGGCTTCCGCCAGGCGCACCACCGCATCCGGTGTCATCGCGTCTTCGTGGCGGAGTCGGTACCAGTCACATTTTTCATCCGCCTGGTTCTGGTACGGCAGCGGCGTCAGCGTGCGGTCGCCAACGAAGAACAGATAGCCCAGCATTTCCACTTCACTGCGCTGCTGACCTTCGCCCAGCAGCGACGCAACGTTAACGCCCAGGTGTTGGCCCAGCAGATCCAGCATCGCGGCTTCGATACCGGTGACCACGTGAATGGTGGTTCGCAGGTCGAAGGTTTGCAGACCACGACCGCCGGCATCACGGTCAGCGAAGGTGCTTCGCACGGTATTGAGGATATTTTTATATTCGCCCAGCGTTTTTCCCACCACCAGCGGAGCGGCCTCTTCCAGCGTTTTGCGGATCTTCTCACCACCGGGGATTTCGCCCACGCCGGTATGCCCGGAGTTATCTTTGATAATGACAATATTGCGGGTGAAAAACGGCGCATGCGCTCCGCTCAGGTTCATCAACATGCTGTCATGGCCGGCGACCGGAATGATCTGCATGGCAGTGACTACAGGGGTAGTAAAAGTACTCATCGTTCAATCCTTTTATCAGTGACGTCCAAAAACAGGGCGCTTACGATCAAATGTCCAGCCGGGGATCAGGTACTGCATCGGCCCCGCGTCGTTACGCGCGCCGCCTGGCAGTTTTTTATACGCCTCATGCGCGTGATGAACCTGATCCCAGTCAAGCTCAACGCCCAGCCCCGGTGCATCTGGTACGGCAATCTTGCCATTTTTGATTACCAGCGGTTCTTTCGTCAGGCGGGCTTCTCCCTCCTGCCAAATCCAGTGGGTATCAATGGCGGTCGGGTTGCCCGGAGCCGCCGCGCCAACGTGCGTAAACATCGCCAGCGAAATGTCGAAATGGTTGTTGGAGTGACAACCCCAGGTCAGTCCCCAGTCGTCGCAGAGCTGTGCGACGCGAACGGCACCTGAGAGTGTCCAGAAATGCGGGTCCGCCAGCGGAATATCGACCGCGTTCAGCATCACCGCGTGGCCCATTTCACGCCAGTTGGTGGCGATCATATTGGTGGCCACCGGCAGACCGGTGGCACGCCGGAATTCCGCCATCACTTCACGACCGGAGAAGCCCTGCTCGGCCCCGCATGGGTCCTCCGCGTAGGTCAACACGTCGTCCAGCCCTTTGCATAAGGCAATGGCCTCATCCAGTAGCCATGCACCGTTCGGATCCACCGTGATGCGCGCATCCGGGAAGCGTTTTTTGAGCACGCGGGCAGTTTCAATCTCCTGCTCGCCGGGCAATACGCCGCCTTTCAGCTTGAAATCTTTAAATCCGTAGCGATCCTGCGCGGCTTCCGCCAGCCGAACCACCGCCTCACCGGAAAGCGCCTCCTGGTGACGCAGGTGATACCACTCGTGGTCGCCAGGGGAATGCGCCAGATAAGGCAGGTCGGTTTTGTTGCGATCGCCAACGTAAAACAGATAACCGAGCACCGTCACCGCGTCGCGCTGTTTTCCTGGCCCCAGCAGTTCGCAGACCGGGACCTTCAGCGCCTTACCCAGTAAATCAAGCAGAGCAGCCTCTAGCGCGGCGACAGCGTTGACGCGCAGTTCGAACGTCCAGGCGCCTTTACCGAACGTGTCAAAGTCTGCCGACTGATTGCCCTTATGCACCCGCTGCACCACGTTATTGAGGCGAGCGACCTCCTTCCCGACGACCAGCGGAATGGCGTCTACCAGCGTCTGGTGGATAACCTCGCCACCCGGCGCTTCCCCAACGCCGGTGTGGCCCGCGGAGTCCGTCAGCACCACGATATTACGGGTAAACCAGGCGTTATGTGCGCCACCGATGTTGAGCAGCATACTGTCCTGTCCGGCCACCGGTATGACCTTCATGTCGGTAATCACCGGGCTTGATTGAGTCGTCATCAGCCGCGCTCCACTACAGGTTTAAGTTCCACGCGCTTGATATCACCCACCAGAACCAGGTAGCTCAGGACCGCCACCAGCGCGTGTACGCCAACGTAAATCAGCGCGCCGTTGAAGGAGCCGGTGGTTCCCACGATGTAGCCGATGGCAATGGGGGTCACAATCCCGGAGATGTTGCCAAACATATTGAACAGTCCACCGCTCAGGCCGCTGATCTCTTTCGGTGCGGTATCCGCCATGACCGCCCAGCCGAGGGCACCGATCCCTTTACCGAAGAAGGCCATCGCCATAAAGCCAATAATCATCCACTCAGCGCTGACGTAGTTACAGAACACCATGGTCATGGAGAGCAGCATGCCGAGCACAATCGGCGTTTTACGCGCGATATTCAAAGAGCCTGTACGACGCATCAGCCAGTCGGAAATCACGCCCCCCAGCACACCCCCTACAAAACCGCAGATAGCCGGGACTGACGCCACAAAGCCCGCTTTCAGGATCGACATCCCGCGCGCCTGCACCAGGTAAACCGGGAACCAGGTGATGAAGAAGTAAGTTAAGGCGTTAATGCAATACTGGCCCAGATAGATGCCGATCATCATGCGCGAGCCGACGAGCTGTTTGATCTGCGCCCATTTCTGGCTGAACGGCACTTTTGCTTTTGCCGATTTCTGATCCATGTTGATCAGCGCCCCGCCTTCAGCAATGTACTCCAGCTCTTTTTTATTCACGCCGGGATGCTGGTTAGGTTCGTGGATCACTTTCAGCCAGACGAAGCTAATGATGATCCCAAGCCCACCCATAAAGAAGAAGACATGTGACCAGCCCACTTCATGCGTCAGCCAGCCCATAATGGGGGCAAAGATCACCGTCGCAAAGTATTGCGCAGAGTTAAAAATTGCCACCGCCGTTCCCCTCTCCTGCGCCGGGAACCACGCCGCCACAATACGGCTGTTACCGGGGAAGGAAGGTGCTTCGGCTAAGCCCACCAGGAAGCGCAGGGTGAAGAGCGCAACGATGATGCCAAATCCGTTGAACACATCGACGAAGCCCTGCAACAGGGTAAATGCCGACCAGATGAAGATGGACCAGAAATAGACGCGTTTGGAGCCAAAACGATCAAGCAGCCAGCCGCCAGGAATTTGGCCGATAACGTAGGCCCATGAAAATGCGGAGAAAACGTAGCCCATGCCAACCGGATCAAGACCGATGTCTTTTGCCATTTCAGAACCGGCAATCGACAGCGTGGCACGGTCACCATAGTTAAAGGATGTGACGATAAACAGCATCACCACTATCCAGTAGCGCGCATTTGTGCGCTTCTCAGCGCTGCTCGCCGCGTGGCTTAATGTACTCATTGTTGCACTCCTGAATCCAGGCTCTCGCCAGTTCATTCTGTACAGCACCGGTAGGGTAACCAGAATGAGGGTTAGTATTTGGCAGTTTTGGTACGGCTTGATGCCGTTTTATAGTGCGCACTGCCTTTTTGATGACTGACCGGAAAAGTATAGGGAGAAGTGCCTCTGTCCCTCACCGTGCATGAACACAACATTGAGGGGTCAATGAGAAGTTGTTTGGGGCATAAGCCCAAAGCAGTGGAAGGTAGTTCACGGAATTCGCCGGAAGGCGGGAGAAAAGCAAAACGGTAACCGACGTTACCGTTTTGTGTTTGCGCTCGCGCCACGTGGGCGCGGGGGCCCGGGTATGCGAAGGGCTGCCCGGCCAGAGGGTTATTTAAGCAGCGTGGCCCAGTGTTCAACCCACGGGTTCGATTCACTCTCTGGCTCAGGGTGTTCACCGGCATCAATCAGCAGCATTTCACCGACGCGTTGCGCGCTCTGTTCCTGCAAAAGCGCATCGAACTGCTTACCGCCACCACAGAAATTGGCGTAAGAACTGTCGCCCAGAGCAATGATGCCGTAGTGAACATCTGGCTGATAGCCAAGCTGATCCTTGATTGCCTGGAAAAGCGGCACGATGCTGTCCGGCAGATCGCCCTGCCCGGTAGTGGAGGTAACCACCAGAATGTATTTATCTTTGTACTTTTCCCAGTCTGCCAGTTCCGGGTCTTCATAGACCGTGGCTTTATGGCCCTGACCTGCGAGTATCGCCTCAGCCTCTTCTGCTACCAGCAGCGAGTTGCCGTACATTGTGCCGACAAAAATGCCCACTTCAGCCATGATGTATTTCCTTGATTATTGCGCTTGCTGTTCATCCTGAACGTTGCCCGATACAAACTCAACCCTTTCATTTTCGGGGAGTTGCCCCAGCCAGCCAAACTGTGACAGCGCCTGCATCCAGACGTTGTCCAGCCCCGCATGGAGAGTCAGCGGTTCGCCGGTAAACGGGTGCGTCAGGCTCAGTTCACTGGCATGCAGCATCAGGCGGTCGCAGCCAAAATGTTCGGCAGCACTGCGGTTCTGGCGCAAATCGCCGTGCTTGCTGTCACCAATAATCGGATGACGCAGGTGTTTCAGGTGACGGCGGAGCTGGTGTTTGCGCCCGGTTTTGGGCAACAGCTCAACCAGACTGTAGCGGGTGGTCGGAAACTTGCTGGTTGCCACCGGCATTTCCGTGGTCGCCATGCCGCGGTAATCCGTCACGGCAGGCTGCGGGCCTTTGTCATCGCGGGCAAATTTATCGGCAATCTTGTCCAGCTCTTCCACCAGCGGATAATCGAGCGTGGCGCTCTCCGTCAGCCAGCCACGAACGATCGCGTGGTAGCGTTTCTGGATCTGGTGCTGTTCAAACTGCTGCGACAGCAGGCGGCCCGCTTCGCTGGAAAGCCCCATCAGCAACACACCGGAGGTTGGCCTGTCGAGACGATGAGCCGTAAAGACGTGCTGACCAATCTGGTCGCGCACGGTTTGCATCACCACCACTTTTTCATCGCGGTCCAGCCAGCTTCGGTGCACCAGCCAGCCAGACGGTTTGTTTACCGCGACCAGCCACTCATCCTGATAGAGGATCTCAAGCGTCATGCATCTTCACCGGCAAACACAGCATCCAGCTTTTCCAGCTCAATCAGCATGACATCGCGCGTAGGGTGGGTCGCGTCCAGCGCCATTTCATAATAAGGCGCAACAGCGAACGCCTGCGGCAGCGGGTGGCCGCCGTCGAGCAGCGCGTGCATGCGCGGAATTAATACCCACTGGAGCCATTCGAACGGTGCCAGCGTATCCAGACAGAACGGCTGAGTGCTTGCGAAGGCTTCTGGCTGCGGCGCGGTCTCCTGCCACAGCTGATGTTGGCGCAATAATGCCTCGATGGCGTGCAACCGGGCACGAACGCTATCGTGTTGCGTCATAGTAACCTCAACTGAAAAAGTGAACGGCGCGCAGCATAGCATTGCAGGAGACAGAAATAAAAAAAGGGAGCACTGTAAAAACAGTGCTCCCGGTTCGTTCCGCAGCAATCCAGCTACAATTCGTGCTCCCTGCTCATCCGTGACAACTTTTCCTGAAGCCCGAAGGCCTGGTCATCCTTCACCTTGTGCATCCTGCTCACATCGTCCTGATGTGTTTGTTTCATCCTGAAACGTCCTGGCCATCCTGACCCACCGACCATCCTGACCGGCTCTCATTCTCCCTTCCTGGAGGTGTCCCTTACGCATCCTGCGCGATCCTTTTGCTTCATCCTGAAGCCTTCCTGCAGCGTCATCCTGACGTGTTCCTGGTGAGAAACGCCATCATCCTGATGTTCGTTTCTCGTGTCGGCATCCTGTCGACACAACTAGAATCCGCTATTCTGCTTCGTCTTACAACCCATGCTGGCAGCGCTGTAAGCCGTGCCGTGCCCCCCTGGACGCGGCGATAGCTCATTAACATATTGAAAAATAGAGTAATGTTAATCTTAATTAAATAAGGCAATACTGAATGATCCAGCGATCTCTCACAACTCTGTAAGAGATCTCTCACACGCGCGATAGCATCGTGGATTACAGAAGTGGCTCAAGTCGGGTGAGGAATTCCGCAAGTGAGGGGGCGAGAGTCTCGCGATTGCGGGTACCGATGGTCTCTTTAACCACTTCACCAGACAGGTTGCAGACTGAGATAACGTCCAGTTCACTGTCCAGCGTGGCAATAAAGAGCGTCGGAGAAAGCTTAAGGCGTTTTTGCGTGACCAGATGACCAATCAGGTTTTCCTGAACACGCTGCAGATCGTCTTCACTCCAGGTCTGCAACAGCGTCAGCGTGATACCAGCAAATCGCGCAGGCATATCCCCTGCAAATTGCGTGGTATAAAACGCGTGAACCGCTGGTTGTACCACAATGTCCATTGCCCGTTCAACCGCATTTACATTTTGCTCACCCGTCGGGGGTTGCGGTTGCCAGATAACGTAATCATCCGGAGAAGAGATAATACATGGCGAAGGTACACCATATAAGTCAGTGCTTTGCGGCCATGTGCCGTGCGTTTCATGCCATGCATCGCAATAGCGGGTCGTGAAGGCAGTGAGGGCATTTGCAGTTTCGATGTCCACCGATTTCTCTCTTCTTGTAAGACAGGATAAACTCAGCCCATAAGTGTACCTGTAAAGTGGCTATGAAACATGTCTTACGAAAATCATCAGGCGTTAACGGGCTTAACGCTGGGTAAATCGACCGATTACCGCGACACCTACGATGCAAGCCTGCTGCAGGGCGTACCGCGCAGTCTGAATCGCGATCCTCTGGGCCTGCGCGCTGACGCGCTGCCGTTTGTTGGCGGTGATATCTGGACGCTCTACGAGCTTTCCTGGCTCAACGCCCGCGGTCTGCCGCAGGTCGCAGTGGGCCATGTTGAACTGGATTATGCCAGCCAGAACCTGGTGGAATCCAAAAGCTTTAAGCTCTATCTCAACAGCTTTAACCAGACCAAATTCGACAGTCAGGAAGAAGTTCAGCATACCCTGGAGCGGGATTTAAGCGCCTGCGCACAGGGCAAGGTGAGCGTGTCACTCTATCGTCTGAATGAGCTGGAAGGGCAGCCTGTTGCCCACTTCAACGGCACCTGCATCGATGATCAGGATATCGCAGTGGATAATTACGAATTCAGTACCGATTACCTCGAAAATGCGGCAAGCGGAAAGACCGTTGAAGAGACGCTGGTAAGTCATTTACTGAAATCCAACTGCCTGATCACCCATCAGCCGGACTGGGGCTCCGTGCAGATCCAGTATCGCGGTCCGAAGATTGACCGGGAAAAACTGCTGCGCTACCTGGTGTCGTTCCGCCATCACAACGAATTCCACGAGCAGTGCGTGGAGCGCATCTTTAATGATATTCAGCGTTTCTGTCATCCCGAAACGTTAAGCGTTTATGCGCGCTACACCCGCCGTGGTGGTCTGGATATCAATCCATGGCGCACCAACACGGACTTTGTGCCTGCCACCGGCCGTCTTGTACGCCAGTAACCTAAATATTTTCGCAATATGCGCGGTCTATTCCGCGCTTTAGGTTGTGAAACGTCGTAAGCCAGGGCTATTGTAATCAACAGGGAAAGACGATAATCGTCCCGTAAGGAGCTCACTTGATTACACATATTAGCCCTCTTGGCTCAATGGATATGTTGTCGCAGCTGGAAGTGGACATGCTTAAACGCACGGCCAGCAGCGATCTTTATCAATTGTTTCGTAACTGTTCACTTGCCGTACTGAACTCCGGAAGCCTGACCGACAACAGTAAAGAGCTGCTGTCCCGCTTCGAAAGCTTTGATATCAACGTGCTGCGCCGCGAGCGTGGCGTGAAACTTGAAGTGATCAACCCGCCGGAAGAGGCCTTTGTGGACGGGCGCATCATTCGCTCCCTTCAGGCCAACCTGTTTGCCGTGCTGCGTGACATCCTGTTTGTTAACGGGCAGATCCACAACGCAGGCCGCTTCCAGCATCTCGACCTGGAAAGCTCGGTACATATCACCAATCTGGTGTTCTCCATTTTACGTAACGCCCGCGCCCTGCACGTGGGCGAAGCCCCTAATATGGTCGTCTGCTGGGGTGGTCACTCGATTAACGAAACCGAATATCTCTATGCCCGTCGGGTAGGAAACCAGCTCGGCCTGCGTGAGCTGAATATCTGTACCGGCTGTGGTCCCGGGGCGATGGAAGCGCCGATGAAAGGCGCGGCAGTGGGACACGCTCAGCAGCGTTACAAAGAAGGGCGCTTTATCGGCATGACCGAGCCGTCGATCATCGCCGCTGAGCCACCTAACCCGCTGGTTAACGAACTGATTATTATGCCGGATATCGAGAAGCGCCTTGAGGCGTTTGTCCGTATCGCCCACGGGATAATCATCTTCCCGGGCGGCGTGGGAACCGCAGAAGAGCTGCTCTACCTGCTGGGTATTCTGATGAACCCGGCTAACAAAGATCAGGTTCTGCCGTTGATCCTGACCGGGCCGAAAGAGAGCGCTGACTACTTCCGCGTACTGGACGAGTTTATCGTGCATACGCTGGGTGAAACCGCGCGTCGTCACTATCGCATCATCATTGACGATGCGGCAGAAGTGGCGCGTCAGATGAAAAAAGCGATGCCGCTGGTTAAAGAGAACCGTCGCGACACCGGAGATGCCTACAGCTTTAACTGGTCAATCCGCATCGCGCCGGACCTGCAGATCCCGTTCGAACCCTCGCACGAAAACATGGCCAACCTGAAACTGTACCCGGACCAGCCGGTAGAAGTCCTGGCTGCCGACCTGCGACGCGCCTTCTCCGGCATCGTGGCGGGTAACGTGAAAGAGATGGGTATCCGTGCTATCGAGAAGTATGGTCCGTATAAGATCCATGGCGATCGCGAAATGATGCGCCGCATGGATGACATGCTGCAGGGCTTTGTTGCCCAGCACCGCATGAAGCTACCCGGGTCGGCGTACATTCCTTGCTACGAAATCTGCACGTAACATTTTCACTCTCCTGATAAAAGCCGGGTCACGATGCTGTGGGGCCCGGCTTTTTTTATTACCGAAACCACTCATAGATATTGCTTATACCTTTTACAAACTCTGACGCCACGCAAACGATTACCTCGTTTTTACAACCGTAAATTATCAGCCTTAAACTAAATTACCTGCCAGAAAATCCTAAAAACCCATTTCTTTACAGCGTAAGACACCTATCTTCGCAGGTTCTCTTTTAGCTCACATGTTGTTGATGGTAGCCTTCGCGCCCGTAAATCCTATCCGATGTTTTTTTAATAGATAAATGGTCTAAAGATGCCCACATCAAAAGTGGATTATTGCAATTGGGATCGGGATCACTGATAGATTCATAACGAGAATGTATCTTTCCGCCCGCCAATAGTTACGGGCGAAAATTATTAAAAAACCGTCACTGAACGAATTTCATATTACCGTCAGGCACTTTTTCATCGGATTTGACTACAAACCTGACAATTTGCTTCCTCCAGGAGATACAGATGGAAACCACTCAAACCAGCACCGTTGCTTCGATTGAATCCCGAAGTGGTTGGCGCAAATCAGATACCATGTGGATGCTTGGCCTTTACGGCACAGCTATCGGCGCTGGTGTATTATTCCTTCCTATTAACGCAGGCGTCGGCGGTCTGATTCCGCTGATCATCATGGCTATCATTGCCTTCCCGATGACCTACTTTGCGCACCGCGGCCTGACCCGCTTCGTGCTGTCCGGTAAAAATCCTGGCGAAGACATTACTGAAGTCGTTGAAGAACATTTTGGCGTGGGCGCAGGTAAACTGATTACCCTGCTCTACTTCTTCGCGATTTACCCCATTTTGCTGGTTTACAGCGTTGCAATCACTAACACCGTTGAAAGCTTCATGCTGCACCAGCTGCACATGACGCCACCACCGCGTGCCATTCTGTCTCTGATCCTGATTGTGGGCATGATGACCATTGTCCGTTTCGGTGAGCAGATGATCGTGAAAGCGATGAGCATCCTGGTGTTCCCGTTTGTGGCTGCACTGATGGTACTGGCGCTGTATCTGATTCCACAGTGGCACGGTGCCGCGCTGGAAACGCTCTCCCTGAGCAGCGCATCTGCAACCGGTAACGGCCTGCTGATGACCCTGTGGCTGGCGATCCCGGTGATGGTATTCTCCTTTAACCACTCACCGATCATCTCCTCCTTCGCAGTGGCGAAGCGTGAAGAGTACGGCGACGGTGCAGAGAAGAAGTGCTCCAGCATCCTGGCGCGTGCACACATCATGATGGTGCTGACCGTTATGTTCTTCGTCTTCAGCTGTGTACTGAGCCTCTCCCCGGCGGATCTGGCGGCAGCGAAAGAGCAGAACATCACCATTCTGTCTTACCTGGCGAACCACTTTAACGCACCGGTCATCGCGTGGATGGCACCTATCATCGCGATCATCGCCATTACCAAATCCTTCCTCGGCCACTACCTGGGCGCACGTGAAGGCTTCAACGGTATGGTGATTAAATCTCTGCGCGGTAAAGGCAAGAGCATTGAAGTCAACAAACTGAACAAGATGACCGCGCTGTTCATGCTGGTCACCACCTGGGCAGTTGCCACGCTGAACCCAAGCATCCTGGGCATGATTGAAACCCTGGGCGGCCCGGTTATCGCGATGATTCTGTTCCTGATGCCGATGTACGCGATTCAGAAAGTACCTGCAATGCGCAAGTACAGCGGTCAGATTAGCAATATCTTCGTGGTTATCATGGGGCTTATCGCTATCTCCGCAATCTTCTACTCCCTGTACACCATGTTCTGATTATCACCCGCGCCGTCTCAGGACGGCGCACTCCTCCCCCTCTGACTGAAAGCAATGGACGCATCATGATTAGCGTATTCGATATTTTCAAAATCGGTATTGGTCCTTCCAGCTCTCACACCGTCGGACCAATGAAAGCCGGTAAGCAGTTCACGGATGACTTGATTGCGCGCGGCATTTTGCACGACGTAACCCGCGTGGTTGTCGATGTGTACGGCTCTCTCTCCCTGACAGGTAAGGGCCACCATACTGATATCGCCATTATCATGGGCCTGGCAGGAAACCTGCCGGATACCGTTGATATTGATGCGATCCCTGGTTTCATCCAGGACGTCAATACCCACGGTCGCCTGCTGCTGGCAAATGGCGAACATGAAGTGGAATTCCCGGTTGATCATTGCATGAATTTCCATGCTGACAACCTGTCACTGCACGAAAACGGAATGCGTATTACCGCGCTGGCAGGTGACAAAGCGGTATACAGCCAGACTTACTACTCTATCGGCGGCGGGTTTATCGTCGACGAAGACCACTTTGGTGAAACCAGCACATCCTCCGTTGACGTGCCTTATCCGTACAAAACCGCGGCGGATCTTCAGCGTCACTGCCAGGAAACGGGTCTCTCCCTTTCCGGCCTGATGATGAAAAACGAGCTGGCCTTGCACAGCAAAGCGGAACTGGAACAGCACTTCACCAACGTCTGGGAAGTCATGCGCGGCGGTATCGAACGTGGGATCACTACCGAAGGCGTTCTGCCCGGTAAGCTTCGCGTACCACGCCGTGCGGCAGCGCTGCGTCGTATGCTCGTGAGCACCGACAAAACGACCACGGACCCTATGGCGGTCGTTGACTGGATCAATATGTTCGCGCTGGCGGTAAACGAAGAGAACGCTGCGGGTGGCCGCGTGGTGACAGCACCGACTAACGGCGCCTGCGGTATCGTTCCGGCAGTACTGGCGTACTACGACAAGTTTATCCGCGAAGTGAACGCCAACTCGCTGGCACGCTACCTGCTGGTCGCCAGTGCGATTGGTTCACTGTACAAGATGAACGCCTCCATTTCCGGTGCAGAAGTAGGCTGTCAGGGTGAAGTTGGCGTCGCCTGCTCCATGGCTGCGGCGGGTCTGGCAGAACTGCTGGGCGCAAGCCCGACACAGGTCTGTATTGCGGCTGAAATCGGCATGGAACATAACCTGGGCTTGACCTGCGACCCGGTTGCCGGACAGGTACAGGTGCCTTGCATCGAGCGTAACGCCATCGCCTCCGTGAAGGCGGTCAACGCCGCACGTATGGCGCTGCGTCGTACCAGTGAACCGCGCGTTTGCCTCGATAAAGTTATCGAAACCATGTACGAAACAGGTAAAGATATGAACGCCAAATACCGCGAAACATCTCGCGGCGGCCTGGCGATGAAGATCGTGACCTGCGATTAAGCCTTTCAGGAAGCCTCGTTTTGCGAGGCTTCTTCCTGTTTTCCCCACCGCACATAGTTTCCCACCGCTGACAATGTTACCCTTCCCCCATTAAACAGAAGGGAGATTGTCTGTGGCTGTTCATTTGCTTATCGTCGATGCGCTCAACCTCATTCGCCGGATCCATGCGGTGCAAGGTACGCCCTGTAAGGACACGTGTCTGCACGCGCTGGAGCAACTTATCCGCCATAGCGAACCGACCCATGTGGTTGCCGTTTTTGATGACGAAGCGCGTAACAGCGGCTGGCGACACCAGCGCCTTCCCGACTATAAGGCCGGGCGCGCACCAATGCCTGACGATCTGCATGCCGAAATGCCGGCCATTCGCGCCGCCTTTGAACAGCGCGGCGTTCCCTGCTGGGGAGCCTATGGCAATGAAGCCGATGATCTGGCCGCCACGTTAGCCGTCAAGGTCGCGAGCGCCGGACATCAGGCCACCATCGTCTCAACCGATAAAGGCTACTGCCAGCTGCTTTCGCCCACCGTCCGCATCCGCGATTACTTCCAGAAGCGCTGGCTTGATACCCCCTTTATCGCCAGTGAGTTTGGCGTCTCGCCGGAACAACTTCCTGACTACTGGGGGCTGGCCGGAATAAGTAGCTCGAAGGTTCCGGGAGTGGCAGGCATCGGGCCGAAGAGTGCCGCCCAACTGCTGACGGATTTTCAGAGTCTGGAAGGGATTTACGCCAGGCTGGACGAGGTCCCGGAAAAATGGCGCAAAAAGCTGGAGGCGCATAAAGAGATGGCCTTTATCTGCCGGGATGTGGCGACGTTACAGACGGATTTACAGCTGGACGGGAACTTGCAGCAGTTGCGCTTAGAACGTTAAATCGTTTTCAGATGAATCGCCCGGCAAGCAAAACGCCACCGGGCAATGTAACGCGTATTATCGCTCGTCGCGACGTCCGCCGACAGCAGCCCACCAGCGACGAATATGCACCGTCACTTCTTCGCGGTCGTGATACAGCTGGCGCGCCTGAATCTCCACGTTAATGCCGTGCTCATCCATTTGCGCCTGGATATAGGCCAGGTTTTGCGAGACTTCCTCATAGCGCTTTTTCATCGGCAGCTTGAGGTTAAAGATAGTCTCACGGCACCAGCCGTTCACCAGCCAGGAGGCCATCAGCGCGGCCACTTTTGCCGGCTTCTCAACCATATCGCACACCATCCAGGAGATGTTGTTGCGGGTGGGACGATAGCGGAAACCATCTTCACGCAGCCAGGTGACCTGTCCGGTATCCATCAGGCTCTGGGCCATCGGGCCGTTATCAACCGAAGAGACCCACATGTTGCGTTTCACCAGTTGATAGGTCCAGCCGCCCGGACACGCGCCGAGATCGACCGCGTACATGCCGTTCGCCAGACGCTCATCCCACTCATCCGCCGGGATAAACACGTGGAACGCCTCTTCCAGCTTCAGGGTCGAACGGCTTGGCGCATCTGAAGGGAATTTCAGCCGCGGAATGCCCATGAAGAAGGGAGAATTGTTATTGGTGTAGGAGTAACCCGTATAGCAGCAGCCGGGGGCGATAAAGAATATATGCACCACCGGACGTTTTGGTGTTTCGTAGTTTGTCAGCACGCCTGCGTCACGCAGTGCAGCGCGCAGCGGTACGGTGAACTTACGGCAGAACTTCATCAGCTCTTTGCTTTCGTTGGTGTCCGCGACTTCAACACGCAGCTCGCCACCCTTTTCCACGACGCCCTGCAGCATACCCACAACCGGCGTGATGCGGTCTTCCGGCGGAAGATCTTTTAGCAGTTCACCGGCGACAAACATCTGGCGAGCGAAGATCAGTGAGCTGAACGGCAGCTCACGCGCCAGTTTATCCGCATCCTCAGGCTGATAGCACTCGAATACGACGTAGCCGGCATTATCTTTAACGCGTGCAAAGCCAAAGACTTCGCGCTTCGCCGCTTTATCAGTAATTTCCGCGGCGCACTCTTTCTCAAACCCCGGGCGACAATATAAAACAACCTTATTCATGAACAACGCCCTTGCGTTTCAGACGGATGGCTCCGATAAACATTAATACCCAACCTGCCAGGAAGCTGACGCCGCCGACAGGTGTAACAAACGCCCACAGGCGTAAATGCGAAAGCGCCAGGCAGTACAGACTACCGCTGAACAACACGGTGCCTAACGCCAGGAATACGCTGCTCCAGTAAAACCAGATGCTGATGCGGCGCTGCATTGCCACCGCCAGCCCAAAAATCGCCAGCGTGTGGAATGCCTGGTATTCAAGGCCGGTCTGGATCCAGCCCATTTCTACCGCCCCCAACGACTTGCTTAATACATGTGCGCCAAAGGCGCCCAGTGCAACAAAAATAAAGCCACTCACCGCGGCAAAAATCAGCATGAATCGGCTGGTCATGTTTAAATCCTAAAGTGATGCGTGCCCGGCACACAAAAGTTACTGTTCATACCTGAAGCGGAATTTTTCTTGCTCACTCGCCGCTTTCGCCAGAATCCACTGTCGGAAAGCGGCTATTTTACCCAGTTCTGCCTGACTGTCATGACAAACCAGATAAAACGCGTTCTTGCTGACCAGCACATCATTAAATGGACAAACCAGACGGCCTGCCTCAATTTCGGACTGCGCCATGACGTTATTTGCCAACGCCACGCCTTGCCCGTGAATGGCAGCCTGTAACACCATTGCGCTGTGGCTAAAAATGGGGCCCTGCTGCACGTTTATATGATTAAGACCTAATTGACGGGTATAAGTTTGCCAGTCACGGCGAGAAGCATCATGTAAAAGCGTATGTCGCGCCAGGTCAGCGGGGGTCTTCAGCGCCTTTTCGCCCGTTAAGAGCAGCGGTGAACAGACCGGCAGCAGATATTCTGCGTATAATTTTTCGACACGCAAGCCAGGCCAGTTACCGCGGCCATAAAAAATGGCGACGTCCACATCATCGGCCAGCTTGTCTTCCTGACGGTCCACCGCCTGGATTCGAACGTCGATTCCCGGATAAGCTGAGTTAAAGCTTGTGAGTCTTGGCACCAGCCACTGAATGGCAAAACTGGGTAATAAACTTACCGTCAGCGCGCCTTTTGCACTGCGGGCCTGCAGCTTGCGCGTGGCTTCCGTGAGCTGGGAAAAAATCTCTTTAATATCCTGAAAATAGCTCTGCCCCTCTTCGGTCAACAGTAACGAACGGTTGCGCCGACGGAACAGCTTAAGGCCCAGGAAATCCTCCAGAGACTTGATTTGGTGACTTACTGCGGCCTGTGTCACAAAAAGCTCATCGGCTGCGCGCGTGAAACTCAGGTGACGTGCTGCTGCATCAAAAACACGTAATGCATTTAGGGGTGGCAATCGCTTCGACATGGTTATCTGGCTTAGATGTTAACGAGATTTAACAAACAGGAAACAATGTTTAACCTATTAGTTTTTTTTATCTGAGCCATTATAATTTGTCCGTTGAGGAACTACCAGCAAATACCTATAGTGGCGGCACTTCCTGAGCCGGAACGAAGAGCTTTTTTCGGAATGCGTGTTCTGAAGGGCTTTTGGCTTACGGTTGTGATGTTGTGTTGTTGTGTTTGCAATTGGTCTGCGATTCAGACCACGGTAGCAACGCTACCAATTTTTCACTTCCTGTACATTTACCCTGTCTGTCCATAGTGATTAATGTAGCACCGCCAATTTGCGGTGCTTTTTTTTCGCCTGCGATCGATTAATGCTCGATTTCTTTCATTTCCTTCACGTCAGTGCGATTAATCTGCTGCTTGTTCCCGTTCGCATCTTTATACGAAATCATACCGGTGTCGTTATCGGTTGTCGGTTTCCCTTCAGAGACGATAGAACGGCCATCGTTAGTATGCATTACGTAGTTGTTACCGGAACAGGCGCTCAGGGCAAAGGTCAACGCACAGGCAGAGATAATGGCGGCTGTCTTTTTCATGCTTATTCTCCTTTAGCAATTAATGCTATTCAAACATCGATTTATAACAGGCTTAAACATTCACCTAACCTTATTTAGCATAACCTGCTTTTTCAGAGTCGCCAGGATAAGTGAGGATTAGCAGACAAATCTGATAGATATCAACCTCCTTGCCCTGCCGATGAAATTGCGCGACGATCTCACTATTGAGATGAGGAATTCCATGAACGCTTTCAGTCCCGCGCAGTTTCGCGCACAGTTCCCGGCGCTGGCCGATGCCGATATTTACCTTGATAGCGCTGCCACCGCCCTTAAGCCTCAGGCAGTCATTGAGGCGACGCAGCAGTTCTACAGCCTGAGCGCCGGGAACGTGCACCGTAGCCAGTTTGCCGAAGCACAGCGATTAACCGCGCGCTATGAAGCCGCACGCGATCAGGTCGCACGCCTGATCAACGCCGAAAGCGGGAAAAACATCGTCTGGACGCGAGGCACAACTGAAGCCATTAACATGGTAGCCCAGTGCTATGCGCGCCCGCGGCTTAAGCCCGGTGATGAAATTATTGTCAGCGAGGCAGAACACCACGCCAACCTGGTTCCGTGGCTGATGGTGGCTGAGCAAACGGGCGCGCGCATTGTGAAACTGCCGCTGGGTGCAGATCTTCTGCCAGACGTAGCGCGCTTATCTGAGTTCATTACCCCCCGCAGCCGCATTCTGGCTCTCGGACAAATGTCGAACGTCACAGGGGGTTGCCCGGATCTGGCTCTGGCTATCGACGTGGCCCACGCCAACGACATGGTGGTGATGGTCGACGGAGCCCAGGGCGTGGTGCATTTCCCCGCTGATGTACAAAAGCTGGGTATTGATTTTTATGCCTTCTCAGGACATAAGCTGTACGGCCCAACCGGGATCGGGGTGCTGTACGGAAAACCGGCCCTGCTGGCGCAAATGACGCCGTGGCTTGGGGGAGGCAAAATGATCACCGAAGTGACCTTTGAGGGCTTTAAAACTCAGGATGTCCCTTACCGTCTGGAAGCCGGAACGCCGAACGTCGCAGGCGTCATCGGCCTGAGTGCCGCGCTTGAATGGCTGGCTGAAACGGATATCGCTCAGGCAGAACGCTGGAGCCGGGGTCTGGCGACGCTTGCAGAAGAAGCGCTGCAGAAACGTCCGGGTTTTCGATCGTTCCGCGTGCAGGACTCAAGCCTGCTGGCCTTTGATTTTGCCGGCGTTCATCATAGCGATATGGTTACGCTGCTTGCCGGGTATGGCATTGCCCTGCGTGCCGGCCAGCACTGCGCGCAACCATTACTGGCCGCGCTGGGTGTTAGCGGTACGCTGCGTGCGTCGTTTGCGCCGTATAATACGCAAAGCGATGTGGATGCGCTGGTTGATGCCGTTGACCGCGCCCTTGAAATACTGGTGGATTAATGACGAGTTCAGCGTTAGCCGAACATCCGTTTGGCACGGTCATCACAGAAGAGACCTTAAAACAGACTTTCGCCCCGCTGTTGCAATGGGAAGACAAATATCGCCAGCTGATCCTGCTCGGCAAGCAGTTGCCGGCGCTGTCAGACGAACGCAAAGCGCAGGCGAAAGAGATTTCCGGCTGCGAGAACCGCGTCTGGCTGGGATGCACGGTATCCGGTGAAAAACTGCATTTCTTTGGCGACAGCGAAGGACGTATCGTTCGCGGGCTGCTGGCGGTACTGTTAACCGCCGTGGAAGGGAAAAGCGCGGCGGAGCTGCTGACGTACTCGCCGCTGGCATTGTTCGATGAGCTGGGGCTACGGGCGCAGCTCAGCGCCTCGCGCGGTCAGGGCCTGGTCGCACTCAGTGAGGCGGTACAGGATGCCGCGCGTCAGGCTCAGGCCTGACGTTCCGCCTTCGCCATCATTTTCTTCAGGGCGTGAGAGACGGCTACAAAGCCGAAAGAGGCGGTCACCATAGTGGCCGCGCCAAAGCCTGAGGCACAATCCATCCTTTTTGGCCCTTCCGCCGTGCTTTTCATCGCACACACCGAACCGTCAGCCTGCGGGTAGACTAAGGCTTCAGTCGAAAAGACACAGTCAACGCCCAGCTTGCCTTTACTGTTTTTCACGACGTTAAAATCGCTTTTTAAGCGCTCGCGCAGCTTGGCCGCCAGCGGGTCCTGAATCGTCTTTGCCAAATCGGCCACCTGAATCTGCGTGGGATCGATTTGCCCGCCAGCCCCCCCGGTGGTAACCAGAGGAACCTTGTAACGCCGACAGTAGGCAATCAACGCCGCTTTTGGACGCACGCTGTCGATCGCGTCGATGACATAGCTGTAGCCTTTACTCATGTATTCGGCGACGTTATCTGCCGTCACAAAGTCATCGATCACCGTCACGCGGCATTCCGGGTTAATCAGGCGAATACGCTCCGCCATCACCTCAGATTTCGCCAGCCCGACGTTATCGCGCAGGGCATGGATTTGACGGTTGGTGTTGGTGACGCAAACGTCATCCATATCAATCAGCGTGATCGCGCCAATGCCGGTTCTCGCCAGCGCTTCCGCCGCCCAGGAGCCAACACCGCCAATCCCCACGACGCAGACATGCGCATCCGCAAACAGCTGCAGGGCTTTTTCACCATATAGACGTGCCGTGCCGCCAAAACGCTGACGCCAGGCATCGCTGATTACTACAGACATAAAACCTCAGATGTCAAAAGGGTGAGGTTATTCCTCACCCTTCTCTGTTAATTCAGTACGACTCAGAATACCACAATCAGCCGCTGAATACGTTACCGCTGCCAGGGGCTGCCTTGAGCACCCATACGCGCCCATAGTGGTTATACCAGCCTGCACGGTGCCCCGCATCCGGGCCAATGCCCTGATAAATATCGAAGTGCTGACCTTTAATCGCACCGCCGACATCCAGCGCGACCATCAGACGTAGCTCGTACTGACCGTTAAATTTGCCGTTGTTATCCAGTAGAGGCACTTCCGCCAGCAGCGTGGTGCCCGCAGGAATAATAGAACGATCCGAAGCTACCGAGGCGCGGCCAATCAGTGGAACGGCACTCGCCCCTTTCACTGGCGCAAAGTTTTGCGGTTTAAAGAAGACAAACGACGGGTTCTGTTCCAGCAGCTCACGCACTTCGGCTTCGCTGTGTTTTTCACCCCACTCGCGGATCGCCTGCATCGACATGTCTTCTTTTTTCACTTCGCCTCTGTCGATCAGCACTTTACCAATGCTGCGATAGGCATGACCGTTTTTACCGGAATAACTGAAGAAGTTCAGGGGGGAGCCATCGCCAAAGTCGATATAGCCGCTGCCCTGAACATCCATGATGAAGTTGTCCATCAGCGAGTTGCTGTAGGCCAGAACGTAGTTTTCGCTCAGCGCACCGGAGTAGATCTCAGCGCGGGACGGCAGACGACCGCGTTTAGGCGGCATTCGGTAAATGGGATACTGGAACTCGCCCTGACGCGTGTGTCGCGCCTGGATAACCGGGGTGTAGTAGCCGGTAAACTGGACGTTGCCATAGTTGTCCGCCCCTTCCATCTGCCAGGCGTCGATACCAAACTGGCGCATATTGCGCGTATCACCGCCCGCGCGCAGCCAGTCCTGTACCGCGTTATAAACGCTGCTCTGTGAGCCATACAGACGTGGCGACGCGTTGCGGATCTGGTAAACCTGCTCGGAAAAGTCTCCGGCGTTGATCGGTGCGCCAACGGCATCAGGTTGATTAACTAAAGAGAAAGGCTGGGATAGCTTCCCGTCTTTATACTGTTGACCGCGATCGGTCGGTTTAGAAGAGCAGGCCGCAAGAATGGCTACCATTGCCCCTGTCATTAGATACTTCGCCCAACGTCCTTTCATTATATCTCGTCTTTAAGTTGCCCATTACCGCGTGATGAAGATAACAAACCCACTGTTCTAAAGAAACGGAATCACATGCCCTTTGGCAAATTCTGAGCAAAAAATAGTCCAAATATCGCAACGCCGTTCAATTTACATACAAAGTTAATGATTTATGTGAAAAAGGGGTTGCATCACAAACCTAACCGAGTATAGTGCGCTTCCACGGACGCGGGGTGGAGCAGCCTGGTAGCTCGTCGGGCTCATAACCCGAAGGTCGTCGGTTCAAATCCGGCCCCCGCAACCAATTAAAATTTGATGAAGTATCTTCTACGACAGTAGGAAGACGGACGCGGGGTGGAGCAGCCTGGTAGCTCGTCGGGCTCATAACCCGAAGGTCGTCGGTTCAAATCCGGCCCCCGCAACCAATCAAATTTGAAGAAGTATCTTCTACAAGAGTAGAAAGACGGACGCGGGGTGGAGCAGCCTGGTAGCTCGTCGGGCTCATAACCCGAAGGTCGTCGGTTCAAATCCGGCCCCCGCAACCAACACTTCTAAAAACAATAAACACCCTTCAGGGTGTTTTTTTGTATCTGCGGTGTGTGAAACTGCCGGGCGTTAACCCGGCGCACTCAACTACCCAAGCCTTGCCAGCGTCGCCCCATCTGAGAAATACGCCCGGATCCCTGCCAGAATCGACTCTGCCACTTCCTGCTGGAATTTTGCCGTCCTGAGCTTACGCTCCTCTTCCACGTTACTGATAAACGCGGTCTCGACCAGAATCGACGGAATATCCGGGGCCTTCAGCACCGCGAACCCGGCCTGTTCAACGCTGTTTTTGTGCAGCTTATTAACATTGCCTAGCTTGCCCAGCACCGCTTTACCAAATTTCAGGCTGTCGGTGATGGTCAGCGACTGCACCATATCAAACATGGTGTGGTCGACATAGCGGTCGCCACTTTTGCTCACGCCGCCGATCAGATCCGAGGCGTTCTGAGAGTCAGCCAGGAATCTTGCGGCGGTGCTGGTTGCCCCTTTAGTCGAGAGCGCAAACACCGACGAACCGCTCGGCTGGCGGCTGGTAAACGCATCGGCATGGATCGAGACGAACAAGTCTGCACGCTGCTTCTGGGCTTTCGCCACGCGGACTTTCAGTGGAATAAAGACATCTTCGTTTCGCGTCATATAGGCGCGCATATTGCCTTCTTTATCGATCAGCGCCTTCAGCCGGCGGGCGATTTGCAGCACCACATCTTTTTCCCGGGTACGATATTTCCCCACTGCGCCCGAGTCTTCGCCGCCATGACCAGGATCAAGCATGATCACAATCGGGCGATCGCGCCCTGCTTTTCCGGGCTGCGGACCGCTCTGGGCCGGTGGCACCTGCTTCTCCAGGTTGCCCTGGTTGTAGTCTTCCAGTAATGCCAGCAGCGGATCCTGAATATCCGTCGCATTCGCCGGATAGAGATCCATGACCAGACGCTCTTTGAACGTCGCAACAGGTGCCAGGGCAAACAGCTGCGGTTTAACGTTTTGCTTGAGCTCAAACACCATGCGCACGGTTTGCGGATCAAACTGACCCACGCGCGCCGATTTGATAAACGGATCGTCGCCGCGGATCTGCGCCGCCATTCCCTTAAGCACAGAGTTGAGGTTAACACCTTCGAGATCCACCACCACACGCTCAGGATTGCTGAGAGCAAATTGCTTATATTTCAGCACCCGATTGGATTCTACCGTGACGCGTGTATAGGTCGACGACGGCCAGACACGCACCGCCACCACCTGACTGGTGGCGGCAAGACCCACCTGGCTGACGCTAAGCAACCACATCGCCCCTGCCCCTTTTAACAACCGGCGGCGGCTTATTGCTGAATTGGATCCCGACATGCTTCTCCCGAGCAAGAAAAGTGATTGATTTACAAAATCGCTAAATTGACCGAAAACTTTAACGAATGACGCATAAACTGTCATCTATAAAAGGGTAAACATTCATACGCTAACGCACGGATTACTTATCAATTTCTGTGGGTCGCAGAAAATTTAGGCTTGCACACACGGCCACAATCGAATAAAAATACAGAAATTACGAATAAACATTCATTAAGGGTTGTGTCATGGTGAAGGAACGTAGAACCGAACTGGTCCAGGGATTCCGCCATTCTGTTCCCTATATCAACGCCCATCGGGGAAAAACGTTTGTCATCATGCTCGGCGGCGAAGCCATTGAGCATGAAAACTTTTCCAGCATCGTCAATGACATTGGCCTGCTGCACAGCCTCGGGATCCGCCTGGTTGTGGTGTATGGCGCGCGCCCGCAGATTGATGCCAACCTGGCCGCGCATCACCACGAGCCGATTTACCATAAACATACCCGCGTCACGGATGCGAAAACCCTTGAGCTGGTGAAACAGGCGGCGGGTCTGCTGCAGCTGGATATCACCGCTCGCCTGTCGATGAGCCTTAACAACACACCGCTGCAGGGCGCGCACATCAACGTTGTGAGCGGCAATTTTATCATCGCTCAGCCTCTCGGCGTGGACGATGGCGTGGACTATTGCCATAGCGGACGTATTCGTCGTATCGATGAAGAGGCCATTCACCGCCAGCTGGACAGCGGTGCCATCGTGCTGATGGGGCCTGTGGCAGTGTCCGTGACCGGTGAAAGCTTTAACCTCACCTCAGAAGAGATTGCCACTCAGTTGGCCATCAAGCTGAAGGCGGAGAAAATGATTGGGTTTTGCTCTTCCCAGGGCGTCGTGAATGATGAAGGGGTGATTGTGCCAGAGCTCTTCCCGAACGAGGCCCAGGCTCGCGTGGAAGCGCTGGAAGCCGAAGGGGATTACCACTCGGGTACCGTGCGTTTTTTGCGCGGTGCCGTGAAGGCCTGCCGCAGCGGCGTACGCCGTAGCCACCTGATCAGCTATCAGGAAGACGGTGCCCTGCTGCAGGAACTGTTCTCCCGCGATGGTATCGGCACCCAGATTGTGATGGAGAGCGCGGAGCAGATCCGTCGCGCCACCATCAATGATATCGGCGGAATTCTGGAGCTGATTCGCCCACTTGAACAGCAGGGCATTCTGGTTCGGCGCTCCCGCGAACAGCTGGAGATGGAGATCGACAAATTCACCATTATTCAGCGCGATAACCTGACCATTGCCTGCGCCGCTCTCTACCCGTTCCCGGAAGAGCAGATCGGAGAAATGGCCTGCGTGGCAGTGCATCCTGACTACCGGAGCTCTTCACGGGGTGAAATGCTGCTTGAGCGCGTGGCGGCTCAGGCGCGTCAGATGGGGCTGAACAAGCTGTTCGTGCTGACTACGCGCAGCATTCACTGGTTCCAGGAGCGCGGATTTACACCGGTGGACATTGAATCACTGCCGGAGAGTAAGAAAGAGATGTACAACTATCAGCGCCGGTCAAAAGTGCTGATGGCCGATCTGGGATAATACGAAGCCCTCACCACCCGGTGGGGGCTATCGCTTAAAGGGATTCAAATATCGCGCTCAGGCCGCTTCGACGTTCCGTGCGGGTGGCAATCGCCTGTAGCAGCACACGTTCATCGGCATACAGCGACAGGCGCTGACGCGCGCGCGTAATAGCGGTATAAATCAGTTCGCGGGTAATGACGGGCGAAAGCTGTGTCGGCAGGATCAGCGCCGCATGGTTGAACTCGGAGCCCTGAGACTTATGCACCGTCATTGCCCAGGCCGTTTCATGTTCAGGCAGACGGCTGGGCTGAACGGACTTCACGCTTCCATCCGGCATCTGGAACCAGACGCGCAGCCCCAGTCCACGATCGAGGGCAATCCCGATATCCCCGTTAAACAAGCCCAGCGCGCTATCGTTGCGGGCGATCATCACCGGGCGTCCCTCATACCAGCGCGAGTGCGGGGTGCGGTGGATTTTGCGTTTCTGGCCCAGCAGCTGTTCGAACCTGTCGTTCAGACCGCTTACGCCAAATGGCCCTTCCCTCAGTGCGCACAGTAGCTGATACTCCCCAAAGGCGGCGAGCGCCTGTGCCGGCGTGCATTGCTGTTGTACACCCGTCAGAAAATGCTGATACCCCTGCAGGGCGTCATCAAGCATCGCCTGATACTCTTCCCCGGTTTGCAGCGATTTTTTCTCGATATCGGTGAATTGACCGTCAAATACCGCACAGGTCGTGTGCCGGTCGCCTCTGTTCACAGCCGAAGCCAGCTGACCGATGCCCGAGTCGCTGCCGAAACGGTAGCTTTTTTGCAGCAGGCACAGGCTGTCGCGCAGCGCCCCCGCCAGGGAATGGTTTTCACTGGCGAGCGAACAGCCGGTCAGACGGGACAGCTCCTCAGCGCGTTCAGCGGTATATCCCAGGCTTGCATAAGTGCAGATATCTCCCAGCACCGCCCCGGCTTCCACCGAGGCAAGCTGGTCGCGATCGCCCAGGAAAATGACGCGGGCGTGCGCTGGCAGAGCATCAATCAACCGCGCCATCATCGTCAGGTCGATCATTGACGCCTCATCCACCACCAGCACATCCAGGTGCAACGGGTTACCGGCATGATAACGCAGACGCTGGCTTCCCGGCTGAGCACCCAGCAGCCGGTGCAGCGTGCTGGCTTCGTTTGGGAAAAGGGCAAGCTGCTCCCCGGTGAGTGGCAACTTCTGCAGCGCACCACCTAACGACTCGGTCAGGCGCGCCGCCGCTTTGCCGGTAGGGGCCGCCAGACGAATACGGCACTTTTGCTCACCTGATAACTGAATCAGGGCGGCAAGCAGTTTGGCCACGGTGGTGGTTTTACCGGTTCCCGGGCCGCCAGAGATGACGGAGATCCGCCGTGTTAAGGCCACGGCCGCCGCCACTTTCTGCCAGTCTGTCGCCTCAACAGAGGTAAACAAGGTATCCAGCGTTTGCCGCAGTTGGGCTTCATCGCAGGGAAGAGGCGCATTGGTCTCGCTGAAAAAACGCGCGACCGCCAGTTCATTACGCCACAGTCGGTTGAGATACAAACGATCGCCCGTCAGGATCATGGGTGTCTGGCTATCGGCTGCGCTGACGGCAGGCGAACGGTGCAACACCGTCGGCCAGTCCACGGATTCTCCCAGCAGAGCAAAGCAGGACTGCAGGGCCGCGGGCATTTTCTCATCCATCGCCAGACGCGAAAGCGGCAGGCAAACGTGCCCTTCCCCTGCGTCTTTACTCAGGATGGCAGCGGCGAGCATCACGGCAGGCTCATCACCTGACACCATCATGGCGAACTGTACGTCCAGGTGGCGCAGTAGTCGCTGTTCTACCGCTTCCAGCAACAATTCCTGCATCGTCATGCCACTTCCTCCGTGTTTGCTGCAAATAAGTTATCCATTTTCTCGATCAGTGCCGCATGCGGGCGTGTGCTAACGATGCCTGAACGCGGGTCAGCCGCATCCACACCGCGCAGGAAAAGGTAAATCACCCCACCAAAGTGCTCTTCGTAACGGTAGTCAGCAATGCGATGGCGCAGATAACGATGCAGCGCCAGAGTGTAGAGCTGGTACTGCAGATCGTAGCGATGCATTTGCATGGCGGATGCCATCGCCTGCTGGGTGTAGGCTTCGCTGTTCTCACCCAGCCAGTTTGATTTGTAATCCAGCAGGTAGTAGCGCCCTTCGTGACGGAAAACCAGGTCGATAAAGCCTTTTAACATCCCCTGCACCTGGCGGAAGTTCAGCGGCGGGCAACCGGCAGACAACGGGTCATACTCGCGGATCACCGCATCAAGCGCGTCAGCCCGCAGCGGGCTGGCGATGGGAAGGTAAAACTCCATCTCCACCTGTTTATCTTTGGCGGTCAACTGGCTGAGAGAGAGGCCCTCTGCCGTGAGCGGGGCGTGCAGAATAGCGCGGATCCACTCGGTGAGGACCGGCTGCCATTGTGCATCATAGCCCCCACTCTGTAACATCTTTAGGACCCATTCGTCAGAGACAGGCTGGGTAAAATCCAGCTCTTCAAACAGGCTATGCAAAAAGGTTCCCGGTGACGCGCCGCGTGGAAATTGATGCGGCGTAAGCGCAGGCTCAACCGGTACGCTACCGGCTCCGGCGGCATCAATATCCAGCTTTGGCATCAGGTCCTGCGCAATGCTCTGCCCGTGCTGCTGTAACCCGGAGTAGCTGGTAACGCGCCAGTCGTCGGCAATGGTGCGCAGAATCTGCCGGGCTTCCAGTTCAGATTCCCGCCAGTCCGGCATCTGCCAGCGGCTGTTATCGGGTGGCGACGGAATGTGCAGGGCAACATGCTCGCCGCACAGCGACTCGATGCACTGGCGCAATCCGGCAGCATCTTTGGGCTCGCCGAGCTGAATGAGTCGCCCCAGCGCGCTCAGGTGGAAATCGCTCTCCCCCGACTTGTCGCCACGACGGCGGAACAGCGGCGCCACGCCCAGGCTGCAGTGCCAGACCGAACGGGTCAATGCCACGTAGAGCAGGCGTAAATCTTCCGCCAGACGTTCGGCCTCGGCCAGCTCAACGCTGGACTCCGCTTTACTGAGATCGAGCACCGCGTCGAACGATTCGCGATCGTGGTAAAAGGCCTGATCCTGCACGCGGTAATTGGCGATAAACGGCAGCCAGACCAGCGGATACTCCAGTCCTTTCGACTTATGAATCGTGACGATCTGTACCAGATGTTTATCACTCTCAAGACGCATCTGCTGGCTGGAGGCGTTGCTGTTTGGGTCGGCAATCTGTTGCGCCAGCCAGCGCACCAGAGCATGTTCGCTTTCAAGCTGCGTGCCCGCCTCCTGCAACAGCTCACTGATATGTAAAATGTCGGTCAGACGGCGTTCACCGCCTGCTGTCGCGAGCATATTCTCCGCAAGGTGTCGCTTCGCCATGAGCTCGCGCACCATCGCCATCACACCGCGCTTCTGCCATCGCTCACGGTAGTGAACGAACTCTTCGACGACCGCATCCCATGCGGCTTCGTCATTATTGAGTGCATCAATGTCACGGGCGTTCAGACCGAGCATTGCGCTGGCTAGTGCGCTGCGAAGCGTACTTTCGCGCTCCGGGGACAGCACGGCCTGAAGCAGCCACAGCATTTCCTGTGCTTCCAGAGTTTCAAAAACGCTGTCACGGTTTGAGAGGTACACGGACGGGATGTTCAGCAGGGTAAGCGCATCGCGGATCAGCGACGCCTCCTGACGACTGCGCACCAGCACCGTGATATCAGACGCCTTCACGGGGGCTGACTCATTTTCCTTCCACAACAGCGCCTCGCCACGCGCACCAGCGCTGAGCCAGTCACGGATCTGCGCGGCACAATGCTGGGCCATGGCATTTTGATAGTCCGCGACGCCACAGCCTTCACCGTCAAGCAGCCAGAAGTTCATGGCTGGCTGCGTCACCCCGTTGAATTCGAAACGCAGCGAGCTGTTTTTTGCGGCAAACTTTACCGGCTGAAAGGGGATCTCACGGAACATAAACGCCGTATCCATGCGGCTAAACAGCGCATTGACGCTTTGCACCATGCCCGGGGAAGAGCGCCAGTTGGTATCCAGCGTATAGTGCGCCTCTACCTCACTGCGGGCCTTCATGTAGGTGAAAATATCCGCACCGCGGAAGGCGTAAATGGCCTGTTTCGGATCGCCGATTAGCAACAGCGCGGTGTCGGGCTGTTGTCGCCAGATGCGGCGGAAAATACGGTACTGCTGAGGGTCCGTATCCTGAAATTCGTCAATCATCGCTACCGGGAAGCGGGTGCGGATCGCGCAGGCAAGGGCTTCGCCGTTTTCACTGCACAGCGCCGCATCAAGGCGGCTCAGCATATCGTCAAAACCCAGTTCGCCACGGCGACGTTTCTCACGTGATACGGCTTCGCGAATTTCCGTCATGGCGCGGGTGATCATCAGGTCATTGAGCGTGAGTGGCTCAGCGAGCAGCGATTCAATCGCAACAAACAGAGGATGCTCAGGCACAATGCCGTCGGCTTTAGTCCGCTCAATCAAAAAACGCTGCGAGAATTTCTCCAGTGCATCCGGAAGCTGATAACCGCGCGTCTCTTCCTGCGCCCAGGCGCTGATCTTCTCGATCCATTTACCCTGGTTGCCGCGGTTAAATTTACGTCGGTCAATCCCGGAGTTTTCGATGATCGCCTCAATCTCACCGACAGACTCATTCCATTTTTGCTTGAGCGCAGCAATTTTTCCGACAATCTTTTCATGCCGTGAAGCCAGCGTTTCGTCAGCAGGTGGCGGAGATTTGATAACCGGCGCTTCGCCCTGAAGATAACGGTCGATAGCGCGAAGAAGCTCTTCGGGACCTTTCCACAACGCATGGACCGCTTCAGCGATATCGCGCGATAAAGGGTAGCAGTGGCGACGCCAGAAATCCGCACAGGCCTGATAGCGAAGCACTGATTCATCTTCAATGAGCTGCTGTTCAAACAGCATTCCGGATTCAAACGCATTCAGGCTCAGCATGCGCTGACAAAAACCATGAATGGTGAAAACGGACGCTTCGTCCATCTGCCGTTCCGCCAACAGCAGCCACTGGGCGGCCTGTTGCTTATCTGCAATCTCTTCAAGAAGGCTGGCGTAGAGAGGGTTATCCGTGGTCTGGCGCAGGCAGGCGATGCGCAGCTCATGAATATTGGCACGAATACGACCGCGCAGCTCAGCGGTAGCGGCCTCGGTGAAGGTGACCACCAGCAGCTCTTCCACGCTTAACGGACGTGGAAAAGCGGCGTTACCACCAAGCCCTAACAGAAGACGCAGATAGAGCGCGGCAATGGTGAAGGTTTTTCCCGTTCCCGCTGAGGCTTCAATCAATCGTTCACCCTGTAGAGGTAAACGTAAGGGATTAAGGGGCTCAGCGGTATCGGTCATTCTTTCTTACTCCAGGGCATAGATTGCTGCAGCGCGCTGACGCTCTTCCAGATCGTCCAGCCTTTCGGGTTAACGTAGTCCGTTTTCCCGTTCTGACTACCGGAAACCTGCGACAGAATCGCCATTCCCTGCGGTTTAACCACCGCCTGGTGGAAGAAATCAGCAACCTTCTGCGGCGTCAGCTGTTTTATCTCGGCCACTACTTTATCACGCGAATCAAATTTCAGATTACCGCGATCAAAATCTTTGCTCAGTTGTGATGCTTCTTCACCCAGCGTCTGCGGCGGTTGCATCACCTGCGCGATGACGGCCTGCTGAATCTGAGCAAACTCCTCCGGCTTCATCGCCCGCAGCTTCGCTTCCGCCTGTGGGAAGAATGCCTGATAACGCTGCCAGAGATAAGCAGGCTGTTTATCACTGCTTTGCAGCAGGAAGCCCAGCCCCCACTGGCGACCTACGTTCATGGAGAAGGCAAAGACCGCGTAACCAAGCTGCTCTTCTGTACGCAGTTGGTTGTAGAACCACGGCTGAATAATCTGCCCCAGCACCGCACTCTGCGCGGTACTGGTGAATTCATCATAACCCGTGGGTACAAACACAGCGGCCAGGGCAGAATCCGTGCTGTTACCCGCCTTTTCAAAAATCACATTCTGTTTTTTCTCAACCAGTACGTCCTGGTTGCGGCACCACTCGTCGCCTTTCGAACCAAGCTGCGTACGGACATTTTCTGCCAGTGTTTTAGCCTGTACGTCACTCATGTTTCCGACGATAAGGAACTCCGGACGCGTGTTCGTTTTCAGCGCATCACGATACGCCAGCACATCTTTTAAGGTGATAGAGGGCAGCAGCGCCCGGCGATCTTCGCGCTGGAAATAGGGAATTTGCGAAAGCATTTGCGTCGGCATGAGCGCCAGGTCATACGCTTTACCCTTCTCGGCAGAATCCATCATCTGCGCATACCAGGATTTGGCCTGCTCAAGTTGCTCTTCGGTCGGGGTATAACTGAAATAGCCTTCCAGTAACGCCTGGAACAGCTGCGGCAGACGCTGGGTGTAGCCGTTGGCATTGACCATCAGACCGTTATTGGCGTTGGTCGAGAAGCTTATCCCGCCGACGGCCGCCTGATTGCTAAGCTGATCGAGTGCGATACCGGCAAGATAGTCATTGAGCGCAAACATCACCTGATTTTTAGCGCTGTTCATTGCTTTTGGGTTACGCAGAACCACGCTCACATCGGCTTTCGGTTCACTCGCGAAATAGCGGCTTGGCGTATACACCACGCGCAGCGTCGGCTCATCAACGATAAGTTCCGGGTGCGGATAGGCTTTCGTGGTTTTAATCAGCGAGAAATCATCCGGAATGTAGGGGTTCAGCTCCGGCAATTTAAGCGCGATCTCACCGGCCTTTTTCTGCCAGTCGGCGAAGGTCTGGTCACTGATTTTATCCACCTGATAAGGGGCATCGACAAAATAGGCCATTTTGTTATGCGGTTCGTTCGGGCTGATATACCAGACGCGGGCATTCTGCGGCGTCATCATCGCCAGGCGGGCTTTTACCGCGTCGGCGTCATACTGGTCGGCAATATTGACCGCGTCGAGGGTATGTTCCACCGGTACACGGATCATGGTATCCGCCAGCCATTCAACGTAATCCATGTCGCGGGTAATGGACGGATAACGGAAATCGAGATCCAGCACGTGCGCCAGTTCATCAAAGTAACGTTTATCGACGCCTTTATCGCGCAGCAAAGAGAGGTAGCTGAAGATAGCCGCCACGACGTCATCACGGTGAGCCAGACCTTTGTCAGTCAGGGTGGCGGAGATCGCCAGCACGCCGCTGTTGCCGTTCACAACCGGATCGGAGTCGGCACGAATACCTTCCACCAGCCCTTGTTTTTGCAGCCAGTCAGAAAGTGTACCCGGGCTACGGTTGCCAATCAGGTAGGTGACCAGTTCATCGGTTTTGCTGCGAAACTGCGCCGTATTGTTATCAATGCGGAACTCAACGCGTAATACTTTACGCGGCAGTGCAGGAACGTAGTGGATAACGATCCCTTTTTGCGCGTCCGTGACCACAGGAACGTTTATCTGCGGCAGGTCGATATTTTTATTCGGTACCCGGCCAAACGTCTGTGCCGCCATGCTTGCCAGCTCAGGCAACGGTTTGTTGCTGTAGATGACCGCTTTCATCAGATTGGCGGAGTAGTATTTATCGCGAAAAGCATGCAGGGCATCCAGCACCGGGCTGTTCGGTTTATCGCTCAGCGTCTCCAGGTTACCACCGGAAAAACGCGATCCCGGGTGCGCCGGGTTAATGGTTTCTGCACTCACCTGCGCCATGCGCATCCCGTCTCGCGTACGGGCAAGGGTCAGTTCAGCATTAACGGCATTGCGTTCGCGGTCAGCGTATTTTTTATCCAGCAGGGGAGCCGCGATAGAATCCGCCAGACGATCCACTGCACCTCCCAGCGCATCATTCTCAACTTCGAGATAGAAGGCTGTACGGTACGGCGCCGTGCTGGCGTTGTGGCTGCCGCCATGCATTTTGAGAAATTCGGACAGGCTATCTGGCTGTGGGTATTTTTTGGAACCCATAAGCGTCATATGTTCCAGATAGTGTGCAAGCCCAGGGTGGGCTTCCGGATCTTCCAGCGACCCAACCGGCACCACCAGTGCCGACAGGGATTTTACCGCCTGCGGATCGGAAACCAGCAGCACAGTCATCCCGTTATCAAGGCGAATAGCCTGATACTGACGGGTATCTTTTTCGCTCTTACGGATAGTTTCCTGAATGGGTTGCCAACCGGAGCCTGCCTGAGTGAAAGGTGCCCAAAGGGCGACAAACAAAACAAACGCTTTGAACAAGGTGCTGCCTGGCATTACGACCTCTTTATCACGGCTACATCATTAACAAACTGCGTGCTGGACTCACCAACATCTCTTTCTTTGGGTACATCAGTCCGTGATAAGAAGTGCATCATAAATGAACACCCCATACTGCGCAATTTTTATACAGCGCTCAGGACTGATTAAATTTGAACAACGGTAACAGGTAGCGTTGTGCTTCTTCCGTGATAGCCTCGAAGTATTCAGGCTCAAGCGTTCGCCATAAACGTTGATACCAGACATCCTCACCTTCGCCGCGCACCATCATGTTACCTTCATACGCCTGCATGAATTTACTCCGTGCTTTCTGCAGTGAAGCGTCATCCGTTAACATGGCATCATTCTGTGCGTCATAACAAGCTTTTATCCAGGCGCCACCGCTCTCGGGCAGTAGCAGGAGCGGTTTATTCATTCCCCGCAGATAGCCTTCAACGTACAAGGATAAATAACGTAACGCCTGCTCTGCGTCCATCGGCGGAAAGCGCCATTCGCCCTCTTTGCGGACAAAAATACGGCTTTCGCCTTTATGGCCGCCAGCACTGTAGACAAGATGTTCGAGCCAGAGTTGCAAACCTTGTGAAACGCTAAGCATGGAAGGACGCCAGCGCAGGAGCCCATCCGGCTGTACCTGAGTTAGCCAGCCCGTGAGCTGCACACCCTGGCAGTTGAGATCGATTTCAAGACTGGTTCCGGGTTGCCGGCATTCCCTCACGCGTTCTGCCAGAGATTCCATCTCCTGGCGCTGCGCCTCCCAGACAATTTCTCCGAACGCCCCGTAGGGTAACTGCCCCGCAGCACGGTAGCGGCGGTAAAGCTTGTCGGCATCTTCCTCTTCAACCAGCGCGTTCAGCAACTGCAGGTTTAACTGATACCGCTCCAGCCCTTCCAGCGTAAACGGCTCTGCATCAGGAATTTCACTCTCTTCAGAACGGAAATTGACCTGCAACCGTTGCTGGAAGAAAGCGCGTACCGGATGCCCCCAAAACCGCTGAAGCTGTTCAAAGGTCAGGGTGTCTATCGGGCGAGGATCAAGCTCCTGAATGAAATCGGTATGCGCTCTCCCCTCTTTTTTCGCCGCAGGCAGCCATTCGTGGGCATAGCTCTGATGATCGCTGACCACGTAGTTCACCGGGTCAAACGGCATGCGGCTATGGAAGCGGGTGATATGCGCTTTCACTCGCTGCGCACTTTCATCACAGTTACGGGCTTCATCCCCCGCCAGATAGTGGCTCTGCCCGATATAATCCACCAGTTCCTGCACCAGAACAGAAGGAAAGCGCTCGCTGTTGTCCTGGATAGAGCGGCCGATATAGCTGATATACAGCTGACGTTGAGCCGAAATGAGCGCCTCAAGGAAGAGATAGCGGTCATCGTCACGACGGCTACGATCACCCCGCTTTGGATTCGCACTCATCAGATCAAAACCCAGCGGCGCCAGGGCGCGTGGATAAATACCGTCATTCATTCCGAGCAGGCACACCACTTTGAACGGGATAGAACGCATTGGCATCAGGGTGCAAATATTGATTGGGCCTGCCAGGAAACGCTGGCTAATTCGCTCCTGATCGAGCCGTTGCGTCAGCTCATCGCGCAGCAATGACAACGGGATAGCCTCGTTATAGTGGGAACTCACGCCCTCTTCGACGATTGCCTGCCACTGCGTTTCAATGAGCGCCATAGCGGCTTCGGTATCACTGTCCGGCAGGAAGAAATCATTGAGCAATGCCCTGCAAACCGGGAGCCACGCATCCAGCGGACGCGGCTGCATCAACTCAAGCCGCCAGCGGTTAAGTTGCATCAGCAGAGAAGCTAAATGACCGACCAGCTCAGCGATCAACCCGCTGGACTCATCGTAGGGCAGGACTTCATTCCACTCGCCCTGGCTGCTTTCCATCGCATAGCCCAGCAGCATACGCGTCAGGCCAAACCGCCAGGTGTGCTGGCCGGTGGGAGGAAGCTCGAACGCCTGAACGTTGTCATCATCAATGCCCCAGCGTACCCCGGACTCGTTAACCCACTGACGAAGGTAACGCAGCCCCTCTTCATTGATATTGAAACGTGCGGCCAGGACTGGGACATCAAGTAATGCCAGGACATCTTCGGAGATAAACCGGCTATCCGGTAATGAAAGCAAAGTAATAAAGGCCTGCAAGGCCGGATGAGACTGGCGGGCCCGTCGGTCAGAAATGGCGTACGGCAGGTAGCGTTCACCTGTCGCACTCCCAAAAACAGCCTGAATAAAAGGACTGTAACTGTCGATATCCGCCACCATCACCACAATGTCACGTGGCGTCAGCTCAGGATCGTCCTGCAGCATCGCCAGCAGTTGATCGTGAAGCACTTCAACCTCGCGCTGCGGGCTGTGGCAAACGTGGATCGTGACGCTGCGATCGTCGCCGTCCAGCTTGCGCTTACTGTCGCTGCGTTCAAATTCTTTCGCCGTAACGCCCATGACGGCGCGGTTTTCGAGATCCAGAATGTCGAGCTGGATATTATGCAGCAGGCTATCCGGAGCGATCTCGACGAAGGCATCCACATCCCCTTCGCCTGACGACGTGATGTCTGAGAGCATGTGAATGTAGTCACGGCCCAGCTTTCCCCAAGAGGCAAGCAGCGGGTTTGGCAGGTTTTGAATGCCGTGCTCATCAAATAGCTGTGCGGCAGACGCGCTGTCTTTAAACAGTGGCACGGTACGCTCTTCAAACAGGCGTCGTCTCTGGCGAGACACCAGCCGCGAAAGCCAGCGTTCATCCTGAATGTCGCCCCAGTACTGGCGACACGGATTGGTAAAGAGGATATGTATGTCGATGTGTTTACCCAGCGCACTCAGCGCCTGCAAATACACCGGTGGCAACGCCGAGATGCCGCAGATAAACACGCGAGAGGGCAGCCGGGCTGGTCGCTCAGCGCTGTTTTCCAGTATGGAGATAAACCGCTGGTAGAGGTTTGCACGGTGCCACTTCGGCTGGCCGAGTTTCTCAGTGTGTTCCACCAGCGCTTTCCAGAGCGGTGCCTGCCAGACTTGCGCCTCCGGTAACCCGTCGACCCGCTCGCCCGCTTCCCAGCGAGTCAGCCATTCCGGGCGATACACCAGATACTGGTCATAGAGATCGGCGGTGCGTGATGCCAGCTGGAACAGCTTGCGTTTATCGGTGTCGTCATTGAGGTAGTGGCGTAGCATGACGAATTCATCATGCTGCAGCATGTCCGGCAACAATGCCATCAGCTTCCAGCTCATGCTTTGCTTGTTGAAGGCACTCTGTTCCGGGATGTCCGGCAACACGCGGACAAACATCTCCCAGATAAAACTCGCGGGCAGCGGGAAATCGATATTTGCGGCAATGCCGAATTTACGCGAAAGCGACATCTGCAGCCACTGTGCCATACCGGTGCTCTGCACCAGCACCATTTCTGGCTCAAAAGGATCGTCAAGCCGCTCGCGCTCAACGATAAATTCCATCAGCGCTTCCAGCACATCCAGACGATTTGAGTGGTAGACCCTTAACATAGACGCTCCCGACTACTGGCTAACCGGGCAATGCAGACGCGTCATCTCGCCGCGCCGCCCCAGAGGAGAAATAAGTGTAACCGTGATGCTGACACATCCAGAGAGTGTTGTCTGCCCCCGACTGACCTGCCAGCCTGCCGGGAGAGCAATTGTTGAAAGCTGAGACTGATTCCAGGCATGATGCCAGAGCTGACGATACTGATTAAACATGGAGAACCGCGTCGCCAGTGCCCGCTGATAACCCGACAGTGCCGTGACAATCATCACCAGCAGCATCATCGCCAGTAATACCTCAACCATGCTAAAGCCTTTTTCTCTGCTCACGGCAGCTGGCATAACGCACTCTCCTTAAGCGGACAAAAATCACTCCAGCCGTGTGGCGAGAAATGGATCTTGCCGTCGATGATTTCGCCTCTGCGCCATAGCAGCAGGTCATCACTCCCGGCGATAAGCAGCACACGCGTTTCATTCAGTAGCCGCAGGCAAACTCGCCATGCCGATCCCTTTTTGCACTGGATCTCAGGCTCAGATAACCAGCTCTGAACGCGTCCCCATTCAAGCGCTGACTGCACGGATGCCTGCTGTTGAACCGAGCGGCTCTCACCGCCCACCAGTGCGCTAAACGTGGTCAGCTGCTGATTGAGGCCGGTGAGGATCAGCGTGCCCAACACCAGTAAAAGTAACACCAGCGCCAGCGAGGACATCCCGCGCTGCCGGTTCACAGGTTGTACCCCGTGACGCCATAAAAAGCCTGACAGGGGGCCCCCTGCTCGCCCTGACGAAGGGCGGTCATTTCAATATTCAGCTGGGGGGCAAACCCCGCATGCTCAACTTGACTCACCACAAAGTGCTGGATGAGAAGCCTGTTGGGGTCAGTGAGTTTCTCCCATCCTTTACCCTCACACGAGGTCGCCCCATGCAGGGTCTCCAGTGCACCTGATTCCAGACGAAAACCTGTGCTGTCGTTTTCCGAAGACGAGCTATCCCAGTTACCGTTACTGTTTGCATCCCACCGTACAATGACACAGCGACCTTGCCTGCCGATCGTCAGTCCCTGCCCCGCACAGTTTCCGGCGCAATACCCCGCACGCTGAAGCTGTTTGCCGAGGGAAAAAAGGCGTTGCCACACCTCCTCCTCAAGCTCCCGCTGACCGGATTGCTGTAAAACAGCCCGCTGCAAGCCCGGTAAAAAGCGCGAGGCGCTTATCAGTAACAGACTGCTGATCGCCGTGGCAATCAGAACTTCCATCAGTGAGAAACCCTGCTGGTTTAGGGACATGAACCTTCTCCTGTGACATTGCACATCCTGATTCGCCCTCCATTCGAGACAATGACGAGCCATTCTCCTGCACGACTTTGCAGGCGTATTCGCCCTGCCCATGCCGTATCCCTGAGTCCATAGAAGCCAAATAACGGCGTTATTTCACTTACCGTGACCTCCGGCCACAGGGGAATAAATACAAACGGACTGCCTTTATCACAGCCCTGCACGAATGCGCTCATCAGACAGGTGACGCCTCTGTCGCGCCGCAATGTGACCTGGTGGTCACGGTTGTGCCGGTTTGCGTCATTGCGCAGAAATACCAGGTAATCACGCACCTGCCCGGCAGTTTGCCAGAGCCGTTGCTGCCGTTGCCAGTTGTCCCAGCCGTATAGCCCGGAGGCGCTGAGAATGACCACCAGCGAGATAGCCACCAGGGTTTCGATAAGCGTAAAACCGTTCTCTTTTTTCATGCCGGGAGTGTGGCGAAATGGCCTGGAATTGACGAGCAACGGATGACCGTTTTACGAGCCCTTATCAAGGAAAGTTAAGCGGTTGCAGTGCGTTGCATACATTCTGGATAACGCGTCGGAAAGCGGGAAGAAGGCGAAAAAAAACCGGCGCTAAACAGCACCGGTTATGTCAGGATTGACAGCCTCAGATAGCGACGGGCGCTTTGATGCCTGGATGAGGGTCATAACCCTCAATCTCAAAATCGTCAAAGCGGTAATCAAAAATGGATTCCGGTTTGCGTTTGATAATCAGCTTAGGCAAGGCGCGCGGTTCGCGGGTCAGCTGGAGATGCGTCTGTTCCATATGGTTGCTGTAGAGATGGGTATCCCCACCGGTCCAGACGAAATCGCCCACGTCCAGATCGCACTGCTGCGCCATCATATGCACTAACAGCGCATAGCTGGCAATGTTGAACGGCAGGCCGAGGAACACGTCGCAGGAGCGCTGATAGAGCTGGCAGGAGAGCTTACCGTCTGCCACATAGAACTGGAAGAACGCATGGCACGGTGCCAGTGCCATTTTATCCAGCTCGCCGACGTTCCAGGCGGAAACGATAATACGGCGCGAGTCCGGATCGTTTTTCAGCTGGTTCATCACGGTGGTGATCTGGTCAATATGGCGGCCATCCGGCGTAGGCCATGCGCGCCACTGCTTCCCGTACACCGGGCCCAGGTTGCCGTTTTCATCTGCCCATTCGTCCCAGATAGAGACGTTGTTTTCATGCAGATATGCAACGTTGGTATCGCCTTGCAGGAACCAGAGCAGTTCATGAATGATCGAGCGCAGGTGGCAGCGCTTTGTCGTCACCAGCGGAAAACCTTCCTGCAGATTGAAGCGCATCTGGTGGCCAAAAATGGAGAGCGTGCCGGTACCGGTACGGTCATTTTTCGGCGTGCCCTCATCGAGCACTTTTTTCATCAGTTCAAGATACTGTTTCATGGTTCCTCAGGAAAGTTGTTGCTGTGGACGACGACGATACGCCCAAATCATCATAATGACACCCGCGACAATCATCGGAATGGAGAGGATCTGCCCCATGCTGATGTACTGTACCCATTCGCCGGTGAACTGTGCATCCGGCTGGCGGAAGAACTCGACGATGATACGGAATGCACCGTAGCCAATCAGGAACAGACCGGAGACAGACCCCATCGGACGCGGTTTACGGATAAACAGATTCAGGATGATAAACAGCACCACGCCTTCCAGCGCCAGCTCGTAAAGCTGAGACATGTGGCGCGGCAGAACACCGTAAGTATCGAACAGGGATTGCCACTCAGGATGAGACGGCAGCAGCGCCATGTCCTCTGCACGCGAGCCCGGGAACAGCATGGTAAAGGAGACACTCGGGTCGACACGCCCCCAGAGCTCACCATTGATAAAGTTGCCCAGACGTCCTGCTCCCAGACCAAACGGGATCAGTGGCGCGATAAAATCTGACACCTGGAAGAAGTTGCGTTTGGTGCGTTTGGCAAAAATCACCATCACCAGGATCACACCAATCAGCCCGCCGTGGAAGGACATGCCGCCATCCCAGACGCGGAACAGGTAGAGTGGATCGTTCAGGAATACCGGGAGGTTATAGAACAGAACATACCCAATACGGCCGCCCACGAACACGCCAAGGAAGCCTGCATACAGCAGGTTCTCGACTTCGTTTTTGGTCCAGCCACTGCCGGGACGACTGGCGCGACGGCCAGCAAGCCACATGGCAAAAATGAAGCCGACCAGGTACATCAGACCGTACCAGTGAAGCGAAACAGGTCCTATTGAGAAAATGACCGGATCAAATTCCGGAAAATGCAGATAACCACTGTTCATCTGTCACCACAAGATGTTGTTATTCCGCTGAAAGTGGACAGCGGTAGAAATGCGATTCTGCTGTTAGCAGAGGCTCCAAAGTTGCGAATCATAGCATAAGGCGGACGCGGAGGATGCGCCAGAGATGTAAAAGATGTGTATAGAGGAGTGTGTTATATCCTCACAGCCGCCCTGTCACAAAGGACGAGGACGGAGTGAGGGGAAAAGTACGTATTAGCGACCGCCGCGAATCAGGCCGCCCATACCGCGTCGTTCCATGAAAGCAGCCACCTGATGACGCACTTCAGCGGCCAGCTGCGCTTCAAGACTGCGTTCAGCCAGCTCGCGGGCATCCTCAATATCGATATGCCGCAGCAGGTACTTCACGCGGGCAACCGCACGGCCGTTCATGGAGAGGTGGCGGTACCCCAGCCCAATCAGGATTGCAACGCACATCGAATCTCCGGCCATTTCACCACACAGGCGCAAATCAATATCGTGCTGTTCGGCTTCTCGCGCGATCATCGCTAACGCCCGGATCATCGCAGGGTGCAGGCTGTCATAGATGCTGGCAACACGCGTGTTGTTACGGTCGACGGCCAGAATATACTGCGTCAGGTCATTGGTACCGACCGAGATAAAGTCGACACGGTTAGCCAGCTGCGGCAGCATAAAGACCATTGACGGCACTTCAAGCATCACCCCAATTCGTGGTTTGGGGATCGCATAGCCAATCATCTCTTCGACTTCACGGCCGGCACGCTCAATCAGACGCCGCGCCTCGTCAATCTCATCAATGCTGGTGACCATCGGCAGTAAAATGCTGAGGTTACCCGTCGCCGCATTCGCGCGCAGCATGGCACGCACCTGGATCAGGAAGATCTCAGGCTGATCGAGCGTAATGCGTATCCCACGCCAGCCCAGGCACGGGTTTTCCTCACTGATCGGCATGTACGGCAGCTGTTTATCTGCCCCGACATCAAGGGTGCGCAGGGTGACCGGTTTGTCGTTAAACATCTGCAGCATGCCCTGATACTGCGCGACCTGCTCCTCTTCAGAGGGAAAGCCACTTTGCAGCATGAACGGGATTTCGGTGCGGTATAAGCCGATACCGTCGATGCGGCTGCCGAGCTTCTCTTCATGCTCGGGGCTTAAACCTGCGTTGAGCATGACTTTGATTCGCTCGCCGCTTTTGAGCTGCGCGGGCAGATTAACGTCATCCTCTGCCAGCTTGCTTAATTCATTCTCTTCGCTGATAAGGCGCTGGTATTCCTGAAGCAGAACCGGCTCAGGATCAACCAACAGCTCACCGCGATAACCGTCGACCACCAGGGTGCGTCGGTGCAGCACCGATGGCTGGATATCCGCCCCCATAACGGTGGGAATTCCCAGCGCGCGCACCATAATGGCCGCGTGCGAGTTCGCCGCGCCATCGCGTACCACTACGCCCGCCAGGCGGTCATGAGGCAGTTCAGCCAGCGTTGTCGCGGAGAGTTCATCGGCAACCAGCACAAAACGTTTTGGCCAGGCATTCGCGCCCTGAATAGTGTCATCAAGATGGAACAGTAAACGCTGCCCCAGGGCGCGTAAATCACCGGCCCGCTCTTTCAGGTAACCGTCGGTCAGTGCCGCAAACTGCTCGGCAAATTTTTCGATGACCTTTTTAACCGCCCACTCCGCAACCGCACCTTTGTCGACTTCGTCAAAAAGCTCGCGGCGCAGACGTGCATCGGAGAGAAGGTGCGAGTAGAGGTCAAAAATGGCCGCTGTCTCTTTTTGCGCCCCAGCGGCAAAGCGCTTGCTGTAGCGACGAAACTCATTCGACGCCTCTTCCAGTGCGGCGGTGAGACGCTCGCGCTCAAGCGCTTCATCAAGCGTTGAGGCTTCGTACACTTGCTCCATCAACGGCAGAGTGGCGTCCATCCAGCCTTCGGCGATAGCGACGCCCGGCGACGCCGGAAGCGCGCGAATACGCGTATGGCGGTACTGACCAAACAGTGCCGTCAACTGGGACTGGGAGAGGATCGCGGCCATCTGCGTGGCCAGCGTGACGAGGAAAGACTCTTCGCTTTCATCGTACTGACGCAACTCACGCTGCTGTACCACCAGCACACCAAGCAGCTGACGGCGCTGAATAATCGGCACACCCAGGAAGGCGCGGAAACGATCTTCTTTTACGGAGGGGATATATTTAAAGCTGGGGTGTTTTTGCGCGTCGGCAAGGTTGATAGGTTCGGCGAGTCGCCCAACCAGACCAACAATACCTTCATCAAACGCGAGCGTTACGGTGCGTCCACGTGGCTTTTTCAAACCACGGGTCGCCATCAGGTAATAGCAACGCCGATCGTGGTCGGCCAGATACACCGAACAGACTTCGGTCTCCATCGCAAGACAGATGTCGGTAACCAGAATGTTCAGCGCCTCATTCAGACGCGGCGCACTGGCCACCTTCTCGACTATTTCTCGCAAGCGGGTGAGCATGATTTGCGTAGCTTAACCTCTTTTACGTCGCCAGGCAGGTGCGCTCTGCGGCTTAGGCGGGATCTCCTGAAGCTGCATGACAACACTTGCGAACTCTTTCATCACCCTACGGTAAACATCGCGTTTAAATGACACGACCTGACGAACAGGATACCAATAGCTCACCCAACGCCAGCCATCAAACTCCGGCGTACTGCTGGTTTGCATATTGATATCTGAATCGTTGCCCACCAACTGCAGTAGAAACCATTTTTGTTTCTGGCCGATACAAACCGGCTTTGTGTCCCAACGCACCAAACGTTTCGGTAACTTGTAACGCAACCAGTTGCGGGTCGAAGCCAGGATGCGAACATCTTTTCGGCTTAAACCAACCTCTTCAAACAGCTCCCGGTACATCGCTTGTTCTGGGGACTCTCCCGGGTTGATCCCGCCTTGCGGGAACTGCCAGGAGTGCTGACCATATCGACGGGCCCACATCACCTGGCCCTGACGATTACAAATTACTATTCCTACGTTCGGGCGGTAGCCATCGTCATCAATCACCGGACTACCCCAAACTAAACCTTATATATGAATGATTGTTTCACACTACAGGGAGGCGGTAAACCACTCTCTTACAGGGCTGCAACCTAATAACATTTGAATAACTCACAAATACAGGCAGAGTTATAAACAGATGAGCAGCTCTGAGGGGAATTTTATTCACCTTTTCTGTGGATATAGTTGTGAAGAAGTGTCTGATTACCGATGAACAACCTCAGCCGCCGTCAATCTCCTTCCATTACCAATAAAAAATAAAATCATTATTTTCATAAAGTTAATCGTAATAAAACCGACCCACACCGCTTAAGCGTGACGATCATCACATCAGGGATCGTTGTGCTGATGAAAGATCGAACAGCGTCGGTTTTATCCACAGATTGTGCCAATAAGTTAGGCACAATTTGTTTGAAAATTGGATTTTCGTCGCACGTCAAGGCTGTAAATTGAAACAGTAGTCAGGGTTATGCCCAGTTATCCCACTTTTCTGTGGATAACATGGTGTAAGATCCTGTTCATTGTCAGTGACCAGAATTGAACAACCGAATTTTTGTCCTTCGCCATCCATTTTTAGCGTGCTAAAAAAACCTATAAATCATACACATGGCATATTCGTACAGAAAAAGTTAAACTCTATCCACAGGGGACAATTTCTTAGTGTATTTTTTAATCAAAAGGTTACCTTCATGCATTCGCTTTTACCCTTGCTTTCACCGCCGTCCAGCGAAACCCAGTTGCTACAGCAGGCGCAGCGTCTGGCTGGCTTTTCGCTTGGCGAGCTGGCGGCAATGGCTGGCCTGCCGATCCCTCAGGATCTGAAGCGGGATAAAGGCTGGATCGGCATGCTGCTGGAGCTGTGGTTGGGTGCAAGCGCAGGGAGTAAACCGGAGCAGGATTTCGCCGCCCTGGGCGTAGAGTTAAAAACCATTCCCATCGATAGCCTTGGCAAGCCCCTGGAAACGACATTCGTCTGCGTTGCACCGTTAACCGGGAATACCGGTGTGACGTGGGAAACCAGTCACGTTCGGCATAAACTGAAGCGCGTGCTTTGGGTCCCCGTAGAAGGAGAACGTCAGATCCCGCTGGCTGAACGCCGGGTTGGCGCACCGCTGCTGTGGAGTCCGGATGAAGATGAAGAGCATCAGCTGCGTCTGGACTGGGAAGAGCTGATGGATATGATTGTCCTCGGTCAGGTTGAGCGCATCACCGCCCGACACGGAGAGGTGTTACAGCTGAGGCCAAAGGCGGCGAACAGTAAAGCGCTCACGGAAGCAATCGGTGCCCGGGGCGAGCCGATACTGACATTGCCACGCGGTTTTTATCTCAAAAAGAACTTTACCGGGGCGCTCCTTGCTCGCCATTTCTTACTCAAAACGTAGTTTTTTACTTATTTTGAGAGCTCTCAAACATAATCACCTGGTTTTTAAGATTTTACCGCTTCCTCCTGTCGAAATATCGGGTTATTACTACACTATGATTTGATACGAGCCAGGTGAGGACGATAACGATGAAAAAATGGGCAGTGTTAATTTCAGCAGTCGGATTAGCGTTTGCAGTATCGGGCTGTAGCAGCGATTACGTGATGGCGACAAAAGATGGCCGGATGATCCTGACAGACGGCAAGCCGGAAGTCGATGATGACACCGGTCTGGTCAGCTACCGCGATCAGTCCGGGAATAAAATGCAGATCAATCGCGACGAAGTCTCGCAAATTATCGAGCGATAAACAGAGAGAGGTCAGTACCTTGCTGGCCTTTTTGATTTTTTTCTTCCCCTTTTGCTTCCCCTCTGCCATGTTTATATTCCTTTGTCGGGAGGTTCCTGACGCGGTCTACATGTCTATTGAAGGAAGCCGGCTATGCATTATCACCGTATCCCCCACAGCTCTCTGGAGATAAGCCAACTGGGGTTGGGCACGATGACATTTGGTGAACAAAACAGCGAAGCCGATGCCCATGCACAACTCGATTATGCCGTCAGCCAGGGCATTAACCTGATTGATGTCGCAGAGATGTACCCTGTTCCTCCACGCCCGGAAACGCAGGGGCTTACCGAAACCTACGTCGGCAACTGGCTGGCAAAACGCGGCAACCGAGAAAAACTGGTTATCGCCTCGAAAGTCAGCGGCCCTGCGCGTAACAGCGATGCCGGGATCCGCCCAAACCAGATCCTCGATCGCAAGAATATCCGTGCCGCGCTGGATGCCAGCCTGAAGCGCCTGCAAACCGATTATCTTGATCTCTACCAGGTACACTGGCCGCAGCGTCCAACCAACTGCTTTGGTAAGCTCGGCTACAGCTGGAACGAAAGCGCTCCCGCCGTTACGCTGCTTGAAACGCTGGAAGCGCTGACCGAATGCCTGCGAGCGGGCAAAATCCGCTACATCGGCGTGTCTAACGAAACGGCTTTTGGCGTTATGCGCTACCTGCACCTGGCTGATAAACACGATCTGCCGCGCATTGTCACCATCCAGAACCCCTACAGCCTGCTCAACCGAAGTTACGAAGTGGGTCTGGCCGAAGTGACGCAATATGAAGAGGTTGAGCTGCTTGCCTATTCCTGCCTGGGCTTTGGTACGCTGACGGGTAAATACCTGAACGGTGCGAAGCCAGCCGGCGCGCGTAATACGCTCTTCAGCCGCTTTACCCGCTATAGCGGCGAGCAGACGCAGAAAGCCGTCGCGGCCTACGTTGATATTGCGAAGCGTCACGGGCTCGATCCTGCCCAGATGGCATTGGCCTTCGTACGCCGTCAGCCGTTTGTGGCCAGCACCCTGCTGGGCGCAACGACGATGGAACAGTTGAAAACCAACATTGAGAGTTTCCATCTGGACCTGAGCGAGGACGTGCTGGCGGAGATTGACGCGGTGCATCAGGTTTATACCTATCCGGCACCGTAAAAAAAGCAAAACGGCAACCTCTGTTGCCGTTTTTAATGTTTGCACCCGCTTGTGAAAAGGCGCTGAAGACGACCCGAATCAGCGGCGGCGCTGCCAGACCCACAAGCCGGCAATCGCCAGCGCGAACAATCCACCGAACCCGACGCCAATCCCTACCACAGGCGCACCGGCTTTAACCGCCAGCGAATACAGGCCCAGCATCAGCAGCATCGCCAGGTTTTCACCGAGGTTTTGCACCGCAATAGCATTGCCCGCCCCGACCGTCTGCTTGCCACGCTCCTGTAATAGCGCATTCAGTGGCACCACGAAGAAGCCTCCCAGAATACCAATCAGGATCAGCAGTACGTAGGCTGGCAATAACGCGTGTTGCAGCGCGAAAAAAAGCACCGCAACGCCAATCAGTATCCCTGCCGGCATGCAGCGAGCAACGGTGTCGAGCGTCACCAGTTTTGCCGCTGCCCCCGCGCCCACCACAATCCCGATCGCCACCATCGCATTAAGGTAGGTTGGCGTCGCGTTGTCCGTGATCCCCAGCGCCACCGGCACCCACAGCACCAGCAGGAAGCGCAGCGTAACGCCAGCGCCCCAGAACATGCTGGTGCCCATCAGAGAGAATCGCGTTTCACCGTTACGCCACAGTACGCGGCAGGCATTGAAGAAGCTGCCGGTCATCGGCTTAAAGCGCCAGGATTGCCCCGGACGCGCCACCGGCAGTTTCGGAATAAACAGGTTAGCGACTACCGCGCCACCGTACACCACGGCACACACGCCGAGGGCCGCCAGCACGTGCCAGTCAGCGAGGACACCGCCTGCGACGGAGCCAAGCAGGATTGCCGCAATGGTGGAGGACTCCATCAGCCCATTGGCTTTCACCAGCTTATCACCGGTGGTCAGCTCCCCGAGAATGCCATACTTCGCCGGGGAGTAGGCTGCGGCGCCAATGCCGACCAGCGTATAGCCAATAAACGGATTGAAACCAAAACAAATGCTGGCGGCTCCCAGCAGTTTCAGGCCGTTGGCAAACATCATTACCCGGCCTTTCGGGAAGCTGTCCGCAACCTGTCCGACAAACGGTGCAAAGATAATGTAAGCGCCCACAAACACCATCTGCAGAACCGGCTGACTCCAGTCGGGGTAAAACTCAGCCTTGAGCAGTGCCAGCGTGGCAAACAGCAGCGCGTTATCGCCAAAGGCGGAAAGGAACTGGGCGGCAATCACCGCCATCATGCCTTTTGAGCGCAGAGAGGTGTTAGTGTGTACTGACTCACGCATTATGTTGTTCCGCCTGTTCAACCATGCCCTTGAGGGTCACGAAGTCGGGCTTACCGCTGCCGAGCACCGGAAGCTGTTTCAGGTAGCGAATATCACGAGGTACCGCCAGCTCCGGAATGCCGTGCTCGCGGGCATAGCTGAGTAACTGGTCGCGCTTAAGCTCGCTGTCGGTGGTGAACAGCACCAGCGCCTCGCCTTTACTTGCATCACTCTTCACAACCGTGGCATGCATCTTGTCGGCGGAGACGCCCGATGCCAGCTGTTCAACCATCTCAAGCGAGACCATTTCACCCGCAATCTTGGCAAAGCGTTTTGCACGCCCCTGGATCTGCACAAAGCCTTGCTCATCGAAACGTACAATATCGCCGGTGTCGTACCAGCCCGTTTCAATCTCGCCATTAACGTTTTCTGCGGTCGGTGCTTCCAGCACGCCGGGGTTTTCCACGCGCAGATAGCCGTTCATCACGTTTGGCCCTTTCAGCTGCAGCCGGCCGCCGTCTTCAATACCAGGCACCGCCAGCAGACGAGCATCCAGCCCAGGCAGAATTCGGCCTACTGTCCCCGGCTTCGCCGCCATTGGCACGTTGATAGAAACCACCGGCGCACACTCTGTCACGCCATACCCCTCGAGGATGCGCAGACCAAATTTGTCCTGCCAGATCTGTCGCGTGCTCTCCTGCAGTTTTTCCGCGCCAGCAACCACGTAGCGCACGCGGAAGAAGTCATACGGATTGGCGAAACGCGCGTAGTTCCCGAGGAAGGTTGAGGTTCCAAACAACACGGTACAGTTACGGTCATACACCAGCTCCGGCACAATGCGGTAATGCAACGGGCTTGGATAAAGGAAGACTTCGGCACCGGTCAGCAGCGGCGTGAAAAGCCCCACCGTCAGACCAAAAGAGTGGAACAGCGGCAGCGCTGACATAAACCGGTCTTTCGCGGTAAAGTCGGCAATGCTTTTGATCTGCTCAACGTTCGCCAGAATACTCTTGTGACTGTGGACGACGCCTTTCGGGTTGCCTTCAGAGCCAGAGGTGAAGAGGATAATCGCGTCGTCTTCCGGCTGCTGTTTCACCTGGGCCAGACGCGGCATCAGCAGATGAGCAAAAATCCACAGTTTGTCGCCTGTCGTCACGTCCGCTTTAAGATCTTCCAGGAAGACCCAGCGTACCTGGGTAAGCTGTTCAGGAAGATGCCACAGTTTGCCTTTGTCGAGGAACTGGCGGGAGGTAAAGACGGTTTTGATTTGCGCTGCCGTGATGGCACTGGTCAGCCCTTTCACGCCCGCCGTGTAGTTCATCATCGCCGGAATACGGCCACGGGAAACGGCACCAAAAATCACCGCCGCACTGATGCCTGCGTTGGGCAGCATCAGGCCAATCTTTTCGCCCTGCTGGCTGTACTTCTCAAGAATACGGCCCACGAACAATGTTTTGGTCAGCAGCTTGCGATAGGTATCCGGGGTAAAGTTGATATCTTCGATGCAGTTTTTCTTCGCGCCGTAGCGGTGCTGTGCCGACAGCAGGGATTCATACAGCGTCTCGCGCGGGCGAACCGCCATACGCGCTTCCATCATAATCTGGTGCAGCATCTCTCCGGCAATTTTACGGCGATCGCGTGCACGGGGCGCGTCAGGCATCGGTAACGACGTTGGCGGCAGGATATGCAACGTAATTTTTGGGAACACGCGCTGCTTTACCAGCCCTTTCAGACGGCTGAAATAGGAGCGCTCCGCCCCTTCAATACGCAGTGGCACCACGGTCGCTTTTGACTTCGCCGCGACAAACCCGGCGCCGTCGTAGATTTTCATCAGTGAACCGGTCACCGAGATGCGACCTTCCGGGAAAATAACCACCGGACGCCCCTGCTCCACCAGACGCACCAGATGTTTAATCATCATCGGTTTGGTCGGGTCGAGCGGCACAAAATCAATCAGCGGCGTGAGCCAGCGCATGTACCACTGCTGGCTGATGGAGGTATAAACCGCAAACACCGGACGCACGGGCAGAAATAGTGCCAGCAGAATGCCGTCGATAAAGGAAACATGGTTTGGTGTGATAAGAACGCGTTCGCCGCGAAGCGCCTGAGCATCGCCAGTGACGCGAATGCGAAAGAGAATACGGAAGAGTGTACGGAAGAACCCAAAAAGCATCTCAACTCCCTTTGCCAGCCAGTGTGAAGGGTTGATAGTAAATGGTGGCAGATTACACGAGAAGTGATACGGGAGCGACTGCAAAGTTGAGGCGAAAAAAAACCTGCGCATCCGCGCAGGTTGGTGCAAGAGAAGAGTACGAAACCGTACTAAGAATTCTCACCAATCAATACCTCTGGGATCTCGACTCTATCAATCTCCCCCTCATCCTCGCCATCGGACAATCGCAACAGCCTGAGGCAAAGTGTAACTAAAGGTTCAGATTGACATTATTCAGACATGACTGGCCGTGTAACGATTACACGGTCAGGGTTGTGCTGCGTCACGTTTGTGGAGGGCGAACCCCCGCGCCCCTTGAATGCACGGCGCTTTTCCGCAACACTATTTCGTGTGTAAACGCTTACCCCCACTAAGAAGGTATGTAATGGCGACAATAAAGGATGTGGCCCGTCTGGCTGGTGTTTCCGTGGCGACCGTCTCGCGCGTGATTAATGACTCCCCTAAAGCCAGTGACGCATCACGCCAGGCGGTGCAAAACGCCATGGAATCATTGAATTATCATCCGAATGCCAACGCCCGCGCCCTTGCCCAACAGTCTACTGAAACCATCGGACTGGTGGTGGGCGATGTGTCTGACCCGTTTTTTGGCGCCATGGTAAAAGCGGTTGAACAGGTTTCTTATCAGACCGGCAATTTTCTGCTGATCGGCAATGGCTATCACAACGAACAAAAAGAACGCCAGGCTATCGAACAGCTGATGCGCCACCGCTGCGCTGCGCTGGTTGTTCACGCCAAAATGATCCCCGATGCTGAACTCATTCATCTGATGAAGCAGATCCCCGGCATGGTGATCATCAATCGAATTATTCCCGGTTTTGAGAAACGCTGCGTGGCACTCGACGACCGGTACGGCGCCTGGCTTGCTACCCGCCATTTGATTCAGCAGGGCCATACCCGCATTGGTTACCTCTGCTCCAATCACCCGATTTCCGATGCCGAAGATCGCCTGCAGGGCTACTACGATGCCCTGCGCGAAAACGGCTTGCCGTGTAATGACCGGCTGGTGGCCTACGGCGAGCCGGATGAGAGTGGCGGCGAACAGGCAATGACAGAGCTGCTGGGGCGTGGACGGAATTTCACGGCGGTTGCCAGCTATAACGACTCGATGGCCGCCGGGGCAATGGGGGTGTTAAATGACAACGGAATCGAAGTGCCGGGAGAAATTTCACTCATTGGCTTTGATGATGTGCTGGTGTCCCGCTACGTGCGTCCGCGCCTGACCACCGTACGTTACCCGATTATCACAATGGCAACGCAGGCTGCGGAGCTGGCACTGGCGCTGGCCGAACAACGCCAGCCACCGGATATCACTCACCTGTTCAGCCCCACCTTAGTCCGCCGTCACTCTGTAGGTTCGCCAGCAGAAGCGGGAGAGGAATAGCGATACAGATGTACCGTTTTGTTCGGGTATTCGAGCGCATCGCCAATGTACTGCCAGCCGTAACGTTCGTAGAAGTCGCGGCAGGCAGACCACAGATGCAGTTCGTGATACCCGGCCTGTGCGGCATAGGCGATAACATGCTGCTGCAGTTTTCCCGCCAGTCCCTTACCACGCGCCGCTTCATCAACGTACAGCGCAGCCAGCCACGGACAAAGATCCTGTCGGGTGATTAAATCGCAGCGCCAGATCCCGACCGTACCCAGAAGCTGTTCGCCCTCCAGAGCAATAAAGGTCAACGGTAACGCGCCCGGCGTCTGGCTATGTTCAACGATACTCTGGAAAAACGCCCGCGTAAGCCCGTCACCGAACGCCTGCCAGATCCAGTCAGTTACCTGTTCCGCATACTGAGGCGCGGCATAGAGAGGCAGAATAGTCACACCAGCTTCCCCTGAAACACGGGCACAGATTCAAAAAGATAACCGTCAAAATCCGGCGCATCTTCATCGGAGAGTTCAAGTAAGCTCTTTTTCACATTTTCCAGATGCTGGAACATCGCCTGCCAGGCGCCCATCACGTCACGACGACGAAGCGCCGCGAGGATAGTTTGCCTGTCGCCCAGCCATTTCAGGCGGTATGCACGGCTGGCGATATGCCCATTAAATTGCTGCCACAGCGGGCTGCTGTCCATGTGGTGCCAGATACTCTCTACCGTTGCCAGCAACATCTGGTTTTGCGTTGCCCCCGCCAGCACCAGGTGAAACATTTTATTGTTGTCCTGGCTGTTATCGTTGGCGGCAATAGCGCGCTGCTCCTGCTCAATAATACGGCGCAGATTGTCGATGTCTGCGCGTGTCGCCATTTTGGCAGCAAACGCGGCGATGTTGCTTTCGAGGAGCTGGCGCGCCTGCAGGATCTCAAAGGGGCCGACGTCGCTGTTCAGAAAACGCTCTTCTTCGTTTTCGTGTTCTTCAGGAATGCGCATCACATAAACGCCAGAACCCTGGCGGATATCCACCGTGCCCTGCAGCTCCAGCATCAGCAATGCCTCACGCACGATGGTACGACTTACGCCGTACTTCTCAGCAATATTACGCTCGGGCGGCAGACGGGAACCTACGGGATAGTGCCCCTGGATAATTTGCGCCCGTAAATCCTCGCCAATTTCCTGGTACTGTTTTTTTTCCGGCAGGATGACAGCCTTATCCACGTTTTCACCTGTTTTTTCAGTTAATGCGCAGGCCGGGCGTCCTCCCGGCCAGTTTGTGCGCTATTTTACCAGAACCAGCATGGTTTTCGCTTACTTCCATTCATCATCGACCGGGAGCGTGAGCACGCGCGCATCGCGCAGCTGCCGGAACCAGCTCGCCGACCTTTTCGCCCGCCTGGCGCGATTGTTATCGAGATCGATCTCAATCAGCCCGTAGCGGTTTTTGAAGGCGTTCATCGGCGATACGTTGTCCGTGAAGGCCCACAGCATATAGCCATGACAGTTTGCCCCCTCCTCCCGCGCCAGCAGCGTGTAATAGAGGTGCTCGCGAATGAACGCAATGCGGTATTCGTCGTCAATGACCCCGTCACTGTTGCGAAACTGCGCTTCGTTCTCCACGCCCATCCCGCTCTCCGCCACGAACCAGTCGATGTTGCGGTAGTCATTTTTTATCCGCATCGCCATATCGTAGATAATGCGGGGGTAGATTTCCCAGCCGCGGGATTTATTCATTCGCCGTCCTGGCAGTTCGAACGGTTCGTAGTAGTACGCCGGGTGGAACGGTGTCTCCGGGTGCCAGGCACGAGACGGCGCTTTCACCCGATGCGGGTAATAGAGGTTTATCCCCAGCTCATCGACGGTGTTCTGCGCAATCAGTTCCAGCTCTTCCGCGGTGTAGTCCCACGCCACCTGATGCTGTTCCAGCAGCGTAAACAGTTCTGGCGGGTAGCGCCCGTGCACCAGCGGATCGAGAAATACGCGGTTATAGAACAGATCGTACTTCTCTGCGGCGTTAACATCGTGCGGTGCGCACGATCGAGGATAGGTGACTTCGGGGTTGAGAATACAGCCAACCGAGCCAGGGTACCCTTTGGCGCGAAACAGCTGCACAACCTTTGCCGTCGCCAGAACCTTATGGTGGTTCCACTGCATCCATTTACCGGTATTCTGCTCGTAAGGCCAGCGCAGCGCATCGAGATAAACGCGGGTCTGTACCACGATCGGTTCATTGAAGGTAAACCAGCGGGTGACTTTACCGTGGTAGCGTTCAAAGACTTTTTCCGCATAGCGGACAAACTGGGCAACAACCTGCTTTGAAGCCCAGCCGCCGTAAGTGTCAAGCAGCACGCCCGGCAGCTCGTAATGCTCGAGGCAGATCATCGGCTCAATGCCCTGACGGTGCATCTCATCGAATAACGCGTCGTAATAGGCGGCGTACTCCTCGTCCACCGTCACTTTTTCATAGTCGGTTAAAAAACGTGACCAGTTAATCGAGGTTCGGTAGTGCGTCAGCCCCGCCTGCTTCATCAGCGCCACATCCTCACGAAAGCGGTTGATAAAGTCGGTCGCCACCGCCGGGCCATAGCCGTTGTGCCAGACGTGACGATCGTTTTTGTACCAGAGATCGATCCACGAATCCTGTCCCGCCTTTTTGCCGCTCCAGCCTTCGGTTTGCCAGGCTGACGCGGCCGCGCCCAGAATGAAATCCTGCGGAATGGTTATCTGTTTTGTCGTCATCACATCCTCATGCATTGTCGGTCGCCTGTTGCAGCGCGGCCTGTTCGGCACGTCGTGAAGCAATCTTCACAAACGGCAGGTAGATAATGACGGCAGTCACGATGCAGATAAGCTGAGTGATGACCGCCCCCATCGATCCGGCAGTGGAGAGCCAGGCGTTGATCAGCGGCGGCGTGGTCCACGGCACCATCACCACGGCTTTACCGGCAAAGCCGGTCACAGTGGCAAAGTAACCGATAGAGCCGGTCACCAGCGGCGTGATAATGAAAGGAATGGCGAGGATCGGGTTAAGCATGATTGGCATGCCGAAGATCACCGGCTCGTTGATGTTAAAGAGCCCCGGACCAATGGAAAGCTTGGCGATCTCTTTCATCTCTTTGCGTTTGGTGGCAATCATGACCGCGATCAGCAGGCCAATGGTCAGCCCCGACCCGCCGATGCTCATGTACACATCCCAGAACGGCATGGTGATGATATTCGGCACCTCTTTGCCCTGCTCAAAGGCGCTCATATTAACGGTGATGGCGCCTAACAGCAGCGGCTCGCGGATCGGCTTGATCATCTGGTTGCCGTGAATACCAATCACCCAGAAAAGCTGTGCGACAAACATCAGCAGCAGAATGCCCGGCAGGCTTTGCACCACGCGCTCCAGCGGCTGTTGCACCACCTGATAGACCGCGTCATAGAGATACATGCCGGTGAGTTGATGGAAGACGAAACCCAATGTGGCAATCGCGGTAGTGGTGATGATCGCCGGGATCAGCGCGGAGAACGATGCCGCCACGTTTGGCGGTACGGTGTCCGGCATCCTGATCTTCAGCCCCTTGCGGTTTTCCAGCCAGCAGTAAATTTCAACCGACAGAATCGCGATAAACATGCCGAGGAACAGGCTGCGGGTATCAGAGAACTGACGCAGCAGCACGTCTTTCACCACGTGCATTTCACCATCCACCAGCATCTCAACGGTTGTCGGCGTCACGCAGATAAAGCAGATCACCGCCAGCAGGCCAGGGAATAACGATTTGATCCCATTGATGCGGCCCAGTTCGATACCGATTAAGAACACCGCGCCAATGTTAAGGAAATTCAGGGTGGCGTAATTGAGCGCGCTGGTGATGGGTTTTAGCGTGGCGAGAAAAGAGAGGGACTGGAAGCTCGCCAGGCCATTTTTCGGATCCAGTACCATATTGGAGATCAAGACAGAGAATGCCCCAACGATGATGACCGGCATTAAGGTAATAAAGGCAGACTTGATCGCCATGATATAGCGATAACTGTTGAATTTTGTGGCAAAACTGCCCAGAGCGTCGATCAGTTTTTCCTGTAATGCCATAGGGTAATACCTCAGTAAAAGGGCTTTTATTGGATAAGGTGTACAGCCGGATACTATTGGCATACCAAAAATAGCTTCATGTCGGGTTTTGTTCTGTGATTAAGCTCTCAACGACGTAACAGGTATTCCAAAATGCGGTTTATATCGATTTTGGCATACCACTTAAAATCCTGTATTTCGAACTGACCGATCGTTACCTAAAAGCGTGATCGTGCTGGAAGTTTTGCCCTTCCCGCATCGCTTATGCACCGGATGGTCTGTGTTAAACTGCAGATCGTTACGTGGAATCAGGAATGTCTAATGGCAACAATGCTGGATGTCTCATTGCGCGCGGGCGTGTCGAAAGCCACGGTATCGCGCGTGCTGAACGGCACAGGTCAGGTTAAAGAGAGTACGCGTCAGCAGGTGTTTAATGCGATGGAAGAGCTGGGCTACCGCCCGAATTTTCTCGCGCGTTCGCTGGCAAACCAGACCAGCAACAGCATTGGCCTGGTGGTCTCTACCTTTGATGGTTTTTACTTTGGTCGTCTTCTTCAGCAGGCCTCCCGGCAGACGGAAACCCACGGCAAGCAGCTGATCGTCACGGATGGTCACGACGCCCCGGAGCAGGAAGAGCAGGCGGTACAAATGCTGGCCGATCGCAAATGCGATGCCATCGTGCTTTACACCCGCTACATGAGCGAAAAAGCGATCATGAAGCTGATCCATTCGGTGCAAACCCCGCTGGTGGTCATCAACCGTGAAGTCAGCCAGGCGCCCGATCGCTGCGTGTTCTTCGAACAGCAGGATGCCGCCTTTAAGGCCGTGGATTACCTGATCAACCAGGGCCACCGGGAGATCGCCTGTATCACCGTCCCGATCCACACGCCAACCGGGAAAGCGAGGCTAATGGGCTACCGTAAGGCGCTGGAAAAGCACGGCATTCGTCTGGACGAGCGGCGGATAAAGTATGGCGATGCGGGAATGACGCGAGGATATGAGCTCTGCAAAGAGCTGATTGCCGACGGTATAGCGTTTAGCGCTCTGTTTGCCTGTAACGATGATATGGCGCTGGGTGCGTCCAAGGCGCTACACCAGGCGGGGCTGCGGATCCCACAGGATATTTCCCTGTTTGGCTTTGACGATGCCCCAAGCGCGAAATGGCTGGAGCCAGCGCTCTCGTCGGTTTACCTGCCTATCGACAATATGATCGTTACGGCTATCGATCAGGCGATCCGGCTGGCAAAAAACCAACCGGTCGACGCGATCCCGCCGTTCACCGGTACGCTGGTATTACGCGACTCGGTCACGACGGGGCCGTACTTCACTCAGACGAGTTCCAGCGCCAGCAGTTCCTGAATGGTCTGGCGGCGGCGGATCAGCCGCGCCTTGCCGTTATCAAACAACACTTCTGGCAGCAGCGGGCGGCTGTTGTAGTTTGAGGACATTGACGCCCCGTAGGCACCGGTATCGTGCAGCACCAGATAGTCGCCAGGTTTAACTTCCGGCAGCGCGCGGGTTTCCACTTTCCCCCCTTCCTGCTGGGTAAAGACATCACCAGACTCACACAGCGGGCCCGCGACAACCGTCTCGATACGCGGCGCGTGAGTTAAATCGCGGCCATCGGCAGGCAGAGCCGAAATGTGGTGATAGCTGCCGTACATTGACGGGCGCATCAGATCGTTAAAGCCGGCGTCAATCAGCACAAAGTGGCGCGAGCCCATCTCTTTCACGCTGCGAACCTGCGCCACCAGCACCCCGGATTCAGCCACCAGGAAACGACCCGGCTCAATTTCCAGCTTCACGGCATGACCAAGATGCGCGGCGACCTGGTCACGCGCGGCGCTCCACAGGCCGTAATAGTGATCGGTATCGATCGCCTCTTCCCCTTCACGGTAAGGAATGGAAAGACCGCCCCCGGCGGAGATCGCCTCCAGATCCTGACCACACTCGATCACCTGGCGCACCATTGCGCCACAAACCTGCTCAAGGTGCGCGTAATCCACGCCGGAGCCGATGTGCATATGAATGCCCACCAGCTTCAGATTGTAACGCTGCAGTACGTCCAGGGCAGCGGGCATATCGGCATACCAGATACCGTGCTTGCTGTTTTCGCCGCCGGTATTGGTTTTTTGGCTATGACCGTGACCAAAGCCAGGGTTCACGCGCAGCCAGACGCGGTGGCCCGGAGAAACTTGCCCAAGCTGTTCCAGCATATCCACGGACCCGGCGTTTACCGGCACCTGTAGCTCATGGACGCGAGCAAGCGTGGCGTCGTCGATCACATCGGCGGTAAACACAATCGCGTCAGGATCGGCTTTCGGATCAAACCCGGCCGCCAGCGCGCGCTCAATCTCCCCCAGGGAGACGGAGTCGACCTTCACACCCTGCTCACGCATCAGACGCAGAATGTGGATATTGGAGCACGCCTTCTGGGCAAAACGCACCACGTCAAACTGATGCAGGGCAGCAATCTTCTCGCGAACAATCTGCGCGTCGTAGACCCACACCGGACAGCCAAACTCGGCAGGCAGGCGTAGCAGGTTTTCGGCATTCAAATCGGTATCAGTCTGGTTAAGCGGGCGTGGCATGGTCTTTCTCCGGGGTGACATTTTTTTATGATTACGCCACAGCAGGAAGAGAATAAAAAATATCGTTTTATCGCGAGTCTATGCAAAAATGATATGGACAGTTCTTTGTATTCAGGTGACCTATGCCCGCCGTCAATTTACGCCATATCGAGATTTTTCACGCCGTGATGACCACGGGCAACCTCACCGAGGCTGCGCAGATGCTCCATACCTCGCAGCCAACGGTCAGCCGCGAGCTGGCGCGATTCGAGAAAGTGCTGGGACTGAAGCTGTTCGAACGCACCCGGGGCAGGCTTCACCCGACGGTACAGGGGCTGCGCCTGTTCGAGGAAGTGCAGCGCTCATGGTACGGGCTGGACCGCATTGTCAGTGCGGCGGAAAGCCTGCGCGAGTTTCGGCAGGGCGAGCTATCGATTGTCTGCCTGCCCGTCTTTTCACAGTCTTTTTTGCCGACGCTGCTCCAGCCTTTTCTGGCCCGATATCCGGAGGTGAATCTCACGATTGTCCCGCAGGAGTCACCGCTGCTCGAGGAGTGGCTCTCCGCACAGCGCCATGATTTAGGCCTGACCGAAACCCTCTCTACGCCCGCGGGAACGGAACGCACGGAACTGCTCTCTTTAGATGAGGTGTGCGTGCTGCCAGCCGGGCATCCGCTTGCCCGCAAGCAGATTCTGACGCCAGCGGATTTTCACGGTGAGAACTACATTAGCCTGTCACAAACCGACAGCTACCGGCAGCTGCTGGATTCACTGTTTGCCGAGCATCAGGTGAAGCGCAGGATGGTGGTCGAGACCCACAGTGCGGCCTCCATTTGCGCCATGGTGCGCGCCGGGGTGGGCGTTTCGGTGGTGAATCCACTGACGGCGCTGGATTACGCCGGGCGCGATATTGTCATCCGCCCGTTTAGCCTGTCAGTCCCGTTCACCGTGAGCCTGATCCGCCCCCTCCATCGCCCGGTCTCAGCGCTGGTGGAGGCGTTTACGGAACACCTGATAGCCCATGCCCGTCAGGTGGCGCTTCGTTTATCCGATCGGCAAAGTTTATGACAGCATAAACTCCACGGCATCGGCGGCATGAATCGCGGCGGTATCGAAGACCGGAATCGGGCTTTGCTCAACCGGCACCAGTAAACCGATTTCCGTACAGCCGAAGATCACCCCTTCCGCCCCCTGCTGCGCGAGTTTTTCAATCACGCTGACGTAATATGCCCGGGATGATTCGCTAAAGGTCCCGAGGCAGAGTTCATCAAAGATAATCTGGTTGATGCGGGCCCGGTCTGCCTCATCCGGGATCAGGCTTTCAATGCCAAACTGGCTGCTCAACCGACCGCGGTAAAAATCCTGCTCCATGGTGTAGCGCGTTCCCAGCAGCGCCACACGACGTAATCCGGTTGCGGTGATGGCCCGCCCGGTTGCATCAGCAATGTGCAGGAAGGGCAGCGAACAGCGCGCTTCGATATGGGACGCGACTTTATGCATGGTGTTGGTACAGAGCAAAATCCCCTCTGCTCCCGCACGCTCCAGCCCCAGCGCGGCCTCGGCCAGTATTTCCCCGGCTTTATCCCATTCACCGCTCGACTGGCAGGCTTCGATTTCATGGAAATCTACGCTGTGCAGCAGCAGGCTGGCAGAATGCAGGCCCCCCAGACGTTGCTTCACCCCTTCATTAATCAGGCGGTAATAGGGGATTGTCGATTCCCAGCTCATCCCCCCTAACAGGCCGATCGTTTTCATCATCCCTCCTTATGTGTTTATCCCAGTGAAGCAAACTTGTGATCGTGTTTCCAGTTCTTTATCACGTCGTTTCTTTTTAACCCCTGGTGATATAAATTAAATGAAACATTGTTTTAATAAATTCTGGGGTGACGATATGTTTATTTTCCACAACGAGACCACGCTTGACGATCTGGGGAACGGCGTGACGCGCCGTATTCTTGCCCATGGCGGTAAAATGATGGCGGTGGAGGTGAATTTTGAACAGGGCGCGACAGGCCCACTGCATAACCATCCTCATGAACAGTTAACCTATGTGCTGTCCGGCGAGTTTGAGTTCACGATTGGAGATGAAAAACATGTGGTGACGGCTGGGGATACCCTCTACAAAAAGCCACATGTGATGCACGGCTGCGTGTGTCTTAAACCCGGCACGCTGCTGGATACCTTCACGCCGGTACGTGAGGATTTTTTGAAATAAAAAAAGGGCGCTGATGACAGCGCCCTTCTCGTCTGCGTTTTTTATTCCGTTACAGGCTCGACCAGAGGATTGCGGCTGAGCATGGCCTCACGCAGTAATACGCTGCCACAGGCAAATAGCCCGCCCAGCAGTCCCGCCAGGATCACAATCAGGGCTTTGCCCGGACCGTCTTTTTTCACCGGCATGGATGGAGAGAGCTGATACTTGAACGGTTCAAGTTTGACGTCTTCGACAGACAGCTTTTTCAGCTGCGCCAGGTAGTATTCCCGGTTCTGGAAGTCCGCGTTCAGCTCAGCGATATCCTTGAGATTTTTTTCAATCTGCAGTTTTTGCGCGATACCGTCGGCACCGAGCGCGACGGAGTAATCCGGATCGTCTTTAACCGCCTGACCGTTGCTGTAGACCGGCTTTTTGATACCCGCCGCGTTGGCCACTTCCAGAGAATAGTTAAGACGCTGCAGATTGGTGTTGTGAACATTCGTCAGACGTACCCGATCCAGCTCCAGCTGCTGCTCCACCACTTTGGTTTTCAGGGTAATCTGGTTACGGATATTCTCCATGGTTTCCTGCTCAACAATCTGCGAGATGTAATCCACGTAACCTTTAAGAACCGTTTGCGCATCCCCCGCCGTCGGCGCGGTGAAGCTCAATGTCCACGAGACGTACGGCGCTTTATCCGCGTCTTTTGCCAGGGTGTTATCTACCGCTTTCATCTTTTCGGAGATATTGACCACCGCACGATGCAGCTCAAGCGGATCCACGTCAGTGCCTTCCAGCTGTGCCATCACGTAAGGTGAGGATTTCATGTACTCCTCAAGCAACGACTGCGACTGGAACTTTTTAATAAACTGGTTAAACACGTCCGGACGGGTAATTTTCACGTCCACGTCGAGCACCTGCAGGGCGACCATCATCTGGCGCAGCGGGTTCCACTGCGTCTGTTCCGCCGGTGTGATCACCGCTTTACTGGTCCATTTTTGTGGCAGTAAGAACGCGATGGCCAGTCCAACCAGTGCGAATGCGAAGGCAATCACGACGATACGTTTTTTTGCCGCCAGAAGAACTTCTAACAGTCCCAGAAGGTCAATTTCTTTGGAACTGACTGCCGGGGCCGCGTAATGGGGGAAGTCGAGATCCGTATTTTTTTTGAAATCCATTGCTGACATAGCCATTCTTCTTTTGAGGGTGCAGACCATTTCTGCCTGATTGGTTACAGTGGTCCGATGATACAAGAAAGTAAGAATTATCTGAACGAAAGAATGATCCAGCTGTAGACCTGCTATCAGAATTAGTAGTTAGTTTCTCCACGGTATTGTCTTTATTAATCATCCGGTTCTTTCCGCCCGACCTCCTCTCTCTTCTTTGAACGCCTGAAATAGCGCAAAAATGCCATCCTCATCACCTTATTGAAACACCGTTTCGACTTTGATCACATTTCCGCTATTAAGCGAATGACGCAGAAACAAATAGCAATAATATAAAATAAAACGGCGTTTTATTATCCAGGAACACGAGTTCTACCGTATTGAAACCCAGGCGTTTCGCTCAACGATGAAATCGGAAAAAGTCTTATAAAACAAAGTTAAATGAAGTAACCGTGACACGTATTACCCAGAACATTGCCGTTCAGGCTCGGTTTCGACAGCCTGAAAGGTTGTTACAGACGCAGATTCCGTTGTAAACCATTGATTACCAGGTAGGTAAGTATGAATGAAAACAAGCTGCTGGGGCTCGCGTGGATATCACCCTACATCATTGGGTTGATACTCTTTACGGCTTTCCCCTTCGTCTCATCGTTTTTCCTGAGTTTTACGGATTACGACCTGATGAGCCCGCCGGTATTTAACGGCATTGAAAATTACCGCTACATGTTTACGGAAGACACGCTCTTCTGGACATCAATGGGAGTGACGTTTGCGTATGTATTTCTGACCATCCCCCTGAAGCTGGCCTTTGCATTAGGGATTGCGTTTGTTCTGAACTTTAAATTACGCGGTATTGGATTCTTCCGTACCGCCTACTATATTCCGTCGATCCTCGGCAGCTCCGTGGCCATTGCTGTTTTGTGGCGCGCGCTCTTTGCCATTGATGGTCTGCTGAACAGCTTTATTGGCGTATTTGGTTTTGACCCGGTGAACTGGCTGGGTGAGCCCTCGCTGGCCCTGATGTCGGTCACCCTGCTGCGCGTCTGGCAGTTCGGTTCCGCGATGGTCATCTTCCTGGCCGCGCTGCAAAACGTTCCGCAGTCGCAGTATGAAGCTGCGATGATCGATGGGGCATCCAAATGGCAGATGTTCACGAAAGTGACCGTGCCGCTGATCACGCCGGTAATTTTCTTCAACTTCATTATGCAGACCACCCAGGCGTTCCAGGAATTTACCGGACCGTATGTCATTACCGGCGGCGGGCCAACGTATTCCACTTACCTGTTCTCACTCTACATCTACGACACCGCGTTCAAATACTTTGACATGGGTTACGGCGCAGCACTGGCGTGGATCCTGTTCCTGGTGGTGGCCATTTTTGCCGGTATCGCCTTTAAGTCATCGAAATATTGGGTGTTCTACTCCGCCGATAAAGGAGGCAAAAATGGCTGATATCCAACAACTTTCCACGGCGAGGACGATTGCCGAGCGTGAAGTCGCCCGCACGCTGCGCAGAGAGAAAATTAACGCCGCAGTGCGCTACGTGATCCTGCTGTTTGTCGGCCTGCTGATGCTTTATCCGCTGGTGTGGATGTTCTCGGCGTCGTTCAAACCGAACCACGAGATTTTCACCACTCTCAGCCTGTGGCCTGCCCATGCGACCTGGGACGGTTTTGTGAATGGCTGGAAAACCGGTACCGAATACAACTTCGGCCATTACATGCTGAACACCTTTAAGTATGTGATTCCGAAAGTGATCCTGACCATTATCTCCTCCACCATCGTGGCGTACGGCTTTGCGCGCTTTGAAATCCCGTGGAAGAAATTCTGGTTCGCCACCCTCATCACCACCATGCTGCTCCCCAGCACCGTGCTGCTGATCCCGCAGTACCTGATGTTCCGTGAAATGGGCATGCTCAACAGCTATATGCCGCTGTACCTGCCGCTGGCCTTCGCCACCCAGGGGTTCTTCGTCTTCATGCTTATCCAGTTCCTGCGCGGCGTGCCGCGTGACATGGAGGAGGCGGCGCAAATTGACGGTTGTAACTCGCTTCAGGTGCTGTGGTACGTGGTGGTGCCGATCCTGAAACCGGCCATTATCTCCGTCGCCCTGTTCCAGTTCATGTGGTCAATGAACGACTTTATCGGGCCGCTGATTTATGTCTACAGCGTGGATAAATACCCGATTGCACTGGCGCTGAAAATGTCCATCGACGTCACCGAAGGGGCGCCGTGGAACGAAATTCTGGCAATGGCGAGCATCTCCATTCTGCCATCCATCATTGTCTTCTTCCTGGCACAGCGCTACTTCGTCCAGGGCGTCACCAGCAGCGGAATTAAAGGTTAAGAGGGAAATATTATGGCTGAAGTTATCTTCAACAAACTGGAAAAGGTCTACTCCAACGGCTTTAAAGCGGTACATGCCATTGACCTGAAAATCGCTGAAGGAGAGTTCATGGTGATCGTTGGCCCCTCCGGCTGCGCCAAATCCACCACCCTGCGCATGCTGGCCGGCCTGGAAACCATCAGCGGGGGTGAAGTCCGCATCGGCGATAAGATTGTGAACAACCTCGCGCCGAAAGAGCGCGGGATTGCGATGGTGTTCCAGAACTACGCGCTCTATCCCCACATGACGGTGCGCGAAAACCTGGCCTTTGGTCTGAAGCTGAGCAAACTGCCAAAAGATCAGATTGAATCTCAGGTCAACGAAGCGGCCAAAATCCTTGAGCTGGAAGAGTTACTCGACCGCCTGCCACGCCAGCTTTCCGGCGGCCAGGCACAGCGCGTGGCGGTAGGCCGTGCGATTGTGAAAAAGCCGGATGTATTCCTGTTCGACGAACCGCTGTCAAACCTCGACGCCAAACTACGCGCCTCAATGCGCATTCGTATTTCCGACCTGCACAAGCAGTTGAAGAAATCCGGTAAACCGGCGACCACCGTCTACGTCACCCACGACCAGACCGAAGCGATGACCATGGGCGACCGCATCTGCGTGATGAAGCTCGGCCACATCATGCAGGTTGATACCCCTGACAACCTCTACCACAAGCCGAAAAACATGTTCGTGGCAGGCTTTATCGGCGCGCCGGAGATGAACATTCGTCAAAGCCAGCTGGTGGAAAGCGCCGGGAAACTGCACATCGCCATCGGCAATGAAACCATGCCGCTGAATGCCGGGATGCAGGAGAAAGTCTCCGCTTATGCCGGGCAGGCCATTTACTACGGCGTACGTCCGGAATTCGTTTCCCTCTCCGACGCACCATTCGTTGACGGGGGCTGCAGTGGCGAAATGGTTCGCGTGGAAAACATGGGCCACGAATTCTTCGTCTATCTGAAGGTTGCGGACTACGAACTGACCGCCAGAATTCCATCCGATGAAGCTAAGCCAATGATTGATAAAGGCCTTCATCGCAAGGTGTATTTCAAATTTGATATGAATAAATGTCATATTTTTGACGCAAAAACTGAACAGAACCTCTCTCTCTGATGGAGTTTATAAAAATGAAAAAAGTGCTTTTAAGCGCAGCAATCTCCGCGACGCTGGGCCTTACCGCTTTGCCATCGATGGCGCAAGATGTCGAATTACGCATGTCCTGGTGGGGCGGTAATGGCCGCCATCAGGTGACGTTGAAAGCGCTGGAGGAATTCCATAAGCAGAACCCGGATATCAACGTTAAAGCAGAGTACACCGGCTGGGATGGGCACCTCTCCCGCCTGACCACTCAAATTGCGGGCGGCACCGAGCCGGATGTGATGCAGACCAACTGGAACTGGCTGCCAATCTTCTCGAAAACCGGCGACGGGTTCTACGACCTGAACAAAATGAAAGACGTGATCGACCTGACCCAGTTCGATCCCAAAGAACTTCAGTCCACCACCATCAACGGCAAGCTGAACGGCATTCCGATCTCCGTCACCGCACGCGTGTTCTACTTCAACGACGAGACCTGGAAAAAAGCCGGTATTGCATACCCGAAAACCTGGGACGAGCTGATGGCGGCGGGTAAAACCTTCGAGAGTAAACTCGGCAAGCAGTACTACCCGGTCGTGCTGGAGCATCAGGACACGCTGGCGTTGCTGAACTCGTACATGATTCAGAAGTACAACATCCCTGCCGTGGACGAGAAAACCAAGAAGTTCGCCTACAGCAAAGCGCAGTGGGTGGAATTCTTCCAGACCTACAAAACGCTGGTGGATAGCCACGTCATGCCGGACACCAAATACTATGCGTCGTTTGGTAAGAGCAACATGTATGAGATGAAGCCGTGGATCCAGGGGGAATGGGCGGGAACCTACATGTGGAACTCCACCATCAACAAGTATTCCGACAACCTGAAGCCACCGGCAAAACTGGTGCTGGGCAGTTACCCGATGCTGCCGGGCGCAACCGATGCGGGCCTTTTCTTCAAACCGGCGCAGATGCTCTCGATTGGTAAATCCACCAAAAACCCGGAAGCGGCGGCGAAACTGATTAACTTCCTGCTGAACAGCAAAGAGGGAGTAGACACGCTGGGTCTGGAGCGTGGCGTGCCGCTGAGTAAAGCCGCGGTGCAGTTCCTGACCGAAGACGGCACCATCAAAGAGAGCGATCCGTCGGTCGCGGGGCTGCGTCTGGCGCAGTCTCTGCCGGCCAAACTTTCCGTGTCACCTTACTTTGACGATCCGCAGATTGTGGCCCAGTTCGGCACCTCTCTGCAGTACATCGATTATGGACAGAAATCCGTGGAAGAGACCGCCGCTGACTTCCAGCGTCAGGCTGAACGTATTCTGAAACGCGCGATGCGCTAACAAAAAGCCGGGTGGCCTCTTCGCCACCCGGCAACAGATTACACGCCAATATTACGCAGCTTCTCGCCGGACATCAGCCTGCGCTCGATATGCTCCAGCGTGACGCCTTTGGTTTCAGGGATCAGCCAGAACGTGACCCCGATAAACGCGACGTTGAGAACCGTATAGAGCCAGAAGGTTCCTGCCGCGCCAATTGAATCCAGCAGCGTCAGGAAGGTCGCGCCGATGATCATGTTCGACACCCAGTTGGTGGTCGTGGAACAGGTGATGCCAAAGTCACGGCATTTGAGCGGCTGAATTTCGGAACACAGGATCCACACGACGGGCGCAGCGCTCATCGCATATCCGGCAATACACATCATGGTCATGCCAACAGAGAGCCAGGAAAGACCGCTTGAGGCCGTGCCGTTATCAAACTGCATCAGGCAGTAGCCAAGGATCAGCGTACCGAGCGCCATGACGCTAAAGCCAATCTTGAGTGCCGGTTTACGTCCGGCTTTATCCACGGTGAACACCGCGATAAAGGTGGCGAACATAAAGGTCAGCCCCACCACCAGCGTGGCAACCATTTGTTGTTCCGTGGTGGTGAACCCCGCCATTTTGAAGATACGTGGCGCGTAGTACATGATGATGTTCATCCCGGTGAACTGCTGCATCGCCTGCAGCAACATGCCGAGGAACACCGCGCGACGTACGTTGCGGTTGATCTTAAACAGCGCCCAGCCCCCCTGCTTCAGCTTCAGGCTTTCGCGGATCTCGTTCAGCTCTTCACGTGCTTTTTCTGAGGTATCACGCAGCATCCGCAGCACCTCTTCCGCTTCCACATGACGGCCCTTTTGCGCCAGCCAGCGCGGACTGTTTGGCAGGAAAACCACCAGAACAATCAGCACCAGCGCCGGGAGCGCCAGCACGCCCAGCATCGCGCGCCAGTTGCCGCTGTAGCTGAAATAAGTGTCAGACAGAAACGCCAGCACGATACCCAGCGTTACCATCAGCTGGTACATACTGATCATCTTGCCGCGCACGTTCTCGCTCGCCATTTCGGAGAGGTACAACGGCGCAGTGTAAGAGGCAATCCCCACCGCCACGCCGAGCAGCACGCGGGAGAGCAGCAGCATTTCCACGTTTGTGGCAAATGCTGACCCAATAGAGCCGGCGACAAACAGAATCGCCCCCACCATCAGGCTGTATTTTCGCCCGAGGCGGAACGAAAGCCAGCCGTTAAACAGCGCGCCGATGGCCGCACCCAGCATCATGCTGCTGACCACCCACTCCTGCAGGCGGTTACTCAACGTAAAGTGATCGGTGATAAAGGGCAGCGCCCCGGCGATCACGCCAATATCCAGACCGAACAGTAAACCGGCCACTGCAGCCGCGATGGAGACAAACTGATTCATGCGTCGGGTATCACGCAACGCGGCGGGCATAAGGGTAGAGTCATTTATAGATGTCATATTTTCCTGCCTGAACAGCGAAATTCGTTAACTGAAATTACGAGATAGCGCGGAAAAGTGTCAGGCCGTAATTCGCGAAGATATGGATTATTTCGCTGTGGCATAGCGATCTGTGATGGACATTACAATTTCAACTAACGATGAAATACCGCCAGTTTTTATTAATCATTTAATTTTTAAGCAATAAAACTGTGATGCATATCATTTATGATTTTTTAGTATGGATTTTTCGTCTTGAGCCATATGGATAATGGCAATTTTTGGGCAAAAAAAACCTCCACCCACCGGCAGAGGTTTAAGACGGAATACGCAATTAACGCGCCAGCCAGCCGCCATCGACCGCCACGGTATAGCCGTTGATGTAATCGGATGCCGGAGAGGCCAGGAACACGATAGGTCCCTTGAGATCGTCCGGAAGGCCCCAGCGGCCTGCCGGGATACGGTCGAGGATTTCCGCGCTACGCTGTTCGTCAGCACGCAACTGTTGAGTGTTATTCGTCGCCATGTACCCCGGCGCAATCGCGTTGACGTTGATGTTGTGCTTCGCCCACTCGTTTGCCAGCAGACGGGTAACGCCCATCACCGCGCTCTTGGATGCGGTATAAGACGGCACGCGGATACCGCCCTGGAAGGAGAGCATAGAGGCGATATTAATGATCTTGCCGCCTTTCCCCTGGGCAATGAAATGTTTCGCCGCCGCCTGGGACATAAAGAACACGCTCTTAATGTTCAGGTTCATCACGTCGTCCCAGTCGCGCTCGCTGAAATTAATCGCGTCTTCACGGCGAATCAGTCCGGCATTGTTCACCAGAATGTCGATATGGCCGAATTCCGCCACCGCGCGATCCAGCAGTTCAGGGATGGCGTCAATTTTACGCAGATCGGCGGTCAGGCTCAGAAAACGACGACCCAGCGCGGTGACGCGCTCGATGGTTTCAGTAGGCTCAACAATGTTAATCCCGACGATATCGCAGCCCGCTTCCGCCAGCCCTAACGCCATACCCTGGCCCAGTCCGGTGTCACAACCGGACACCACAGCCACTTTACCCTGCAGAGAAAATGCATCCAGAATCATGTTTGTTCCTTAATCTTTCAGCGCCTGTCACCAACAGGCAGGTTTATGCTTAACTGCCTGCGGCTAGCGCAGCTCGTTAACCGCGACGTGGTCCATGTCATCAAAGACCTGGTTTTCACCGACCATACCCCAGATGAAGGTGTACGCTTTCGTGCCTACGCCCGAATGAATAGACCAGCTCGGCGAAATAACCGCCTGCTCGTTATGCATCACAATATGGCGCGTTTCCTGCGGTTGCCCCATCATGTGGAACACGCAGGCGTCCTCGTCCATGTTGAAGTAGAAATACACTTCCATACGGCGCTCGTGGGTATGGCACGGCATGGTGTTCCACAGGTTGCCCGGAGCAAGCTCGGTCAGCCCCATGCTGAGCTGGCAGGTTTCCAGCACATCCGGAACAAAGTATTTATTGATGGTGCGACGGTTGCTGGTGAGGTTGTCACCCAGCGTCACCGGGGCGACATCCGCCGGGGTCACTTTTTTGGTGGGATACGGGGTATGTGCGGGCGCACAGTTGTAGTAAAACTTCGCCGGTTTACCGCTGTCGATGCTGGCGAACACGACCTCTTTCGCCCCTTTACCGACATACAACGCGTCGCGATGACCTATCTCATAGCACTGTCCGTCTACGGTGATGGTGCCGGGGCCACCGATGTTAATCACGCCCAGCTCGCGACGCTCAAGGAAATAGCTCACACCAAGCTGTTTACCCACTTCACCGCCCACGGAGACGGTCTGCGTCACCGGCATAATCCCGCCAATGATAATACGGTCGATATGGCTGTAGACCATGGTGTACTTATCGGCCTCGAACACCTGCTCGACTAAAAACTCATTGCGCAGCCCCTGAGTATCCAGCGTTTTGGCGTGCGCACTGTGGATGCTTTGTCTGACGTCCACCGTAACCTCCAGAAATGATCGTGCCCGCAGGCAGAAAATTAACGAAACGACGTTCCGTTTTCATGATGAGCACAGTCTAGCCCCAGAGAAGGGGGTTTTCAATTACATTTAAAACAACGTTTCATTTTTTCTGTTTGTTTATACCAGAAATGGCGTTCGGATCACGATAAAGAGAGCCAGACATTAATCTCACCAATGAAACAGACAAAGTGCGCCATCAGTCACACATAATGAAACATTGTTTTGATAATTTAATACTCACTTTTTAATCTACTTTTATCGTTCAAAGGAGTGCATTATGGCTAAAGGTATGCGGGTCAAGCTGAACTACGCGGTCAGCCACGATCCGGATACAGGCGTGGAAGTCACCCGCCTGACCCCACCCGACGTGACCTGTCACCGCAACTACTTCTATCAGAAGTGCTTCTTTAATGATGGCAGCCACCTGCTGTTTGCAGGGGCGTTTGACGGTCACTGGAACTACTACCTGCTGGATCTGCAGAAGGCCGAAGCGGTACAGCTGACGGAAGGCGCAGGGGATAATACCTTTGGCGGGTTCCTCTCTCCGGATGATAAATCCTTCTACTATGTGAAGAACGACCGCACGCTGCTGGAGGTGGATCTCCATACCCTGGTAGAACGCGAGGTGTACCGTGTCCCCGATGACTGGGTCGGTTACGGTACCTGGGTCGCCAACAGCGACTGCACCAAACTGGTTGGGATAGAAATCGCCCGACGTGACTGGACGCCGCTCAACGACTGGAAAATTTTCCACGACTTCTTCCATAAGGGGCCGCACTGTCGACTGCTGCGGGTGGATCTGAAAACCGGTTTAAGCACCACAATCCACGAAGAGAAAAACTGGCTTGGCCACCCTATCTATCGTCCGTTCGATGACAACACGGTGGCGTTTTGCCATGAAGGGCCACACGACCTGGTCGACGCCCGCATGTGGCTGGTCAACGAAGATGGTACGCACGTGCGCAAAGTGAAAACGCATGCGGAAGGCGAAAGCTGTACCCATGAATTCTGGGTGCCGAACGGTTCTGCCCTTGTGTATGTCTCTTATCTGAAGGGCCAAAAGGGCCGCACCATCTGCAGCTTCAATCCGGATACGGGCGTCAATGACGCAGTCATGCCAATGCCCGCCTGTTCCCATCTGATGAGCAACGTTGACGGCTCCCTGCTGGTGGGCGACGGTTCAGGCACGCCGGTTGATGTGAAGGATACGCACGGTTACACCATCGATAACGATCCGTATCTGTACGCCTTTGACGTGGCGAAAAAAAGCTACTTCCGCATTGCCCGTCACGACACCTCCTGGGCAACGGTGGCAAATAGCCGCCAGGTCACCCACCCGCATCCCTCCTTTACTCCGGACGAGAAAGCGGTGCTGTTCAGTTCCGATAAAGACGGTCAACCCGCCCTCTATATCGCGAAACTTCCTGAGCAACCTGAAATGTTGCATGCATGATTTGAGTTTGTGTTTCTGTAACTGGCCTTGCCCTCCGTTTCGGAGGGCTTTTTTTTCAGTGGGCTTTTGCCCGTTGGGCGGCGCTTATCAGGCATGGGAAAGCCGGGTAGGCACTGGCGCTACCCGGCAATGTTCAGCGGAATAACGTGATATCAGAAAGAATAGGCCACGCCCAAACGAAGGCGGGTCTGGCGTTCATCGGTGTCTTTCACGCCGATGTTACCCACTTCAACATACGGTGCCCAGTTTTTATCCCATTTATACGCCAGCTTGGCGTTATATTCGTTGGAATAATCTTTGTTATTATTACGAACCATACCTTCAGAACTCTTCGCATAAACATAATTGAGTTCGGTACGCCAGTCACCCATTACCCAGCCAACCCAGGCATCACCACGGTTAACTTTGTCGTCATCTTTATTCGAGCTTGACGGGTAGCGGGTATATTCATAACGATAACGCGCGGCAACGTAGAAGCCATTGTCGAAACTATATTGCAGATGCAGATTCGGTTTATATATTGTGCGGCTGTCGTTACTTTCAAGGGTAAACGCCGGCGTCAGTGCAATATTCTCAGTCGCTTTCCAGCGCCAGCTAATTTGATCTTCATGCCCGTTACCCACCACATCCGCAAACGGCTGGTCGGCTTTATCACCGCCGGATTTCCATTTAGCTTCTACAGAAAAACCGACCCCGTTAGCAAAACGATGTGAGACCGAGACACGGTCAGCATTGGCACCACTGTCGATATATTCATGGCGCAGATCGACGGTAACGGCCTGAGCCATGAAGGACGTACCGATAAGGGAAGTAAGGACCAGAGATTTCTTAAACATGAAAAAACCCTCAACTGAAATAATGTTTCTTATTTATGAAACTGCAGTTTATTTTTTAAAGAACATTATTTTAGTGATAAAGATCGTAATTATTTGTTTCATTTTTTTTGGCAAAGATGGACGTGACACCCATCAACAAACAGGGTGTATTAACGTGAAATTATCGGAGGGGGATCACACTAAGACGTTAACAACGATAATAATTAAGGCCGTAATTATTCAATACCAGAGTGAGAATGTGCTAATAACGGTTAATTCGTCATACGTTATGTAAAAAAAACCTCCTGAAGGGAGGCTCTTTTATGCGGGCGGGATTTTAGCGTTCAATGGCGAGGGCGACACCTTGTCCACCACCGATACAGAGCGTCGCAATGCCTTTGCGGGCATTGCGTTTTTTCATCTCATGCACCAGCGATACCAGAATTCGACAACCGGACGCGCCGATAGGATGACCCAGTGCGATTGCCCCACCGTTCACGTTTACCCGCAGGGGATCCCATTCCAGCATTTTGCCAACCGAGATTGCCTGTGCGGCAAAGGCCTCGTTGACTTCAATCAGATCCACATCAGAGAGCTGCCACCCTGCGCGTTCCAGGCAGCGACGGGTAGCATAAACCGGGGCGATACCCATTAACGCAGGATCAACACCCACGCTGGCAAATGCCTTAATGCGGGCCAGGACGGGCAGATCCAGCTCGAGGGCTTTGCTTTCACTCATCATCATCACGGCCGCAGCGCCATCATTAATGGAGGAGGCGTTTCCCGCCGTCACTGAGCCCTGAGTTTCAAACGCAGGATTGAGCCTCGCCAGCCCTTCAGCGCTGGCGTCGGTGCGCGGCTGCTCATCGGTATCCACCACGGCAACCTCACCGTTCTGACGCTGCGTGCTGACCGGGACGATTTCATCCCTAAAGCGCCCGGCATCAATCGCCGCGCGCGCTTTTTGCTGCGAGCTTAACGCGTAAGCGTCCTGCAACTCACGGCTGATACCATACTCACGTGCCAGATTTTCCGCCGTCACGCCCATATGATAGTCATTGAACGCATCCCACAGACCGTCATGCACCAGACTGTCGAGCAACTGGCTGTTGCCCAGCTGCGCGCCGGTACGGCTGTCGGTCAGCACGTGTGGTGCCCGGCTCATATTTTCTTGTCCGCCGGCAATCACGACATCCGCTTCACCACACTGAATGGCCTGCGTCGCCAGATGCAGCGCTTTTAACCCTGAGCCACAGACGTCGTTGATGGTGATAGCGGAGACGGTATTGGGCAGGCCACCCTTGAGCGCCGCCTGACGGGCAGGGTTTTGCCCGGCACCGGCGGTCAGCACCTGTCCCAGGATCACCTCATCAATTTCATGTGCTGCAATCCCGCTGCGTTCCACCAGCGCTTTCACCACTACGCTGCCCAAATCAACAGCCGAGTGGCGTGAAAGCGCCCCCTGAAAACAGCCGATAGCCGTACGCAACGCACCCACTATAACGACATCTTTCATCACAACCTCTGTGTTAAATGACATGACGATAGTAGTGGATTGTTATTGGCAATTATCTTAATTGTTTAAAAATAGTGAGTTTAATCACAAGGATTAGCGCGCATCCTGCAGATACTGCCGCAGCCAGCTTCCGGCAACGCCGGGAGGGGATCGCTTATTCCAGAGCAGATCGATACCGATCGCCCGTGGCCAGCCGGGGACATTCAGCTGCACCAGCGATTTCGCGGCGGCAAATTCATCCACCAGCGCGCACGGCAGCACGCACCAGCCAAATCCCTGCACGGCCATACTCAGCAGTAACAGGTAGTTGGGTGCCGACCAGACGGGTCCGCGTGCGAGCGTTGCCTCCCGCTCCAGATAGGTGCTGAGCCGCAATTCCCGCCAGCCGTGCAGCTCTTCGGCCTGGATTTCTTGCTGCCCGGCCAGAGGATGGTTGGTCGCGACATAGATTGCCATCCGGGTCTGTATCGGCAACCGGGTAAAACCAATATCGGTCGGATAACTGTCACGCGCTTCCGTGAGACCAACCTGCGCACGCGACTTCTGCAGCAGATCGATAACGTCCTCTTCCTCGCCAATCAGGCATTCAAATTCGGTATGGGGAAAGCGCTGGTCGAACTGGTTCATCAGGTCTTCCAGCACGTCCGGGTTGAGGGTATCGGAAAGAACAAACGTCAGGCGCGCCTCCGTTTGTGCCGTTAACGACACCGCCAGTTCGTCAAGCCGCGTGCTGGCCGCGAGGATCGCCTGCACATAACCCAGCACCTGTTCACCCTGGGCGGTTAACACCGGCTGACGGGCCGAACGGTCAAACAGATCAAAGCCCAGATCGGCTTCAAGATTGGCGATGGATGTGCTCACGGTCGACTGGCTTTTACGTAACCGACGCGCGGCGGCAGAAAAAGAGCCCGCCGCGACGGTCTCAACGAATGCGGTAAGGGCTTCAGGAGAATAACGCATGCACTATCTACTTTATCGATGGATACCATCTTTAATATATCACCTTTAGCGATAACAATAGGCCGCATCAACGCCAAAATGCGTATTCACGAGGTCTAAAACTATGCAACATCAGGATGCACTCCAACGTAAACTGCCGGAGCGGATCTTTCATGCCGTCTGTTTCGAAGGGATTGCCACGGCGATCCTCGCCCCGACGGCGGCGTGGCTTATGCAACGTTCCGTGGTGGAGATGGGTGGGTTGACCATTATCCTGGCAACCACGGCCATGCTCTGGAACATTATCTATAACGTCGGCTTCGACCGTTTCTGGCCGGTTCACCGCATCACACGCACGGCAAAAATCCGCGCACTGCATGCGCTGGGATTCGAGTGCGGGTTTATTGTGATCGGCGTGTCGATAGTCGCCGCGGTGCTGGGCGTCACGCTGCTGCAGGCATTCACACTGGAAATTGGTTTCTTCCTGTTCTTCCTGCCGTACACCATGTTCTATAACTGGGCTTACGATACGCTGCGCGAGAAATTCCTTAAACGTCGCCAGCAGCGACGCGCCCTCGCAGGCTAATTCCCTCTGGCCGGACGCCCGCTCCGGCCAAACTCCTTCGAAGCAACTGCGCTCTCAACCCATAATTATGGTAAATTGCGCTCCATTCTGTTGGTTTGATAGTTGATACGTTGCTCTAATGTCGAAAATTTGGTCAAAAGATGAGACTCTCTGGAGTTTCGCTCTCTATGGCACGGCCGTGGGCGCAGGAACGCTGTTCTTGCCCATACAGCTGGGCTCCGCAGGCGCTATCGTCCTGTTTATCACTGCCCTTGTGGCCTACCCATTAACCTACTGGCCGCACCGCGCGCTGGCACAATTCATCCTGTCGTCGAAAACAAAAGGCAATGAAGGGATCACCGGCGCCGTCTCCCATTATTACGGCAGGAAGATAGGCAACCTGATCACCACGCTCTATTTCATCGCCTTCTTCGTGGTGGTGCAGATTTATGCAGTGGCCATCACCAACTCGTTAACTGAGCAGCTGGCAAAACACATGACGGTGGATACCGCCGTTCGCGTGCTGGTCAGTTTTGGCGTGGTGCTGGTGTTAAATCTGATCTTCCTGATGGGACGGCATATCACCATAAAAGTGATGGGCTTCCTGGTGTTTCCGCTGATCGCCTACTTTCTGTTTGTCTCGCTCTATCTGACCGGAAGCTGGCAACCCGCGCTGCTCACAAGCCAGATGGCATTTGACCGCCATACGCTGCATCAGGTCTGGATTTCGATCCCGGTGATGGTATTCGCTTTCAGCCATACGCCGATTATCTCGACGTTTGCCGTTGACCGCCGTGAGAAGTTTGGCGACGCCGCCATGGACAAGTGCAAGAAAATCATGAAGGTGGCGTACCTGATTATCTGCCTGAGCGTGCTGTTCTTCGTGTTCAGCTGCCTGCTCTCAATTCCACCGTCCTATATCGTTTCGGCAAAACAGGAAGGGGTAACCATTCTGTCGGCGCTGTCGATGATGCCCTCTTCTCCGGCATGGCTGGGGATTTCCGGGATAATTGTGGCGATTATCGCCATGTCGAAATCGTTCCTCGGCACCTATTTTGGGGTGATCGAAGGGGCGACGGAGATTGTGAAGTCATCGCTGAACCAGGTGGGCGTGAAAAAGAGCCGCGCCTTTAACCGCGCGATCTCCATCATGGGGGTGTCGTTAATCACCTTTGCGGTGTGCTGCATTAACCCGAATGCCATTTCGATGATTTATGCCATCAGCGGTCCGCTTATCGCCATGATCCTGTTTATCATGCCGACGCTGTCGACGTACCTGATCCCGTCCCTGAAACCGTACCGATCTGTCGGCAACCTGCTGACGCTGATCGTTGGCGTACTGTGCGTGTCAGTGATGTTTGTAGGCTAAACGCCCCTGCGCCCGGCGTTCTGCCGGGCGCGTTATTCGTCACGCCCTGAGATGTCGAGCGGAAACGGCCTGTCCTGCACGACCGTTTTCATGACCAGCGTTGAGCGAAGATGCTGAACGCCGGGCATCGCAGAGAGCTTCTCATCATAAAGTTTCTGAAAAGCCGGCAGGTCGCGGGTCACGACGTGCATCAGATAATCAGGATCGCCAAATAAACGCTGCGCCAGCACAATTTGCGGGATCTCTTCCACCGCCTCCTCAAATGCGCTCACCGCCTTTCTGTCGCCCTCTTTTAGCGTCGCAAACACGATCGCCAGAAAGTTAAACCCCATTTTGGCGGGATCGAGACTGGCCCGGTATCCCGTAATGGCCCCGCTCTGCTCCAGTGCCCGCACGCGCCGGTGACACGGCGAGAGGCTCAGGTTCACCCGTTCAGCCAGCTCCGTAAGAGATAAACGGCCATCAGCCTGCAACTGCGCAAGAATTTTTCGATCAATGCTGTCCATGTGGAAGATTTTGTCAATTTCACCGTCTTTTGAGCATAACATTGAAAACTCATTTCGTCCGGATACCGATATGCTTTCTCTCTGTTGACGGGTGAAATTCTGGAGTTTTACAGACGATGGAAATGAGTATTGTGGCCGGGTTTTGGGTGGTGTCTTTCCTGCTCATCATGACGCCGGGCGCCGACTGGGCTTACGCCATTAGCGCCGGCATCCACGGGCGGCGCGTGGTACCCGCAGTGATGGGCCTCATGTCCGGGCATCTGCTGGCGACACTGATTGTGGTCGCGGGCGTGGGCGTCATGATGGCGCAACATCCGCTGGCATTATCCGGGCTGACGATAGCGGGAGCACTTTACTTGCTGTGGCTTGGTATCTCACTGTTACGCGCTCCTGGCGCACCGGAAAGCGCCACAACCTCGGCGGCAAACTGGAAACAGTGGGCGGTGAAGGGATTATGTATCAGCGGCCTTAACCCGAAAGTTTTTTTGCTGTTCCTGGCCCTGCTTCCACAATTTACTGACCCGACGGGAAGCTGGTCGGTTGCGATGCAGATGTCCGCGCTGGGCTTGCTACACCTCATCACCTGTACGCTGGTCTATCTGCTGGTGGGATACGGTTCAAAAGCCATCCTGGCCACCCGCCCGCAGGCCGCGCGTCTGGTGAGCAGAGCATCAGGAGGAATGATGGTAGTGATTGCGGTGGTGCTGCTGTTTGAACAGATCAGATAAAAAAACACCGGCCATTGCCGGTGTGTTTCTACGCCCGAATATCGTCATATTCCCGCGTATTATCAAACTCATGTTTGGCAAACGGGCATAGCGGAATAATTTTTCGATTTTCACCGCGCATCTTTGCGACCACTTTTGCCACCAGCTGTTTACCCACACCTTGCCCTTTCAGGCTCGGATCCACATCGGTGTGCTCGATAATGCTCAGATGCTCACCGGTCGGTACGAAGACAATCTCTGCAACCTGGTTACCGTCAGCATCGTTGACGTAAAACTTGTTATGGCCTTCCAGAATATCCATGGTTCCTCGCTTATTTTTGGCGATACTTCAGCGCACCGCTCGGGCAGGTATCAATCACATGTACAACCGTTTCGACGTCCACTTCATCCGGTATAATCCACGGTTTACGTTTCAGGTTGAAGAGCTTAGCGCTCCCGCGCACGCAATTTCCTGAGTGTTTGCAGATCGCGGTGTTGAAGTAAACGTCAATTTTCTCTCCGGTATAGGCCCGGTAGCCTGCATCCAGTAGCGCTTTATCCACGACATTGCCTCTGTAATTATTCGGGTGCTGGATGAAGCATAGCCTTACGCGATCCTGATAGCTATAATCCCCAAAACGAAAAGCCAGGTCACAACTCTGTTTTCGCCAGATTGCATCCCCCATTTCCTCATGTCAGTCTGCGCAGACCGCTCTAATCAGACTCCCCGCGTCAGGTCGTATGAAACGCAGACTCTCTTTTCAGGTAAAACTTTTTTTAGCGCTGGTGTGCTTCTCCTGCCTGCTGTTAGTTCTGCTGGGAACCATCCTGTTTCATTTTATTGACCGGCAATTGCATCACGATCTCGGCCAGCGCGCCCGGGTTCAGGCCAGCGAAATCGCGTTGATGCCGGGGCTGGCGGAAAACGTCGCGGCCAGAAATATCCCCGCCATCGCCCGTTTAATTCAGCCTATACGGGCCGAAAGTGATGCCAGTTATATTGTCATTGGCGATACCCGGGAACAGCATCTTTATCATTCAGAATCACCGGAACGCATCAATTTACCGATGATCGGCGGGGATAATGCGGAGGTATTACAAGGCAAAACAATTATTTCGGTGCGTAAGGGTGGGATTGGGGTTTCACTGCGCAGCAAAGCGCCCATCTTTAATGCGCAGCATCAGGTGATTGGGATTGTCTCGGTCGGTTATTTGACGTCGTACATTGCGAATATCAATGCGCGTATTCTCTGGCAGTCCGGGTTATACGGCATGGGTCTGTTGCTGTTACTGTTTATTTTTTCCTGGTTGTTTACCCGCAACCTTAAAAAGCAGATGTTCCGCCTTGAGCCAAAAGATATTGCGCAACTGGTCTTACAGCAACGCGCGCTGCTGGAAGCAATATATGAAGGGGTATTTGCCGTCAATGAAGAAAAGCAGCTGATTTTAATTAACCGTGCCGCCAGAGAGATGCTGGATATTCATCAAAGTGAGAAAGCGCTTATCGGCAAACCGCTGGAAGACGTTCTGCAAACATCCCCCGGTTTTTTATCTCAGCGCTACGCCTCGGTTAGCCGCGGCAGCCACGACCAGATTGCGGTGCTTAACCAGCGCGAGGTGATAGTGAACCGCGTGGCGATTGAGGTTGAACCTGGTGTTGAAAGCGGTTGGGTTTATAGCTTTCGCGACAAGAATGATATCAACACTCTCAGCAGCCAGCTAAGCCAGATTAAACGCTATGCGGATAACCTGCGCATTATGCGTCATGAACAGCTGAACTGGACCGCCACGCTGGTGGGGTTGCTGCAGATGAAACACTATGACGAGGCGATCCGTTACATCCAGGCACAGTCAGAAGGGGCGCAGCGCGTGCTGGACTTCGTCTCAGCCCATTTTGTCTCGCCGGCCCTGTGCGGATTGCTGCTAGGGAAATATGTCAGCGCCCGGGAAAAGGGCGTTGAACTGCAGTTTGATCCCGCCTGCCAGCTCACCCGCATGCCTGCCAGCATCACGGAAATGGAGCTGGTGTCGGTGATTGGCAACCTGCTGGATAACGCCGTTGACGCCACCCTGAAAGCCCCGGTTCACGCACCTGTAGAGCTTTACATTTCCGATCGCAACCAGGAGTTGCTGATAGAGGTGGCCGATCGGGGTTGCGGGGTGGATGAGGCGATGAAACCGCATCTTTTCCGCCAGGGATTCAGCAGCAAGCCGGAAAGCGAGAACGACATTGTGGGCACAGAGCACGGTATTGGCCTGTTTCTGGTGGCAGGCTATATCAACAAGGCGGGCGGCAGCATTGAGATAACGGATAATGCTCCTCAAGGCACGATATTCTCTGTGTTTATTCCCAATCCACTCCCCGTTCGACAGGGCTAACGCATGACCACGACCCGAGCACTTGATGTTGTGATTGTTGAGGATGAGCCGCACCTGGCAGAACTGCATCGCGAGTATATCGAGCAAAATTTCCATTTGCGCGTGGTGGGCATTGCCGCGTCGATTGAGCAGGCGTGTAACCTGATACGCCAGCATCAGCCGAGGCTGATACTGCTGGATAATTATCTCCCGGACGGTAAAGGCGTGGCGTTAATCGATAACCCGCTCCTGAAAAGCTATGAATGCTCGGTGATCTTTATCACCGCAGCCAGCGATATGCAGACCTGTAGCCATGCCATGCGCAGCGGCGCGTTTGACTACCTGATTAAGCCTGTTTTTTTCCAGCGTCTGCACGCCTCGCTGGAGCGTTTTATGCGTTTCATCCACACCGTGCAGCAGGTGAAGGTTGTCGACCAGCATGCGCTGGATCGCCTGTTTAACCTCCCCGCTGCGGACACCTCGCAGACCCCGTCCACAAAGGGTATTGAGCCCCACACCCTGGACCGTATTAAGCGTTTATTTGCGGAACACCCCGAAAAAACAATGTCGGTGGAAGAGGTGGTGGAATACGTCGGGATCAGCAAAACCACGGGCCGCCGTTATCTGGAATACTGCGTGGAAAGTGGGTTAATCAGCATCGAAATGCTGTATGGCAATATCGGACATCCCAGAAGGCTTTACCGCAAAGCGGCAGAGAAAACGTAATCCGTAACCGTTCGTTTGCTAAGCGTCGCGGATTTTATGGTGTTAATTGCTGAAACGACGCCGACAATCACACTTCGGAACCGCAACCCGCGCCCCCCTATTGTCGGCGCGGAGCCATGCGCTATGTTGACAATTAGTTCCTCAAATGTAACTAAAAGGTTAACTATAATGTCGAACATTTTCCGAATTTCTCTGATTACCGCTACCGTACTGTGTTCTGCTTCCGCACTGTCTGCTTTGCCGCAGGGCTACCCTGCTGACTATCAAAAAATGGTCGATGCCGCGACCAAAGAGGGCAAAGTGGTGATCTACTCCACCACCGACACCAAAGCTGCCGGGCCGCTGATTGAGGGCTTCGAAAAAACCTATCCGGGCATCAAAGTTGAATATAACGACATGAACAGCACCGAGCTGTACAACCGTTTTATCAGCGAACAGGCCTCGGGTGGCGGAAGCGGCGATGTGGTCTGGAGCTCCTCCATGGACACCGGGCTGAAGCTCGCTACCGACTACGCCATGGAGTACAAATCACCGGAGCAAAGCCAGCTGCCGAAATGGGCGGTCTGGAAAGATAAAGCCTACGGTACCACCTATGAGCCCGTCGTGTTTATCTACAACAAACGGCTGATCCCGGCGGGCGACGTGCCTGATTCCCATGCGGCGCTGGCTAAGCTTATTGCCAGCCAGACGGATAAATTCAAGAGCAAAGTCACTACCTACGACATCGAAAAATCGGGTCTGGGCTTTATGCTCTCGGTGCAGGATCACAAGGCCGATCCTAACTACTTCAAAACCCTGGCCGATATCGCCAAAGGGGGCCTAGCCGTTCAGTCTTCAACCGGCACCATGATGGAGAGGGTGTCATCAGGGGAAAACCTGATCGGTTTTAATATCCTCGGATCCTACGCGGAAGCGCGTGCGAAGAACGATCCGTCGCTGGGGATCGCCTATCCAAAAGATTACACCCTGGTGTTATCACGCGTGTCGTTCATCAGCCAGCAGGCGCAAAACAGCAATGCCGCGAAACTGTGGCTGGACTACGTCCTGTCTGAAAAAGGACAAAGTATTCTGGCAAGCCAGGCGGATATCCCGTCCATTCGTAACGATATCGACGGCAAAAATGATATCGACGGCCTGACGAAAGTGCTCGGCAATGCGCTGAAACCTATCCCGGTTGATGAAAGCCTGCTGGAGTATCTGCAGCCGAAAAAACGCCTGGAGTACATCAAACAGTGGCGTACCGCCGCCGCCAAATAAGCGTCTGAGCGCGACGCGGGTCGTCGCGCTCCTGTTATCTGAGTTCGTTTTGCTGGGCTGCAACACCAGGGATACCCCATGAATACATTACGCAGAAAGTGGCAAAGCCTGCCGCGCGGTATTGTCGTGTTGATAACCGCCCTGGTTATCTACACGCCGCTGTCGTTTATCGTGATACAGAGCTTCTTGTCCGCCCCGTTCTTTTCACCGGCAAAAGAGTGGAGCCTTGAATCATTTGGTTTTATCTTCACCGACCCTGATTTCTATAAGGCGCTGAAAAGCGGTTTTATTCTCGCTTTCGGGCTGGTCATCATCGCCATTCCGTTAGGGGGCGTGCTGGCCTTTCTGATGGTGCGCACCGACCTGCCCGGCCGCCGCCTGATTGAACCGCTGATCCTCGTGCCGGTTTTCGTGTCGCCAATGGTGCTGGGATTCGGCTACGTGGTGGCCGCCGGTCCGGTGGGTTTTTTATCCCTCTGGGCGCAGGCGCTGATTGGTTTCGTACCGTGGAATATCTACGACATGTCGAGCATCGTGGTCATTGCTGGCCTGACGCATGTTCCGCATGCCTATCTCTATATTTCGTCCGCGCTGCGAAGCGTCGGTTCCGATGTGGAAGAGGCCGCACGTACCGCGGGTGCGTCGCCGTTACAGGTGATGACCTCGGTCAGCCTGCCGATGGTGCGACCGTCCATTTTGTACGCCATCGTTCTGCTGTTCTTCCTCGGTCTTGAAGTGTTTGGTCTGATGCTGGTCCTCGGCGATCCGGAAGGCAACATGGTGCTGGCAACCTACCTGTACCAGCTGACCAACAAGCTTGGTACCCCTTCCTACCACCTGATGGCGGCGGTTGCGGTGGTGCTTATCTGTATCACCATTCCGCTGGTCATGCTGCAGCGTCGCCTGATGCGTACCGCCAACCGATTCGTGACCATGAAAGGCAAAGCGTCTCAGGCCCGGGCCTTACCTCTGGGTAAATGGCGCTGGGTGGCGGGCGCGGTGGTCGCCTTCTGGCTTACCGTCACGATCGGCGTTCCCCTGCTCGGCGTGGTATTGCGCGCGTTTATCTCAAACTGGGGCGTGGGCGTTTCGCTGTGGAACGAGCTTTCCCTGAGTACTTTTCGCACGATATGGGCGCAGCCGAACCTGCTGCGCGCCATCGTCAACTCCATGTCCATTGGGGTCATTGGCGGCGCGCTGGCCGTGGCGTGCTACCTGTTTGTCGGTATCGCCATGCACCGCAAACCGGACAATACCACGCGTTTCCTGGATTACAGCGTCCTGGTGCCGCGCGCCGTGCCTGGCCTGCTCGCGGGTCTGGCCTTTCTCTGGGTGTTCCTGTTCCTGCCAATGTGGCTGGATAACTCGCTGAAATCGGGCTGGCTTTCCGGGTTCGCCTGGAGCGACTGGATGCGTGAAAACCTGATTGTCTGGCTACGTTCGCTGCGCAGCACCATTTTCAGCGTCTGGCTGGCCTATACGGTGGTCTGGATGGCGTACGGGCTGAGACTCATCTCGTCCACCCTGCTGCAGGTCGCGCCGGAGCTTGAAGAGGCCGCCCGCAGTACGGGGGCTACGCGTGGCCAGATCACCCGCCATGTCACGATCCCGCTCTCCCGCTACGGCCTTATCGGTTCGTGGCTGCTGATGTTCCTGATTTTTGAACGCGAATATTCAACGGGTGTGTACCTGCTTTCACCCGGCACGGAAACCATCGGCTCGATGCTAGTATCCCTCTGGGCCGCAGGAGCCATTGATATTGTGGCGGCGCTCTCTTTTATTAACATCCTGCTGGTGGTGGTAGGTCTGGGCATTGCCCTTCGTTTCGGAGTCAAAATACATGATTGAATTAGCGGTTAACGATCTGCACCTGACCTACGGCGACAATCCTGTTTTAAAAGGGGTCTCCATGAACCTCAACCGCGGCGAAGTGGTCTCCCTGCTGGGGCCTTCCGGCAGCGGGAAAACCACCCTGCTGCGTGCGGTGGCGGGACTGGAAAAACCGACTCAGGGCTCGATTATCATTGGCAAAAACAAAGTCTATGACGGCACGCCGCGCAGTGAGATCCCGGCGGAAGAGCGTAACCTGGGCCTGGTGTTTCAGTCTTATGCGCTGTGGCCGCACAAAACCGTTTTTGAAAACGTGGCCTATCCGCTCAAGCTGCGCAAGATTCCGGCCAAAGAGATCCAGCAGCGCGTACAGGACGTACTGGACCAGCTCGGGCTGGGCCATCTGGGCAAACGCCACCCGCACCAGCTCTCCGGTGGACAACAGCAGCGCGTGGCAATTGGCCGGGCGCTGGTCTACAACCCGCCGGTCATTTTACTGGATGAACCGCTCTCTAACCTCGACGCTAAGCTGCGTGAAGAGGCTCGCGTATTCCTGCGTGAGCTGATTATCAAGCTGGGCTTATCCGCATTGATGGTAACGCACGACCAGAATGAGGCGATGTCGATTTCCGACCGTATCCTGCTGCTTAACAACGGTAAAATCGAGCAACAGGGCACACCGCAGGAGATGTACGGCTCGCCGAAAACGCTGTTTACCGCTGAGTTTATGGGTAGCAATAATCGCCTGCACGGCAAAGTTACGGAAGTACGTGACGGTAAAGCGCGTATCGAAGGCAAAGGCTGGGTGCTGTGGGGTCAGGCCGGTGAAGGGGTACGAAGCGGTGAAGACGCCACCGCGGTGATCCGCGTCGAGCGCGTGGCGGTGGTCGAGGGGCCGGGTGAAAACCAGCTGGCGCTCCCGTTACTGACCAGCATGTATCTCGGTGACCGCTGGGAATACCTGTTCCGCACGCCGGGGGATGATTTTGTCATTCGCGCCTATGGTCACGAGGCCCGGGACCCGCTGCACTGCCACCTTTCGCTGCCTGAAAAGCACGTGTGGATCTTCCCGAAAAACTAAATGTAAAAAGGCTGCGATAAGCAGCCTTTTTTATGCCCGACATACTGCCTGCACTCGGCAGTGAAAGCCTTACGTCATCAGCTTACCAGGCAAGACTGCCCGCGCTGAGTCAACGTCCATAAGGTTGTGACCGCCGGGATGAACGCGGACTGACCGGCGTTCAGCGTCATGTTGGCACCCTCGGCGTGGCTGAGCGTGGCACTCCCCTTCAGCACCAGCAGAATTTGCGCACGGTCTGTCCGGATGTTTTGCTGCTCGCAATGTTCAATGACGCTAAAGCGAAAATCCGTTACCGGGATCGGGTATTGCTGCATCCCCTCTTCCCGCTGCGGATGCATCCTGAGGCGGTCGGCTGGGGTTTCGTCAAACACCGTACAGCGCACCAATTCTGCCACGTTGATGTTCTTGGGGGTTAAGCCCGCCCGCAGCACGTTGTCAGAACTGGCCATGACCTCTACCGCCGTACCGTTCACATAGGCATGTAGCGTACCGGCGCGCAGGAACATCGCCTCACCCGGCGCAAGCGTAATGCAGTGCAGATACAGCGGGGCCAGAGCCCCGATGTCCCCCGGGTAGTCTCGCAGTAGCCGTTCGATAAAGGGCGCTACCGGAGCAAACACCCCGCATGCAAGTCGCGCTTCAAGGCACGTCAGCACGCCCTCTTTTTCCGTCGGCTCAAGCGCCATCAGACGCGTAAAAAAGGCCTTAAGCCCTTCAGCATGCAGGTTGTTGCGAAACAGCGACAGCGCGGACGTCAGGGCCGGGACATCCAGGCGCAAAAAGTGATTAGCAATCTCCTGATACGGCCGGAAGCCGTTCATGGCCATAAAAGGCGTCAGGGCAAAAACCAGCTCGGGCTTATGGTTCGCATCGGTGTAATCCTCTCCGGGCAGATTGCCCTGACGGGCGAACCCGTCTTCTGCCTGGCGCTTATTGGGATGTACCTGCAGCGACAGTGCGCGCTCCGCTGACAGCAACTTCAGCAGGTAAGGCAACTGCCCCGCAGTTTCTCCCTCGCACGCGCCCAACATCTCTGCCGGCCTCTGTGAAATAAGGTCCTGTAAAGAGCGTAACCCTGTATCGGTTTCAATCTCCGAGCAGCCTGCGGGGTGGCTTCCCATCCAGACCTCGGCCTGGGGTTGATCGTCAGGGTTGAGCAGGCCAAAAAGATGATTAAGCGCTACGCGACTGCCCCAGGCGTAATTTTTGATGCCGTTACGCATCCGGTAAAAAGGCTGACTCATTGCGTATCCTTTTCACATTCGCCAGGGGTGAAGCCATTTTCAGCCGCCAGCTGCGCAAACCACAATGCGTTACGTTTGATTTGTCGCTCCCCGGTGGCTAAATCCAGACGCCAGAAGCCATATCGCCGCTTGAAGCTGTTGATCCAGGACCAGTTATCAATGAAGGTCCACTGATGAACACCAAAACAGTTGGCGCCGTCAGCGATACCACGATGCAGCTGAGCCAGATGTTCCTCCATCAGAGCGATACGGAAGGTGTCATCTATCACGCCATCGGCCTGCACCGGCCCTTCGGACTGCAGATCCATCGCGATGCCAATTTCCGCCAGATACCATTTGATATTGCCGTAGTTATCGCGAATATTGCAGGCAATGTCATAGATAGCTTCCGGGTAGATCTCGTTATTGTCGCGATAAGGGTTAAACCGTCCCTGAGGATCGATGTAATTTTCGAAATAGACTTCCGGTGTGAAGTAATCGAGCGCGTAAACGCTTTCCCGCGCTTTCACCCTTCTCGGCACATAATAATTCACCCCCAGAAAATCAATTCTCGACTGCAGGATCGTCTCCACATCCTGCCGTGAAACCTCTGGCAAGCAGCCGTTTGCGGTTAAGATTTCGCACAGTTCTTTGGGGAATTCATGTTTAACCAGCGGGTCGAGGAAGCTGCGGTTAAACAGCAGGTCGGCATACCAGGCCGCTTTTTTATCGGCCTCGCTGTCGCTGCGGGTATAAGAAGGCGTGAGGTTGAGCACGACACCAATCTCACCCGGCAAGCCCATTTCACGGTAGACATTCACCGCCCTGGCGTGCGCCAGCATAATATTAAAGGCGACCTGAGCCGCCAGTTTGCCATCTTTTTTACACGGATAATGGAAGTCATATAAATAACCGCCTTCCACCGGCACGATCGGCTCATTAAAGGTTATCCAGTATTTCACCTTATGGCCAAATAGCTCGAACGCGGTGCGGGCGAAGCGGGCAAAAAGCTCGGTTACGTAGGATGACTCAAATCCGCCATATGCTTTTTGCAGCGCCTCGGGCATATCAAAATGGTAAAGATTGATGATGGGCTCGATGCCGTTGGCAATCATTTCATCGAAGTAATCGTTATAGAAGCGGACGGCGTCGCGGTTTGGCTGTCCGGTTTTGAAATCATCGATCAGACGCGACCACTGAATAGAGGTTCGAAACGAGTTAAACCCCGTTTGCTTCATCAGGGCTACGTCTTCTTTATATTTACTGTAGGTTTCACAAACGTGCTGCGGACCAATCTGCTGAAAAAAACGCTCCGGTTGTTCGGCAAACCAGCTGTCCCAGACAGAACGGTGCGGCTTATTGGCTATGCCTTCCGTCTGCGGACCTGATGCCGCTGCGCCCCAAAAAAAACCTTCCGGGAATTGATACCAGTTCATAACGCCTCCTGAATGAAAAAAAGGGCTGCCCCGAACAGGGCAGCCAAATAACTACTCTGCAGTGACTTCAATTGATTTGATGAACATATATCCCCAGTCGCCAGAGAACTTGCCAAAGCTAATGGTGTTGTCCCCTGCCCTGAGCGTGACCGGTACGATCATCGTCTGGCCTTTCTCATCCGTTTGCGGGAATTCAATGCTCACCGGCGTTCCGTCGTTCACAATGAACGAGTTTTTCTTACTCCCCCATTTGCCGTTAAATTTCACGTGCAGGGCAAACTTACCGTCCCAGGGGGCGTTAACCTGCCAGGTCACGCTGTCTCCGTCATTGGCAAAAGGACCAAGGAAACCGTCTTCACCAATCGCTAACGTATCTTTATCGCTCTTGGTGATGTTCATTTTCCCCTTGCTGACGTCCAGCGTTCCGCCGCCAAAATGACAGTAGTCCGCCGGCACGGGCCCCGCCGCGGCCTTCACGCTAACGTTTACCGTCTTGCTGCTTTTCAGCAGTCCATCGTCAGCGGTAAAGGTCAACGCATAGTCACCGGGAGTCGAGAACCAGGCACGGGTTTCCGCTTTGGTGCTGTCACAAAAGTGGACGTTATCCTTGCCTTCGTGATGCCATGCCACGCTGACCTTCGGCTCCGGCAGATTGTCATCCTGCCAGGCCGCGGTGAGCTGAACGCCTTTATCCACGGTGGTAGAGAGCGCCTCCTGCAGAGTGATGACCGGCGGCAGGTTTTTCTGCGTATGCTCAAGGCGAATCACGTTTGAAGGCGCAGACTGACCGCTTTCGTTCTTTGCGATCACCCGGTAGTAGTAAGTCTGGCCCAGCGTCAGGCTGCGATAGTCATCACGGAAGAGATCCATTTTTGCCGGATCCCACTCATTTTTGCCGTCAGAGATATCCTGACCAACGCGTGTCCACGGGCCGTGTGGCTGAGTCGCTCTCTCCACATCGTAATAACGCCCGACGGGGGACCCCATCCAGTTAATGGCAAACGGTGAGTTGCTCTCGCGCAGCTTAGGCGCTTCCGGGACCGGCAGAGCCGGCGCCTGGCTCAGCCCCGCCATTTGCGCCGAGGCGGTTCGCACCAGATTGACAACCTCCATCTCCTGGTTTGCTTTGCCCTCGACCGGGAAGCCAGGCAGATGGTAGCTGTAGTGCCCGGTAAACTCTTTGTGCCAGTAAAAACCACCATCATGGCGATGACCACGGAAGCCCCAGATAAAGCCCCCCGCCGCCTGTGCGCCGTTGACCTCGGTATGCACAATGGCCTGCATGATAGTGTTAAGGTCTTGTTGATCGAGCAGACCAAATTCGCCAACCAGATAGACCTTTTTGCCGCCAATCGCCTCCAGATCGTTGCGAACCTGCTCGGGGTGGTTGTTCTCGGCATTGGTGTAATAGTGGTTACTGATGATGTCGACGTTCGGATCGTTGAGCGCGAAATCATTCACCTTTTTATAGGTACCATCGACGACAAGCTGATGGGGCGCCCACTTGCGGATCCAGGCCGACGTTTTCTGCAGGAAATCAGCGTTGGTGTTTTCCAGCTCATTACCCGTTTCCCAGGCCATGATCGCCTTTTCATCGTAGTAATGGCGTCCCGTAATGGTGTTGGTACGGGTAATCACCTGACGGATCACATCCTGATAAGCACGGTAGGTTTTACTGTCGGTTCGATAAAAATCTTCCGGCTTTTCATGATAAAACGCGGCCAGCTGTTCGCGTCCTCCCCACCACCACCAGTGGTCAATAAACGGCAGAATCAGGCGCAGCCCCTGCTTATCCGCCTCGGCAATCATGTTGTCATACACTTTCATGGCCGTTTCATTCAGCCGCGGCATGCCGTCCGGCGTTGCCGGTGCCAGAATATGTGTCTCACGTCCGCAGGCAGCATCATTTTCCTGCTGCACGGAAAGCACATATACGCGCTGTGCTTTAGCACCGGTTTGCACCAGCGCTTTGATCCAGTTCTCCTGCTCTTCAGCAGTCGGCCATCTAAAGTATTGCCCCCAGCCGCGCGGATCCGCCTTACAGGTTCCGCGCGCGTCATCTTCTATACGATGCAGCTCCGGGGCGTGGATCCCGGCGAAGCGAAAGACGCGATCGCCATCTTTTAACGCTGCGCCATCACGAGTAATAAAGTGTTCAAAATGGGATTGCTCGGCCGCCAGAGCCCCCGCGCTTCCCAGCGCGGAGAGTAAGGAGACGAGAAGCAGTTTTCGAATCGGGAAAGCCATCTCTTTTCTCCTCAGAACCAGACTTCAGCCTGCACACCAAAATTCAGCGTATCGGTATCGCCGCTACGTGAATATCCCCCCGGAGTCAGGGTGCCAGTGCTCCAGTCGTAATTTCTGTCCATCGCATCCGAGACGCCTTTATCCCATTTTGCGTAGGTGGCAAAGAAGCGCAGTTGCGGACGGCTCCAGAAACCTGAATCAAAGGTCAGGGTCGGCGCAATGGTCACCTTGGTCAGGCCACCTTTCCCTTTACCGTTTACGCCCATGTAGTTTTTATCATCCAGATATTCGTAGCCCACCTCATATTGCATGGCGAAGTTTTTGGTTATCTGATGATACGGACGGATACCCGCGACCCACATGGAACGTCCCCAGCCGTCATCGTCGTTGGTCCACCAGCGGTAGTTTTTGTCTTTCTGATAAAACGCAAAGGTCGATACTTCCACGTCACCCAGGTTGGCCATGCTGTCCAGCACGACGCGCCAGGATTGCGTATCCTCAAGGTTTGCCCAGCCCCAGCCGTTTTTACCCAGCGAATCCGCGGCGGCCAGGCCTTTGCCATACTGGAAAGCGATGCGGGAGTACCCGTTGGTCAGGCCGTAGAAGCTGTCAAAGTTGTACAGCGCCGTCACGCCGTACCCCTTCTCAGCCGAGGTAGGATGGTTTTCATTGCGGTTCATGTGGTGGCCGATAAGTTCGACGTCGAGCCCGGTGCCGCCGATCTTTTTAAACCACAGGTTAAGCGAATAGTCGTCCGGATAGCCCTGATCCCCCAGATCTACCGGATAAGCTTTGGCTTCGTCGGTGGTCGAGAAGGCATACACACCCGCATCAAAGCGCGCAAAGCCTAAGTCCAGGTTATCGAACCCGCCCCCGGTTCCGTTGTACTGAATGTACTCCCAGTCGAACTGGTGGCTGGAAAGGTTGGAGCTGCTGTAGCGTTTACCGGCCCAGAAGGTCATGTCCGGGGCAAAATCGAGATTCGTTAATTCAGCAAACCCTTCGCGGAACTGGGTCTCTTTGCCGTCATCGTCAGTACAGTTCCAGTCGGCGGTACATTTGGTCTGGTGCGTCAGGTTAGCCTGAATCCGTGCGACTGCGCCTGAATCCGACTTCAGCGTCACCGTCGGGATCAGCTCAATTTTGGTATCTTCTTCGTTACCCAGACGCCATTTCCCGTCAGGCATCAGCCCCACCGAATCGACCCGGTTGCCATCGCTATTGGCAAGAATACCCGAGCGTAAATAGCCGTGGAGGGCGAAATCATATTTCTCATCGGCGCTGGCATAACCGCTGATGACAGTAAGAGCAATCAAGGACAGAGGTATTGATTTCATTAACGTTTGCATAGGTTCCCTTTGAATTTTTATTTTCACGGTTAAACGTGCAGGGGAAATGTAAGGATCAAATCTGGAAATGTACATCCACAAACGGAAAGCGCTCTCCATGTTTGCCGGATTGAATCACAAATTTAAGATCAAAGAGAAAATTTTTGTGAAGAATGTCACGAAATAATCTTCTGCCCATCAGGAACGGGCAGAAGCAGGGAGGCGGGGATTATTTTTCCAGCTGCATCAACTGGCGTTCATGAACCTTGAAGAAGGGGCGATAGAGCATCCATGCATTAAAAAAGGCGAACAGGCACATGCACATATTTTTCCAGCTGCCGTTCGCCGACCAGGCTGCGCCCAGCGGTGAAGGCATAGACCAGGGCAGCATGGCGACGGCTCTGTCGAGCACGCCAAGCTGGGTTAAATACCAAGCTATACAAGCATTTATCAGCGGTACAAACACAAAGGGCAGTAAAAAAACCGGGTTCATGATGACGGGAAAACCAAATAATATCGGCTCGTTAATGTTGAACAGCGACGGCAGAAGGCCAATTTTCCCGACGCTCTTCAACTGCCGGGATCGGCTTCGCATCGCCATAAAGACCAGCGGCAGCGTAGAGCCGATACCGCCAATCAGCAGATAAAAATCCCAGAATCCCTGCAGATAAATATGGGGCAGCACGGCTTCCCCGGCGGCCAGGGCCCGCTGGTTTTCAAACAGATAGGTGAGCCAGAACGGGTTCATGATGCCCGTAATGATCAGGGCGCCATGAATACCGACGAACCATAAAAGATTACACAGAAACAAGGAGATAAGCACCGCCGTAAGGGTATCGGATGCCACGATAAGCGGGCGTAACGCCTCGCCAATCAGCTGTGGCAAAATTTGTCCGGTCGTCTGCAGCATCACGGCATTCATTACGCTAATGGAGAGCATGATCACCAGCAGCGGCATCAGCAGCTGGAAACCATTTCGCGTCATCACCGGTACCTCCTCCGGCAGACGAATGCACCACCCTCTCTTGTAGAAAAACCTTATTATTTCAATAGAGTAAGCGCTTGAAATGAGCGCAGTAAAAAGCCCCATCCCGCCCAGAAAAATATTCGTTGCACCGTTATCCCGAAAGCCAATGAACAGCAAAAAGGAGAGGCAACCGGTGAGTCCACACAGCCGTTCCGGCAGTTGATACTGCTTGGCCAGACTGGCGCTGGCACCAAACGCGACAATCAGCGCGACCAGTCCGAGCGTCAGCTCAAAGGTTGGCAACAGCATCGGACGCAGCAGCAAATAGACGTGTCCGAGGCGCGATGCACTTGAAATGGCGAACGGTGGAAACAGCAGCGGCACCATCAGGCTTCCCACAATCACAAAAGGCATGGCGAGGGAAAAGCCGTCCCGCATCGCGGTAATATGTTGATTTCTGGTGATTATATTGGCTGCTGGCGTGAGACGTTGCTCAATCAAATCCACAGCAACATTCATCAAATGAATGTTCATAACTCGACCTTAATAGTTCGTGAATAGCCGCGATGATCTCGCACATCCGGACAAAGTGAAAGATTCCCTCAGGTGATCGCGGTCACAATTACCTTATCCACCAATGGAAAGCGCTTTCCGTTTTGTTCCATGATGACTATATTCCAGCCATAAGTTCAAAGGAGACGTTATGAAAAAAATCATGTTGTGTTGTTCTGCCGGGATGTCCACCAGCCTGCTGGTGAAAAAAATGGTCGACGAAGCGCAAAAGCGTGGCCTGGAAGCGGAGATCAAAGCGTTTGGCGTGGCCGAATTCGCCGAGCAGGTCGGTCACTATCAGGTAGTGCTGCTTGGACCGCAGGTGAAGTACATGCAAAGCGATCTTCAGAAACAAGCTGATAAATACGGGATCCGTGTTGAGCCTATCAACATGATGGATTACGGCATGCAAAAAGGGGGCGCCGTTCTCGATTTCGCCCTCTCCCTGATAGATAACAAATAACGAAGGGAAAACCCATGAGCTCTCTGTACGCGAAACTTATCCAGGTCATTGAACAGAAAATTACCCCGATGGCAGGCGCCGTCGGGCAGCAGAAGTATGTGACCTCGATTCGTGACGGCTTTATCACCGCCCTGCCGTTCATGATCGTCGGTTCCTTTATGCTGGTGTTTATTTTCCCGCCCTTCTCACCCGACACGTCCTGGGGTTTCGCCCGGGCATGGCTGCAATTCTCGTTGGATCACCGTGAAGCCCTGATGCTGCCGTTCAACTTCAGCATGGGGATCATGACGATCTTCATTTCAGTCGGGATCGCCGCGAGCCTGGCCAAACATCACGATCTGGATGCCCTTACCGCCGGCATGCTGTCGCTGATGGCATTTCTGCTGGTGGCTGCGCCGTTAAAAGACGGGCAGATTTCTACCGCCTATTTCTCCGGGCAAGGGATCTTCACGGCCATTCTGGTGGCTATCTACTCTACCGAGCTGTATGCCTTCCTGAAGCGTCACAATATTACCATCCGCCTGCCGCCAGAAGTGCCTACGGGCGTTGCGCGTTCGTTCGAAATTCTGATCCCGGTGCTGGCAATTGTTGTCACTCTGCACCCGCTCAACCTCTTCATTGAGGCCCAGCTCGGCATGATTATTCCGGAAGCGATTATGTCGCTGGTGAAACCGCTGGTTGCCGCCTCCGATACGCTGCCTGCCATTCTGCTCTCGGTGCTGGTGTGCCAGGTTCTGTGGTTTGCGGGCATCCACGGCGCGCTGATTGTCACCGGAATTATGAACCCGTTCTGGATGGCGAACTTGTCGGTTAACCAGGCAGCAATGGCTGCCGGTCAGGCGATCCCGCACATTTACGTTCAGGGATTCTGGGATCACTACCTGCTGATTGGCGGGGTCGGCTCCACGCTGCCGCTGGCGTTACTGCTGCTGCGCAGCAAAGCAGTGCATCTGCGTACCATTGGGCGTATGGGCGTGGTGCCGGGGATGTTTAATATCAACGAACCGATTTTATTCGGTGCCCCTATCATCATGAATCCGCTCTTTTTCCTGCCGTTCGTGCTGGTTCCGATGGTCAATGCCACCCTCGCCTACTTTGCCCTTGATTTCGACCTGGTCAGTCGCGTGGTCTCGATGACACCGTGGACAACGCCTGCCCCTATCGGCGCATCCTGGGCGGCCAACTGGAGCTTTAGCCCGGTGATCCTCTGCCTGCTGTGCATGGTTACCTCAGCGGCCATGTACTTCCCGTTCCTCAAAGCGTACGAGAAGCAGCTGCTGGAACAAGAGCATGAAAATGCGGTTGAACAATCTGAAGAAGCGGCACAGTCCGCCTGATAGTAAAAACACAGAGGTTACTGATGGAATTAGAAGAACAGGTCATGGGCATTATTATCAATGCCGGTCAGTCACGCAGTCTCTGCTACGAAGCGCTTGGCTTCGCAAAAAAAGGTGACTTTGCTTCAGCCGACGCGCGAATGAAAGAGGCGGCGCACTTCGCCCGTGAAGCGCATCTGGTGCAAACCCAACTGATCGAAGCTGACGAAGGGGAAGGCAAAACCAAAATGACGCTGGTGATGGTGCACGCTCAGGATCATTTGATGACCTCGATTCTGGCGAAAGAACTGGTGACGGAGCTGATCGAACTGTACCGCACTCGTCAGGCATAACCATTCAGAAGAGGCGCTGGCCTCTCCTTTTCGAGGAACGTATGCACTATCTTGGACTCGATATTGGCGGCACAAAAATGGAAGCCATCCTGCTTTCGCCTCAGGGCGAATGCCTTTGGCGTGAGCGTCGTCCGACGCAAAAAAAAAGTTATGACGCCTTTATGCACCATCTGCTGGCGTTTATCGGCGAAGCGCGCGCGGTAAGTGAAGTGCCATTCAGTATCGGTATTGGCCTGCCGGGGGCCATCGACCCACAGAGCGGGCTAATTAAAAACTGCAACTGCCTGGTACTCAACGGTCACGACCTGAAGCATGATTTAGCACAGCAGCTCAATCAGCCCGTGTGGATAGCCAATGACGCGGATTGCTTCACGCTGTCTGAAGCGGTTGATGGCGCAGGCGCAGAAGCAGATACCGTCTTTGGCGTAATTGTCGGTACCGGATGCGGCGGTGGCGTGGCGGTACATAAGCGTCTGCTTCAGGGGCCAAACGCCATCGCTGGCGAATGGGGACATAACCCGTTGCCTGGCTATGCCCCCGAGACGGATGGTCCGGCGCAGCCCTGCTATTGCGGGAAACATAACTGTATCGAAACCTTTATCTCTGGCACCGGCTTTGCCCGCCGTTATCCCAGCGAACTGAGCGCGCAGGCCATCATTGAAGCGGCGGCCCAGGGAGACCTGACCGCGCGGGCCCACTGGCGACACTTTATCGACGCCTTTGCCCGCAGTCTGGCCTCGGTGATCAATATTCTTGATCCGCAGGTTATTGTCTTGGGCGGTGGGTTATCAAATGTCAGCCAGCTGTACGACGAACTTCCGGCCGCCATCAGGCCCTACATCTTCTCGGAAAGCTGCCGTACCCGTATCGTCCCGGCCCGTTACGGCGACGCCAGTGGCGTGCGTGGCGCGGCGTGGCTACCGGGTTTGCACGCCGCGCAGACGTGAAACCGCCTGTGGGGGGCGCTAAGATTCTTAAGGTGGGTTATGTTAAGATAACCAAAACCCACCACGCAGAAAATGCTATGCCAACGATTGACGATGTATCACGATTAGCCAATGTCTCACGAGCAACCGTCTCACGCGTGTTGACGGGGACGCGCGGCGTGCGCGAAGAGAGCCGTGAAGCCGTGCTGCGCGCCGTAGAAGAGCTTAATTATCGCCCAAGCTTTGCCGCGCAAAACCTGGCAAGTCAGTCATCAAGCTACGTTGGTCTGGTTCTCTCTGCGAAGGATGAAAGCAGCGGAGCACGTTTGCTGCCTGCGCTCTCCCGCGCCATGAAAGCGTTGAATAAAACGCTCATCGTAGAGTACGTAAACGATCCTGTTGAGCAGGCTGTCACCGTCGATGATCTTCAGCGCCAGTGCGTTGCTGTCGTAGTCTTTGGGCCGGTTGCGGCCGGTAGCGCAGAGAATGTCATCTCCTTCGATCGTCCCGTGGTGGATGCGAAACCTCAGGGATATGACTTTGCCTTTGCGACGGAAAGCGCCTGTCGCTACATGACGGGCAAGGGCCATCGCAATATCGCACTGGTGATTGACAGCGAACACGATGACAACAGTAAAAAGATGGTGGAAGGCTATCGCAACGTCCTGCAAAACTACTCTTTGCCGTTTAATCGCCAGCTGGTGTTAACGGCGAATGAAGATGTTGAACAGGCGCTGCTGACGCTTATCAACAGCCTGAGCAAATTTTCCGCCATTGTGGTTAAACGTGATGCCTATGCCGCTGAAGCGATGCGTCTGTTCCGGGAATTTGGCATTTCCGTTCCGCAGGAAGTGTCGCTGCTAAGTCTGGAAGATTCGCCTCTGGCAACCCAGCTCTATCCACAGCTGACCTGTATCTCGTGGCCAATGGATCAGTTGCTCACTCAGTGCGTTGAGCGCATTAAAAGCCTGGTGGATGGCCGACCTGTTCGCACGTCAGAGCTCTCCCCCGTGATTGGTAAACTCACACCTCGCCAGTCGGTGATGGAAAAAAGCTAGCGGGTACGCAACGATTGCCGGCTTAAGGGTGTGATAACACAATAAACGTTATCCCTGTTCTGGAGCGAGATGATGAAAACCTTTCTGTTCATAAGTGCCCTCACCCTTTTCCCGGCGCTCTCCTGCTATGCCATCGCCCAGGAAACGTCCCTGCCGCTGAAAGAGCAAATTCATACCGATGAAGGTACGTTATGCGTGTATGGCGATGCTTCGCGCAGTGAAAAAGTTGTGATGCAGGGCGGCAACGATTGCCCACAGAGTAAAGCGGCAAAACAGTCCTGATTTTTTTGAAGGGGTGGAGTTATTACCAGGCGGTAAGAATTTACCCCCTATTTTTTTTGATTAAAAATCAGTCCTGCGACAAATTAAGATGGAGTCTGGTCATTAAGCGATAAATGAAGTCTGTACTCGTTATAGCCCTGCCGCAAGCCATTTATGATTTTCCGGGCATGAAAATATCGCTGAATCCGTGCTCACTCAGACATAACGCCCACGGCTTCCCGCTTCACTTCGGGTACTTCCATACCGCCAGACTTCTTGCATCAGTTCCAGAAGATGGCGTCTTAAATAGCATCCTTAAGACAGCGTTTCAATGCAAAACCCCGGTTCGGCCTGGCGGAGGATACAGATGATGTATTTGTTAAAAAACACTTTTTTAAGGGGATGTCCTCATGTGGTTTATACAGATATAACTTACATTGTGATGTGTTAATGAATGGGGGGCAGGTCACGGCGGTTATACCTGAGTTTGTTCTCAACCATCCTCAAGCGGATGTATGGAAACAATAGTCACAATGGAATATCAATATACTGGTGACTTGAAGAAGTAAGATCTTGGGGGCATTCTGCCCCCTTATCCTTTGGGATACGAAAATTCTGCGGTGACTAAATGCGATTCTGACTTATCAGATTGGACGTCATACGCGAAGTTATATCGTTTTCCAGATGTAAACTTAAATCCAAATACTGGAAGACACTCACCCTTCGGTACATAAACAGGCTTGTCATCGAAAATCTTGTGAAGAGAGTCGCTATTATCGCTATTGATTTGAATAGCAGTGATCCGTTCCTGCGGCTCCAGTGGTGACACCACACAAACTTGATTATCTTTGATTAATGCCGTTGTAGATTCGCGATCTACCATTCGATCACCAGGCCCAGGGCATCCCGTTAAGAGGAATACAACACCCAGCAATATTTTATTCTTCATGTTTAACGCCCCTTCCCTGTTACGATTTTCTGATAAAGCGAGGGGACATCCTGCAACATATTAACGCCCCTGTACATCCCCATGCGCCCTGGTCTCTGATAGTAAGACCAATTATTGATACCATAAACCAGCAGTAACCAGTAATCAGCCAAAATAGAGGCTTGCTGTTCAAGAGAGTAATCAGTGAGCTTTTCTTTATCCAGCTTGTAGGTATATTCAGCAGCCCAGCTAAAAGCCCCCCTCACTCTCACCCATTGCCCATGTTGGTGTTGCCACACATGCCCCAGTTCATGGATGAAAACGTATTTATCTTCGATAAAAACAGAGTTTGCGGAAAAATCTTCTCTGTACATCGACTTTCTGTACCATAACTCTCCGTTGGGAGTCATCGCATAGTTTTGTTTCTGTAGTCCGAAGGGTAAATAGCTGTCGCAATGAATCCAGACACGGCTATAAACTATTGAATCTCCGAACACCCTACGAGCCATTGCAATCTCGCCTAACGTCATCCGGCGTAATGTACCTTCCTCCGCCTGCGCGCTCATAAACTGCCCTCCTTGTATGATTTATCTACATCGTAAAATCATAATTCGAAATAGTCTATACGCGAACTTTAGCCATTCATCAAACGCAGTGACGGTGCAAACACTACTCCCCGTTGCTTTTATCCCCCTCCTCTTGCCGCATGGATTCTATAAACTCTCGTTGCTCCTGCGTGAGTTCAAGATCATCCAGCAAGCGATCTAACTCTTCTTCAGGTGATTCCTTTTGGTTCTGTCTCTTCCCGCTAGCCATGCTCACCCTTGAGTTAATAGGATTAATCTCAGGGTATCCAGGGTGCATAAAATGCGCAACTAACAGATTTTGGACAATAGCAGTCATAAAGCCCCGTTAGCGGTACAAGCAACAAGCAGAGCGTAGCGACTTCATCATATTGTCAGAAGGATCACACCTTATCAGGGTGCTCGTATATCTGTCGAAGCGCTGGAAGAGCCTGTATATCGGGCTTTAATGCGAGTGATCAATCTGTCGATGTCATAACAATGCCAGGATAGGTTTTTTTCACGTTTTACTATCGCGGTGTGAGGATGCAACTGCCGCCAACGCTGAGTTATCCTGTCATCTCACCGTGTAACTTAGCGTGACAGTTACCAGGGGCGGATCATAATGGTAGAACCCATAGGCGACTAAAACAGGTAACTATTTAATTTGCTGATAGAGAAGGATTTAAAGGCTTCTTCAGAAAGGGAGAGACTGGAGCGGGCGAAGGGAATCGAACCCTCGTATAGAGCTTGGGAAGCTCTCGTTCTACCATTGAACTACGCCCGCTTTGAGGTGCGTAAGGCATTATAGACCTTACGCCTCTTCATACAAGCCTCTTTGCAACTAAATGGCGATTATATAATCACTTAGCACTTTGGCTTACTGCCTGGCGCCGGAAGATAACGCTGCGGATCGATGGCTGTGGCGCGATAGCGGATCTGGAAGTGTAACTTCACCGAGTCCGTGCCGGTACTGCCCATGGTGGCAATCTTCTGCCCAGCCTTCACATTCTGCCCGTTGTTCACCAGCATCGTATCGTTGTGGGCATAGGCAGTGATGTAATCTTCCCCATGTTTAATCATGATCAGGTTACCGTAACCGCGCAGCTGGTTGCCGACGTAGACCACCTTCCCTGCCCCTGATGCATAGACTGGCGTGCCGCGCGCAGCAGCGATATCAATGCCTTTATTGCCCCCCTCAGACAAGGAGTAAGGCAACACGACCTTGCCGCTGGCAGGCCAGATCCAGCAACGCTGGCCGACCGGAGGCCATGAGGACTGCGGCACCGCGTAAGACGGCGTCACTTTGGCTGTTTTGCCTTTAGAGGATTTCTTCGTTGAAGACGCGCCACCGTTAACCTTCAGTTTCTGCCCCACCTCGATGGTGTAGGGTGGAGAGATGTTATTCAGACGCGCCAGATCCTTCACGCTAGTCCCCGTTGCGCGCGAAATCCGATACAGCGTATCCCCGCGCTTAACGGTATAGACCGCACCGGAATAGCTGCCCATATCCGACGACTTGCTTCCTGAACAGCCTGCCAGTAATAGCGTCAGCGTCAGACAAAAAACGGCGGTAATGGGATTTCTCGTCAGGCTTCCTGCAAACAAAACAGATCCTCGGTCAGCGTGAATGGCGCACTATGATACCAGTCCAGACTGATATGGGTCAGCCCTTTTCCGCTCTTGAGAGCAAACGGCGCATGGAGGAATGCAGTATAATGCAGCTGCTGATGGTGCTGAGCCATCCGCATCGTTGGCACTGGAGCATCAATGAGTATTCAAGAACACGTTATTTTGGTAAATGACCAGGGAATGGTGATTGGCACTCAGGAAAAGTACGCCGCGCACACCGCCCACACCCCGCTGCACCTGGCTTTCTCATCGTGGCTTTTTAACGCCAGAGGTGAGTGTCTGGTTACCCGACGTGCCTTAAGCAAAAAAGCCTGGCCAGGCGTCTGGACCAACTCCGTTTGCGGACATCCTCAGTCTGGTGAAAAGACGGAACAGGCTATCATCCGCCGTTGCCGCTTTGAGGTTGGCGCGGAGATCGCCAATATCACCCCCATCGCCGCTGAATTCCGTTACCGTGAAGCCGATCCTTCGGGGATCGTGGAGAATGAGATTTGCCCGGTATTCGCAGCACGCGTCACCAGCGAACTGCATATTAATCACGATGAAGTGATGGAGTATGAATGGGTCGAACTGGAAGCGTTGTTCCGCGCACTGGACGCTGCCCCCTGGAGCTTTAGCCCGTGGATGGTGCAGGAAGCGACGGTCGCCCGCGACGCGCTCAGGGCCTTCTCGGCGCAATAAAAAAGCCCCTTTCGGGGCTTTTTTTACTGTCTTAACGGCTTACTTCACCGGGCGCATCGCCGGGAACAGGATCACATCACGGATGGTGTGGCTGTTAGTGAACAGCATAACCATACGGTCGATACCAATCCCCAGACCTGCGGTTGGTGGCAGACCGTGCTCCAGCGCAGTCACATAGTCTTCGTCGAAGAACATCGCTTCGTCATCGCCCGCCGCTTTCGCGTTAACCTGATCCTGGAAGCGCTGAGCCTGATCTTCTGCATCGTTCAGCTCGCTAAAGCCGTTGCCGATTTCGCGGCCACCGATGAAGAACTCAAAGCGGTCAGTGATTTCCGGGTTCACATCATTACGACGTGCCAGCGGAGAAACTTCTGCCGGGTATTCGGTGATGAAGGTCGGCTGAATCAGGTGCGCTTCGGCCACTTCTTCGAAGATCTCGGTCACAATACGGCCCAGACCCCAGCTCTTCTCAACGTTGATACCGATGCTTTCCGCGATCGCTTTCGCAGAGTCGAAGTTATCCAGATCGGCCATGTTGGTTTCTGGACGGTATTTCATGATCGCTTCGCGCATGGTCAGTTTTTCGAACGGCTTGCCGAAGTCGAAGACTTCTTCACCGTAAGGCACTTTAGTGGTGCCCAGAATGTCCTGCGCCAGGGTACGGAACAGAGATTCGGTCAGCTCGATCAAATCTTTATAATCCGCATACGCCATATAGAGTTCCATCATGGTGAACTCTGGGTTATGACGCACGGAGATGCCTTCATTACGGAAGTTACGGTTGATTTCGAACACGCGGTCAAAACCACCGACGACCAGACGCTTCAGGTACAGTTCCGGCGCGATACGCAGGTACATGTCCAGATCGAGGGCGTTGTGATGGGTGATGAACGGACGTGCAGACGCACCGCCTGGGATCACCTGCATCATTGGAGTTTCCACTTCCATAAAGTCGCGGTTAACCATGAACTGGCGGATACCGGCCATGATCTGAGAGCGAATCTTGAAGGTCTTACGGGATTCATCGTTGGAGATGAGATCCAGGTAACGCTGACGGTAGCGCGCTTCCTGATCCTGCAGGCCATGGAATTTGTCCGGCAACGGGCGCAGGGCTTTGGTCAGCAGACGCAGTTCGGTGCAGTGGATAGACAGCTCACCGGTCTTGGTTTTGAACAGCTTACCTTTCGCCCCCAGGATATCGCCCAGGTCCCACTTCTTGAACTGCTCGTTGTAGATGCCTTCCGGCAGGTCGTCACGGGAGACGTACAGCTGAATACGGCCGCCAACGTCCTGCAGCGTCACGAAGGAGGCTTTACCCATGATACGACGGGTCATCATGCGGCCAGCAACGGCCACTTCAATGTTCAGCGCTTCCAGCTCTTCGTTCTCTTTACCGTCGAAGTCAGCGTGCAGTTGGTCTGAGGTATGGTCACGACGAAAATCGTTCGGGAACGGCACGCCCTGCTCGCGCAGTGCTGCCAGCTTCTCGCGGCGGGTTTTCAGTTCGTTATTAAGATCGACTACCGCGTCAGCGCCCTGTGCTTGTTGTTCAGACATGTTGGTTCCTCATAACCCTGCTTTCAAACTTGCTTCGATAAATTGGTCCAGGCTGCCGTCCAGCACCGCCTGCGTGTTACGGGTTTCAACCCCGGTACGCAGGTCTTTGATGCGGGAGTCATCAAGGACGTAAGAACGGATCTGGCTGCCCCAACCGATGTCAGATTTGTTATCTTCCATCGCCTGTTTCTCAGCATTTTTCTTCTGCATCTCCAGCTCATAAAGCTTCGCTTTCATCTGCTTCATGGCCTGGTCTTTGTTCTTATGCTGGGAACGGTCGTTCTGGCATTGCGTCACCAGCCCGGTTGGAATGTGGGTGATACGCACCGCAGATTCCGTACGGTTAACGTGCTGACCACCCGCGCCGGATGCGCGGTAAACGTCGATACGCAGATCCGCCGGGTTGATGTCGATATCGATATCTTCGTCAACTTCCGGATAGACAAACGCGGAGCTGAAGGAGGTGTGACGACGGCCGCCGGAGTCGAACGGGCTCTTACGCACCAGGCGGTGAACCCCCGTCTCGGTACGCAGCCAGCCGTAGGCGTAATCGCCAATAATCTTGATGGTGACAGATTTAATACCGGCCACTTCACCTTCAGACTCTTCGATGATTTCGGTTTTGAAGCCGCGGGCTTCCGCCCAGCGCAGATACATGCGCATCAGCATGCTGGCCCAGTCCTGGGCTTCGGTACCGCCAGAACCTGCCTGAATATCGAGATAGCAGTCAGCGTTATCGTATTCACCGGAGAACATGCGACGGAATTCAAGCTGTGCCAGCTTCTCTTCGAGCACGTCGAGTTCAGCCACGGCTTCGTTAAAGGTTTCTTCGTCGTCAGCTTCGACGGCCAGCTCCAGTAAACCGGAAACATCTTCCAGCCCCTGAGCCATTTGATCCAGCGTATCTACGATAGCTTCGAGAGAGGAACGCTCTTTACCCAGCGCCTGCGCGCGTTCAGGTTCGTTCCAGACGTCCGGCTGTTCCAGCTCGGCGTTTACTTCTTCAAGACGCTCTTTCTTGGCATCGTAGTCAAAGATACCCCCTAAGAACGTCAGAGCGCTCCGTGAGGTCCTGAATACGGTTTTTTACCGGATTAATTTCAAACATGGTCTGTTTTCTTTTATGGACTTGTCAAAATGCGGTGATAAGAGCGGGATTGTACCGAATCCACGCCCTTTTTTATAGAGATTACTGCCGCTAAATTGGCCAGATATTGTCGATGATGATCTGAAGGGTGCGGTTACCGCGGAACTCGTTTATATCCAGTTTGTATGCCAGCTCAACTTCGCGCACGCCGTTGTCCGGCCAGACAGCGGTATCGACGTTAAAGGCAATACCGTCCAGCAGCGGGCCACCGCCTACAGGCTCGACCATCACTTTCAGATGACGCTCACCGACAATGCGCTGTTGCAGCAGACGGAAGCGGCCATCGAACAGGGGTTCCGGGAACATCTGCCCCCACGGCCCTGCATCCCGGAGCATCTGTGCCACTTCCATCGTCATCTCAACCGGCGTGAGTTCGCCGTCGGAAACCACTTCGCCCTGCAGCAGGGCCGGGTCAATCCAGTCGGTGACCAGCTCGCCGAACAGACGCTGGAATTCGTCGAACTTCGCCTCTTCCAGCGACAAACCTGCCGCCATGGCATGACCGCCGAACTTGAGCATCAGACCCGGGTAGAGGGTATCCAGACGCTCCAGCGCATCGCGCATGTGCAGCCCCTGAATCGAACGCCCGGAGCCTTTAAGGGTGCCATCACCAGCCGGTGCAAACGCAATGACCGGACGGTGGAAACGCTCTTTAATACGCGAAGCCAGAATGCCCACCACGCCCTGATGCCACTCAGGGTGATACATCGCCAGGCCGCCCGGCAGCGTATCGCCGCTGCGTTCCAGTTTTTCGCACAGGGTCAGCGCTTCAACCTGCATTCCCTGTTCAATTTCTTTACGGGTCTGGTTCAGGGCGTCCAGCTCATTAGCCAGCACGCGCGCTTCACCAATGTTGTCGCACAGCAGCAACGCGACGCCAACGGACATGTCGTCCAGTCTGCCGGCCGCGTTCAGGCGAGGCCCCAGGGCGAAGCCTAGATCGCTTGCCGCCAACTTGAGCGGATCGCGGTTAGCAATCTCAAGCAGCGCTTTGATACCGGGACGGCATTTGCCCGCCCGGATGCGGCTTAAGCCCTGCCAGGTCAGAATACGGTTATTGGTATCGAGCGGCACCACGTCTGCGACGGTCCCCAGTGCGACCAGGTCGAGATACTCGGCCAGGTTCGGCACGGCAATACCGCGGGCGTCGAACCAGCCCTTATCACGCAGCAGCGTGCGTAACGCCAGCATCAGATAAAATGCCACGCCGACGCCTGCGAGTGATTTCGACGGGAAATCGCAGTCGCGCAGGTTCGGGTTGATGATCGCTTCCGCGGCAGGCAGCGTTTCACCCGGCAGGTGGTGATCGGTAACCAGCACCGGGATCCCCAGCTGATGCGCATGATCGACGCCCGCATGGGAAGAGATCCCGTTGTCTACGGTCAGGATCAGCTGTGCGCCGCGGGCATGGGCCTGATCGACCACTTCCGGGCTGAGGCCGTAACCATCTTCAAACCGGTTCGGCACCAGATATGTCACGTTGTCGCAACCCAGCGCGCGCAGGCTCAACACGCTCAGCGCGGTACTGGTTGCGCCATCAGCATCAAAATCCCCCACCACCACAATACGCGTACCTTCACACAGCGCGTTGTAGAGTATTTCTGTGGCTTTTTCGATGCCGTTTAACTGCTGCCATGGCAACATCCCTCTAACGCTGCGCTCAAGGTCGGCGGCGGTACGCACGCCACGGCTGGCGTATAGCCGCTTTAGCAGCGGCGGGAGGTCGTCAGGCAAATCAGCATGTTCAACCGCCTCGCGGCGGCGCAGTTTTATTGGGGCTTTCACGCGAATTATTTACCACCAAACTGTTTCTGGTGCGCGTCGAGGAACTCTTTCATCTCTTTAGGTCCCTGATAACCCGGAACAACATAGCCGTTGCTCAGGACAATCGCTGGCGTACCGTTCACGCCAAACTGCACACCCAGCGCGTAGTGGTTAGCGATATCAATGTCGCAGGATGCAGGCTGCACGCCTTTGCCATTCATCGCGTCATCAAAGGCTTTGTTGCGGTCTTTCGCACACCAGATAGCTTTCATATCCTGCTCTGGCTTGCTCTCAACGCCCGCGCGCGGGAAGGCCAGATAACGCACGGTGATCCCCAGCGCGTTGTAATCTTTCATCTCTTCATGCAGCTTATGGCAGTAGCCACAGGTGATGTCGGTGAAGACGGTAATGACGTGTTTTTCCTGCGCCGCTTTATAAACGATCATCTCTTTTTCGAGCGCGTTCAGGTTTTTCATCAGCAGCTGGTTGGTTACGTTGACCGGCTGTGCACCGCTCACGTCGTACATTGGCCCCTGAATAATGTGTTTTCCGTCCTCGGTCACGTACAGCACGCCGCTGTTCGTCAGAACCGTTTTCATGCCGGCAACCGGTGCAGACTGGATATCACTGCTGGTGACGCCAAGCTTCGCCAGAGACTGTTTGATAGCGGCGTCATCCGCATGGGCAAAACCGGTAAATGAGGCTGCCAGCAGGGTGAACAGCGCGAAAGACTTTTTCATATAAGATCCTAATTCGTCGGCACTCACGCTCGTGGGTGGTGCTGTTGGTGTAGCTGCCGCAGCCGTTCCGTCGCGACATGGGTATAAATTTGGGTCGTGGAAAGATCGCTGTGTCCCAGCAGCATCTGCACCACGCGCAGGTCGGCGCCGTGGTTCAGCAGATGCGTCGCAAAGGCATGACGCAAAACGTGTGGCGAAAGCTTTTCACTGTCGATACCCGCCAGTGTGGCGTAATGTTTGATGCGATGCCAGAACGTTTGCCGCGTCATCTGTTGTGCGCGCTGGCTGGGGAACAAGACGTCGATTGAAGCGCCATTAAGCAACCATGGACGACCGTGCTCCAGATACGTTTCCAGCCAGTACACCGCCTCTTCACCCAGCGGCACCAGCCTTTCCTTGTTTCCTTTACCGATTACACGAACCACGCCCTGACGAAGGCTAATGTCGCTCATCGTCAGGCCGACCAGTTCAGAAACACGCAAACCGGTAGCATACAATAGCTCAAGCATGGCTTTATCGCGTAACTCCAGCGGCAGGTCAACTGCGGGTGACTGTAATAATCTCTCAACTTGTGCTTCGCTGAGATCTTTCGGCAGCCGCTGCGGGAGTTTCGGGGAGGCCAGGACCGCGCTGGGATCGTCTTCGCGAATTTTCTCACGGTTGAGGTGCTGGAACAGCCGACGCATTGCGCTGAGCAAACGTGCGGAACTGGTGGCCTTGTAGCCCCCTTCCATCCGCTCGCCCAGCAGCGCCTGCAGGTCGTCGCTTTGGGCGTTCGCCAGCGACAGCCCACGGTGCGCCAGCCACTCCACCAGCATGGTGAGATCGCGCCGGTAGGCACTGAGCGTATTCTCGGCCAGGTTCTTCTCCAGCCACAGAGCATCGAGAAACTGTTCGATGAGTGCGAGATCCTTTTCCACATCAGCCCCTTTGATTCTGCAGTCAGGCCATTATGCCTGATTGCGATCGGTTTCTGGTACACTACGCGCAAAGTCAAAGCAAGAATTGAGATAGTCACGCGATGAATATTGGTCTGTTCTATGGTTCCAGCACCTGCTACACCGAAATGGCGGCAGAGAAAATTCGGGACATCATTGGCCCGGAACTGGTGACGTTGCATAACCTGAAAGATGACGCGCTTACGCTGATGGAGCAGTACGACGTGCTGATCCTCGGCATCCCGACCTGGGATTTCGGCGAAATACAGGAAGACTGGGAAGCCATCTGGGACCAGCTTGATACGCTTAACCTCGACGGCAAAATCATTGCCATGTACGGCATGGGAGATCAGCTGGGTTACGGTGAGTGGTTCCTGGACGCACTCGGCATGCTGCACGACAAACTGGCACCGAAGGGCGTCACGTTTATCGGTTACTGGCCAACCGAAGGGTACGAGTTCACCAGTAAGAAACCGATTATTGCCGATGGGCAGCTGTTTGTCGGGCTGGCACTGGATGAAACCAACCAGTACGATCTCAGCGATGAGCGCCTGCAAAGCTGGTGTGAGCAGATTCTGGGCGAAATGGCAGAACAGTTCAGCTAACGCGAATTACTCCTGCGTCAGTTGCTGTAATAACATCCGACGCAGGTCCCGCCACTCAGCGCTATCCATACTGTCCGCGGCCAGCCACAGATGCTGGCGACGCCCGCTGTCCACGCTACGTAGCCGCAGCATCATGCCGGAAGCGATCATCCAGGGCATACCGAGAATTTCCCACTCTTTTCCCTGCCAGCGCAGGCGGGAATCCATCAGTAATTTGATCTCCCCCTGACGGGCATGAATGCGGCGCTGGCTGCGCACGCTGTCAAACACCACAAACGACAGCAACAGCAGCCACAGAGGCGTATAGCTAAGCGGCCACGGCATCAGTAACACAAAGGCCGCGACCAGGCCGTGGAGCAACAACGACATCCACTGCGAGCGCCACGAGACGCGAAGGTCAGATTGCCACAGGACCACGTTCCTGATTCCGTGTTTGAATTAATTGCACCATCCGTTGCAACTCGGTGTCGGCGGGTTTGCCGTGATTCATCAGCCAGTTAAATAAATCAGGATCGTCAGACTCAAGCAGGCGAACAAACAGACGCTTATCATCATCGCTTAAGCTGTCATACTCATATTCGAAGAAAGGCATGATGGAAATATCAAGTTCACGCATGCCGCGACGGCACGCCCAGTGAATACGGGCCTTGTTGTTAATATCCATGTTCTGTTTCCTGCATTACGTTTGGCACAGTCGGCACCCCGTCCAGTGTTCTTGATTTCTCTGCGGGGACACCAGCTAGTGTAACGTGTTTTTGACCGTTTCTTTACTGGAATATTGCGAACCACGAGCGCGCTTCCACAATAAACCCTATAAAGACAGCGGATTACACTATTTTGCGTGGCGCTACGCATAACCGGGTTATGGCACAAATGGCCTGTTGAAAGCGCTTGCAATGCCAGCAGGCTCTTTTACCATTAGGCATTATCAAAGCGTTAAGCAATTCAGGATATCGTTATGGCCTTTACACCATTTTCTCCTCGCCAGCCCGCCGCCTCTGCGCGTCTGCCGCTGACGCTTATTACTCTTGATGACTGGGCGCTGGCGACACTCACCGGTGCAGACAGCGAAAAATACCTGCAGGGCCAGGTAACCGCCGACGTCAGCCAGATGGACGAACATCAGCATCTGTTGGTCGCACACTGCGATCCAAAAGGGAAGATGTGGAGCAACCTGCGCCTGTTCCGTCGCCAGGAGGGTTTTGCCTTTATTGAGCGCCGCAGCCTGCGGGACGCGCAGCTCACCGAGCTGAAAAAATACGCGGTCTTCTCAAAAGTCACTATTGCCGCGGATGATGAACACGTTCTGCTGGGCGTGGCAGGCTTCCAGGCCCGTGCGGCGCTGAAAAATCTGTTCAGTGAACTCCCGGATGCCCAGAAACAGGTCGTCAGCGAAGGCGCAACGTCTATCCTGTGGTTTGAACACCCGGCGGAACGCTTTCTGTTAGTCACGGATACCGCGACCGCCGAACGCGTCACCGAGGCGCTGCGCGGTGAAGCCCAGTTTAATAACAGCCAACAGTGGCTGGCGCTGAACATTGAAGCCGGTCTGCCGGTGATTGACGCCGCAAACAGCGGGCAGTTCATTCCTCAGGCCACCAACCTGCAGGCGCTGGGTGGCATTAGCTTTAAGAAAGGGTGCTATACCGGCCAGGAGATGGTGGCACGCGCCAAATTCCGCGGAGCCAACAAACGCGCACTGTGGACCCTGGCGGGCCACGCCAGCCGCGTGCCTGACGCTGGTGAAGATTTAGAACTGAAGATGGGCGAGAACTGGCGCCGTACCGGCACGGTGTTAGCCGCAGTTCAACTGGATGATGGCCGCCTTCTGGTTCAGGCCGTCATGAACAACGATATGGAAGCCGACAGCGTGTTCCGCGTGCGTGACGATGCCAATACGCTGAGCATTGAGCCACTGCCGTATTCGCTGGAAGAGTAAGGCGTCATTGCCCGGCGACGAGATAAAAAAACGGTAACCTGACGGTTACCGTTTTTTTTTGCTTACTCTCACGAAGAAAGGGCGGAGGCAAGAAGATCAACGTTCTGAAATTAAACCTGCCCCACATAGAGATAAATCGCTAAAAAGTGGCACACGCTACCGCCCAGCACAAACCCATGCCAGATAGCATGATTGTACGGGATACGCTTGCAGACATAGAAAATGACGCCCAGCGAGTAGACGATGCCCCCAACGGCCAGAAGCGTCACGCCCCCTACCGCCAGCTTGATCGCCAGTTGATAAACCACAATCAGCGAAAGCCAGCCCATCGTGAGATAGGTCACCAGCGACAGCACCTTAAACCGGTGGGCAATGGTCAGCTTAAACAGGATCCCCAGCAGCGCCAGGCTCCAGATAACAATCATCAGGCCACGCGACAGCGGCGAGTTAAGACCCACCAGCAGGAAAGGCGTGTAGGTACCTGCAATAAGAAGATAGATAGCGCAGTGGTCGAATTTCTTGAGCCAGATCTTGGCCCGTTGATGCGGGATAGCGTGGTACAGCGTCGACGCCAGGAACAGCAGGATCATACTCCCGCCATACAGACTGTAGCTGGTAATGGCCATTGCGCTGGCATTCGTATCCACCGCCTGCACCAGCAATAACACTAAACCGACAATCCCAAAAACCAGGCCAATACCGTGGCTAATACTGTTGGCTATTTCCTCAGCCAGCGAATATCCCTGTGCAATTAATGGTCTGCTCACCATACAAAACTCCGGGAAAACTAACGATGAATATTCATCACCTGTCTATGCTAACTGAGAATGATTCCAGTGAACACCTGTTAGCTAAAATAATTTCACAAACATAATTTTTATCTATAAATCATGAACATAAACAAATTATTCACCTAACGTTTGTTCACATTAAAATTTAATCATTAAGAATCAAGGGCATAAAATTGGATCCTGCCGACTTGCTGCATGTTATGATGGATAAATGATGTCTGAATGAGAGTTTCGCCATTGTGAGTATGTTCACCCACGCCGCCATTGCCAGTCTCAATAATCTGGAAATGATGGTCTACAACTATGTCATTAAAAATCGTGACAAAGTCATGTACATGACCATCCGCGAGCTGGCGGATGCGGCTGGCGTCTCAACGACCACTATCCTGCGCTTTTGCCGCAAACTCAACTGCGAAGGCTACTCTGAATTCCGCGTGCGCTTTAAGCTCTATTTAGAGCAGAACGAACCTCAGCAGGCAAATTTTGGTGCCAGTGAAATTATCAGCTTCTTTAAAGGCGTTAATAACGAAGAGTTCGATGCTTTATTAGATGAGGCGGTCGATATTATTTTATATTCCGAACGTATTATATTTGTCGGTGCGGGCACGTCTGGCTCGCTGGCAAAATATGGCGCACGCTTCTTTTCGAATATCGGTAAATTCAGCAACCACATCGACGATCCTTATTTCCCGGTCACCAATGATATGGCTAAAAACGCGCTGGCGATTGTGCTGTCGGTATCCGGTGAAACTGAAGAGATCCTGCGCTTTGCCAGCCAGTTTAGCCTGCATCGCTGCAAAGTGCTCTCCATAACCAGCCACGAGCACTCGCGCCTGGCAAAGCTCGCGGACTTTAACCTCTCCTGGCATGTCCCTCAGACGCGGATAGGCGGCGTGTACGATATCACCACACAAATACCCGTCATCTATATTCTCGAATCGCTTGGCCGGAAACTGGCGAAGAAATTGACAGAATAAAACACCCTGTTTTTTCGATGTGACAAATTACATTTTCAGCGAATTGTTATATCGTGACATTTAATTCCGCTTTGCTAGACTCGAACGCAATATGTCATTTACTGAGAATAGCAGCGATGAAAAAACTTACCCTACCAAAAGACTTTTTATGGGGCGGCGCAGTGGCCGCTCACCAGGTTGAAGGCGGCTGGAACAAAGGCGGTAAAGGGCCGAGCATCTGCGATGTCTTAACGGGCGGTGCGCACGGCGTGCCGCGCGAAATCACGCAGGAAGTCGTGCCGGGGAAATACTATCCGAACCACGAAGCTATCGACTTCCATGGCCATTACAAAGAAGACATCAAACTGTTTGCTGAGATGGGCTTCAAATGTTTCCGCACCTCTATCGCCTGGACGCGTATCTTCCCGAAAGGGGATGAAACACAGCCGAATGAAGAAGGCCTGAAGTTCTACGACGACATGTTCGATGAGCTGCTGAAATACAATATTGAACCGGTCATCACCCTCTCCCACTTCGAAATGCCGCTCCACCTGGTGCAGGAGTACGGCGGCTGGACCAACCGTAAAGTGGTGGATTTCTTTGTGCGCTTCGCGGAAGTGGTGTTTGAGCGTTACAAAAATAAGGTCAAATACTGGATGACCTTTAACGAGATCAACAACCAGCGTAACTGGCGTGCGCCGCTGTTTGGCTACTGCTGCTCAGGCGTGGTTTATACCGAGCATGACAATCCGGAAGAGACCATGTACCAGGTGCTGCACCACCAGTTCGTTGCCAGCGCGCTGGCGGTGAAAGCGGCGCGTCGCATTAACCCGGAAATGAAAGTCGGCTGTATGCTGGCAATGGTGGCGCTCTACCCGTTCTCCTGTAAACCAGAGGACGTGATGTTTGCACAGGAATCCATGCGTGAACGCTATGTCTTTACCGATGTCCAGCTGCGCGGTTACTACCCATCCTATGTGCTTAATGAATGGGAACGCCGTGGCTTCACCATCCATATGGAAGCGGGTGACGAGCAGATCCTGCGTGAAGGCACCTGTGACTATCTGGGCTTCAGCTATTACATGACCAACGCTGTGAAAGCGGAAGGCGGTACTGGCGATGCTATCTCAGGCTTTGAAGGCAGCGTACCGAACCCGCATGTGAAAGCCTCTGACTGGGGCTGGCAGATTGACCCGGTGGGTCTGCGCTATTCCCTGTGCGAATTGTACGAGCGTTATCAGAAACCGCTGTTTATCGTGGAAAACGGCTTTGGCGCCTACGACAAAGTAGAAGAAGACGGCAGCATCAACGATGACTACCGCATCGACTACCTGCGTGCGCACGTGGAAGAGATGATGAAAGCCGTCACGTATGATGGCGTGGATCTGATGGGTTATACCCCGTGGGGCTGCATCGACTGCGTGTCGTTCACTACCGGCCAGTACAGCAAGCGCTACGGCTTTATTTATGTGAACAAGCACGACGACGGTACCGGCGATATGTCACGCTCGCGGAAAAAGAGCTTTAACTGGTACAAAGACGTGATTGCCAGCAACGGCGAGACGCTTTAACGCTTTTCTCCTCTCCCCGATGGGGAGAGGAGATGTTTATTTCCCACCCGCCAGTTCAATAAAACTTCCCGTCACATACGAGGCTTTCTCGCTCAGCAGCCAGACAATCGCCTGCGCCACCTCTTCCGGCTGACCGCCACGCTGCATAGGCAGCATGGATTTGACCCTATCCACCCGGCCCGGCTCACCGCCAGATGCATGAATCTCGGTGTAAATCAGCCCGGGACGCACGCAGTTTACGCGGATCCCTTGCGCTGCCACTTCCAGCGATAATCCCGTCGTCAACGAATCGACAGCACCTTTGGACGCGGCGTAATCCACATATTCACCCGGAGCACCGAGGCGCGATGCCGCGGATGACACGTTCACGATCGCGCCGCCTTTGCCACCATGTCTGAACGACATGCGTTTTACCGCTTCGCGGCAGCAGAGGAAATAACCGGTCACGTTCGTGGCTAACACGCGGTTGATCCGTTCAGCGGAGAGGTGTTCAATCGTGGATTGTTCAAACAGGATCCCGGCGTTGTTCACCAGTGCGGTAAGCGGTCCGGCTTCACGATCGATACTGTCGAACATTGCCAGCACCTGAGCTTCATCACTGATATCTGCGCGCACGGCAAACGCGTTACCCCCCGCGTCGGTAATCATCGTGATCACATCCGTCGCGGCTTTAATGTTGTGGTGATAGTTCACCGCTACGGTGTAGCCTTCGCGCGCCAGCTGCAGCGCGGTGGCTTTACCAATACCGCGGCTGGCGCCGGTGACCAGTGCAATTGCCATCTATGTCTCCTTATAAAAAAAGCCGGGTAGCGTTAACGCTGACCCGGCCTGTAACACGTTATAACCGCGGAACGATTACTGGTATTCGCTCATTGGCACACAAGAGCAGAACAGATTACGGTCACCGTAGACGTCATCGAGACGTTTCACGGTCGGCCAGTATTTGTTTGCTATGCCGGCCGGGAACACCGCCTGCTCACGGGTATAATCGTGCTCCCACCCGGAGACCAGCTCATTCTGGGTGTGCGGTGCGTTAACCAGCGGGTTATCAGCCAGCGTCCACTCACCGGCTTTCACGCGGTCGATTTCAGCGCGGATAGCCAGCATCGCGTCAATAAAGCGGTCCAGCTCAACTTTGCTTTCAGACTCGGTGGGTTCAACCATCAGCGTACCCGCCACCGGGAACGACATGGTTGGCGCATGGAATCCGTAGTCAATCAGACGCTTAGCAATATCCAGCTCGCTGATACCTGTCTCTTCTTTCAAAGGACGGATATCGAGGATGCACTCGTGCGCCACACGACCATCACGGCCCGTGTAGAGCACCGGATACGCTTCTTTCAGACGCGTTGCGATGTAGTTAGCGTTGAGGATAGCCACCTGGCTTGCCTGCTTCAGCCCTTCCGCGCCCATCATGCGGATATACATCCAGCTAATGGGCAGGATTGAGGCGCTACCGAACGGTGCCGCAGAGACCGCGCCCTGACGGGTCAACATGCCTTCAATCTGCACTACGCTGTGGCCTGGGACAAACGGCGCCAGGTGTGCTTTCACACCGATTGGGCCCATACCTGGACCACCACCGCCGTGTGGAATGCAGAAGGTTTTGTGCAGGTTCAGGTGCGACACATCCGCGCCGATAAAGCCCGGAGAGGTAATGCCAACCTGTGCGTTCATGTTCGCACCGTCGAGATAAACCTGACCGCCGAACTGATGGACCACTTCACACACTTCACGGATGGTCTCTTCGTACACACCGTGGGTGGACGGGTAGGTCACCATGATGCAGGAGAGTTTTTCACCCGCCTGCTCGGCTTTCGCACGCAGATCGGCCAGGTCAATGTTGCCATTCTTGTCGCAGGCCACCACCACCACTTCCATACCCGCCATCTGGGCAGACGCCGGGTTGGTGCCATGCGCAGAACTCGGGATCAGGCAGATATCGCGATGCCCTTCATTGCGGCTTTCGTGATAGTGACGAATTGCCAGCAGGCCCGCGTATTCCCCCTGCGCCCCGGAGTTTGGCTGCATGCAGAGTGCATCGTAACCGGTCAGCTTCACCAGCCAGTCGGAGAGCTGGTTGATCATCAGATGGTAACCTTCCGCCTGCTCTGGTGGGCAGAACGGGTGCAGCTCGGAAAATTCAGGCCAGGTGATTGGGATCATCTCTGCCGCAGCGTTCAGCTTCATGGTGCAGGAGCCCAGCGGGATCATCGCCTGATTCAGCGCCAGGTCTTTGCGCTCCAGAGAGTGCATATAGCGCATCATCTCGGTTTCGCTGTGGTAGCGATTGAACACCGGGTGAGTCAGGATCGCATCATCACGCAGCATGCTTTCCTGGATAGAGCGGCTGTCGAGCGCGACATCTTTATCGAGCGTATCAATATCCAGGCCGTGTGCATCGCCCAGCAAGACGTTAAACAGGTTAACGATATCTTCGCGGGTAGTGCTTTCATCCAGGGTAATGCCTACCGCGTTATGGATGTCGCTACGCAGGTTGATCTCTGCCGCGTCAGCACGAGCCAGCACCGCGGCTTTGTCAGCCACTTCAACGCACAGCGTGTCAAAGTAATGGGCGTGGCGCAGTTTCAGGCCTTTCTGCTGCAGACCACAGGCCAGAATATCCGCCAGACGGTGAATACGGCTGGCAATGCGTTTCAGGCCAACCGGACCGTGGAAGACAGCGTACAGGCTGGCGATATTGGCCAGCAGGACCTGCGAGGTACAGATGTTGGAGTTCGCTTTCTCGCGACGAATATGCTGCTCGCGAGTCTGCATTGCCATGCGCAGCGCGGTGTTACCGGCGGCATCTTTTGAAACGCCGATGATACGGCCAGGCATGGAGCGTTTGAATTCATCTTTTGCGGCAAAGAACGCCGCATGTGGGCCACCGTAGCCCATCGGGACACCAAAGCGTTGTGCAGAACCGAAAACAATGTCCGCGCCCTGTTTACCTGGAGCCGTCAGCAGGACCAGCGCCATAAAATCAGCCGCGACGCTGACAACCACTTTGCGGGCTTTCAGCTCAGCAATCAGTGCGCTGTAGTCGTGAACGTCACCGGTGGTGCCGACCTGTTGCAGCAGCACGCCAAACACATCCTGATGATCGAGGACTTTGTCGGCGTCGTCGACAATCACGTCAAAACCAAAGGTTTCGGCACGGGTACGAACCACATCAAGCGTTTGCGGATGCACGTCCGCTGCCACGAAGAAGCGGTTGGCATTTTTCAGTTTGCTCACGCGCTTCGCCATTGCCATTGCTTCGGCGGCGGCGGTGGCTTCATCCAGCAGTGAAGCGGACGCGATATCCAGGCCGGTCAAATCCAGCGTAACCTGCTGGAAGTTCAGCAGCGCTTCCAGACGGCCCTGAGAAACTTCTGGCTGATACGGGGTGTAGGCGGTGTACCAGCCCGGATTTTCCAGCATATTACGCAGAATAACCGGGGGTAACTGCACGTTGGTGTAGCCCATGCCAATGTAAGACTTATAGCGCTTGTTCAGGCCGGCAATCGCCTTCAGCTCCGCCAGAGCGGCGAATTCAGTGGTGGCTTCACCCACCTGAGGCGGCGTGGCAAGCTGGATGTCTTTTGGCACAATCTGGCCGATCAGTGCATTTAATGAATCCGCGCCAACTGTCTTCAGCATCTCCTGCTGTTGCTGAGCATCCGGCCCAATGTGACGTTCAATGAAGGCGCCACGGTTTTCAAGCTGGCTTAAAGTCTGTGTCATGAGCGATGGTTCCTGAAACGTGCAGTGAATGTGTTTTCTCCCTCTCCCGGAGGGAAAGGGCTGGGGTGAGGGTGTCGTCTGTTCCCCTCACCCTACCCTCCCCCCAAAGGGGAGAGGGTTAAGGCTTACTCGTTTTCTAACAGCGCTTCGTACGCGGTGGCATCCAGCAGCGCGGCGACCTGCGATTCGTCGCTGGCTTTGATTTTGAAGATCCAGCCGCCTTCATAAGGCTCGCTGTTCACCAGCTCCGGGGAGTCGCTCAGGGCGTCGTTCACGGCAACAATTTCACCGCTTACCGGGGCGTAGATATCAGAAGCCGCTTTTACGGACTCGGCCACGGCGCAGTCATCGCCTGCTTCCACGGATGCGCCGACTTCAGGCAGGTCAACAAACACCATGTCGCCCAGCAGCTCCTGCGCATGCTCGGTGATCCCTACGGTGTAAGTGCCGTCCGCCTCTTTGCGCAGCCACTCGTGTTCTTTGCTGTATTTCAGTTCTGCTGGCACATTGCTCATTGAAGTTCTCCTGATAAAAATGATTAGGCGACCGGCTTACCGGCGCGAACAAAAATCGGTTTGGTCACGTTGACCGGCATTTCACGGTTGCGGATTTGCACCACTGCCGTTTCGCCAATGCCCGCCGGAACACGCGCCAGTGCAATACTGTAGCCCAGCGTCGGGGAGAAGGTACCGCTGGTGATCACGCCTTCACGCGGGTTGCCGTCAGCATCTGTAAAACGCACCGGCAGCTCGCCGCGCAGCACGCCTTTCTCGGTCATCACCAGGCCAACCAGCTGTTCAGTGCCCTTTTCACGCTGCATTTCCAGCGCTTCACGGCCAATAAACTCACGGTCAGCCGGTTCCCAGGCGATGGTCCAGCCCATGTTGGCCGCCAGCGGTGACACGCCTTCATCCATCTCTTGCCCGTAGAGGTTCATACCGGCTTCCAGACGCAGCGTATCGCGCGCGCCCAGACCTGCCGGCTTAACGCCGGCTTCCACCAGCGCACGCCAGAAATCGGCGGCTTTCTCATTCGGCATGGCAATTTCATAGCCCGCTTCACCGGTGTAGCCGGTGGTCGCGATAAACAGATCGCCTGCCTGTACGCCGAAGAACGGCTTCATGCCGTCGGTGGCTTTACGCTGCTCATCGCTGAACAGAGAGGCGGCTTTAGACTGCGCGTTCGGCCCCTGTACGGCGATCAGCGACAGATCATCGCGGACGGTGATGTCGATGGCGTAAGGCTCAGCGTGTTGGGTAATCCAGGAGAGGTCTTTTTCGCGGGTGGCGGAGTTTACAACGAGGCGGAAGAAATCTTCAGAGAAGTAATAGACGATGAGGTCATCAATTACGCCGCCGGAGGCATTTAGCATGCCGGTGTAGAGCGCTTTGCCTGGCGTCTTCAGTTTGGCGACGTCGTTTGCCAGCAGATAACGTAAAAACTCCCGGGTGCGGCTGCCATGCAGGTCGACAATCGTCATGTGTGACACGTCGAACATACCGGCATCGGTGCGCACCGCGTGGTGCTCATCAATCTGCGAGCCGTAGTGCAGCGGCATCATCCAGCCATGGAAGTCCACCATGCGTGCGCCGCATAACACGTGTTGTTCGTACAAAGGAGTCTGTTGAGCCATCTTTTCCTCGTTGAATAAGCAGGGCTGTCTTGCGTTTCGCACACCTGAACAGTGCCACGAAACCCGGCGCCGCGATCGCTTTCTGGACCCCGACGCAAACGTTCTCTTTTACCTGAACTTACCACCGAAACCGGCGATTAACCATAAGGTAAAACGGGTCATCACATTAGCTTATGACCTAAAAACACGAAAAAGCTTACAGAGTTATTCACTGGCAAACTGCGATTAAACCCGCATAAAATTAACATTGCTCTAACAGGATTTAGCAGATGGTGATATTTCATGCGGAAAAACGGGCGGAATTTCCGTAACATAAAAATAGTAAGATTAGATTTTCTAATGCGAAAAATGCGGTGAAATTAGATTATTTCAAACGAGCGAATTTCCCCGGCGCAGAGGCCGGGAAAACAAAGTGTGACGGGGGTCTATATTAGCGCAGCCAGTCCGGCAGGTCGTTAAGACCCATCGCCTGGCGAAGGAGTTGAGGTTTTACGCCCGGAAGGGTATCGGCAAGTTTAAGGCCGAGGTCGCGCAGCAGTTTTTTCGCTGGATTCGCGCCGGCAAACAGCTCACGGAAACCCTGCATGCCTGCCAGCATCACCGCTGCACTGTGCTTACGGCTGCGTTCGTAGCGACGCAGATAGAGATGCTGGCCGATATCTTTGCCTTCGCGATGCAGGCGACGCAACTCTTCAACCAGCTCTGCCGCGTCCATAAAGCCAAGGTTCACGCCCTGCCCGGCCAGCGGATGGATCGTATGCGCCGCGTCACCCACCAGCGCCAGACGGTGCGCCGCAAACTGACGCGCATAGCGCCCGGTTAACGGGAACACCAGCCGCTCGCTCTCAAGGGTGCATAGCCCAAGACGGTTATCAAACGCGACGCACAGCGCCTGGTTGAATGCCTCGGGAGTCGCTTCCTGCATCTGTTGCGCTTTATCAGGAACCAGAGACCAGACAATCGAACACAGGTGCGGATCGCTCAACGGCAGGAATGCCAGAATGCCGTCATTGTGGAAGATTTGGCGCGCCACCCCACCGTGCGGCTCTTCAGTGCGAATCGTTGCCACCAGAGCATGATGGCGATAGTCCCAGAACGTCAGCGGAATATCCGCCTTGTTACGCAGCCAGGAGTTGGCACCGTCAGCGCCCACAACCAGTCGTGCGGTCAGCATGTCACCGCTTTGCAGGGTGATAAAGGCGTCGTTTTCTCCCCAGGCGACCTGCTGGATTTGCGCCGGTGCCAGCAGCGTGACATCGCTGCAGGACTGCGCTTTTTGCCACAGAGCATGGTGAATAACGGCATTTTCGATGATGTGTCCCAGATGGCTGTAGCCCATGCTTTCATCATCAAACGCGATATGACCAAAGCTGTCTTTGTCCCACACTTCCATGCCGTGATAACAGCTGGCACGCTGCGCCACGATCTCTGACCAGACGCCAAGGTGCGTCAGCAACTTTTCACTGGCCGCATTGATTGCCGAGACGCGCAGTTCCGGCGGCGCGTCCTGCGCGACAGGCTGAGGCACGTTTTGCTCCAGTACCGCAACGCGCAGGCCGCTGCCCTGTAAACCACAGGCCAGCGCCAGTCCTACCATTCCGCCGCCAACGATGGCGACATCAACATTTTGCACGGTGATAACTCCTTAACGCGCGACCCAACCAAGAGTCCGCTGCGCCAGCACGTCACGTGCCGGAATGAATAATTCCATCGCCATCAGCCCAAGATTGCGGCCTGCAACCAGGGGTGCCCAGCGATTGGCAAACAGGTGCACCAGACCATCCGTCACACCAATCGTCGCCTCTTTATCTGCCCGGCGTCGCTTCTGGTAATGGCTGAGCACCGACCAGGCACCACAGTCTTTTTGCTCGCTCCACGCCTGCGAAAGCGTTTCTGCCAGGCTCATCACGTCGCGAAGCCCGAGGTTAAACCCCTGCCCGGCGATGGGATGCAATGTCTGCGCGGCATTGCCGACCAGCGCCATGCGATGGGAGATAGACTGCGAGGCGGTGGTCAGCGACAACGGGTATACGCTCCGCTTTCCCGCGTGGGTAATACGTCCCAGCCGCCAGCCAAAGGCTTTTTGCAGCTCGGTACAAAAACGTTCGTCAGACCAGGTCTGTATCTCAGCCGCGTTGTCCTGCGGATGGCACCACACCAACGAACTGCGATCGTGGGACATAGGCAGCATCGCCAGCGGGCCATGCTGGGTGAAACGCTCAAAAGCGCGGCCGTTGTGAGCGCCCGCTGTCGAAACGTTAGCAATGACGGCCACCTGCCCGTAGGGCTGTTGTCGCCACTCCACGCCGCACTGCGTGCCGAGCGAAGAGCGCGAACCGTTTGCCGCTACCAGAAGCTGGCCTTCAAGGACGGTACCGTTATCCAGCACCACGTTGACCGACGCGTCACTGCGGCTAAAACTGGCCACACGCGCCGGGCAATGCAGAGTCACGCCTGGCGCATCCTTAAGCAGGCGGAACAGGCGTAACCCGACGTCGTGCAGCTCCACGACCCGGCCCAGCGCATCTATACGGTAATCATGCGCATCCAGGGTAACGAAACCGGCATGACCGCGATCGCTGACGTGAACGGTGTTAATCGCCGTCGCGCAGTCGGCTATCGCCTGCCAGATGCCAATGCGTGAGAGTTGCTGACAGGTACCCTGCGCCAGTGCAATGGCGCGGGCATCAAAACCGGGGTGATCAGAGGCCTCTGGCGCAACGGCCTCCACCAGATGCACCGGCAGTTTTCCCTGCGTAAAATGCGAGATGGCCAGTGCCAGCGTGGCTCCGGTCATCCCGCCGCCAACGATAATCACGCTCATACGCGTGCCGCTGCCATCAGCGCCTCGATATCGTCAGCATTTTTCACGACGCTGGCGGTCAGGTTTTCGTTGCCGGTTTCGGTAATGACGATGTCGTCTTCGATACGAATGCCAATCCCGCGGTATGCTTCCGGCACGTCGGCATCCGGCGCGATATACAGCCCCGGCTCAACGGTTAATACCATGCCTGGCTCCAGCACGCGGGAACGATCGGCACCGTATGCTCCCACGTCATGCACATCCAGCCCCAGCCAGTGGCTCAGGCCGTGCATAAAGTACGGACGATGCGCGTTCTCGGTAATCAGGGTATCCACGTCGCCTTTCAGGATACCGAGCTTCACCAGACCGGTGATCATGATGCGCACCACTTCGCCGGTCACTTCCTGAATGGACGTGCCTGGACGGTACAGCCTGAGCGCCGTCTCGAGCGATTCGAGGACGATGTCATACACCGCGCGCTGTGCGGGGGTGAATTTACCGTTCACCGGGAACGTACGGGTAATATCGCCCGCATACCCCTGGAATTCGCATCCGGCGTCAATCAGCACCAGATCGCCGTCGCGCAGCGCACTTTCGTTTTCGGTGTAGTGCAGAATGCAGCCGTTTTCACCGCCACCGACAATGGTGTTGTAAGAAGGATAACGCGCGCCGTGGCGGTTAAATTCGTGATGAATCTCCCCTTCCAGCTGGTATTCAAACATTCCCGGGCGGCATTTCTCCATGGCACGGGTGTGTGCCAGCGCACTGATTTCACCCGCGCGGCGCATCACGTCCAGCTCTTCCGGGGATTTGAACAGACGCATCTCATGCACCACCGGACGCCAGTCCGTCAGGGTGGCTGGCGCGGACAGATTCTGCCTCGAACCTTTGCGCAGCTTATCCAGAGCGGTAAAGACAATCTCATCGGCATACGCATACTCGCCCTGCGCGTGGTAAAGCACATCCAGGCCATTGAGCAGTTGATAGAGCTGCTGGTTGATTTCACTGAATGCCAGCGCCCGATCCACCCCCAGCTTCTCTGGCGCAGCCTCTTGCCCTAAGCGGCGGCCGAACCAGATTTCGGCAGTGAGATCGCGTACGCGGTTAAAAATCACGCTGTGGTTGTGGGTGTCATTACTCTTAATCAGCACCAGTACCGCTTCCGGCTCGTTGAAGCCGGTGTAGTACCAGAAATCGCTGCTCTGGCGATAGGGGTATTCGCTGTCGGCGCTGCGCGTCACTTCTGGCGCAGCAAAAATCAGCGCGGCGCTGCCCGGCTGCATATTGGCCAGCAGCGCCTGACGACGGCGCGAATACTCTTGATTTGAGATAACCATGACACCCTCCTGTGCGTTATTTTTCTTAATGTAAGGTTGGCTTGCGGACTTCCGGCGCGGTCGGCTGCGAACGCGTAAAGTGGTCGTGGCACAGCAAAGCAGCAACGCGAACGTATTCGATGATCTCTTCGAGAGACATTTCCAGCTCTTCCTGGTCTTCGTCTTCATCGTAGCCCAACTGCGCAATGTTACGCAGATCGTCGATAGCCTCACCCGCTTCGCCGGTCACTTTATCGAGTTTCGGCTGCGTGACGCCCAGCCCCAACAGGTAGTGGTTGACCCAACCTGCGAGCGCATCGGCACGATCGAAGACGCTGACGTCATCGCCTTCAGGCAGATAAAGCTGAAAAAGGAAGCCATCGTCTTCCAGCGAATCGCTGATCGCGGAGTGCATTTTACGCACGGCTTCCGCCAGCTCGTGACCAAACGCCAGCCCTTCGTTCGTCAGGTCGTGGATCAGCGGCTGCCATGAGCTGTCGCTGTTTCCGCCGCACAGCATGCCACTGATCAGACCGTGCATTTCCGCAGAGGTTAAACCGACTCCCTGCTGGTTCAGTAACTGGTTTAAATCCTTGTAACCAGGCATTTCGTTCTGTATAGACATGCGCATTCGTCATCGTTGGGAGGAATATTCATGATATGCTACCACTTTGGACCCTGGTGATACCAGAAAAGGGCTTGTATCTTCACATCAGGGTAGCTATAGTGTCGCCCCTTCGCAGCCCCCGGGGCAGTAAGCGAAGGCAGCGCAGTCAATCAGCAGGAAGGTGGCATGTCTGCACAACCCGTCGATCTCCAGATTTTTGGCCGTTCACTGCGAGTGAATTGTCCGCCTGAACAAAGGGATGCCTTGAATCAGGCTGCGGACGATTTGAATCAGCGGTTGCAAGATCTCAAAGAACGCACTAGAGTCACAAATACTGAGCAGCTGGTTTTCATCGCCGCGTTGAACATCAGTTATGAACTGACTCAGGAAAAAGCGAAGACCCGCGATTACGCGGCAAGCATGGAGCAGCGCATTAAAATGCTCCAGCAGACCATTGAACAGGCATTGCTTGATCAAGGTCGCAATCCCGAAAGACCGGGACCAAAGTTTGAATAACACTTCTCAGTTGACTATGGTAGAGTAACTGTGAAGACAAAATTTCTCTGAGATGTTCGCAAGCGGGCCAGTCCCCTGAGCCGATATTTCATACCACAAGAATGTGGCGCTCCATGGTTGGTGAGCATGCTCGGTTCGTCCGAGAAGCCTTAAAACTATGACGACACATTCACCTTGAACCAAGGGTTCAAGGGTTACAGCCTGCGGCGGCATCTCGGAGATTCCCTCTCTTTTTCTTCTACCGACTACCATGACCCAACTCCCTGAAGTCTCTTCCTCACGCCAGGACATCCGTCAGCTCATGCGTCAACGCCGTCGTGCGTTAACTCCCGAACAGCAAGCACAGTTTGCCCAGCAAGGCGCAGCCCGTATGATGGCCTATCCCCCTGTTGTGATGGCGCGTACCGTCGCCCTGTTCCTCTCGTTTGATGGCGAACTGGATACTCAACCGCTGATCGAACAGCTGTGGCGCGCCGGGAAGAGAGTGTACCTGCCGGTGCTGCATCCGTTTAGCCAGGGAAATCTGCTGTTTTTACACTACCACCCGCACAGCGAACTGGTGGTGAATCGTCTGAAAATCACCGAACCAAAACTCGATGTCCGCGACGTACTCCCCCTCTCAGAACTGGATGTACTGATCACGCCGCTGGTGGCGTTTGATGAGCAGGGTCAGCGCTTAGGGATGGGTGGCGGTTTTTATGACAGGACGCTGCAAAACTGGCAGCAGTATCATTTACAGCCTGTGGGATACGCACATGACTGTCAGGGCGTGGAAGCCTTGCCGGTAGAGAAGTGGGATATTCCGCTGCCTGCGGTAGTGACGCCGGGCAAAACCTGGCGCTGGTAAAATAAAGCCGGGTAGCGACCCGGCTTTATGCTCACAGAAACAGAATCAGTACAGCAGACGGGCGCGAATGGTACCCGGAATGGCCTTCATGCTCTGCAGCGCTTTTTCCGCTACATCTTCGTCCGCTTCAATATCAATTACCACGTAACCCATCTGAGAGTTCGTTTGCAGATACTGCGCGGCAATGTTGACGCTCTGCTCGGCAAAGATCTGGTTGATTGCAGTCAGCACGCCCGGACGGTTTTCATGGATGTGCAGCAGACGACGGCCACCGTGCAACGGCAGAGACACTTCCGGGAAGTTCACGGCAGAGAGCGTAGAACCGTTGTCGGAGTATTTGCTCAGCTTGCCCGCGACTTCCAGACCGATATTTTCCTGCGCTTCCTGCGTCGAGCCGCCGATGTGCGGCGTCAGGATCACGTTGTCGAATTCGCACAGCGGAGAGGTGAACGGATCGCTGTTGGTAGCAGGCTCAGTCGGGAAGACGTCAATTGCCGCCCCCGCCAGATGCTTACGCTTCAGCGCATCGCACAGCGCCGGAATATCGACAACCGTACCGCGCGCAGCGTTGATCAGCAGTGACCCCGGCTTCATCAGCGCCAGTTCCTCAGCACCCATCATGTTTTTCGTCGACGCATTTTCCGGCACGTGCAGGCTGACCACGTCGCTCATGTTCAGCAGGTCAGAGAGGTGTTGAACCTGAGTGGCGTTGCCCAGCGGCAGTTTGCTTTCGATATCATAAAAATAGACATGCATCCCCAGGGATTCAGCCAGGATCCCCAGCTGAGTACCGATGTGGCCATAGCCGATGATACCGAGTTTTTTACCACGGGCTTCGTATGAACCCGCAGCCAGTTTGTTCCACACGCCGCGGTGCGCTTTGGCGTTAGCTTCCGGAATACCACGCAGCAACAGCAGCAGCTCGCCAATCACTAACTCCGCCACGGAACGGGTGTTGGAGAACGGGGCGTTAAAGACAGGCACACCGCGTTTTGCGGCGGCATTCAGATCAACCTGGTTGGTACCGATGCAGAAACAGCCGATGGCAACCAACTTTTCCGCCGCGGCAATCACGTCTTCAGTCAGTTGGGTACGGGATCGCAGGCCAATGAAATGGGCATCACGGATGGACGCTTTCAGCTCTTCGGTGTCCAGCGCGCCTTTGTGAAATTCGATGTTGGTGTAACCTGCTGCACGAAGGCTATCAAGCGCTTTCTGATGCACGCCCTCAACCAGCAGGAATTTAATCTTGTCTTTCTCCAGTGATACCTTTGCCATTTACCTTACCCGACCCTGTTTTTGTCTGAACTGATGTTGTGCTGGATTTAAATCCGCTGTAGCCAACATATCAAAAAAAACTATTGCAGCAATATGAACGTTTGCGTCGGCACTCTGAAGAAAAGTCATACAGAGCAAAATGACAGAGGAAAATGCTGTAGAAATTTGCGAATGCGGCAGGATCGGCAAACGAGAGGTAAAAAGCGTGACACAAGTCACCGAATTTAGCTTTTCAAATTTTTTTTAGCGGGGGGAGGTCTCCCCCCATCAGATCATTTTACGATGGTTTGCACGCCATCTGCCGTGCCGATCAGCGCGACATCCGCGCCACGGTTGGCGAATAACCCTACAGTCACTACGCCTGGAATACCGTTAATGGCATTTTCCAGCGCAATGGCGTCGAGAATTTCCAGACCGTGAACGTCGAGGATCACGTTGCCGTTGTCAGTGATGACGCCCTGACGATATTCCGGGCGTCCACCCAGTCTCACCAGTTCACGCGCCACAGCGCTACGCGCCATTGGGATCACTTCTACCGGCAGCGGGAATTTACCCAGGATATCAACCTGTTTTGACGCATCGGCGATACAGATGAATTTATCCGCCACGGAGGCGATGATTTTTTCACGCGTCAGCGCCGCACCGCCGCCTTTGATCATCTGCATATGGCCGTTGATTTCATCCGCGCCATCAACGTAGATGCCAAGACGGTCAACTTCATTCAGATCGAAAACGGTGATGCCAAGGCTTTTCAGCTTTTCCGTGGAAGCGTCGGAGCTGGAAACTGCGCCCTCGATCTGCCCTTTCATCGTGCCCAGCGCATCGATAAAGTGTGCCGCCGTCGAGCCCGTACCAACACCGACAATGGTACCCGGTTGCACATACTGGAGAGCGGCCCATCCTACTGCTTTTTTCAGTTCATCCTGCGTCATGATCGTTTAGCCTGTGGTGTGAAAACGTAGGCCGCATTATAGAACACGTCGGGTGGATTTCGTCTGCCACGAAGGGAAAATTGTGTCATAGTGCAGATTAAGCAAAATTAAGGAGTCAGCCAGAGCAATGAAACGTCCGGACTACAGAACACTACAGGCACTTGATGCAGTTATTCGTGAACGCGGTTTTGAGCGCGCAGCGCAAAAGCTTTGTATCACTCAGTCCGCCGTATCACAACGCATCAAACAGCTGGAGAACATGTTCGGGCAGCCTCTGCTGGTACGTACCGTTCCACCGCGTCCAACGGAGCAAGGGCAAAAGCTCCTCGCCCTGCTGCGCCAGGTTGAACTGCTCGAAGATGAGTGGCTGGGTGACGAACAGACCGGCTCAACGCCGCTGCTGCTCTCGCTGGCGGTGAACGCCGACAGTCTGGCAACCTGGCTGTTGCCAGCCCTTGCGCCGGTATTAGCAGACTCCCCGATTCGCCTGAATCTGCAGGTTGAAGATGAAACCCGTACGCAGGAGCGCCTGCGTCGCGGTGAAGTGGTTGGGGCGGTCAGTATCCAGCCTCAGGCGCTGCCGAGCTGTCTTGTCGATCAGTTGGGCGCACTGGACTACCTGTTTGTCGGCTCAAAAGCGTTTGCCGAGCGCTACTTCCCGAACGGCGTCACCCGCGCCGCGCTGCTGAAAGCCCCTGCGGTGGCGTTCGACCATCTGGACGATATGCATCAGGCCTTCCTGCAGCAAAACTTCGATCTGCCGCCGGGCAGCGTGCCATGTCATATCGTGAACTCGTCTGAAGCGTTTGTGCAGCTCGCACGTCAGGGCACCACCTGCTGTATGATCCCGCACCTGCAGATAGAGAAAGAGTTGAAAAGCGGTGAGCTGATTGACTTAACGCCGGGGCTGTATCAGCGCCGGATGCTCTACTGGCACCGTTTTGCGCCAGAAAGCCGCATGATGCGCAACGTCACCGACGCGCTGCTGGCGTATGGGCATAAGGTGTTGAGACAGGATTAAGGAACAATCCCCCTCTCCTGACGGGAGAGGGGGAAAGTGAAGACAGATTACTGCGCTTTTGCCGGCTCAGTCTGCTGACTTTGGGTCGGCTGCAGCTGGAATACCACATCAACCTGATCGTCGAACTGAATCGTCGGCTGCTCATAAGTTTCCTGAGCAGACACCGGTGCCGCGTCGGCCTTCATCATCCGTACCATCGGGCTTGGCTGATAATTTGAGACGTGGTAACGCACGCTGTATACCGGACCGAGCTTACTGTTGAACCCGGACGCCAGCTGTTGCGCCTGATGGATTGCATCATCAATGGCGGCTTTACGCGCCTGGTCTTTGTATTTTTCCGGTTGCGCAACGCCCAGTGAGACGGAACGAATTTCGTTCAGACCCGCTTTCAGCGCGCCATCCAGCAGCGAGTTCAGTTTATCGAGCTGACGCACGGTCACTTCAACGGTGCGCACGGCACGGTAGCCTTTCAGGATGCTTTTACCGTTCTGGTAGTCGTAATCAGGCTGGGTACGCAGGTTGGCAGAGCTGATGTCTTTTTTAGCGACACCGTTCTGCTCCAGGAAAGAGAGATATTGCGCAACACGATCGTCAGCCTGCTTCTTGGCAGAAGCGGCATCTTTCGCGGCCACGTTCACTTCAATTGCCAGCGTTGCAACATCGGGTACCGCATCCACGCTTGCGGTGCCTGAAGTGACGATGTGCGGGCCATCAGGCAATTCACTTGCCTGCACCGACACCGCACCTAAACTCACTAATGCCGCCAGGGCCATCACTTTAAACTTCACTGTCATTCCTCCATGTTGCGAAGAGTGCCCAACAACAGGGCGCATGCCAGCAAGCTTAGCGGCTCTCGCTCAGTTGTCCATAAGACAACGCTTAGTTGAGCAATTCCTGAACATGATGAATCCCCTCTTTTGCCAGCTGAAAGGCAATAAACCACATCACCACGCCCACCAGCGTATTGATGATCCGCTGGGCTTTAGCGGTACGCAGACGCGGGGCCAGCCATGCCGCCAGAATCGCGAGACCGAAGAACCACAGGAATGAGGCGCTGACGGTACCCAGGGCAAACCAGCGTTTCGGCTCAACGTCGAGCTGCCCACCCAGGCTGCCCAGCACCACAAAGGTATCCAGATAAACGTGCGGGTTGAGCCAGGTGACCGCCAGCATGGTAACGATAATCTTCCAGCGGCCCTGCTTCATGACCTCGGCGCTCGCCAGTTCGAGATTGCTGCTCATTGCCGTTTTCAGCGCCCCAAACCCATACCACAGCAGGAACGCTACCCCACCCCAGGTCACCAGCGCCAGCAGCCAGGGAGACTGCATCAGCAGCGCACTGCCGCCAAAGATTCCGGCGCAGATCAGCAGCAAATCGCTCACCGCGCACAGTAGGGCAATCATAAGATGATACTGACGGCGAATGCCCTGGTTCATCACGAACGCGTTCTGCGGGCCAAGGGGAAGGATCATGGCCGCACCTAATGCAAGACCTTGAAAATAATAAGATAACATGAATAAATTCTCAGCAAGTTGTCCTGGGAGCTGACTATACTGCGAGAATCTTATTAGAGGAAATTGATAATATTAATTGGTGATTAGTATTGCTAATAAAAAGGCCCGGTGGCGTTGCCGCTCACCGGGCCTCCTGAGGAAGAGGATTACTCGGCTTCTTTCTCGCGTTTAAGGTTCACGTCCATCTGTGGATACGGGAAGCTGATCCCGTTGGCATCAAAATCACGTTTGATACGTTCCAGAACATCCCAGTAAACGTTTTGCAGATCGCTGCTTTTGCTCCAGATGCGCACAACAAAGTTGATGGACGATGCCCCCAACTCGTTCAGGCGAACGGTCTGCTCTTTATCTTTCAGAATACGATCGTCGGAGGCAATGATATTGGCGATCAGCGATTTCACCTGATCGATATCAGAATCATACGCCACGCTGATAATCAGCTCGTTACGACGCACCGGCTCGCGGGAAAAGTTAATGATGTTGCCCGCGATGATTTTCCCGTTCGGTACCACCACGATACGGCCATCAACAGTTCGCAGGGTGGTTGAGAAAATCTGCACCTGCAGTACGGTGCCGGCAATACCGCCCAGGTCAACGTACTCGCCAGAGCGGAACGGACGGAAGGTTACCAGCAACACACCCGCAGCCAGGTTCGAGAGCGACCCCTGCAGCGCCAGACCAATGGCCAGACCGGCGGCACCGAGAACAGCAATCACCGAGGCAGTCTGTACGCCAACACGCCCCAGTGCAGCAATCAGCGTAAAGGCAATAATACCGTAGCGCACCAGTGCAGAGAGGAAGTCAGCCACAGTGGCGTCAATGTGACGCGCCAGCATCACGCGGTTTACGGCGTTTGATACGATACGTGCCACGATCATCCCGACGATGATGATGGCAATCGCCGCGACGATGTTAACGGCATAGCTCAGCAGCAGCGCCTGGTTGCGCACCAGCCAGTTACCGGCATTATTGATGCTGTCTACAACATCGAGTTGTTCCATTTAGTCTTCCTTTTGTTATCCCAAAAACACAAAATCCATCCCCCATGGAGACAGGCAGGTCAGTAAAGGGTAAACAAAAAGGACCGGTTTTGCCAAACAGATCACATAAACGGGCCGGGCAGACCATTGAAAAAGCATAAAAAAAGGCCCGCATTCGCGGGCCTTCTGATGCTATGAGCTGCTTAAATTACAGAACGTCAACCGCGTTCAGTTCTTTGAAAGCCTGCTCCAGACGCGCCACCATGGAAGTCTGCGCAGCACGCAGCCATACACGTGGATCGTAGTATTTCTTGTTCGGCTGGTCTTCGCCTTTCGGGTTGCCCAGCTGGCCCTGCAGGTAAGCTTCGTTCGTTTTGTAGTACTGCAGGATACCGTCCCATGTTGCCCACTGGGTGTCGGTATCGATGTTCATTTTCACTACGCCGTAGCTTACGGAGTCTTTGATTTCCTGAGCAGAAGAACCGGAACCGCCGTGGAAGACGAAGTTCAGGCTGTTGTGCGGCAGGTTGTGTTTCTTAGAAACGTATTCCTGAGAATCACGCAGGATGGTTGGGGTCAGAACCACGTTACCTGGTTTGTAAACGCCGTGTACGTTACCGAAGGACGCTGCGATGGTGAAGCGTGGGCTGATTTTGCTCAGCTCGGTGTAAGCGTAATCAACGTCTTCTGGCTGGGTATACAGTGCAGAAGCGTCCATGTGGCTGTTGTCCACGCCGTCTTCTTCACCACCGGTGCAACCCAGTTCGATTTCCAGGGTCATGTCCATTTTGGCCATGCGCGCCAGGTACTTAGAGCAGATTTCGATGTTTTCGTGCAGGGACTCTTCAGACAGGTCGATCATGTGAGAAGAGAACAGTGGCTTACCGGTCGCTGCGAAGTGTTTTTCACCCGCGTCCAGCAGACCGTCGATCCACGGCAGCAGTTTCTTCGCGCAGTGGTCAGTGTGCAGGATAACCGGAACACCGTAGTGTTCAGCCATCTGGTGTACATGGTGCGCACCAGAGATTGCGCCCAGGATTGCCGCGCCCTGAGGAACGTCAGTTTTCACGCCTTTACCAGCGATGAATGCTGCGCCACCGTTAGAGAACTGAACGATAACCGGTGCTTTAACTTTTGCAGCAGCTTCCAGTACGGCGTTAATGGAGTCGGTACCAACGCAGTTAACTGCTGGCAGAGCGAAGTTGTTTTCTTTAGCTACCTGGAACACTTTCTGAACGTCATCACCAGTGATCACGCCAGGTTTTACGAAATCAAAAATTTTAGACATGTTGCTTAGTCCTGTATCTTCGGCCGTTAGAAAAGGTGCGAGCTCTTAAAGCGCGCTGAAAATTGGGCAGGTTTCCCTGCCCTTGAATGGCTTACTTCTTAGCGCGCTCTTCGAGCATTGCTACTGCTGGCAGTACTTTGCCTTCCACGAACTCGAGGAATGCGCCGCCACCAGTGGAGATGTAGGAGATCTTGTCAGAAATACCGAACAGGTCGATTGCTGCCAGCGTATCACCGCCGCCTGCGATAGAGAACGCTTCGCTGTCTGCGATAGCGTTAGCAACGATTTCAGTACCTTTGCGGAAGTTCGGGAATTCGAACACGCCAACAGGACCATTCCACAGGATAGTTTTTGCGTTTTTCAGGATTTCAGCCAGTTTCTGTGCAGAAACGTCGCCCAGGTCCAGAATCTGCTCATCATCTTTGATGTCGTTAACAGATTTCAGGGTCGCAGTCGCTGTTTCAGAGAACTCAGTCGCGACGCGAACATCCGTTGGAACCGGGATATCGCAGGTAGTCAGCAGACGTTTTGCTTCGTCAACCAGATCCGCTTCGTACAGGGATTTACCGACATTATGGCCTTGTGCCGCCACGAAGGTGTTCGCGATACCACCGCCAACGATCAGCTGGTCAGCGATTTTAGACAGGGAATCCAGTACGGTCAGTTTGGTAGAAACTTTAGAACCACCAACGATTGCAACCATTGGACGAGCAGGTTCTTTCAGCGCTTTACCCAGTGCGTCCAGCTCAGCAGCCAGCAGAGGACCGGCACACGCGACGTCTGCGAATTTACCGATACCGTGGGTTGAAGCCTGCGCACGGTGAGCAGTACCGAAGGCGTCCATCACGAATACGTCACACAGTGCAGCGTATTTTTTGGACAGCGCTTCGTCGTCTTTCTTTTCGCCTTTGTTGAAGCGAACGTTTTCCAGAACAACCAGTTCACCGGCAGCGATGTCTACGCCGTCCAGGTAATCTTTTACCAGGCGAACCGGGTTGGACAGTTTGTCTTTCAGGTAATTAACAACTGGCAGCAGAGAGAACTCTTCATTGTACTCGCCTTCAGTTGGACGACCCAGGTGGGAGGTCACCATCACTTTAGCGCCCTGCTTCAGAGCCAGTTCGATGGTTGGCAGAGATGCACGGATACGCGCGTCGCTGGTCACTTTGCCATCTTTAACCGGTACGTTCAGATCAGCACGGATGAAAACGCGTTTACCAGCCAGATCCAGATCGGTCATCTTAATTACAGACATGGTGAATCCTCTCGTTGATTCTTAAAGTTTTGCAGACGCACGATGCGTCTTACCTGAAACCTTGAGCGGCCATTGCTAACGTGGTGTCGAGCATTCGGTTAGCAAAGCCCCATTCGTTATCACACCAGACCAGCGTCTTGATAAGGTGTGCGCCACTGACGCGCGTTTGAGTGCCATCGACAATGGCGCTGTGCGGGTCGTGGTTAAAATCTACTGAGACCAACGGTAATTCCGTATAGTCAACTATACCATGAAATGCCCCCTGTGCCGCTTTTTGCAGCAACAGGTTGACTTCACAGGCTTTTACCGGTTTTTTCACCGTCACGCTCAGGTCAATTGCGGTGACGTTAATCGTCGGTACACGTACGGCAATTGCTTCAAAACGATCGTTAAACTGCGGGAAAAAACGGGTGATACCTGCCGCCAGTTTTGTGTCCACCGGAATGATTGACTGGCTCGCGGCTCGCGTGCGTCGTAAGTCCGGGTGGTAGGCGTCAATCACCTGCTGATCGTGCATCGCTGAATGAATCGTGGTTACGGTGCCGGATTCAATGCCATACGCATCGTCTAACAGTTTGATGACCGGAATAATGCAGTTGGTGGTGCAGGAGGCGTTGGAAACAATGCGGTGTTCGGCTTGCAGCTCATGCTGATTCACGCCAAATACGACGGTCGCGTCGAGGTCGTTGCTGCCAGGATGGGAAAACAGGACTTTTTTCGCACCTGCTGTCAGATGCGCTTCGCCATGCTCGCGGTTACCGTATACGCCAGTACAGTCAAGTACGATATCCACACCCAGTTCACGCCACGGTAGCCCGGCAATACTGCTCTCATGCAGCACGCGGATAGCATCGTCGCCGACAAACAGCTGATCTCTTTCCTGGCGAACATCCCAGGCAAAGCGTCCGTGGCTGGTGTCATATTTCAACAAATGCGCCATGCCCGCAGCATCCGCCAGTTCGTTGATAGCCACCACGGTTATTTCCGCCCGACGCCCGGATTCATATAAAGCACGAACCACGTTACGCCCGATGCGACCGAAGCCATTAATCGCTACGCGTACGGTCATAGATCTCCTGCAAAGCTATCCCTGAGTTTGAGGTGGCTGAAAGAGTAATCCAGCTACGCCCGAAGGGGAATCCTTGCTGTCACAAACTGCGATTGATTGGTCAATTGTCGAACATTTAATCGACTGAAACGCTTCAGCTAGAATAAGCGAATCAGGGAATAAAAGGAATGTCTGTCCAGAGCAATAAGCGCGCTATATGACTTGCGTCACATTTTGGATGGAATAATTCACAGGAACGTTACATGTTTGAGGAATAGTGGACATATAAGGCGGATTGCGTGAAAAAAACAAAACGGTAACCCAAAGGTTACCGTTTAGGGTGTTTGCGCCCTCTTCTCAGCGAGAGCACGGACAGGGGCTCGCGCCCCTCCCCTACAAACAATTACAGCAGTTCTTTTGCTTTCGCGACAACGTTTTCAACGGTGAAGCCGAACTCTTCGAACAGCAGCTCTGCCGGAGCAGATTCACCGAAGGTGGTCATGCCGACGATTGCGCCGTTCAGGCCCACATATTTGAACCAGTAGTCAGCGATACCTGCTTCTACTGCCACGCGCGCGGTAACGGCTTTAGGCAGTACGGATTCGCGGTAGGCGGCATCCTGCTTGTCGAACGCATCGGTAGACGGCATGGAAACCACGCGCGCTTTAACGCCTTCGGCAGACAGTTTTTCCCATGCGGCAACAGCCAGCTCAACTTCAGAACCGGTCGCGATGAAGATCAGCTCTGGCTGACCCGCGCAATCTTTCAGCACGTAACCACCACGGGCGATGTTCGCCAGCTGCTCTGGAGTACGTTCCTGCTGTGCCAGGTTTTGACGGGAGAGGATCAGTGCGGTTGGGCCGTCCTGACGCTCAACACCGTATTTCCACGCCACGGCGGACTCAACCTGGTCACATGGACGCCATGTGCTCATGTTTGGCGTCACGCGCAGGGAAGCCACCTGCTCTACCGGCTGGTGAGTTGGACCATCTTCGCCCAGACCGATGGAGTCGTGGGTGTAGACCATCACCTGACGCTGTTTCATCAGCGCAGCCATACGCACGGCGTTACGCGCGTACTCGACAAACATCAGGAAGGTAGAGGTGTACGGCAGGAAACCACCGTGCAGGGAGATACCGTTCGCAATCGCAGTCATACCGAATTCACGCACACCGTAGTGGATGTAGTTACCGGCAGTGTCTTCGTTGATTGCTTTAGAACCAGACCAGATTGTCAGGTTAGATGGCGCCAGGTCAGCGGAGCCGCCCAGGAATTCTGGCAGCAGCGGACCGAACGCTTCAATCGCATTCTGAGAGGCTTTACGGCTGGCGATTTTGGATGGGTTCGCCTGCAGTTTAGCAATGAACTCGTTCGCTTTGGCGTCGAAGTCAGACGGCATGTCACCCTTCATACGACGGGTAAATTCAGCCGCTTCCTGTGGGAAGGCTTTCGCATAGGCAGCGAACTTCTCGTTCCATGCGGATTCTTTCGCCTGACCCACTTCTTTAGCATCCCACTGCGCGTAAATTTCAGATGGGATTTCGAAAGCAGGATATTTCCAGCCCAGCGCTTCGCGCGTCAGTGCGATTTCCGCGTCGCCCAGTGGCGCACCGTGGGAATCGTGGGTACCCGCTTTGTTCGGGGAACCGAAACCAATGATGGTTTTGCACATCAGCAGTGACGGCTTGTCCGTCACTGCGCGCGCTTCTTCTACTGCACGTTTAATCGAGTCAGCATCGTGACCGTCAACGCCACGCACAACGTGCCAGCCGTAAGCTTCGAAACGCTTCGCGGTGTCGTCAGTGAACCAGCCTTCAACGTGACCGTCGATGGAGATGCCGTTGTCGTCATAGAACGCAACCAGTTTGCCCAGCTTCAGGGTACCTGCCAGGGAGCACACTTCGTGAGAAATGCCTTCCATCATGCAGCCGTCGCCCATGAATGCGTAGGTGAAGTGGTCAACAATGTCATGACCTGGACGGTTGAACTGCGCGGCCAGGGTTTTCTCGGCAATCGCCATACCCACCGCGTTAGCAATACCCTGACCCAGCGGGCCGGTGGTGGTTTCTACACCTGCGGTGTAACCCACTTCCGGGTGACCTGGCGTTTTGGAGTGCAGCTGGCGGAAGTTTTTCAGCTCTTCAATTGGCAAATCGTAGCCAGTGAGGTGCAGCAGGCTATAGATCAGCATTGAGCCGTGGCCATTAGACAGCACGAAACGGTCGCGGTCAGCCCAGGAAGGGTTCTGCGGGTTGTGGTTCAGGAAATCGCGCCACAGGACTTCGGCGATATCAGCCATCCCCATAGGGGCGCCCGGGTGGCCGGATTTGGCTTTCTGTACTGCGTCCATGCTCAGCGCACGAATAGCATTAGCAAGCTCTTTACGTGAGGACATTTTAACTCCAGATCGGACTGTTAAAGGCCATGCCCTTGACGACAGCGCGTTTTGGGCTACGCCGGAAAAAAGTGCCAACAATGTAACCCAAGCGGCATGTCATGTACATGGAGCATTCTTTTGCAGCTTAAGAAATCTCTGGATCATGCTCGCATGTTGCGCAATCTGCTCGCCCGGCCCCGTAGATATTCCTTATACTTAGCCCGACCCCGGCTTCGTTGCCGGTGCACTTTTCAGATTTTATTCAGATTAACGAGTACGGAAGCGACATCATGAAAATGCGTGCAATAGTGCTGGCCCTGGGTACAACGCTCCTGCTGAGCGGCTGTCAGAATATGGATTCTAACGGCCTGATGTCCTCAGGCGCAGAAGCCTTTCAGGCCTACTCCCTGAGCGACGCACAGGTTAAAGCGCTGAGCGACCAGGCCTGTAAAGATATGGACGGAAAAGCCACGCTTGCCCCGGCCAATAGTACCTACACGCAGCGTCTGAATAAGATAGCCTCCGCGCTGGGTGATAACATTAACGGCCAGCCGGTGAACTATAAGGTGTACATGGCCAAAGATGTAAACGCCTTCGCGATGGCGAACGGCTGCATCCGCGTTTACAGCGGTCTGATGGATATGATGACCGACAACGAAGTTGAAGCGGTTATCGGCCATGAAATGGGCCACGTTGCACTTGGCCACGTGAAGAAAGGCATGCAGGTTGCGTTAGGCACTAACGCCATCCGCGCCGCGGCGGCGTCTACGGGCGGTATCGTCGGCAGCCTGTCACAGTCGCAGCTTGGCGATGTGGGTGAAAAACTGGTTAACTCTCAGTTCTCGCAGCGTCAGGAATCCGAAGCGGATGACTACTCCTACGATCTGTTGCGCAAACGCGGCATTAATCCATCAGGTTTAGCCACCAGCTTCGAAAAACTGGCCAAACTGGAAGCCGGTCGCCAGAGCTCTATGTTTGATGACCACCCGGCGTCAGAAGAGCGCGCACAGCATATTCGCGACCGTATGGCCGCAGACGGAATTAAATAATTCGAAAGGAGGCATATTTGCCTCCTTTTTATTTCGCATGAATTGTTAATTTAACCGCACATATCGGTAATAGTACTTGAGTACCTTTCTAAGCCGCGCAAACACTGGCTTATCGCCCTGAAACGTCTCGTCACATAATTATTGCAATCATTTACCATTCGGGTAATTATCGAGCTCGCAGTAATTCAATTTACAATATTAAGACAGAGACGTTCCCTCCGTGAAAAAAGAATTATCATTAATTGCGTTAAGTTTATTCGCCGCATTACCCGCCGTTGCAAGCCAGCAATCCGACAGCAAAGGCTTTGTTGACGACAGCCATTTAGATCTGTTTTTACGCAATGCGTATATCAGCCGTGATTATCATCAGGGCCAGCAGGACAAAGCCGAATGGGGTCAGGGTATCGTTGCCACGTTTGAATCAGGCTATACCGAAGGGCTGGTTGGCTTTGGTGTGGACGGCATTGCCCAGTATGGCGTGCGTCTGGACGGCGGTCGTGGAAAGAGCGGCGCGGGCGGCATTGACTTCTTTAAACAGGAAGACGATGGCCGGGCTAAATCCGATCTGGCGAAATTTGGCGCCACAGCAAAAATGCGTATTTCCAATACCGTGCTGAGCTACGGTAACCAGCGTCCGGAATTACCGATTGTTAATGCCGACAATTCCCGTCTGCTGTTTGAAAGCTTTACCGGCACCATGCTGACCTCAAAAGAGATCGCGGGTCTGGAAGTGAACGCCGGTTACTTCACCGATGAGCAGCGCAAAAGTGACGACCGCCACGACAGCGGCCTGAAGAGCCTCTCCTTCGGCGGTGCGAGCTACCAGTTCAACGACCAGTTCAGCGGTGCGCTGTATGCCTCTCATGTGGAAGAGGTGATGAACAAGCAGTACCTGGGAATGAACTTCAAACAGCCGTTCAGCACCGGGCAACAACTGGTGCTCGATTTCAACGGCTATAACTCACGCCTGGATCAGCGCTACGCAGACAGCCTTGATACCGGACGCAGCAATAGCATCTGGAGCCTGGCGGCAAGCTACATCTGGGATATTCATACCTTCAAGGTGGCGTATCAGCAGAGCAGCGGCAGCACCGGCTATCACTATGGCAGCTATCGCGATCAGGGTGGCGTAGGTGACGGCGGCAATACCATCTGGCTGGCGAACTCTTACTGGTCTGATTTCAACGGCGAAGACGAGCGCTCCTGGCAGGCTTCTTACGCGCTGGACTTCGGCGGTCTGGGTTTACCAGGCCTGAGCTGGACCACAGCTTACGTGCGTGGCGACAACATCAAGACCTCTGAAACCAGCAACGGTAAAGAGCATGAGTGGTTTAACCAGATCCAGTATCAGGTACAGGACGGCCCGGCTAAAGATCTGAAACTGAAACTCCGTTACTCCGTCCTGCGTGTGTCCAGCAACGCCAGCGACTATAACGTGGGCGGGGATGAGATCCGCGCGTACGTGGAATACCCGTTTAACGTGTTCTGATTAAGCCCCTCACCCGCCCTTCTCCCTAAGGGAGAGGGCTGGAGTGAGGGTAAACACGCTTAGTACAACGTCTTCTGCGGCGGCCCGGCAAACTTCAGGGCGCCAATCTGTCCCATCCGTACTTCCACTACCGACGGTCCTGGCATGGCAAGCGCTTCGGTCATCACTGCGTCAAAATCCTCCGCCCGTTCGACGCTCCACGCCTGTAACCCCATCGCATGCGCCAGCTGCGTAAAGTCCGGGGTATGCAGCTCGTTATAATACTGACGCCCGCCGAAATACTTATCCTGAATGCCGCGCATGACGCCGTAACCGCCGTCGTTCATCACCAGCAGCGTCACGTTGGCCTTCTCCTGCGCCAGCGTTGCCATCTCGCCCAGATTCAGGCTTACGCCACCATCACCCACCAGCCCCACCACTTTGCGTTGCGGGTTGGCAATCGCCGTGCCAATCGCCATCGGTAGCCCCATGCCGATGGCGCCTGCCAGCGAGTGAATGTTCATCAGCGGTCCATTGGCGCGGAACAAACGGCTCCCCCACAGGCTTCCGGAAACGGTGATATCACGAACCAGCAGGCCATCATGCGGCAGCGCGTTCTCGATGGCGTCGTTGAGCTTCGCATAAGCACCGCACTGCTCACGCAGTCCCGCAACGGCTTTCGCCAGCGCCTGCTGCACCTGCGTATCCCACTGTGCATCGCCCCATTCACGCCCCTGCGCTTTAGCCGCCAGCGCGGTTAACAGCGCCGCGCAGTCGGCCACAAGGGTTGTGTCCATCAGATAGTTGCGGCTCGCCGCCGCGGGGTCGATATCAATCTGGACGCGGGGATGCGGTAATTCAAGCGTCCACGAGCGGGTTTCGTTGCTGCGCAGGCGTGAGCCGGCGACCAGCGTAAAGTCGCACTGGGCGATCAACGCCTCAACTGACGGCGAGTTATGAAACGCCCGCAGGCTGGCGCGATGGCTGTCCGGCAGTACGCCGCGCGCGTGGGTGCTGGAGATAACCGTCACTCCCGCATCCGCCAGTTTTTTTACCGCATCAGCGCTACCGAGCGCTCCGCCCCCCAGCCACAGCAGCGGCTGTCTGGCCTGTTTAAGCTGCGCCCACAGCGTGTCGACAACTGTCATATCAACCGGTGAAACCGACGTCGGTTTCACCGGAGCGGTGATCAGCGACACGGGGATTTTCGCCCCCTGAATATCAATCGGGATCTCCACGGAGACCGGCCCGCACGGCGGAGTTTGCGCCTCCTGAATGGCCTTGTGAAGGATCGCGATCGCCTGGTTTGCGTTGCTGATGCGGTATGCCCGTTTTGAGCTGGCCTTCAGGAAGGTCAGCTGGTCGCGGGTTTCGTGGATAAAGCCGGTGTCGGCATCGAGCCAGGCTTTTTCCACCTGGCCGGTGATATGCAGCAGCGGCGTGCAGGCATTCATGGCTTCCACCAGCGCGCCGACGGCGTTACCCGCCCCGGCGCCGGTACTGGTCAGCGCCACACCGAGCCCGGAAAAACGGCCGTGGGCATCGGCCATGGTGACCGACCCCGCTTCGCCACGTGCGGGCACAAAGCGAATATTCCCGCGCTGCCCTACCGCATCGGCGATGGGTAAATTGTGGATGGAGATGACGCCGTAGATGGCCTCAACCTGATACTGCTCCAGCGTTCTGGCGATGGCGTCGCCGACGGTTATCATTTCGCTCATTACTCACCCTTTCTCAGTCGCACCAGTGGTTGACGCTGTTACCCGTCGCCAGATAAATGCTCTTTTGCTGCATCCAGGCTTTCAGCCCCTGAATGCCCTTTTCGCGGCCCAGACCGCTCTCTTTAAAGCCCCCAAACGGGGTCGAAATCGCAAACACTTTGTAGGTGTTTATCCACACCGTGCCCGCTTCAAGCTGCTCGCTCAGCCGCAGGGCGCGCCCGGTATCCCGCGTCCAGATCCCGGCGGCAAGGCCATAAACGGAGTCATTCGCCTCACGGATCAACGCGGCTTCATCGCTAAAGGGCATCGCCACCAGCACCGGGCCGAAGATCTCCTCCTGACAGGCGCGCGCGCTGTTGGTCAGGCCTTCAATGATGGTGGGCTGGAAGTAACTGCCGTTTGCCAGCAGTGGATCGGCAGGGATCTCCCCGCCACACAGCACGCGGCCGCCTTCACGCTTTGCCAGTTCAACGTAAGCCTGCACGCTCTGGCGGTGCGCATCGTTAATCAGCGGCCCCACATGGGTGCCGTCGGTAAAGGGATGCCCGACCCGCAGGCCGCGCGTTAACTCGAGCAGCCTCGCCATCAGTGGGGCGTAAAGGCGCTCATGGATAAAGAGCCGCGAACCGGCAATGCAGGCCTGACCTGCCGAGCTGAAAATGCCGTAGCAGATCCCGCGCGCAGCCAGCTCAACGTCGGCATCTTCCAGTACGATGGTCGGGGATTTACCGCCCAGTTCCAGCGAGGCCGGGATCAATTTTTCCGCCGCCACGTGCGCCAGATGACGGCCCGTGGTGGTGCCACCGGTAAAGGAGATTTTTCGCACTTTCGGGTGACGCGCCAGCGCATCGCCAATCACCGAGCCTTTGCCCGGCAGCACGCTCAGCAGCCCGGCGGGTAAGCCTGCCTGCTCAAAAATACGCGCCAGCTCCAGCGCCATCAGCGGGGTGGCTTCGGCTGGTTTGAGAACCACCGCGTTACCGGCAGCAATGGCCGGCGCCACTTTCTGCATTTCGCTGGCAATGGGGGAATTCCAGGGCGTGATAGCTGCCACCACGCCGAGCGGTTCATATCGGCTGAGGGTAAGCACATCAGGCTGGCGTGGTGTCGGCAGTTCACCTTCCAGCAGCTCGCAGGCGGCGGCAAAATAACGCGCCGTGCCTGCCGCGCTCATCACCAGACCCCGCGCTTCCGCCAGCGGTTTACCGTTGTCGCGACTCTGCATGCGGGCCAGTTCATCGACGCGGGATTCGATCAGATCCGCCACCTTATGCAGGATCTTCGCACGCGCATGCGGCAGGCTGTTACGCCAGGCAGGATCGCGCCACGCGCGCTCTCCGGCGTCGATAGCCTCCTGCAGATCGTCCAGGCTTGCCGCGTGGAGCGTGGCGTTCACCGCACCGTCTGCCGGGAAATGGCTCTGCATCAGGTTACCGCCGCCACGCCGCCAGTTGCCGCCAATGAAAATGTTAAGATCGTCCATCGTCGCTCCTCAGCGCTGCGTCAGTTCACGGCAGGCGCGAACCGCGCTGAGTGCCGCCAGGGTGGAGGTTTTGGGGTTGCTGGCAAGCGGTAGCCCGCTCAGCTCCAGATGGAACTCGCCAAACATCCCTTCGACGTGCAGCGTGTGGGTATTGCGTTGAGTGGCCGGGTCCACCATCAGTTGCACGCGGGTGTCATCCATCCCCACGCCGCCAAGTGCCACGGTCGCCGCCACGTTGGCGTTGGCCGGAAACAGTCGTGCCGCTTCGCGTGCGCTGCCTTCAAAGAAGATCTGCGCCTCGGACACGGCGTTAAGATCGATAAGCTGCTCGGCATAGCTGCCGCGCCAGCTGGCCGGGCTTTTACGCGACTGGTAGGTCACCTTCTCAAGCCCGCCCTCTTTTGCTGCCGCCAGGCCATCAATGCCCGCCACCGCACCGGAGAGCAGCGTCAGCTTTCCGCCTGCGTTAAGCAGACGCTGTTCCAGCGCGCTGTCTGCCAGCGCGCCGGTGGAGATCACCGCCAGATGCCATCCACGGCGTAAAATCGCTTCCCCGTACTGCGCCACCGCCTGCTGGCTGGCACATTCCAGCACCAGATCGGGAGTATCCGTACATAATGCGGGCGAGGTCAGTGCCACCACCGCATCGCCAAACTGCTGGCGAATCGCGGCATGATGCGTCTCGCGCGCCACGATCCAGCCGATGGCAACCTGCTCGGGCAGACGCTCAATGACCGCCTGCGCCATGGCACCGTAGCCGATTAACATGATTTTTTTCATGATGTGTCCTTACAGATGACGGCAGAAGCCGCCGGAAACGTCCAGCGCCGCACCGGTGGTAAACGAAGCCAGCGGCGAAGCGAGGAACAGCAGAGCCTGCGCAGGCTCCTGCGGCTTACCGAGACGCGCCATCGGAATGCCGCGTTTGCGGGCAATATCCGCCGTCCACTGCGGCCAGCTCTGACTTTTATCCGCCCGGTTCTCAAAGCGACGCCGCCACTGGCCGGATTCCACCATGCCAAGCAAAATGGAATTCACGCGGATACCCTTACTCACCAGCTCTTTCGAGAGCGTGAGCGTCATATTGAGCAGCGCGGCACGTGCTGCGGAGGTGGCAATCATGTGTTCCTCTGGCTGCAGCGCCAGCAGCGAGTTCACGCAGGTAATGGAGGCAATGTCCGATTGCTCCAGCTGCGGCTGAAAAGCCTGGACGGGGTTAATCACCCCAAACAGTTTCAGTTCGGCTTCATGCAGCCAGGCCTCGCGCGGGGTGTCATTGAAGTGCGCCACATACCCCTGTCCGGCGTTATTAATCAGCAAGTCTGTCCCGCCAAAGCGGGACTTAACGGCCTGGGCAAAGGTCTGAACCTGGTCTGCGTCCAGCACGTCGCAGCGGTGAGAGAAAATCTCGCCATCAGGGAATTCGTTTTGCAGCGACGCATGCGCGCTGGCAAGCCGGTCCGGGTCGCGGCCACAGAACGCCACTTTTGCCCCCTCGCCCAGCAGCAAACGCAGTGTTTCAAAACCAATGCCAGAAGAACCGCCGGTGACTACCGCTACGCGCCCGTCAATTTGTGCATTCATCGCGCACCTCTTCGTTGATACGTAAAAGCTGTTGATTAAAAAACGCGTCGTTATCGAGATAGCTGGCGTGCCCGGCCAGGGGAATCGCGGTAAACGGCATGCCGTAACGTAGCGCCAGCCCCTGAACCAGCTCAGGCTGGGTAATGGCGTCCTGCTCGCCGCACCAGACTTCAAAGTCACCGGCGTAACGCTTCAGCCAGCCGTGAATATCGTCATGTGCCAGCATCCATGCGGCAGCGAGGTAGCCTTCCGGGCGCAGTTTGCGCATGCCCGCCGCAACGGTGGCAATATCGTCCTCACGCGCGCCCGGGCGTAATAATTTAGCGGCCCGGGTTTGCGCCAGGATCTCGCCCCCAAGCGCCATCTGCTGCTCCCGGTTACGCCAGACCTGCTCGCGCTGCGCCGGCTCGGCCTGGCCGTAACCCTGCGCGGCATCGGCCAGCACCAGATGCAGCACGCGTTCGGGATACTTCGCCGCAAAGGCGCTTGCCACCAGCGCCCCAAGCGAATGCCCGACCAGAACGACCTGCCAGATGCCCGCGCGGTCCAGCATGGCCGCCAGCGCGTCGGCGTAATCCCCCGCGTTGGCGCGCTCAACCGCCAGCATCGGGCTTTCGCCATAACCGGGCATGTCCCACGCCAGCACGCGAAAACCGTTCAGCGCCATCTGTTTATGCCAGGAGGCAGCGCCGGAGCTGATGCCGTGGAGCAGCATCAGCGGGATGCCGCTTCCCTGTTCACGAAAGCCCGTCATCGCGCCCCCTTAGTTCCGCTTCACTTTCGACAGCGGGTGATCGGCCGGATAGGTCGGGATTTCCGGCTTGTTGGTGCCGAGCATCACGCACATCAGCGCCTCTTCTTCACCATGATTGAACAGACCGCGATAGATGCCCGGCGGAACGGAGATCAGATCGCGTTCGCGCAGCACGGTTTCGGTGTAGTGATCGCCGTCCTGGATCATCAGCGTGATCTGCCCTTTAAGCATGAAGAACACCTCTTCCACATCATCATGCAGATGCAATGGTCCCTCGCACTTCGACGGCAGCACCATGGTGGAGAAGGTAAAGTGCTCAGCCGGCACGGTATTGGTATCGCTTGCCACGCCCGTCGCCCCGGTACCGATGTAGCGCATCTGCGCACGGCGGTATTTAGGATCGAAATCGGCCTGGAACTTCAGCGCGTTCCAGTCATATTTACGCCCTTCAAAGCGCGCAATGCGCGACTCGACCCACTCTTCCATGGTCAGATGGTCAGGTTTAATGCCTGGTTTTGCAGTTACGGTTGAATCAGTCATGACACTCTCCTCAGTAACGTCTCAGCAGCGGCAGTAACAGGACGCAGCCCACCGCCGCCATCACCGCCAGAAAAATCAGCCCGGAATCCATGCTGTGGGTGAAGGCGATCAACGCGCCCATCACCGCCGGCGACAGCGCGCCCGCAAAGTTTCCCAGCCCGTTGAAAATACCGCCCGCCGTCGCGCTCACCCGGGGATGGGTCGCCTTCGCCAGCAGTGCGAAAATGTTCGGCGCACCGGTGCCCCACATAAAGGTGCTAAAGCTCATCGCCGCGATAACGGCCAGCGGGGTATCAAGATGCATGACCGCCGTCAGGCCTAATCCCGCGCCAGCCATCGAGATAAAGCAGGCCACCGCGCGTTTATCGACCCGGTCAGAAAGCCATGCGCCAATCACCTCACCCGCCAGCATGGCAATAAACGGCATCGACGACAGCCAGCCCGCGTGTTCAAGATGAATGCCTTTCCCTTTAATCAGGTAACCCGGCAGCCAGCCATTGATTCCCCACAGGTAGGTGAGAAACGCGATGTTAAAGATGCAGATAATCCAGAAGTGCGGGCTGACAAACAGCTCGCGCCGCGCGGCACGTCGTTCATCCTGTGATTCGCGATCCGCAGCCGGTTTGGCACCCAGATGGATCCCGCGCAGACCGATGCGCACGAACACCAGCACCGGCACGGTGAGCATCGCCATCACAAAGAAGGTGCTCTGCCAGCCGAAGGCATTCAGCAGCCAGATAGAAAGAGGGAAGCCAATCGCCGCGCCTACCGGGGTACCCAGCAGCCACAACATGGTCGCTCGCGCCTGCAGATGCTGCGGGAAGTTATGCCGCACAATGGCAAACGCCAGTGGAAACAGCGGCCCTTCTGCCACGCCCAGCAAAATGCGCAGGACGATCATGACCGTGTAGTTATGGGTAAATCCCATGGCCACCATCAGCACGCACCACACCACCATCATGCCGGTGAGCAGGCGAAGCGGCGCAATCTTGTCCCCCAGTCCGCTTAAAAAGACCGATGAGAAGCCGTAGCTCAGCAGAAAGGCGCTCATCAGAATGCCGAGGCGCGTGGTGTCAAAATCAATGCCCATCGCCTGCTGAAAATGGCTGTCGGAAAAGAGCGCCGCAATGCTGATTTTGTCGAAAAATGCCAGCAGCACGCAGGCCAGCAATGACAGCGGGATGGCCCAGCGCACCGCTTTTTCGGGCGTGCGGGTGCCCTCACCGCTTGCCTCAACCGGCGCGGTGTTAGTCTCAAATGTGGTCATGTCTCCCCCTACGGGTGCGGGTTAGCTATCGCAATGACATCAGTGAAAAAGTCGGGTCAGCCAGCGGCACATCGGACAGATCCCTTCCGGCAGCCATCCAGCGCTTCGCCAGCTTGACGGTACGCGCATCGTTGAACGCCACCAGCTGGGTCAGCCGTCCGTTTTCATCCAGTGAGAAAAACAGCGCATTATCCCGGGCAAGGGTTGTGCAGCCGGCCTGCGGAATACCGAGGATCTGAATGTTGTGCTGGTATTGATCCGACCACAGCCACGGCGCGTCGTCATAGCCGGGGGCATCGGGATTGAGCATCGCCTTTGCCGTGGCAACCGCCTGATTCTGGGCAAAGGCCCACGACTGAATGCACAGCCCATAGTGATGGTGCTGGGCCACATCACCGGCAGCAAAAATAAACGGATCCGACGTTCGCCCCTGAGCGTCCACCACGATCCCGCGCTCAGTCTGCAGACCCGCATCACGTGCAAGCTCCAGATTGAGATCAACACCGATCCCGACGACCACGGCATCAAAGGTTTCACGCTTGCCGTCACAGTGAATGACCGGCAGACCATTGTTATCTTCCAGCTCCAGCGCTCCGCAGCCGGTGCGGATATCCACGCCCTGTTCGCGGTGAAGTGTTTCCAGCTGCTGCGATACCTCGGCGCTCACCGAACGCATGCACAGCGCGGGCTGCTGCTCAAACAGCGTCACGGCGACGCCACATTTACGCGCGGAGGCCGCAATCTCCAGGCCAATCCAGCCTCCGCCGATAATCGCCAGGTTTTGACTCTCTGCCAGGCGCGCCTTCAGCCGCTGTGCGTCCTGCCAGTGGCGCAGGGTATAGACCTGCGGGTGGGCCGCCCACGCGTCGCCCGGCAGACGCGCCCGACCACCGGTAGCGATTAAAAGAATGTTGTAACTAAGGCATTCACCGTTGCTTAAGCGCACCGTTTGCGCGTGACGATCGAGAGATTCCGCGCGCACCGGCCGGCACCATGTCAGGTTCAATGCCTGTTGCGCCGCTTCAGGAAAGAGACGCGGTAGCGGCGCGTCCGGCTCCAGTAACGCAGCCTTGGACAGCGGCGGGCGTTCGTAGAAATCCCACGCCTCTTCCGCCACGACGCAAATCTCGCCGTCGAAGCCTTCGTCACGCAGGGTTTTCGCCGCCCAGCCACCTGCCTGACCACCGCCAATAATGACAATGCGCGAGGTCATACCGCCTCCGGCTTTTTCTGTTGACGGCGCGTGTCGTGGTCAATCCCACCCTCAACCGCCCACTCGGTGAATGACACCAGCGAATGTTCCAGCTCGCGCGGCTGCCAGTTTTCGGTGAGGTAATCATCGTTGGTGTAGTATTCAAACGCCCCGCCAGTTGGGCTGTTGACGTACCAGAAATAGGCCGAGGAGACCGGATGACGCCCCGGGCCAATAAAGGTGCTCCAGGCGTTTTTGTTCATCGCTATCCCACCGCCGATCACCTCGTGAATGTCGCGTACGGTAAAGGCAACGTGGTTCAGACCCCGCTTACGGTTAGGCAGCTGAAGAAGGAACAAGTTGTGATGCCCGCCGCGCACGCCACAGCGCAGGAACACCGCACGGTTGATGTAGCGGTCAGACACCTGGAACCCAAGCACCTCACGGTAGAACGTCTCCACCGCCGCCAGCTCCTCCACGAAGAACACCACGTGGCCCACGTTAATAGGCTGGGCGCGATCGTAGACCGGGCTTGGCGTGTCGATACGGCGGGCATCGCCCCACTGGTTAATCGGCTCGACGTTCAGCTCCACCGGCACCTGATGGCTGACCTGTACGCGTAAGGTCATGCCGTTCGGATCACGGCACTCCAGCGCGTCTCCCACCTCACGAAAACCGGGTTGCTTCGCAAGCTTCGGGCGCAGCGCCTCCAGATCGTCCCGGGTGGCGACTGCCCAGGTCATCCGGCGCAACGTATTTCCTGCTTCAAACGCTGGCGGCAGGTCAGGGCTGTCGACAGGATTAAGCTCCACGCGCGCGCCGCTCAGGGTAGTAAAACACTGGCCGCTGGCATCGCCCGTCAGGCCAAAATCACGCATAAATTTGGCGCAGTGCGTCAGGTTCTCGACGCCAAATTCCAGCTTTTCAATTCCGGTTATACACATCGTTCGTTGCCTCGTCTGGCCCAGATTGGGCGTAAAACATGCCCGACGCAATGAAGCGCCTGGCGTTAACCTGCTGATTTAACTGGCCTGTGACAAATACCCTAAGAAGCCAGATATTTTATCCGCCGCCATGCGGACATCGTTTTGCAGGCGCTCGCGATCGGTCTGCGGGATCTCCTCCGAAGGCACCAGAATGCTCACCACGGCCGCCACCCTTCCGCTGCGGTCATACACCGGATAAACGATGGAGGAGATGCCATGACGGAAGAAGGATTCGCCGATCACATAGCCGCGTGCTTTGTCCTGCTGCACCATCTGCCACAACGCTTCACGGTCGTGGATCTGGCCCGGCGTGTTGCCCGGCAGACGCTCGTGCGGGAACAGCTGTTCGAAATCGGCTCGCGAAATATCGGTCAGCAGCATGCGCCCCAGCGACGTGCAGTGCACCGGCAAACGGGTACCAATGCTCACCTGATTGATGCGAGAACCGGCGGCGCTGACGCGGGCGATATAGATGATGTCGCGCCCGTCGCGGATCGCCAGATGACTGCTGCACTGGCTGACGTCACGCAGCTGCTCGATGACCGGCTGACCGACCTGCGCCACATCCAGTGAGGCGATGTATTCAAAGCCCAGACGCAGGACGTTCATGCCAAGCGAGAAGGTATTGGTTCGCGTGTTGCGCTCCAGAAAACCCATGTATTCCAGCGTTTGTACCACGCGGTAGGCGGTGGCTTTCGGCATATCGACCAGCCTGTGCAGCTCGGCAAAGGTCAGTTCACGGTGCTGCTCGCCAAAGGCCAGCAGCAGCTGTAAGCCTCGCTCCAGCCCGGGCACCAGGTACTTCACTTCGTGATCGCTTGCCATATTTGCTTTACCTCAGTTAAAGACAAAACCGCCGTTGACCGGAATCAGCTGTCCGGTGATAAACCGCGACAGATCGCTTAACAGCCAGACCACGCTGCCGGTGACGTCTTCCGGCTGCTGCGCCCCGGTGAGCGCCCGGCCGTTTTCGTAAAGCTGATGCCGCTCTGCAGGGACATATTCCGTCGCTTCGACGCGGGTTAAGCCCGGGGCGATGGCGTTAATACGAATGCGTTTTTCACCCAGCTCACGTGCCATTGAACGGGTCATGGCAATCACGGCGCCCTTGCTGGCCACGTAGGCCATCAGACGCGGCGCGCCCCACAGCGCGGTATCGGAAGCCACATTGACAATGGCTGCCCCTTCGCGCAGCAGCGGTACCGCATCCCGGGTAACCAGCCAGGTGCCTTTAACGTTAACGCTCATCACCCGGTCCCACAGATCCGGATCGTAATCAAGCATGTCCTTGCCGCCGACCCCGGTCGCCATCGCCGCGTTATTGACCAGACCGTCGATCGGTCCCTGTTCGCCAATGGTGCTGAACACCCGCGAAATGGAGAGCGGATCGGCCAGATCGATAACGTGTGATTCAATCGCATAGCCCTTCTCACTTAAGCCATGCGCGCTTTCAGCCAGTTCGCCCTGAAGGATGTCGCACATCACCACCGCCGCGCCCTGCTCTGCGCAGGCTTTCGCGAAATGAAAGCCCAGCCCACGCGCGGCACCGGTCACCACGATGCGTTTCCCGTTCAGCAGCCCATTCATCAGGCGGCTCCCTGCTGAGCTTCACGCGCCGCCAGCTGCTCTTTCGCCGCTTTTTGCATCATGCGGCGCAGGCGCGAGAGGCCCACATCATGCTGGTAAAGGTATTCGTGTTCCCGTGCATCTGGCGCCATGCTCTCCAGCACCACGCGGTCCTGCTCAAGGACTTCCCAGTGCAGTTTTTCCAGACGGTTACGGTACATGAAACGCCACATATCGCGCTGCCAGCCCTGTACGCGGCGGATACGCCAGAAGAAGACGCGGCAGTTATCGTTATCTTCCGGCACCACCATGCCAACAATGAAGAAGTGACCGCCCGGCCCGAAACGCTTCTTATAAGGAATGGACAAACGCATCCAGTAGGTGCCGCTGTTGCCCAGCTCAACCCAGTCGAAGTTTACGCCGCTCTGGCCTTTTTTCTCGAAGATAAACCCGGTTTTCGTTGGCTGCAGAACCATATCCGCTTTGCGATCCCCTTCCGCCATGGAGTGCGACGAAGAGTGCAGATAGGTGCCGTGCATCGGGTCCATCACGTTTTCCAGTGCGTACTGGTAATTGCATTTCCACGCGGCGGTGCAGAGAAAATTGCTGTAGGCGTCGGTGTCAGCCAGTTCGTCCGGGAAGCTCAGTTCGTCGGGTTGCTGATCGGCGGTAACGCCAAACCAAAGGAAGATGGCCCCGTGCACTTCCTGCACGTTGTAGCTGCGCACACACTGCTGGCCGACCAGCGGACATTTGTCCACCGCAGGCACATCCTTCACTTCGCCGTTGCCCGCCACTTCCACGCCGTGATACCAGCAGGCGATACGATCGCCCAGATTCCAGCCCATCGACAGACGCGCGCCACGGTGCGGACAGCGATCTTCCAGCGCCTGCACCCGGCCATCTTTGTTGCGCCAGACCACAATCTGTTCGCCCAGACGGGTGATCCCCACGGGCGCAGACTGAACTTCCCAGCTGGCCAGCACCGGGTACCAGAGGCCGCGTAGACCTTTATCAAGATAGTTTTGTACGGTAGTCGTCATCGCATTGCCCTCAGTAGCCGTTAACCTGTAAGAAAGCCTGGAAGCTGGCATCGCTCCATGGCTCGCCCTGCTGATCGTGCATACGTACCGCGTTCAGCCCGTTGACCAGTTCCGGCACGGTTTCAGCGCCCTGTTCGAAAAGGTCTTCCAGCGTAGAGATAAGCGTGATTTCCCATTTTTCCGGTACGCGGCTGCGGGTCTGCCAGATCAGGTTCTGGTAATCACCGGGCTTATGGATGGCGCCGTTACCGCCCTCAGCCGGAGGGGTAAACTGACGGCTTTCCGGCAGCGCCGGGTTGAAGTTCAGACTTTCGCTCATGCCACTGTCTCCTCGACGAAGGTAATCTGGATCTGGTTTTCAAATACCCGAACCGGGTAACGATTGAGGTTACGTCCGCCTGGGCCGTGCAGGCACTGGCCGGTTTTGACATCGAAAACCGCCTCATGCAGCGGACATTCCACTTTACCGTCCTCGACGAAACCCTGACTCAGCAGCGCGTAAGCGTGCGGGCATACGTCTTCCAGCGCGTAATATTCGCCATCAATCAAATAAACGCCGATCTCTTTGCCCTCGACGTTACCGCTAAAAGGGAAATCTTCCTGTACTTGTTCTGCGTCACATACGCCTATCCAGCTCATCACGATCCTCCAGGCTTTTGTTTCATATATGAAACTCTGTTTCTTATTTAATACGGTCAATATAAAAGCGAAGAATGTTTCGTCAAGCGCGAATGTGACGAATTTGTTAATCAGTCGAGGTTTAATTAGCTAAGTGTGCAAGCGATCACGAAAAAATGCAGCGATATGAAATTTTCATTATTCAGGCGTGAATGAATACATTTTTTTGATGATCTTTTATTTTTTAAAATAGAGATTGACTTCTTTTATTTTTATTCCTTAAAAATTATATGTGCGCATACCTCTGGTGTTTCACCTGTGAAACTTTAATTTAATTTATTTCATTAAAACAATGAGTTTCACAGGTGAATCATTTTAGTTACGTGACAATAACGTTCATAAAAAATATAAACAGACAGCACGATTAAGGCGGATTAAATGACGGCAAGATGGCAAGGCACGTTGGCACTTCTGGTGCTCATTATTATTTCCTACGTTGACCGCGTAAATATCTCGGTGATGATTTTAAACCCTGAATTTGCCGAACATTTTCAGCTAAATGAAAACAGAATGTTACAAGGAATGCTCATGACCTGCTTTTTGCTGGGTTATGGTTTTTCCGCTTTACTATTGACCCCAGTTATCGAAAGCAAATTACATTACCGACAGGGATTGTTAACCAGCATTGCGATATGGGCCGTGGTCTGCGCCATCTCGCCACTGCTGGGGTCGCTGATGGGCATGCTCATCGCCCGACTGATTTTGGGTATTGCCGAAGGCCCACTCTTTTCACTGAAAACACGCTTTATCAGCGATAACTTTAGCGCCGGGGAAATTGGTAAGCCCAACGCCGTTACCGCGCTGGGCGTTTCACTGGGGCTGGCGGTAGGCTTTCCGCTGATCACCTGGCTGATGGCACACCTTGGCTGGGCGGGCTCATTTTATGCCCTCGCGGCGATCAATCTAGCGCTGGGTGGGGGGTTAATCTGGCGTTTCCTGCCGGCCCCTCAACATTCGGAAAAGCGCCGAACGTCCGGGTTTGTGCAGACCTTTACGCTTGCCTGGCAGACGCCGCTTCTGGGCTGGATCCTGCTGGTTGAAATCGCCACGCTGAGTTATCTCTGGGGCAGCAGCGCCTGGCTTCCGGCCTGGCTGCGCGATGAACACCACTTCTCCCTGCACGCGACCGGCTTTCTCGCGGCTATCCCCTTCCTGCTGAGTCTTGGCTCAAAGTTTCTGGGCGGTGTGCTGCTCGACAAAATGCGCCCGGACCAGGCACCGCTGCTGTTTGTGGTGGGCGGGATCTTAACGGCGAGTTCCGTCGTCATGCTGATGCTGAGCCACCAGCCCGGCTGGCTGGCGCTGTTTATGCTCTCGGCCAATATTTTCTGGGGACTTCAGGGGGCGGCCATTCCGGCGGTTATCCAGCATCATGCGGTGCGGGAAGCCGTTGGCAGTGCCTACGGGATCATCAACGGGATTGGGAATATTTGCGCGGCGTTTATTCCGCTGCTGATGGGGATGGTGATGAAATCGGTGGGTTCAGTCAGCTCCGGTTTTTCGGTGCTGGTCGTCTCGCAGGTTATCACCCTGCTGGCAGGAGGCATGTTGCTGCTGCGCATGCGTCGCGCAGCAGCAATCCGGGCGTAAGGCTTATTCGCCTTTTTTCGCGGCCTGGATGTAGAGCATTTCCAGCGCGAGGGTGGCCGCTGCCAGAGCAGTGATCTCTGACTGGTCGTAAGCCGGAGCCACTTCCACCACGTCCATACCCACGATGTTCAGATCCTTCAGGCCGCGCACCAGTTTGATGGCGCGGTCAGAGGTCAGGCCGCCGATCACCGGTGTGCCGGTGCCCGGGGCAAACGCCGGATCCAGGCAGTCGATATCGAAGGTCAGGTAAACCGGCATATCGCCGACAATCTGTTTTACCTGAGCGATGATGTCATCAACGCCGCGATCGTTCACCTGGCCGGCATCCAGCACGGTGAAGCCATTATCTTTATCAAACTCGGTACGAATACCAATCTGCACAGAGTGGTTTGGATCGATCAGACCTTCGTTTGGCGCGGTGAAGAACATGGTGCCATGGTCGAATTCACAGCCGTTCGCATAGGTGTCGGTATGGGCATCAAAATGCACCAGCGCCATCTTACCGAAGTGCTTCGCGTGAGCACGCAGCAGCGGCAGCGTGACGAAGTGGTCACCCCCGAAGGAGAGCATGCGTTTACCGGCAGCCAGCAGTTTTTCGGCATGGGCCTGCAGTTTTTCACTCATCTCGCGCGCGTCGCCAAAGGCGTACACCAGGTCACCGCAGTCAACCACGTTCAGGCGCTCGCGCATGTCGAAGTTCCACGGGAAGCGGTTGTGCTCCCAGGCCAGGTTAGTGGAAACCTGACGAATAGCTGCCGGACCATGACGGCCACCAGCACGGCCTGACGTGGCCATATCAAACGGCACGCCGGTGATCACCCAGTCAGCGTCACTGTCGTACGGCTGGAAGTTCATCGGGAGACGTAAAAAACCAAACGCGTTAGATACCAGAGAGTTATCGTACTGATGGCCTAAAGTGCTCATGTCCTGACCTCTTTAAAGTCGATACATTAAAAACAGATGAAAAAAAATCCCCTCCGCGTCGTTAAACCCGACGAGGAAGGGATTGATTTGTAAATCGCTTATTGGGGCGAATTATCGCCGCTAATTCATACGGGTTCAAGTGAGTATAGGCGAGGGTACTGCCCCTTGCCCTCACGCCGCCCCTCTCCAACAGAGAGAGGCAGGTTTACTTACTCGTCTTCCAGATAGGTGTATCCGTAAAGACCCGCTTCAAACTCTTCCAGGAACTGCTGCTGCAGCGCATCGTCCAGACCGGTATTTTTCACCTGGTCACGGAACTGGGTCAGCAGCTTTTTCGGATCCAGCTGAACGTATTCGAGCATATCCGCCACGGTGTCCCCCTCGTCGGACAGCTCAACTTCCACGCTGCCGTCAGGGAAGACAAACACGTCAACCGCTTCGGTATCACCGAACAGGTTATGCATGTTGCCGAGGATCTCCTGATAGGCACCAACCATGAAGAAGCCCAGCATCGGCGGGTTCTCCGGATCGTACTCTGGCATAGGCATCGTGGTCGCGATACCGTCGCCGTCGACGTAATGATCGATAGCGCCGTCGGAGTCGCAGGTGATGTCCAGCAGCACCGCACGACGTTCCGGGGCGTGGTTCAGCCCTTCCAGCGGCAGAACCGGGAACAGCTGATCGATACCCCAGGCATCCGGCATCGACTGGAACAGCGAGAAGTTGACGTACATTTTGTCCGCCATGCGCTCCTGCAGTTCGTCAATAATCGGACGGTGAGCACGGTTGCTCGGGTCCAGCTGCTGCTGTACGTCGTGGCACATGTTCAGATAAAGCTGCTCTGCCCATGCGCGTTCCTGCAGGCTGAACGTGCCCGATGAATACCCCACATGAATATCATGCAGATCCATCTGGCTGTCGTGCAGCCACTCGCGCAGCGAACGGCGGGTACCCGGCTCGTGCATCTCCTGCCAGGTCTCCCACATGCTTTGCAGTGCACGAGGCGCGTCCTCAGCCGGTGGGGTTACCTCGGAAATTTCACTGCGTTCAACGCCGATAATGTTCGATACCAGCACGGTGTGGTGTGCGGTAACCGCGCGACCAGACTCGGTGATCACCGTTGGATGCGGCAGGCCGTGCTCTTCACAGGCATCGCCAATCGCCCAGATGATGTTATTGGCATATTCGTTCAGGCCGTAGTTCACGGAGCAGTCGGACTGCGAGCGGGTACCTTCATAATCCACGCCCAGACCACCGCCCACGTCGAAGCACTGAATGTTTACGCCAAGCTTGTGCAGCTCAACGTAAAAACGAGCTGATTCGCGTACGCCGGTGGCGATGTCGCGAATGTTGGCCATCTGCGAGCCAAGGTGGAAGTGCAACAGCTGAATGCTGTCCAGACGACCACGCTCACGCAGAATCTCAACCAGCTGCAGAACCTGGGTCGCCGCGAGACCAAATTTGGATTTTTCGCCGCCTGAGGACTGCCATTTACCGGAGCCCTGCGACGCCAGACGCGCACGCACGCCCAGACGCGGGATAACGTTCAGACGCTCCGCCTCTTCCAGCACGATAGCGATCTCTGTCATCTTCTCGATAACCAGATAGACCTTGTGGCCCATCTTTTCGCCAATCAGCGCCAGACGAATGTATTCACGGTCTTTATAACCGTTGCAGACGATCACCGAACGGGTCATGCCAGCATGTGCCAGCACGGCCATCAGCTCCGCTTTGGAACCCGCTTCCAGGCCCAGCGGTTCACCGGAGTGGATCAATGACTCAATCACGCGGCGGTGCTGGTTCACCTTGATAGGGTAAACCAGGAAGTAATCGCCTTTATAGCCGTAAGATTCACGCGCGCGTTTAAACGCGGCGTTAATGGAACGCAGACGATGTTGCAGGATCTGCGGGAAGCAGAACAGTGCAGGCAAACGCTGGCCCTGCGCCTCGCGTGCTTTCACCAGTTTGGCGAGATCCACGCGCGCTTCAGGAACGTCAGGATCCGGGCAAACGCTGATATGGCCCAGTTCGTTGACGTCGTAGTAGTTATTGCCCCACCAGGCAATATTGTAAGTGCGCAGCATCTTGCTGGCTTCCTGGGAGCTCATCGCAACCTCCTGCATGGAACGTAGTACACCCTGTTCGCCCGCTGACGAAGGCGAAAGCGAAGACATGTCGTCAGACATAGCGAACCTCAACTCTTTGTATTAAGTGTAAAACAGTTGACTGCTATCGCAGCGTTATACGGCGATAACAACCCATAAACGGATCCATTTCCCAGCAGACTATGCTGAAAACCAGACCGTGCGACCGGTTTCATATTCATATCATTGTAAACACGTGTCCGAACTTAATTATGACAACGTTCGGCGAAACCACGAGAAAACTCTTGTCTTAACAAGAGCGCCCTTGTTCAGTTTTCACAAAGCGTGACCGGCCCTGGAATCCTGAGAAGCCCCGAGATGGGTATAACATCGGCAGGTTTGCAGATTAGAAATGCGGGTTGCGGGAATCAAATACGCGCCAGAACGGCTGCGCTGAATTAGCGGAAAACACTGGTTCATTATCTCGTATCACCTCCACGGCCGCTCCTGCTGAAACGGACCACAAGCCAAAGCTAAAAGTTCACTGCTTAACCCGGCTGGAAGTGGCGACACGATGAGTTCATCGAGCGCTTATTGGTATGAGCCGCGCGCCGCGTTTTATACCGAGAACAGGGGTAAATTGCAAAAGATAAATGCGCGGGTTGCCAGCGCCGTCAGGAAAAATTTCCAGCAGCGAATTCAACTCAGTGAGAGGTTAGTCAAAAAAAACTGGAAATCGGGCGAAGAACTGACCTAAAATAGCCATCCAGATGTTAATCCATCCATACTGATTAACACTCAGACTGCCAGTGTCATTAACCTGCAGGCCTTGGTAGAATTATCTCCTTTGGCTATTCCACACAGCAGCTTGAGCTAAACAAATTCCTTTTAGGTGAAATAAAACATGGCAAAACACCTGTTTACGTCCGAGTCCGTATCAGAAGGACATCCAGATAAAATTGCTGACCAAATCTCCGATGCGGTGCTTGATGCGATCCTGACGCAGGATCCAAAAGCGCGCGTCGCGTGTGAAACCTACGTTAAAACCGGCATGGTTCTGGTTGGCGGTGAGATCACCACCAGCGCATGGGTGGATATCGAAGAGATCACCCGTAACACGGTTCGTGAGATCGGTTATGTCCATTCTGATATGGGCTTTGATGCCAACTCTTGCGCGGTACTGAGCGCAATTGGCAAACAGTCTCCGGACATCAACCAGGGCGTTGACCGTGCCGATCCGCTGGAACAGGGCGCGGGCGACCAGGGCCTGATGTTTGGTTATGCAACCAACGAAACTGACGTGCTGATGCCAGCGCCAGTGACCTACGCACACCGTCTGGTGCAGCGTCAGGCTGAAGTGCGCAAGAATGGCACCCTACCATGGCTGCGTCCTGATGCGAAAAGCCAGGTGACCTTCCAGTACGACGACGGCAAAATCGTCGGTATTGACGCGGTCGTTCTGTCTACTCAGCATTCCGAAGAGATCGACCAGAAATCCCTGCAGGAAGCAGTGATGGAAGAGATCATCAAGCCGGTTCTGCCAACTGAATGGCTGAGCTCCGCAACCAAATACTTCATCAACCCAACCGGACGCTTTGTTATCGGCGGCCCAATGGGTGACTGCGGTCTGACCGGCCGTAAAATCATCGTTGATACCTACGGCGGCATGGCACGTCACGGTGGCGGTGCCTTCTCCGGTAAAGACCCGTCTAAAGTTGACCGTTCTGCTGCGTACGCTGCGCGTTATGTTGCGAAAAACATCGTTGCTGCTGGCCTGGCTGACCGCTGTGAGATTCAGGTTTCCTACGCTATCGGCGTGGCTGAACCGACCTCCATCATGGTTGAAACCTTTGGTACCGAGAAAGTGCCATCCGAGCAACTGACACTGCTGGTGCGCGAGTTCTTCGACCTGCGCCCATACGGTCTGATTCAGATGCTGGATCTGCTGCACCCAATCTACAAAGAAACCGCTGCATACGGTCACTTTGGTCGTGAACATTTCCCATGGGAAAAAACCGACAAAGCCGCTCTGCTGCGTGAAGCTGCCGGTCTGAAATAATCAACTGACAGCGAATGTTAAAAAAGGCCAGCCTCGTGCTGGTCTTTTGCTTTTGTCAGCCAGATAGCCTGACATTGCGCTTTGCGTGAAACCGATTACACCCCACCCGATATACCTCGCTTTCAGAATAATCTCTTTGCATGATCGCATGTCTTATGCTGTTACATTTCCTTTCAGTTAAGTCTGAAATTCATTCAAACGCGATGCGCATCAACTAATTTACCTCTATATTTTCAAAGCTTTAATTTTATTTACGGTTGCACATCAGTGTAACCGATTACACCAATGTGATTTATCTCACATATTTATACGGGTTGCTCACTTACCCTTAACATCGATAAAACTGATAACCCAACTGGAGGGCATAATGCCTGACAATAAAAAACAGGGGCGTACGTCCAATAAGGCGATGACATTTTTCGTCTGCTTCCTCGCCGCCCTGGCAGGATTACTTTTTGGTCTGGACATTGGCGTGATTGCCGGTGCGTTACCCTTTATCACTGAAGAGTTCCAGATAAGCGCTCACACCCAGGAGTGGGTAGTAAGTTCCATGATGTTTGGTGCGGCCGTGGGTGCCGTGGGCAGCGGCTGGCTCTCTTTCAGGCTGGGCCGCAAAAAGAGCCTGATGATCGGTGCAATCCTGTTTGTTGCAGGTTCGCTCTTCTCAGCAGCGGCTCCAAACGTTGAGGTATTGCTGCTTTCTCGCGTGCTGCTTGGTTTGGCCGTGGGTGTGGCGTCGTATACCGCCCCACTCTATCTCTCTGAAATCGCACCCGAGAAAATCCGTGGCAGCATGATTTCGATGTACCAGCTGATGATCACCATAGGCATCCTCGGGGCTTACCTTTCCGATACCGCGTTCAGCTACAGCGGCGCATGGCGCTGGATGCTTGGCGTGATCATTATCCCTGCCATTCTGCTGCTGATTGGCGTTTTCTTCCTGCCGGACAGCCCACGCTGGTTTGCAGCGAAGCGTCGTTTCGTCGATGCCGAGCGCGTGCTGCTGCGACTGCGCGATACCAGCGCGGAAGCCAAAAACGAACTGGAAGAGATCCGCGAGAGCCTGAAGGTAAAACAGTCAGGCTGGGCGCTGTTTAAAGAGAACAGCAACTTCCGTCGTGCGGTATTCCTGGGCGTGCTCCTGCAGGTGATGCAGCAGTTCACCGGGATGAACGTCATCATGTACTACGCACCAAAAATCTTTGAACTGGCGGGGTATTCCAATACCACCGAGCAGATGTGGGGGACCGTCATCGTTGGGCTGACCAACGTTCTGGCGACCTTTATCGCTATCGGTCTGGTGGACCGCTGGGGCCGTAAGCCAACCCTGACGCTGGGCTTCCTGGTGATGGCCGCCGGTATGGGGGTTCTCGGCACGATGATGCACGTGGGGATTCACTCTCCAACCGCCCAGTATTTCGCTGTGGGGATGTTGCTGATGTTTATCGTCGGGTTTGCGATGAGCGCCGGTCCGCTGATTTGGGTGCTGTGCTCTGAAATCCAGCCGCTGAAAGGGCGTGATTTCGGTATCACCTGCTCCACCGCGACCAACTGGATTGCCAACATGATTGTCGGTGCGACGTTCCTGACCATGCTCAATACGCTGGGCAACGCGAACACCTTCTGGGTCTACTCCGGCCTGAACATCTTCTTTATTGTTCTGACGCTGTGGCTGGTTCCTGAAACCAAACACGTGTCACTGGAACATATTGAACGTAACCTGATGAAAGGTCGTCCACTGCGCGAGATTGGCGCACACGACTAATTCTCTGGCGGGAGGTGCCTCTTGCACCTCCCCGCTTCGCGCTTTATGCTCTGCCCCTATGAAAGCACCCCGTCTCCCCATCGCCCTTCAGCAAGCCGTTATGCGCAGCCTGCGGGAAAAACTCGCCCAGGCCAACCTGAAACTCGGCCGGAATTACCCTGAGCCGAAACTCGTCTACCAACAGCGTGGCACGGCGGCGGGCACGGCGTGGCTCGAATCCTATGAGATCCGTCTGAACCCGGTGCTGATGCTGGAAAATCAGCAGGCGTTTATTGAGGAAGTGGTGCCGCACGAGCTGGCGCACCTGCTGGTATGGAAACACTTTGGCCGCGTGGCACCCCACGGCAAAGAGTGGAAGTGGATGATGGAAGCCGTGCTGGGCGTTCCGGCACGCAGAACCCATCAGTTTGAACTTGAGTCGGTACGCCGCAATACCTTCCCCTACCGCTGCCAGTGTCAGCAGCATCAACTTACCGTTCGCCGTCATAATCGCGTGGTGCGCGGCGAGGCCACCTACCGTTGCGTCAAATGTGGTGAACCGCTGGTCGCGGAATAACCAACTGAACTTTCAGAAACTTTCCTGATCTGACTGATTGCATACAGGAACAACATTCGTTACGTTGCGGGCTCGTTTTGACACGGAGTGTAAGATGTCCCGTAATTTTTCTCTCGCGGTCGCTTTTCTGGCGACAGCACTCTCCGGCCAGGCTCTGGCCGACGGTATTAACAGTTTCTCCCAGGCAAAAGCGGCAGGCGTAAAGGTCAACGCGGATGTTCCCGGTGATTTTTATTGCGGTTGTAAGATTAACTGGCAGGGTAAAAAAGGGATCGTTGATCTCGAATCCTGCGGCTATAAAGTGCGTAAGAATGAAAACCGCGCCAGCCGCATCGAGTGGGAACATGTGGTGCCGGCATGGCAGTTTGGCCACCAGCGTCAGTGCTGGCAGGATGGCGGTCGTAAAAATTGCGCCAAAGATCCGGTCTATCGCCAGATGGAAAGCGATATGCACAACCTGCAACCCGCGGTTGGCGAGGTGAATGGCGATCGCGGCAACTTTATGTACAGCCAGTGGAACGGCGGAGAGGGTCAGTACGGCCAGTGCGGCATGAAAGTTGATTTTAAAGAGAAAGTCGCTGAGCCCCCGGCCCGCGCGCGCGGCAGTATCGCCCGCACCTATTTCTATATGCGTGACCGTTACGACCTCAACCTTTCCCGCCAGCAGACGCAGCTGTTCAACGCATGGGACAAGCAATATCCGGTGACGGAATGGGAATGCCAGCGTGACGCGCGCATCGCGAAAGTTCAGGGTAATCACAACCCTTACGTCCAGCGGGCTTGCCAGGCGCAAAAGAGCTAACCTACACTAGCGGCAATTCGCTTACACCGCATGACATATGGAATTTCTGACTATGCGCATTCCTCGCATCTACCACCCTGAGCTGATTACCGTCGGCCGCGAAATTGCCCTCTCTGACGATGCCGCCAACCATGTTGGTCGCGTACTGCGCATGGGAGCAGGACAAGCTATTCAGCTGTTTGATGGTTCTAATCAGGTTTTCGACGCGGAAATTACGCGTGCTGATAAAAAAAGCGTGCATGTAACGATATTGCGCGGCGAAGTGGATGACCGTGAATCTCCGCTGCACATACACCTGGGACAGGTGATGTCGCGCGGAGAAAAGATGGAGTTCACCATCCAGAAATCCATTGAACTGGGTGTAAGCCTCATTACGCCACTTTTTTCTGAGCGCTGTGGCGTTAAACTGGATGCGGAACGTCTGAATAAAAAGATCCAGCAGTGGCAGAAAATTGCCATTGCTGCCTGTGAACAGAGTGGCCGCAACCGTATTCCGGAGATCCGCCCGGCGATGGATCTGGAGGACTGGTGTGCTGAAGAGGAAAGTGGGCTGAAGCTCAATCTCCATCCACGCGCCAGCGCCAGCATTAATACGCTGCCGCTACCCGTTGAACGTGTTCGCCTGCTGATTGGTCCGGAAGGCGGCTTGTCCGCTGACGAAATTGCCATGACGGCGCGTTACCAGTTTACTGATATTCTGTTGGGACCTCGCGTTCTGCGTACTGAGACAACGGCACTCACAGCCATTACCGCGCTACAGGTGCGTTTTGGCGATCTGGGTTAACGCTAAGCCTGAGCCCTCAGGCTTTTAACGGAGATGAAAATGATCAAGCTCGGCATCGTGATGGATCCCATCGCAAACATTAACATCAAGAAAGATTCCAGCTTCGCGATGCTGCTGGAAGCGCAGCGTCGCGGCTATGAACTCCACTACATGGAGATGAACGATCTTTACCTGATCAACGGTGAAGCCCGCGCACGTACCCGCATCGTTAACGTCGAGCAGAATTACGACAAATGGTATGAATTCGGCACCGAGCAGGATATTGCCCTTGCCGACCTCAATGTCATTCTGATGCGTAAAGATCCTCCGTTCGACACCGAATACATCTACTGCACCTATATCCTTGAGCGCGCGGAAGAGAAAGGAACGCTGATCGTCAACAAACCGCAGAGCCTGCGCGACTGTAACGAGAAGCTCTACACTGCATGGTTCTCTGACCTGACGCCTGAAACGCTGGTGACCCGCAACAAGGCACAGCTGAAAGCGTTCTGGCAGAAACACGGCGACATCATCATGAAACCGCTGGACGGCATGGGTGGCGCATCTATTTTCCGCGTGAAGGAGAGCGACCCGAATATTGGGGTGATTGCCGAAACGCTGACCGAGCTGGGCACGCGTTACTGCATGGCACAAAACTACCTCCCGGCCATTAAAGATGGCGATAAACGCGTTCTGGTGGTGGATGGTGAACCGGTACCGTATTGCCTCGCGCGTATCCCGCAGGGCGGCGAAACCCGCGGTAACCTGGCGGCCGGTGGCCGCGGTGAGCCGCGCCCGTTAAGTGAAAGCGACTGGGAAATTGCCCGCCGCGTTGGCCCGACACTGAAAGCCAAGGGCCTGATTTTTGTCGGCCTGGATATCATCGGCGATCGTCTGACCGAAGTGAACGTGACCAGCCCAACCTGTATTCGTGAAATCGAAGCGGAATTCCCGATTTCGATCACCGGAATGCTGATGGACGCCATCGAGAAACGTTTACAGAAATAACCTTTCAATACTATTAGTGACAGCACCCCGGTTTGTCCGCATACTGGGGCTGTCGCTTTTTAAACCAGGAAACAGTACCTCTGACAATGAATTTACAGCATCACTTTCTTATTGCCATGCCTGCTCTCCAGGATCCGATTTTTCGCCGCGCCGTGGTTTATATTTGTGAATACAATGAAGACGGCGCGATGGGCATTATCATCAACAAACCGCTGGAAAACCTGCAGGTTGAAGGGATTCTGGACAAGCTGAAAATTTCGGCTGAAGAGCGTCTGCCGGAAATCAGGCTTGATAAACCGGTGATGCTGGGCGGGCCACTCGCAGAGGATCGCGGTTTTATCCTGCATACGCCGCCGGTCTTCTCTTCCAGTATTCGCATCTCTGACAACACCGTCATTACGACCTCTCGCGACGTGCTCGAAACGCTGGGTACCGCTGAGCAGCCGTCGGAAGTGCTGGTGGCCCTGGGCTACTCCTCCTGGGAGAAAGGACAGCTTGAGCAAGAGATCCTCGATAACGCCTGGCTGACCGCGCCTGCGGACATGAACATTCTGTTTAAAACCCCTATTGCCGATCGCTGGCGTGACGCCGCGAAACTGATCGGCATTGATATCCTGACTATGCCTGGCGTAGCGGGGCATGCCTGATGAGCGGAACACTTCTGGCCTTCGATTTTGGCACCAAAAGCATAGGCGTCGCCGTGGGTCAGCGAATCACGGGTACCGCACGCCCGCTCACGGCCCTGAAGGCCAGTGACGGCACCCCGGACTGGAACCTCATCGAGCGCCTGCTAAAAGAGTGGCAGCCGGATGACGTCATCGTTGGGTTACCGCTGAACATGGATGGCACTGAACAACCGCTTACCGCCCGAGCGCGTAAGTTCGCCAATAAAATCCATGGCCGCTTTGGCGTCTCCGTGAAGCTCCACGACGAGCGTCTGAGCACCGTTGAAGCACGTGCAGGTCTTTTTGAACACGGCGGCTTCAGGGCTCTCAACAAAGGCAGTGTTGACTCCGCGTCTGCTGTCATCATTCTCGAAAGCTATTTCGAACAGGGTTATTGAGCGCCGGGGCCTGGAGTTGCCCCTGCGCCCGTCTTTCAGCCAGGCTCTGGTCAAAGTTCTGCATCCCCGCCTGCTGGCCGGTTTGAATAATACCGGGCAATTGCCACGTTTTTCCTTCGCGAATGAGATTCGCCGCCGCCGGAGTATTCACCAGCAGCTCATAAAGCGCCACGCGCCCGCCCTGCGCATCGGGGAGGAGCTTTTGTGCCAGCACCGCCCGCAGGCTGCCGGCCAGCTGATTGCGCACCGGATCTTTCTCCTGCGCCGGAAACGTATCGACCAGCCGCTCAATCGCCTGCGCTGCCCCGCGGGTATGCAGTGTCGCGAGCACCAGATGTCCGGTTTCTGCCGCCGTCAGCGCGAGGCGGATTGTTTCACTGTCGCGCAGCTCACCCAGCAGTATGACATCAGGATCCTGGCGTAACGCCCCGCGCAGCGCGTCGGCAAATGACGGGCTGTGTTGGCCAATCTCGCGCTGCTGGATCAGGCACCGTTCGCTCTGGTACAGAAACTCCACCGGGTCTTCGAGCGTCAGAATATGCCCGTCAGTATGGTGATTAAGAAAATCCACCATCGCTGCCAGCGTAGTGGACTTACCGCTGCCGGTTGCCCCGGTGACCAGGATCAACCCGTTGTCACTGGATAACAGCTCAGGAACAACCCGTGGCACCCCCAACGCGGGGAGTTGCGGGCAGACCCCGGGCAACAGCCGCAGCGTCATTGAGACGCCGCTTGTCTGTTTAAACGCGCTTCCGCGCAGGCGCTGGTTGCCCGCCAGGGTGACGGCAAAATCCACCTGCCCGTTTGCCCACCACGTTCCCTGCTGTTCATCGTTGAGCCACGCTTTTAATAACGTATCGACTTCGGGCGGCGGAAACGGCGCGGGTTCAAGACGACCTGATCTGCGCCAGCGCGGTGGCGAATCACTGCACAGGTGTAGATCGGAGACATTATGCTTTACACTAAGGGCCACAATTTCTTCCACATCCATACAATACTCCTCGGAAAATGAACGACATTGCGCACAACCTGGCACAGGTCCGGGACAAAATCTCAGCTGCAGCAACACGTTGCGGCCGTGCTTCAGAAGAAATTACGTTACTTGCAGTGAGTAAAACCAAGCCTGCGAGCGCCATCGCAGATGCGATTGAGGCGGGTCAGCATGCGTTTGGTGAAAACTACGTGCAGGAGGGCGTGGATAAAATTCGCTTCTTCCAGGAACAGGGGAAGACGGATCTGCAATGGCACTTTATTGGCCCCTTGCAGTCGAACAAAAGCCGTCTGGTCGCTGAACATTTCGACTGGTGCCATACCATTGACCGTTTGCGTATTGCTTCGCGTCTGAACGACCAGCGCCCTGAAGCGTTACCGCCGCTGAATGTGCTGATTCAGGTCAACATCAGTGACGAAAACAGCAAGTCCGGTATTGCGCTGGAAGAACTGGATGCGCTGGCAGCAGACGTCGTGGCACTGCCGCGCTTAACCCTGCGCGGGTTAATGGCCATCCCGGCACCGGAGTCAAGTTATGAAAGGCAGTTTGCCGTGGCACAGCAAATGGCTGTAGCATTTGAGGCGCTTAAAGCGCGCTATGAAACGGTAGACACGCTTTCTCTGGGCATGTCGGATGATATGGAAGCCGCCATCGCGGCAGGCAGCACTATGGTACGCATCGGCACGGCAATTTTCGGTGCGCGCGATTACACCCAATAATAAGGAAACCTGAGGAACGCCATGAAGACGTTGACTTTCCTGCTTTCAACGGTCATTGAGCTGTATACGATGGCGCTGTTACTGCGCGTCTGGATGCAGTGGGCCCGCTGTGATTTTTACAATCCGTTCTCGCAGTTTGTCGTGAAAATCACGCAACCTATCGTAGGACCGCTGCGTCGCGTCATTCCGGCGATGGGCCCCATTGACAGTGCTTCTCTGCTGGTCGCGTTTATTCTGAGCGTTATCAAAGCGATTGTGCTGTTTATGGTTATCACCTTCCAGCCGATAATCTGGATTGCCGCCGTACTGATTCTGATAAAAACCGTCGGTCTGCTGATCTTCTGGGTGCTGCTGGTCATGGCGATCATGAGCTGGGTAAGCCAGGGCCGTAGTCCGGTGGAGTACGCGTTAATTCAGCTGGCTGAGCCGCTGCTGCGTCCAATCCGTAACCTGCTTCCGTCTATGGGCGGCATCGATTTCTCTCCGATGATCCTGGTTCTGCTGCTGTACGTCGTGAATATGGGGATCGCTGAGCTGTTACAGTCCACGGGCGATATGCTGCTGCCGGGGCTATGGATGGCGCTATGAGTGCAGTGAGCACTTGCGCTGACGGGCTGGTTTTACGGCTGTATATTCAGCCTAAAGCCAGCCGTGACAGTATTGTTGGACTGCATGGCGACGAGCTAAAAGTCGCCATCACTGCCCCACCGGTTGATGGCCAGGCGAATGCGCATCTGACCAAATATCTGGCAAAACAGTTTCGTGTCGCCAAAAGCCAGGTGATCATCGAGAAAGGTGAACTTGGGCGGCATAAACAGGTAAAAATTCTCAACCCGCAATCTATCCCGACGGAAGTCGCGGCGCTGACAGAGCAGGATTAAACAATGCAGAAAGTTGTTCTCGCTACCGGTAACGCCGGTAAAGTGCGCGAGCTGGCCTCGCTATTAAATGATTTTGGACTGGATGTCGTTGCACAGACCGAACTGGGTGTGGATTCCGCCGAAGAGACAGGGCTGACGTTTATCGAAAACGCGATCCTGAAAGCGCGCCATGCCGCACAGATTACCGGTTTGCCCGCGATTGCCGACGACTCCGGTCTGGCGGTAGATGCCCTTGGCGGTGCGCCGGGTATCTACTCCGCACGCTATTCAGGCGTCGATGCCACCGACCAGCAGAATCTGGAAAAGCTGCTTGTCGCGTTGAAAGACGTGCCAGATGATAAACGCCAGGCTCAGTTCCACTGCGTACTGGTCTATCTGCGTCATGCCGAAGACCCTACGCCAGTCGTCTGCCACGGCAGCTGGCCGGGGGTGATTACCCGTGAAGCGGCAGGCAGTGGTGGCTTTGGCTACGACCCGATTTTCTTTGTCCCGTCTGAGGGCAAAACCGCTGCGGAACTGTCCCGCGAAGAGAAAAGCGCGATTTCCCACCGTGGACGCGCCCTGAAACTGTTACTGGAAGCACTGCGTAATGGCTAATTTGCCACCTCTGAGTCTTTATATTCACATCCCGTGGTGCGTGCAGAAATGCCCGTACTGCGATTTCAACTCGCACGCGCTGAAAGGTGAAGTGCCGCATGATGACTACGTTGCGCATCTGCTGGCCGACCTGGATGCCGATGTACCTTACGCACAGGGACGTGAAGTTAAGACCATTTTCATTGGTGGCGGTACGCCGAGCCTGCTTTCTGGCCCGGCGATGCAAACGCTGCTGGACGGCGTGCGTGCGCGCCTGAACCTGGCCGCGGATGCTGAAATAACAATGGAAGCCAACCCCGGCACCGTTGAAGCCGACCGTTTTGTCGATTATCAACGTGCAGGCGTAAACCGCATCTCGATCGGTGTCCAGAGCTTTAGCGAGCCGAAGCTGAAACGTCTGGGACGCATTCACGGCCCGGAAGAGGCAAAGCGCGCGGCAAACCTGGCCACTGGATTAGGCCTGCGCAGCTTTAACCTGGATTTGATGCACGGTCTGCCGGACCAGTCGCTGGAGGAAGCGCTGGACGATCTGCGTCAGGCGATCGCGCTTAACCCACCGCATCTCTCCTGGTATCAGCTGACTATTGAGCCAAACACGCTGTTTGGTTCCCGTCCGCCGGTGCTGCCGGATGATGACGCCCTGTGGGATATCTTTGAGCAAGGTCATCAGCTTTTGACCGCGGCAGGTTATCAGCAATACGAAACCTCCGCATACGCGAAGCCGGGTTACCAGTGTCAGCACAACCTGAACTACTGGCGCTTTGGTGATTATCTGGGGATTGGCTGTGGCGCACACGGTAAAGTGACCTTCCCTGACGGGCGCATCCTGCGTACCGCCAAAACGCGTCATCCGCGTGGTTACATGGAAGGCCGCTACCTTGAACGTCAGCATGATGTTGAGGCGGCGGATAAACCGTTTGAGTTCTTTATGAACCGCTTCCGCTTGCTGGAACCCGCACCACGTGCGGAGTTTGCGCGTTATACCGGATTGCCGGAAGCCACGATTCGTCCGCAGATTGACGAGGCGCTGGCGCAGGGATATCTCACCGAGTGTGAGGATTACTGGCAGATCACCGAGCACGGCAAACTGTTTTTAAACTCCCTGCTTGAGTTGTTCCTCGCAGAAGATTCCTGAAGGCTGATTCAGGATTTTGCACCCCATTCTGCCGGCTGAGGGAAAGGCTGGCAGAGTGTGGGGATGGATATTACTCGTACTGATGCAAAACAGCTCAGACGGGAGCTGACAAAAGAAGAAAGACGGCTTTGGTATCTACTGCGCAGCCGCCGCTTCGAAAATTATAAATTTCGTCGACCACATCCTGTAGATCACTACATTCTGCATTTCGCCTGCTGTGCGGCTCATCTGGCTATTGAACTGGATGGCGGGCAACATGATGAAAAGCAGGAATACGATCGTCAAAGAACGTGCTGGCTTAACGAGAAAGGCTGGTATGTCATTCGATTTTGGAACAACGAACTCTGGAATAACGAAGAAGCGGTGTTAGAAAAGATCCTTGAAACACTGCAAATGCTGCAACCCTCACCCCGGCCCTCTCTCTAAAAGGGAAAGGGAGCAAACCATCCCCTCGCCCCTTTGGGGAGAGGGTTAGGGTGAGGGGAAATTACTTCAGCGTTCCCACCAGCGCCTTGCGGCTATCTTCCAGCGACACCACGCGTTTACAAACGTCTTTGCCGAACTGCTGGAAATCGTCTTCCTGGTTCTTCCACTCGTTCTGAATTGAGGTCTGCAGACCGCCCAGGCTACCGAGCACGCCCTGCAGTGGGTTACCGCCGCCTTTCAGCACCGCTTTAGCCCCCATCTCGTTAATGCTGTCCTGCAGGATGCCACCCATTGCCTGGTTCACCAGCTGCTGACCGTCGGCACGAACCTGATCGATTGCCTTGTAATGGAACGTCAGGCCGTCGGAGCGATGCTCAATAATGCGGTTCATCTGCTCTTTCAGCTGTTTGTCGAGCTTCGTCAGGCGGGTGCGCATGTTACTGCTCTCTCCCACCTCTTTGGTGATGATCTTATCCAGCGCAACGCGGCTCTTCTCTACGCGCGTCAGGGCACCTTCATCAATCCACGGCAGCGCGGTACGCAAATCGGCCTGGTAGTCTTTCGCCTGCTCACGCTGAGCGGGGGTCAGGTTGTACTGTTTACCGTTAAATGTGACGTTCCCGTCCGGCGTAATCACCAGATGACCGTTCTCGCCTTTGACCTGCACGGTTTGCGGGCTTAACACCACGTCATCACGCGGGGTGACGCTACATTTATACTCCGCATGAGCGGTGAATCCGGTTGCCATTAAGGCAACAGCCAGCAACGTTTTGCGCATCTTAAACACTCCCTCAGACAAAATGGGCCAGCTAATGCTGGCCCCTTACTGCTTAATTAGTCCCACCAAACATCAAAAAGTTCGCTGACGCGGACATCTTCCAGTTTGTGGTCTTCAAGCCATTTGCGTACAAGCGCCTGATGTTCTTCGGTGCATTTACCGACTTCCTGGGTGCAGATCAGACCTTCCCATGCCAGGTAACCGCTACCATCAAAGGCCAGCTTGTTTGGCTCGATCACTTCATTAATGAACGCATCTACGTCCTGATCGATCTGGTCTACGCTGGTGCCTTCCGGGAAACGCCACGCAACGGAGAAGCCCACTTCCTGGAATTCTTCGATGTGCATTTTTTTACGCAGACGACGGCTACGATTCTTTGCCATTATTTCACCCTCTCGAACATTAAGTCCCATACGCCGTGACCAAGACGATGGCCACGCTGTTCAAATTTTGTCACCGGACGTGAATCCGGACGCGGTACATAGTCGTTGCTTGCAGACTGGTTTTTATACCCGTCCAGAGACGACATGACTTCCAGCATATGTTCCGCATAAGGTTCCCAGTCGGTCGCCATATGGAAGACACCGCCCAGTTTCAGCTTACTTTTTACCAGCTCAGCAAACGGCGCCTGAACGATACGGCGTTTATTATGCCGTGCTTTGTGCCACGGGTCAGGGAAAAAGAGCTGAACCATGGTCAAAGAATTGTCAGGAATCATTTTGTGCAGCACTTCAACCGCGTCGTGACACATAACGCGCAGGTTCTCAACGCCCTCTTCATGAGCCGTTGCCAGACATGCGCCTACGCCTGGCGAGTGCACCTCAATGCCGAGGAAATTTTGCTCCGGGCGCGCGTGGGCCATGGTAACCAGTGAAGACCCCATACCGAAGCCAATCTCCAGTGTTACCGGCGCGTCGCGGCCAAACAGCTCGGTAAAGTCCAGAGGCTGCTCGCTGAACTCAACGCCCATCACCGGCCAGTAGTTGTCCAGCGCATGTTGCTGCCCTTTGGTCAGGCGACCCTGACGGCGGACAAAGCTGCGAATACGGCGCAGCGGGCGACCGTTTTCATCAAATTCCGGTGAAATGACGTCGTTTTTCATAAAAGAGTTGTCTGCTTGTGAGAATGTTCGGGAAACGGGCATTATCCAAAGTTAAGGCTTCTATGCAAGCATGGGAAAGATCCGGTTTACAGCAGATTGACGCTGTGCTGCAATCGGCGTCCCTGATTATGCGAATCGATGACCATGCAAGCCTCTCAATTTTCAGCCCAGGTGCTGGACTGGTACGACAAATACGGGCGTAAAACCCTGCCCTGGCAAATTGAAAAAACGCCTTACAAAGTATGGCTCTCCGAAGTGATGTTGCAACAAACGCAGGTCGCCACGGTGATTCCTTACTTCGAGCGCTTTATGGCACGTTTCCCAACGGTGACCGACCTGGCCAATGCGCCATTAGACGAGGTGCTGCACCTGTGGACCGGTCTCGGTTACTACGCCCGTGCGCGCAATTTGCATAAAGCCGCGCAGCAGGTGGCGACCCGACACCACGGCACATTTCCGGAAACCTTCGATGAAGTGGCTGATTTGCCCGGCGTCGGACGTTCAACCGCTGGCGCAATCCTCTCCCTGTCTTTAGGTAAACATTTCCCGATCCTCGACGGCAACGTGAAGCGCGTCCTCGCACGATGCTATGCCGTTGACGGCTGGCCGGGAAAAAAAGAGGTCGAAAAACGGCTGTGGGAGATCAGCGAAGCGGTTACCCCGGCAAAAGGCGTGGAGCGCTTTAACCAGGCGATGATGGACCTGGGGGCCATGGTCTGCACGCGATCAAAACCGAAATGCGAACTTTGCCCGGTCAATAATCTCTGCGTGGCTTATGCGAACCACGCATGGGCGCAGTATCCGGGCAAAAAACCAAAGCAGACACTGCCAGAGCGCACCGGCTACATGCTGTTGATGCAGCATGGCGATGGGGTCTTTCTGGCGCAGCGGCCGCCGAGCGGCCTGTGGGGTGGTCTATACTGCTTCCCACAGTTTGAAAATGAAGAATTGTTACGGGAATGGCTTAAACAGCGCGGCATCGCTGCCGATAACCTGACGCAGCTGACCGCGTTTCGTCATACCTTTAGCCATTTCCATCTGGATATTGTACCGATGTGGCTTCCCGTGTCCTCAATCACCGCCTGCATGGATGAAGGAACGGCTCTCTGGTATAACTTAGCGCAACCGCCATCAGTCGGGCTGGCGGCTCCCGTGGAGCGCCTGTTACAGCAATTACGTGCCGGTGCAATGGTTTAGCATCAGCCACCAACAGAGGAATGAGTATGGCCAGAACTATTTTTTGTACTTTCCTGCAGCGTGACGCTGAAGGCCAGGATTTCCAGCTTTATCCGGGCGAACTGGGTAAGCGCATCTATAACGAAATTTCCAAAGAAGCCTGGGGACAGTGGCAGAAAAAACAGACCATGCTGATCAACGAGAAGAAACTCAGCATGATGAACCCGGAGCACCGCAAACTGCTTGAGCAGGAGATGGTGAACTTCCTGTTCGAAGGCAAAGACGTCCACATCGAAGGCTATACGCCGCCGGAAAAATAACAGCGTGCGGGGGCAACTCCGCCGTACAAGCAAACACAACACGCACTCCCGGAATGATGAAAAAATTTTTAGCGCTAGCCCTTGTTGCGCCGTTGCTTGTCTCTTGTTCTTCCAAAAAAGGCGATGATTACAACGAAGCCTGGATAAAGGACACCAACGGTTTTGACATTTTGATGGGGCAGTTTGCCCATAACATCGAAAATATATGGGGATTTAACGAAGTTCTTATTGCCGGACCTAAGGACTACGTTAAGTACACCGACGCCTATCAGACCCGTAGCCACATCAACTTTGATGAGGGGACTATCACGGTTGAAACCATCGCAGGCACCGAACCTGCCGCACGGTTACGTCAGGCGATCGTGAAAACCTTACTGATGGGTGATGATCCAGGCTCAATCGATCTCTACTCCGACGCCGATGACATCACCATCTCCAAAGAACCGTTCCTGTACGGCCAGGTTGTCGATCAGACCGGACAGGCCATCCGCTGGGAAGGGCGTGCCACAAAATTTGCCGATTATCTGCTGCAGACGCGCCTGAAAAGCCGCTCTAACGGCCTGAAGATCATCTACAGCGTCACCATTAACCTCGTGCCGAACCACCTCGACAAACGTGCGCATAAGTACATTGGCATGGTGCGTCAGGCCTCGCGTAAGTACGGCGTGGATGAGTCGCTGATCCTGGCGATCATGCAGACCGAATCGTCGTTTAACCCGTACGCGGTAAGCCGTTCCGACGCGCTGGGACTGATGCAGGTCGTGCAGCACAGCGCAGGTAAAGACGTCTTCCGCGCTCAGGGTAAATCCGGTACGCCGAGCCGCAGTTATCTGTTCGATCCACAAAGCAACATTGATACCGGCACCGCCTACCTGGCGATGCTCAACAATGTCTACCTGGGGGGGATTGATAACCCAACATCACGTCGCTATGCGGTGATCACCGCGTATAACGGCGGTGCGGGCAGCGTCCTGCGCGTCTTCTCGAGTGACAAAGTGCAGGCGGCGAATATCATCAACAGTATGGCGCCGGGGGATGTCTATTCAACGCTTACCACCCGACACCCGTCTGCGGAATCGCGTCGTTATCTGTATAAAGTGAACACGGCGCAAAAAAACTACCGTCGACGCTAAACCCTTTACCCTGCCCTCTTCCTGTGGGAGAGGGCCAGGGTGAGGGCATCAGACCGCGCCCTCCCCGCCCCACCCATACGAAAATGTTATTTGCATCACAATCCAAACTGCAAATTAATGTGGATTGCATTTTTTTGCGGGAGGTAACAAAACATAACCTCGCCTGCTGATAGAATTGCATCAAATAACAACCCTGAATGTTCCTATAACAACATATCTCCCGCTCACTTGTGAGGAAAGTAACATGAACCTTAAGCTGCAGCTTAAAATATTGTCGTTTCTGCAGTTCTGCCTGTGGGGTAGCTGGCTGACTACACTCGGCTCCTATATGTTTGTGACGCTCAAGTTCGATGGTGCGTCTATCGGTGCCGTCTACAGCTCGCTCGGCATTGCGGCTGTCTTTATGCCAACGCTGCTGGGTATCGTGGCGGATAAATGGTTAAGTGCGAAATGGCTGTACATGCTTTGCCATCTGGTGGGTGCGGGGACGCTGTTTATGGCAGCCCAGGTCACCACGCCGGGGGCGATGTTCATGGTGATCCTGTTTAACTCGCTGGCCTACATGCCAACGCTTGGCCTGATCAACACCATCTCCTACTACCGCCTGAAATCTGCCGGTATGGAAATCGTCACCGATTTCCCACCAATCCGTATCTGGGGCACCATCGGCTTTATCATGGCAATGTGGGGCGTGAGCTTCGCAGGCTTCGAACTGAGCCATATGCAGCTCTACATCGGGGCGGCACTCTCCGTGGTGCTGGCGCTGTTCACCCTGACCCTGCCGCATATTCCGGTGTCTAACCAGCAGAAAAACCAGAGCTGGAGCACCATGCTCGGTCTGGACGCCTTTGCGCTGTTTAAAAACAAACGCATGGCGATCTTCTTTATCTTCTCCATGCTGCTGGGTGCGGAACTGCAGATCACCAACATGTTCGGCAACACCTTCCTGCACAGCTTCGACAATAACCCGCTGTTCTCTGGCAGCTTTATCGTTGAACATGCGTCAGTGATGATGTCCATCTCTCAGATCTCTGAGACGCTGTTCATCCTGACCATCCCGTTCTTCCTGAGCCGCTACGGCATCAAGAACGTCATGCTGATCAGTATCGCTGCATGGATGTTGCGCTTCGGTCTGTTTGCCTACGGCGACCCAAGCCCGTTCGGTACCGTGCTGCTGGTTCTGTCGATGATTGTTTACGGCTGCGCCTTCGACTTCTTCAACATCTCTGGTTCGGTGTTTGTGGAAAAAGAGGTGAAACCTGAAATCCGCGCCAGTGCTCAGGGTATGTTCCTGATGATGACCAACGGCTTCGGCTGTATTCTGGGCGGTGTGGTGAGCGGTAAAGTGGTTGAGATGTACACCACTAACGGCATCACCAACTGGCAGCCCGTGTGGCTTATCTTCGCCGCGTACTCATTGGTACTGTTCTTCGCGTTTATCGCACTGTTCAAGTACAAGCACGTACGCGAACCGCACGCTGCGCAGCCTATCGCGCATTAATGATTATCCCCTCTCCTTTCAGGAGAGGGGTAATTTCGCCAGCACCCATCCTACCGACAATAAATCCGCACTGCCCCCCGGGCTTAAATTCCGTTCAATGAGCGCATTGTCCATCTGTATTAATGCATCACGATCCCAGCCACGCGTCAGTAATGACCGCGCATAACCCTGCACATAGCGCAGCCCTTCCATACCGCCGCGCGACACCAGGTTACTGTCCTGATTCATCGCCATCAGGCGCAGCAGCAGGTCATGCAGCGCGTGCCCGTTCCATTGCGCCAGCGCTGCACGCACCGTAGCAAAACCGCTTTCCGCTTCGCCCCGCGCGCCGGTTAACCCATACTGCTGAAACTGCCGCTCCCCTGCCGTCGCCTGTCCACTGCGGGCCGCCAGCTCACGCGCCACCAGCCCGCGACAGAGGTGACTCACCTCACTACAGAGGCTCTCAGCCGTGGCGTGTTTCACACGTCCGGCGGCAAAGCACAGCAAACCGAGGGCAAAAATGCCGCCTTTATGCGTGTTCACCCCGCATGTTGCAGCGTACATTGCCTGTTCACAGGCAATGCCCATCGGGCGAATGATCCGTATTTGTTCTGCCGCGGGTTTATCCGCATGGGTATGACCCAGCTCTGCAAAGCGCGCAAACCACGGGGTGATAGCCGCAATACTGCGGGCAAACAGCGCATGGTCCATATCGCGGTGTGCACCGTTGTTGAGCTTATCCACCAGACCCGGCTTTGGCGTCAACGCCAGCTCCTGCCATAACGCCTCTTCGGCGAGCCCTGGCACATCGCATGGCTGCGGGTTAGTCGCGAGCAAACCAGTCATCGATCATCTTCTCCACGCGAGCCACCACCTGCTCTACAGGATGCTTACGCGAACGGGAACAGGCGTGGGCAGGCTCATCACATACCAGACAGCGCCGGAGGTGTGACCCTAAAGACTGGCGCCCCACATGCCCCTGTGCCGGGCAGATCACATCCAAATCCCACAGCCTGCCGAGCGGGTGAGTCTGCTCCAGATCCGTACAGTGCGCTTTGATTTCCGCCGCCGGATGCGCCACGCACCAGATTGCTTCTGGCCCGGTGGGCAGCCACAGCACCTGGCGGTCCAGCACCTGCCAGCGGTTTTCCCACAGCAGCTGGTCGCACATCTGCAATGCCACGCCCATCGTATTGCGATAGCGCAGGCTGTCTTTGATCTCCCCGGGGGTGACGAGCGTGAGAGAAATCACCGGTTGTTGATAGTGCGTGAGCCAGTCAGTCTGGCGTGCTGCACGGCGCTCTTTCGCCACCAGCAGCTCCTCCAGGCTGACACCCGCCCGCACGGGTGTCGCTACAGTCATCATTACTCCTTCACCTGTCGAACGGTGTCGATGACGCTGCCGTCGCGGTAGCGGATCACACCGACGATTTTGTCGGTAAACTCAATGGGTTTTGGTACGCCGGTCAGTGATATCGCCCGCTCGAAAAGCGCGTTGATATCGACAACGTTGAGGCCTGCGGCAAGCAGTCGTTCGCGGATTTCCGGGCGTGCCGGGTTAACCGCGATGCCGTGATCGGTAACCAGCACGTCGATGCTCTCCCCGGGCGTCAGCCGGGTGGTCACCCGCTTCACGACGGTTGGAATACGGCTACGCAGCAGGGGGGCGACCACGATGGTCAGGTTTGCCGCCGCGGCCACATCACAATGTCCGCCGGATGCCCCACGCATTACGCCGTCAGAGCCGGTAATAACATTGACGTTAAAATCGACGTCAATTTCCAGGGCGCTGAGGATCACCACATCAAGCTGGTCGCAGCTTGCTGCCTTGCTGCCGGGGTTGGCATAAACGTTGGTGGAGATCTCCACATGATTCGGATTTCGTGCCAGCGAGGCCGCGGCCTGGCCGTCGAAACACTGGGTATCAAGCAGCTTTTCGATCAGGCCTTTCTCGTGCAGATCCACCAGGCTGCCGGTAATGCCCCCGAGCGCGAAGCGCGCCTTCACGCCGCTGCGCTCCATTTTCTCCTCCATAAAGCGGGTACAGGCGGTAGCCGCCGCACCGGAGCCGGTCTGCATGGAAAAACCGGGTTTGAAATAGCCTGAATGTTCAATCACATCCGCCGCGTAGCGGGCAATCATCAGCTCACGCGGATTACTGGTCACGCGAGCCGCACCGACGCTGATTTTCGCCGGGTCACCCACGCTCTCCACCTGCACAATGTAATCCACCTGATCCTGCACCAGACTGGCGGGCATATTCGGGAACGGCACCAGTTCTTCGGTCAGCAGCACCACCTTGCGGGCGAAATGCGCATCCACCATTGCATAGCCCAGCGAGCCGCAGCACGATTTCCCGTGCGTGCCGTTGGCGTTGCCAAATTCATCGCTGCACGGCACGCCAAGAAACGCCACGTCGATATTCAGCTCACCGTCCTGCAACAGCTTCACGCGCCCGCCGTGGGAGTGAATTTGTACCGGCTCGGCCATCAACCCGTGTGAGATAGCGTCCGCCAGCTTGCCCCGCATACCGGAAGTGTAAATCCGGGTGATAACGCCGCTTTCGATGTGTTCGATCAGCGCGTCGTTACAGGTCATCAGCGAGCTGGAAGCCAGCGTCAGGTTTTTAAAGCCCATACGCGCAAGCAGCGCCACGACGGTATTGATCACCCGGTCGCCTTCGCGAAACGCGTGGTGGAAGGAGACGGTCATCCCGTCCTGTAACCCGCTGCGTAACACCGCCTCTTCGACCGAAGCACAGAGCTTACGGGTGTGTTTTTCGTCAGGGCTGTTCAGCCATGGCGTTGCGCTGTGGGCGGCATCAAACGGTTTTAAGTCCCGCAGATGGGGGAAATTCACATGGAGAAGTTCTGTCTGATTCATTGTGTAATCCTTAACGACGCACGCCGGAGGCCGCCGCGCGTTCCAGCACCATCTGCGCGTGGTTAATAATAGGGGCATCGACCATTTTGCCGTTGAGCGACACGACGCCCAGGCCGTTACGCTCCCCCTCTTCTGCAGCTTCAATCACCCGTTTCGCGTGATCCACTTCCTGCTGGGTTGGGGCATAGGCGTTATGTAACAGGTCAATCTGACGTGGGTTAATCAGCGATTTACCGTTAAAGCCCATCTTGCGGATCAAATCGACCTCACGCAGGAAGCCGGCTTCATCGTTAACGTCCGACCACACCACGTCGAAAGCGTCGATACCCGCGGCGCGGGCGGCGTGCAGCACGGCACAGCGGGCATAAAACAGCTCAGTGCCATCCCCGCGTTCCGTCTGCATGTCCATCACATAATCAAAGGCAGCCAGCGCGATCCCGATTAAGCGCGGAGAACTGCGGGCAATGGCCACGGCGTTAATCACCCCGATCGCCGATTCAATAGCCGCCATAACGCGGGTCGAGCCCGGCTCGCGCCCGCATTCACGCTCGATACGCGCCAGATGCCCTTCCAGCTCATCGATATCCTCCGGGGTGTCGGTTTTCGGCAATCGAATCACGTCCACCCCTGCCCGCACGGCGGCTTCCAGATCCAGCAAGCCAAACGGCGTGCTCAGCGGGTTAATGCGCACCACGGTTTCGATATCCTGATACATCGGGTGCTGCAGGGCATGAAACACCAGCATACGCGCGGTATCCTTCTCGCGCAGGGCGACGGCGTCTTCAAGGTCAAACATGATGGAGTCCGGGCGGTAGATAAATGCCGTAGAGAGCATGGCGGCGTTTGCGCCCGGCAGGAACAGCATACTGCGGCGGAGTTTGCTCATTTCAGCGCCCCCCAGTTGAGTGTCGGCTCATCGGCTGCGCGCAGGAGCGCGCTTTGCAGGCGGGCGCGGATCACACAGTCCAGCGCCCCTTTGTCTTCAACAATAATTAATCCCTGGTGCACGTTCATGGCGCGCAATGTGTCGTTAACGACCTGGCGAATGTGTTCGCCGAACTGCTTAATCACTTCACTGTGGATGATAATTTCCAGCTCACCCTGAGCGGGGGCAATTTTTACCATCAGGTCGCTGGACTCCTGTGTACCGGCCAGCGCCTCCCTTACAATTTTCATGATAAATTCCTGATAGTTATGCGACTTCCGCACTCGCACGGTAATGCGTTTCGAGGTGCGCGAAGGTGGAGTCCGGGACAATCTCCCGGATCCGGGAAAACTGCTGTGTCTTAAGCAAGCGGCGGACTTCCGACGCGGAAATAGCGTTGCCGGTGACCTTGATGCGCGGCATTTCCACCACGTCAATCTGTGAGGCCAGCAGGTCGTGCAGCGTCTGGTTGTACTGACGGGTGATATCGCAAAACGGCTCCGAACCGATAAAGCGATGCGTAATACCCAGCGCCGGGGCGATAAAGTCCCGAAAGATCAGCACATCGATTTCGCTCCACGCCTGCTGTACTTTGCCGGTCTCTTTCAGGAAGTAGGCCGGGAACGTGGCGCGGGAGATGATGTACTGCGATCCTTCATGCACAATCACGTTCGGCAGATGCGCCACGCCCGCCCGTACCATCTCTAGCCGGGCGCTGAACGGGAAGAACGAGGCATCCTCGCGCACCACAAACAGATGCAGCGCATCGCACTGCCCCGCGGCCTGCTCGACCAGATGCCGGTGGCCGAGGGTAAACGGATTCGCATTCATCACGATCGCGCCAATCTTCTTCCCGGCCTTGCGCTGACACTTGAGCGCGCGGCAGTAGCGCTGGATCCCCTGCGGGGTGTTCTCCATCAGCACCGCGTTGTTCCCGCTCTGGGCAATCGGCCAGAAGCCGCTGCGGCCAAAGCGCTCCTTGTTGCACGGACGGGTGCAGAGGAAGAGGTGAAAATGGCCGCGCTCCAGCGCCGCATTTTCCACCTCTGCCAGCAACCGTGCGCTGAGGTTCTCCCCACGAAGCTGCTCGTTTACCGCCACGCACTTGATGACGTTAGCGGCAAGCCCGGCACAACCCACCAGCTGCGTGCCGGACCAGGCTTCGACAAACAGCGTGATGTCGTTGTCCAGGCCAAGGCCGCTGTCTGCCAGCAGGTAACGGATCTGGCTTAAGCGTCCCGGGTGTTTCGCCACAAGGGTGTGGCGAAAATCGATAGTGGGTTGACTGTTCATGCCGTTTTACTCAGTGTGCTGCCGCAAGCCCGGTGGCGGGCGCTTCCATGATCACATTGCTCAGATGACCGATATGCTCGATCTCCACCTCAATGCGATCGCCCTCTTTCATGAACAGCGGCGGGTTGCGCTTTTTGCCCACGCCGCCAGGGGAGCCGGTGATGATCACATCGCCCGGGCTGAGGCGGGTAAAGGTGCTGATGTATTCGATAAGCTCCGCGACCTTGTGGATCATGCTGCTGGTGTTGTCTTCCTGCACCATACGGCCGTTAAGCCAGGTGCGGATCGCCAACTGGTGCGGGTCCGGGATCTCATCAGCCGTCGCCATCCACGGGCCAAACGCTCCGGTCTGACGCCAGTTCTTGCCCGCCGTAAACCAGGTGTGCTGCCAGTCGCGGGCGGAGCCGTCCATATAGCAGCTGTAACCCGCCACATGGCGCAACGCCTCATCACGGCTGATGTTCTCTCCGGCTTTGCCGATGATGACCGCCAGCTCTCCTTCGTAGTCGAATTCACTGGAGTGACGCGGCTTCAGCACCGGTTCGTTGTGGCCGGTCTGCGAATCCGGGAAGCGGACAAACAGCGTCGGCGCCGGGTTGTGCTGGTCAAACTCTTTGCGTTTGTCGGCGTAGTTCATGCCCACGCAGAGGATTTTTTCCGGCTGCTCAATCACCGGTAAGAAGGTGATGGCATTCAGAGGGACATCCACGGCGTCGTTGAGATAACGGGTGGCCTCGGCCAGCCCGTTGCCCTGCAGCAGCGCTTTGAGGTCGCTGTAGCGGTCGCCGAGACGGCGACCTAAATCAATCACACCTTCGGCCTGAACGATGCCGTAGCTGCGTGTTCCCTGGTATAAAAAGCTTGCGAGTTTCATTGTTCTTTCCTGAAAACTTAAACGAGGAAGTTGCCCAGTATCAGCAGAGAGATGGAGACGTTAATCGCGCCGCCAATACGGGTAGCAATCTGGGCGAAGGGCATCAGGCTCATACGGTTGCCTGCGGTCAGAATCGCCACGTCACCGGTACCGCCCTGGCCGCTCTGGCAGCAGGAGACGATGGCGACATCAATCGGGTGCATGCCAATCTTTTTGCCCACGAAGAAACCGGTCGCCACCAGCGCGGAGACGGTGCTGACAATCACCAGCAGGTTGGTCAGCGTGAATGCGGCGACCAGTTCATGCCAGGGGGTAATGGCCACGCCCACGGCGAAGAGAATGGGGTAAGTTACTGACGTCTGGAAGAATTTATACACCACCTGAGAGCCTTCCAGCAGACGTGGAGAAGCACCATTACAAAGCTTGACCAGCACCGCCATAAACAGCATGCCAACCGGCGCAGGCAGGCCAATCAGCTTGTGGCCGAGCATCCCCAGCATGTAGAGCAGAACGGCCAGCAGTGCGCCAGAAGCGATCGTGGTGACGTCTGCTTTACCGGAGAACGCAGGCTGTGCGGTGGTTTCATCGGTATTCGCACGGTTAGGCATCAGCTGGCCTTCGCCGGTCAGGTGCGGGTAACGTTTACCGAGCTGATTGAGGCAGCCGGAGATGATGATTGCCGTCAGACCGCCGAGCATAACCATAGGCAGAACGCGACCGAGCGCCACGCCCTGGTCCATATGCAGCAGGGTGGCATAGCCGATGGAGAGCGGAATCGCCCCTTCCCCAACACCGCCCGCCATGATCGGCAGAATGATAAAGAAGAAGATCTGGAATGGCTCAAGGCCCAGCGCTATCCCTACGCCCATGCCAACAATCATGCCGACAATTTCGCCGCACAGCATCGGGAAGAAGATGCGCAGGAAGCCCTGAATCAGCACGGTGCGGTTCATGCTCATGATGCTGCCGACAATGATGCAGCAGATGTAGAGATACAGAATGTTGGTGGATTTGTAGAACTTCGTGGTGGACTCCACCACCACATCCGGCAGCAGACCGTAATAGACCAGTGCCGAAGGAATAAAGGTGGCGCAAATCGCCGCCGCACCGAGTTTACCGACAATCGGCAGGCGCTTGCCAAACTCACCGCAGGCAAAACCGAAGAACGCGAGCGTGGCGACCATCACCACGATATCGCTGGGCAGTTTGCCGCCGAGGCAATCAATGGCAATCAGCGCGCCGGCCAGGACAAACAGTGGCAGAGGGATAATTCCGATTTTCCACGTATCCATAATATGCCACCAGCGCTCTTTGAGTGATGGTCGCTGAATATCAATCGGGTCGTGGGTAACAGAGAAAGAATCGTCAGTTGTGCTCATAATAAGCCCCTTAGTTATTTTGTGCGTTCAGCTTAGAGTCACAAAGGCTTACTTTATGTGAGGGATGGCATATTAAAAGCGAAGTTTTTATGGCAGCTATGGTTTTAATGGTTTCTTTTATTTAATGTGATTCACGCCTTATTTATTGCCGTGGTTTTTATGGTTTCTTTTCTAAAACGAACAATCAAATAACATTTCTCCAAACGGCTTCAGGCGCATAGGCTATTCGGAAAATTCTTTTACAGGGCCTGCTGTGCAAGGGATCACAAGTTTTCGGCAAACCGGGCATCCGCGCGAAAAAAGATGATATATTGGCAACCTTTGCTGCTACCTCGCGTGATAGTTATGAAAGTATCGTTTCAGATTAAGCTGTTTATTTCGCTGGTCGCCTTTTTCTCAGTACTTTTTGCGTTACTGGGCGGATATTATTACGTCGATGTCGGCAAGCAGCTTTATCAGGAAATGAGCGCACGTGCCAAAATACAGGCGGAAGAGATCGCACTTATTCCCTCATTACGTGATGAGGTTGAACAAAAAGATATCAAAGCCATCCATGATTTTATGCAGAAAATTGCCGCTCACAGTGACGCCAGCTTTATTGTGATTGGGGATAATAAAGGTCTGCATCTTTTTCATTCGGTTTTTGCCGACAGAGTGGGCAAGACGCTTATCGGTGGAGACAATGAGGAGGTCCTGCAGGGAAAAAGCACCACCACCATCCGCAAAGGGGGGTTGGGTATTTCGCTGCGCAGCAAAGCGCCCATCTTCAACGATGCGGGGCAAGTGGTGGGGATTGTCTCGGTGGGTTATCTCACCAGCTACCTTGATACCATTACCGTCAGCAAAGTGGTCAATATCCTGCTGGCCGCCGTGCTGCTGTTGATTGCGCTCTTTATCTTCTCCTGGTTCTTTACCCGCAGTATCAAGAAGCAGATCTTCTCCCTGGAGCCACGGGAAATCGGCCTGCTGGTGCGCCAGCAAAAGGCGATGATGGAGTCTATCTATGAAGGGGTGATCGCCATCGATGATGAGCTGCGCATTGAGGTGATCAACCAGGCGGCGCGCAAGCTGCTTGGCCTGAGCCAGCCAGCCCGTGAACTGCGCGGGCAGCTGATTAGCCAGGTTATCGACCCTGTCCCGTTCTTCTCGACGCAGACGATGCTGGCGAAAGATACCCATGATGAAATTTGCCGTTTTAACACCCTCACGGTGATTGCCAGCCGGGTGCGCATCATGCTTGAGGATTCGCTGCAGGGCTGGGTGATCACCTTCCGCGATCGGAATGAAATTGACTCGCTTAGCGCCCAGCTCAGCCAGGTTAAACGCTATGTCGATAACCTGCGCATCATGCGTCATGAGCAGTTGAACCGCATGACCACTCTGTCCGGCCTGCTGCACATGGGCCGCTATGAAGAGGCGATTGGCTATATTCAGGCGCAGTCGGAACACGCTCAGGAGCTGCTGGACTTTATCTCTTCCCGCTTCAGCTCCCCGACCCTGTGTGGCCTGCTGCTGGGTAAAGCCGCCCGCGCGCGTGAGAAAGGGGTCGAGCTCAGTTTTGACCCGGCCTGCCGGCTGGACAGGCCGTTCCCGTCGCTGGCTGAAGAAGAGCTGATCTCAATCATCGGCAACCTGCTGGATAACGCCATCGAAGCGACGCAGCGCTCACCGCTTCCCCATGCACCGGTCGAAGTGCTGATCAAACTGAGCGAGCAGGAGCTGATTATCGAAGTGGCCGACCAGGGCGTTGGCATCAAACCGGAGATCCGTGACAGGATATTTGAACGCGGCATCACCACCAAAACACGCGGCGATCACGGGATTGGCCTGTATCTGATCGAAAGCTATGTTACGCAGGCTGGCGGCGCGATAGAAATTGCCGATAACACCCCGCGCGGCGCCATTTTCTCTCTGTTTATTCCCGCCCGGCGTCCCGCCCAGCAACTGGAAGATACCGACTATGCAACATGAACTTATCGACGTATTGATTGTTGAAGACGAGAACGAACTGGCGCAACTGCACGCGGAACTTATCGGTAAACATCCGCGCCTGAGGCTGGTAGGGATCGCCTCGTCTCTCGCTGCCGCCCAGGTCCAGCTTGAAAGCAAACAGCCGCAGCTTATGCTGCTGGATAACTATCTGCCGGACGGTAAAGGGATCACACTGATCAATGACCCCATGCTCACCCGCGCCAACTGTTCGGTAATTTTCATTACTGCTGCCAGCGACATGGACACCTGCAGCCAGGCCATCCGAAATGGCGCCTTTGATTACATCCTGAAGCCGGTCTCCTGGAAACGCCTCAGCCAGTCGCTTGAACGCTTTGTGCAGTTTGCCGAACAACAGCGGGTCTGGAAGATTGTCGACCAGCAGAACGTCGACTCGCTCTACCAGCTGCAGGCGAAAAACTACCGTCTGGATAACGGCAGCAAAGGTATTGAGGAGAATACGCTGGCACGGGTGCAGGCGTTGTTTAACGACAAGGCGACACACTGTTTTTCCGTCGACGAGGTCGTGCAGGAGACAGGATTAAGTAAAACCACCACCCGACGCTATCTGGAGCACTGCGTGGAGGCGGGGTTTCTGAGCGTAGAGATGTTGTACGGGAAGATTGGGCATCCACGGAGGATGTATAAGAGAAGTGCGGTGTGAGCCCTGACCCTCTCTTTGGGGAGAGGGCCGGGGTTACGGATGACGGCGACTATGACAATACATACCCGTACAGTCGTTTAATCCCGTCGGGATCCTTTTCGCTGTAAACGCCCTGCAGCTCCGGCGAGAAGCCTGGCAGCAGGTTGATGCCCTCCTCCAGCGCCAGGAAGTAACGCTGTACCGCCCCACCCCAGATTTCACCCGGCACCACGCACAGTACGCCTGGGGGATACGGCAGCGCGCCCTCGGCGGCAATGCGTCCGCCGGCATCACGGATGCGCACCAACTCCACCTTCCCGCGAATATACGCCTGATTCGCATCCTGCGGATTCATCGCCCGTTCTGGCAGACTCTCTTTACGGAACATTGCCTTCTGCAGATCTTTAACGTCAAAGCTCACGCAGAGATCGTGCATCTCCTGGCAGAGCTGGCGAAGGGTGTAATCGCGATACCGTACCGGGTATTTCTGGTAGATGGTCGGCAGGACGTCAGCAAGCGGCGTATCGTCTTCAATATGCTGTTCAAACTGACCCAGCATCGCCACCAGCTGCGCCAGCTTCTCACTGCTTTCGGCAGGCGTCAGCAGGAAGAGGATCGAGTTGAGATCGCACTTCTCCGGCACAATGCCGTTTTCACGCAGGTAGTGCGCAAGAATGGTCGCCGGAATGCCGAACTCGGTATATTCCCCGGTTTCCGCATCAATACCCGGCGTGGTCAGCAGCAGCTTGCACGGATCGACGAAATACTGCTCGCTGGCATAGCCTTCAAACCCGTGCCATTTAGCCCCCGGCTCAAAGCTGAAGAAGCGGCGCTCGCTGGCGATGGCGTGAGTGGGATGATCCTGCCACGGACGCCCGGCCACCATCGGCGGAATAAACGGTTTGATCATATGGCAGTTGGCAATGATCGCCTTGCGGGCCTCAATGCCCAGCTCAACACACTCCGCCCAAAGCCGGCGCCCGCTCTCCCCTTCATGGATTTTCGCGTTCACATCGAGAGCCGCGAACAGCGGATAGAACGGACTGGTCGAGGCATGGAGCATGAACGCATTGTTGAGGCGCTTGTGCGGACAGAAACGCGCCTGGCCGCGAATGTGATTATCCTTTTTATGGATCTGCGAAGTCTGCGAGAACCCGGCCTGCTGTTTATGCACCGACTGCGTCACGAAAATGCCCGGATCGTTCTCGTTCAGATCCAGTAACAGCGGAGAGGTTTCCGCCATCATCGGAATAAACTGCTCGTAGCCCACCCAGGCCGAATCAAACAGGATGTAGTCACAAAGATGGCCGATCTTGTCGATCACCTGACGGGCGTTGTAGATCGTGCCATCGTAGGTGCCAAGCTGAATGATCGCCAGACGAAACGGGCGTTTCTCCATGGCCTTTTCCGGCGCAACTTCACGGATCTGATTTCGCAGGTACGCGTCGTCAAAGCACTGCGCGTCAATCCCGCCAATAAAACCAAACGGGTTACGCGCCGCTTCAAGATAAACCGGCGTGGCGCCCGCCTGGATCAGCGCACCGTGGTGGTTGGACTTATGGTTGTTGCGATCGAACAGCACCAGGTCGCCGCGGGTCAGCAGCGCATTGGTGACCACCTTATTTGCAGCGGAGGTGCCGTTCAGCACAAAGTAGGTTTTATCAGCATTAAAGACTTTTGCTGCGAACTTCTGGGCATGCTTGGCGGAGCCTTCGTGGATCAGCAGATCGCCCAGTTTCACATCGGCATTGCACATATCGGCGCGAAATACGTTCTCACCGAAGAATTCATAGAACTGCCGTCCCGCAGGGTGTTTTTTAAAAAATGCACCGTGCTGGTGTCCCGGACAGGCAAAAGTACTGTTGCCCATCGCCACGTACTGGCTCAGGGTGTCAAAAAATGGCGGCAACAGATTCTCTTCATACCGGCTGGCCGCCGTCTCCAGTTCCAGAAACTCCTGAGCTTTACCTGATATCACTGCCGTTGCGCCATCAGGAACGTCAGACGGCTCTTGCGAGTAAATAAACACCGGAAGCTGAAAGCCCGTGCGTTTAAGCAATGCCAGAATGCCGCTGCAACTTTCCACGGGGGTAATGACGACTGCCGCCACATCCGTAAAATCAGTGTTATCCAGCGTCACCTTTTCGCGGTGCGTAGACACAGTAGAGACCAGCTCGCGGCTGACGGCGATTTTCATGGTTTTCATAAGTGCAGTTACCCTCACCGAACGGTGAGACAGGAGTAGATAATATCGATACGGGTGAGCGTTCGCGCAGCGACAGACAACATCATCATTGGCGGCTCCGTACACAGGAAGGAGAAATTTCGCGCAATCATGTCACCTTTTATTTTGAGGTGCAAGAAGCAATCACTATGCGTTAACCCGCCTAAACCTAAGCTTAACAGGCCCCTGGCGTGTCATAATCCTGCAATACCCATGATTAGCTAACAGGAGTTCACGGTGGTTATCGGACCCTTTATCAATGCCGCTGCCGTATTGCTGGGCGGCGTACTTGGCGCCGTATTAAGTCAGCGGTTGCCGGAGCGTATTCGCTCTTCCATGCCCTCAATATTCGGCCTGGCCTCGTTAGGTATCGGCATTTTGCTGGTGATTAAGTGCGCCAACCTGCCGGTGATGGTGCTTGCCACCCTGCTCGGCGCGCTCATTGGCGAGTTCTGTTATCTGGAAAAGGGTATTAACAGTGCGGTCAGCAAAGCCAAAAACCTGATTGCCCACCCGGGCAAGGCGAAAAACGGCACTCACGAGTCGTTTATTCAGAACTACGTCGCGATAATTATTCTTTTTTGCGCCAGCGGCACAGGCATTTTCGGTTCAATGCAGGAAGGCATGACTGGCGACCCCAGCATATTGATTGCGAAGGCGTTTCTTGATTTCTTCACGGCCACCATTTTTGCCACGACCCTCGGCATCGCCGTCGCCGCGATTTGCGTGCCCATGCTGCTTATCCAGCTGGCCCTCGCTACCTGCGCCACACTGATCCTTCCTCTCACCACGCCGGCAATGATGGCCGACTTCACCGCCGTCGGTGGCCTGCTGCTGCTGGCGACAGGGCTGCGGATATGCGGAATAAAGATGTTTGCGGTGGTGAATATGCTGCCTGCGTTGTTGATTGCAATGCCGCTATCCGCGCTCTGGACGCACTTTTTTGCTTAAGATTACGGCGAACTGGTGAGAGAGTGTGCAGTCCGTTACGAAAACAACAAATTTCGTTGACGGCAGAGGGCATATCAGGTTTAATGCGCCCCGTTGCCCGGATAGCTCAGTCGGTAGAGCAGGGGATTGAAAATCCCCGTGTCCTTGGTTCGATTCCGAGTCCGGGCACCACTCATTTATAACCCTCGCTTCGGCGGGGGTTTTTGCTTTCTGAGCCAACAACTTGTTGGTTCACCAGAAGTAAACACCCTTACCTCTCCCCCAACTCCACTTCCCGGTGGTACAAAATGGGCGTTATGACAAAACCCACCAAATACCGAAACGGCGCTTAGTATATCCGCCAAGCAGTTCCTCAGGGGAAGGTAAGAATCGGTACAAGGTACCGTGCCAGCATCAACCGAGGGAACACCGTCAGCAACGTGCTGATTTCTATGACAAGCACTCCCGCATAGATAGAATCCACACGGGGTGCTACGACGGGCTTAGCAAGCCTGCAAAGAAGTCTTTATACGATTAAAGAGGTTTTCGGTTTTCAGTCCTGAAAATCATCGTTTTCCAGGTAATAACGAACCGCGTAGAGAAGCTCACCACTCCCTGAGGCAGGATTATGCTCTAGCTTATTGTCAATGATCGCCTTAAAGATTGGCGCTTCAAGGAAAGTGCCGTAATTATCTTCAAAATCCATTTCTTCGTCTTCGTTTTCAGCAATATAATAACGACCATTGACTATATCTTCTTCTGAAGAAAGGCTGAACGATGGCGAAACATACAGCCAACCTACATCAGGCAAACCATCTTTCATTTGTAGCAATTCATTAAAACCATTAATGACAATCATTTTAAACCTCCACTATTTTCTGCAGGACGTCCCGCCACCCCATTTATTACGACCACCAGTTCCATCAGGATGGTAAATTTTATGGTAACTTTTGTGATCATTAAAATCTGCCAACTGTAGTGAACCAGGGGAATCACCATGATGCCACGTCATCCCTTTAGGTGAAGATCCTCTGAATTTACCATTTTTCATCGGTTGAACGTGTTCTACTACACCGGGATATTTGACTTGTAACTCTCGTTTAAAGTCAGGGTCCACTTGCAAACGCTTATATACTGACTCGTTTGCACGGCTAAAATGCTCTTTATCCGTCAGTGTATACTCTGAAGAGTCCAAAGTATGTTCATGGAACACATGGTACTTCCCTAAACCACGTTCCCCCTCACCGCGGTAAAGCCCTAAAGGGTCAACCCATCCCAGTGGGTTAGGCGCATACTGATACAAGTTAAACCCACCACGCAACCCTATCGGATCCTGTGTGATAAAGCGCCCCACCTCCGGCTCATAATAACGAAAAAGATTATAATGTAGCCCGCTTTCGTTATCTTGGTATTGGCCCGCATAGCGCAGCGGCTGGTCGTACAACGCACCCTTGCGTTTTTCGATGCTGGCAACCGTCTGCCCCTGCATTTTGCCAAAGGTGTCGTAGTTGCCGGACCAGCGCAAATTTCCCTCGGCGTCGGTCACTTCCAACGGTGCGCTGTTGAGATCGGTGTGCAGCCAGTAGAGTTCAGCCTGCTGGTCATCACCCGCCTGTTCAATGGCAGCCAGCGGGGTCCAAGCGCTGGCCGGGTCGTAACTCCAGGTCCTGCGCGTGCCGTTGTCCCGTTGCTCCTGAAGCAGCCTGTAACCTTCCCACAGAAAACACGTTGTCTCCGCCGGTTTGCCCTTGTAGCTTATTATCTTGCGTATGCGACGGCCCAGCGCGTCGTAATGGTACTGCGCCTCAAATTCACCCTCTGGGCCACGGCCAAGCGCCTGTATCAAGCGGTTATCGGCATCGTAGCGGTAATGCTGTTCATACATCCCGTTCCGCCGGCTGACAAGGTTGCCCCAGGCGTCGTAACGATAGAATAGCTGTTGCCAGTGCGTCAGGCGATTGTCGGTGATCGGCGCCAGTGGTAAATGTCTGTCAACATCGTCATTTGGGCTTTGCCAGCCCAGCACGTTATCGGCACGGTCATACACTAAACGGTTACCCGTCTTGCCAAGGCGAATTTCCCGATGCTGCAGTAGCCGTCCTTCAGCATCATACCTGTAGTGGACCTCGCCGCGGAGCGCATCACTGACTCCCTCAAGTTCACCACGACCGGTATAACGGAACACTCGCCACAACACGCCATCTTCCGGTTTGGTTATCTTCCCATAACTATAATCACTGCTTTGCCAGCAGCGACGCCCCAGCGCATCATACTGACGATATTGCTGCAGCGCGCCCTGCGTACGGCAGGTTTCGCGGTGCAGGCGGTCGCGTGTGAACTCGCTCACCAGTTGCTGATTGAATTTGATGGCACTGGCATGCCCTGAGCCATAGTAAAGCCACTGCAGCTGGTCCCCCTGCGGTAAGGTAAGCCCTTTCAGGTTGGCCAGTGCATCCCACTGATATTGCAATTCGCCGTTGACGCCCTGCTCAGCCAGAAGATTGCCAGCTTTATCGTAGCGCAGTTGCACGCTATCTGACTCAATGCCCAGCTCGGCGCCAGCAAGGGTCGGTGTGCGCGTCAATCGGATCATCCGTCCCATTGCATCATAATGGTAATTCAATTGCGCGCTGTCGTTGCCTCTCCAGGCTAATTGACCCGCTTCGTCATAAAGAAATTTGTGCAGCCGCTGAGCCGGTGGTGTCGAATCGTCCCATGGGCCAGTCTCTCTGTGTTCGGTCAGTTGACCATCAGGGCCATACTGATAAAAGTGTTCGGTTCTATCCGGACGCCGCTCGCTAGTCAACCGGCCAACTGCATCATGACTGAAGTGATATTCACCACCGTTACCATTGTCGATATTTGTCAGCCAACCGCGGCAATTGTAGTGGTAACGACGTATTCGGTTAATCCGGTCCGTCACGCTGACTGGCTGCCCCAACAGGTTGTACTGCCAGTGCGTCTCGCTACCAAGCGGATCTTGATGACGGACCAGCTGTCCATGCGTATTCCAGGCGAATCGCTCTTCGCTACTATCAGGGTGGATAAGTCTTTCCAGCCGGCCGGCGCGATCCCATTGATAACGGGTCAGATTTCCTTCTGCGTCGGTGCGATGCGTAAGCTGACCCAATCCATCATAGGCATAGGCGGTAACGCTTCCAGAACAGTCTGAGTAACGCGTCAATAGTCCCTGCGCATTCCATGCCAGCTTCACCTCACCGCCCAGCGCATCAATGATGGCCTCCGGCAGACTCTCTTTATCGTCGGAATATCGGTAGCGAGTGGTGTTGCCCAGTGCGTCAATTTGTTGCGTCAAACGCCCCAGGGCATCCCAGTGCTGGAACACCTGGCTGCCGTCCGGATATGTAACTGAGAAAAGACGACCGCTGTTGCGGGAATACTGGTAGGTAGTCTTACGACCCAGCGGGTCGGTTTTACTCAGCAAGCGGCCGTAACGATCCCACTCGCTCTGCCGTTGTGCGCCCCCCGGGAGCAACACGCCACACAACTCATCGCACTCATAGATCAAAGCCGTTTTTCTACCGTCAAAATCCGTAAACTGCGCCACATTATCGCTATCATCCAACTGCCACAGTGCCTGTTTGCCGTCATCACGCACGGCTCGGCGTAAACCGCCAGCAAAATCATAGTGCAATGACAATTCTTCGCCGGCATTGTGGCGCCAGGCAATCACCCGGGGTAATCCGTCAATTTCTTGCCACAGATATTCATTCAATAAGCCCTGCCGATCTTGATGGCTGGCCATGAGCCCATCCCGCCAAGTAAAACGGCGGCTGATTTCGCCTGCACGATTGGTCACTGCGATCAGTTGCCCCTCATCGTCATAAGCGTAGCTAACAAGCGGCAGATAGCCGTCCGGAGTATTCAGCAATACGGTGTCGAGGCGAAGGAGTCCATTAACGGTAGTCAAATAATGGCAGGTTAAGCGCTGCTCGGCACTGTCGACCAGGTCAGTCAATTGACCTTGGTCATCATAAAATAACGAGATTGAATTGCCGGTGGCGTCAGTCAGCATAACCAACCGGCTCAGTTTTTCACCGTCAAGGGGTGGGTAGTGCCAGCTCTGTTCGCCCACGTCAAATAGCTGCCAGCTGCCGTCTTCGTTATGCATCAGCCAGCACTTCTCGGCCTCGCAGTATGTTTTGTGACCGCGCGGCACCATTGGAAAGGCAACGTAATCGCCCGAAGGTGCTCTCCACACCACGCCGTCCTGGTAGGTTTGTAAGCAGCTCTCCCAGAACAGACTCCAGCCTCGCCCCAGCACGCTGTCGCCAGGGTTACCGCTGCGCCAGTAACGTTGCCAAGCTACCGGCAGGCGAGACGGCAGCACAAAATCGAGTTCGTCCTCACCATCGAGGAATTTTTGACCACTAACGATATCCACTGGCCGGGCGATGATGCCAGCTGCGGCAGTCGCAGTCATCAAGGTGCCAAAACGGCAGGCGATGCGCCCTAGCTTATTGATGCCTGGTAACTTACTAAGCATTTTTCCCAATGCGCCCAGCTTGCTGGCGGCACCGCCCGCACCACCCACCAGGCCGGCGAAAAGCAGCGTCAGGTCGGAAGCCTTGTACAACCAGTCCGGCACTTCAGGTTTTATCGGCAATGTGGTCACCGTGCCGCCGCCGATACGTACGTTTGGCGAACCTTCCATCACTTGCGCGTCGCAGTTAGTTTTATCCCCCACCCGAGCGGCCGGCAGCCCATTGATGCTAACCTTTTCAGAACCCTGAGCCATCTGCATGCTTGGGCCGTCATCATTGCACGATACCTGGCTGACCGTGGCGATGGCCGCCGGTTTACCGTTGATAAATACGTTTGATGAGCCAGTGACAATATTGCCCTTAGGCGTGAGGCTGCCAGCCCCTGCATCGGCAATGCCATCACGGGCCGCAGTGGCCGCCACCCCGGTAAGATAACCCACCGCCAGGCTGGCACCGATCAACAGCACGCCTACGCCCAAACAGGAAGCCGCCAGTCCAGCGACGAACAACGCGCCTGCAGCCACCGCACCAGCAGCAGCAATCAGACCACCAACCAGAGTGCCGCCGATCATGCCGGCCAGAGCATGCGAATGCCCTATAGTATCGTCAACACGCGCCGCTTCGCTCATCGTAAGTTCCTTTTACAAAGTGTCATCATGAATCAGGCCGCCCTATAGCTATCGAGCACTTGCTGCAGAAGCTCGTCGTCCTGCTGGGTCAGCTTACGCGCCATCGCCAGTGTAAATACCAATACTCGCCCTTCTGCCTGCGCAAATACAGCCTGGCTTTGCCAGATACGTTTGCCGTCGCGCAAGTAACTCGCTCGTATCCATTCTCCGACCAGATGATCACTGCCCAGCAATGCCGGTTCTCGGCTTTTGAAAGCCCAGCCCTTCAGACTTTGGCCTAGCGCTGCCAGCTGACGGCTAATGTAGTCATTGAGAGTTTCCGCAGGTTGCAATACATCGCGGGAAATATTGATCGAGGGGGAAATGTCATCGCCAGCCAATAGCACATTGACAGTGCGGTCGACATAGCCTTCTGGTAAGGAAACGCTGCCTTCGGTAAAGGCACAGCGAGAGAATTCAGGCATCATAGGGTCCCTTTGCTTAACGAAGGCTTAAGCATCGCATAAGAAAAGTCCAAAGGAAAATCTCTCCGTAATAACAAACTATTAAAGCATATTGTTCAAAACGGCCTGATGGCATTTTATAATAAAGAATCATGAAGCCCCTAACGCCATACCAATAAAAAACCTAACAAAACAAAAGGTTATTTAGATTTCTTATATCATTCTATGCAATATGGCTAACCGAGCCGTCAAGGGTAAAGTTCCCGCTTCTGCCGTAGCCGGCATAAATGATTAATCCTGCTAACCAGACGACGCGACACCGCACGGTAAAACTTAATTAGTTCCTGTCCGAAACCTTTGCGTTTAGCTTTATCTGGGTTCGACGACGGCCTGCCAAACGTCTTACTCTTATAGCACCGAGACAAATAGGGATATTGAGGCACGGATATGACTCAGAGAGGGTTAGACTCGGCCCAAAGTACAGTGCCAGCATCAGTAGAAATCCTGAAGATAACAAACAACAAAATCAAAACATAAAATGGTTATCACTATGATATTTAAAATACTAATGCCGAAGTCCGAGCTCCACTCTTCAGAAAACCCGCCCTCGTGGCGGGTTTTTGCTTTTGGGGTAAATCAAAGCTAGGGATCGTTCCCATCCGAATCCAGCAGTTTATTTTTAAAGATAAACAAACAAGCCTCGTTGAAGTTCTCTGCCCCCAGCCGTTCTGAAAGCGCGGTCCGTTTACGGTAGAGGCTTTTAATCGACGTATTCAGTTCCTGTGCCACCTCTTCCATCGCCATGCCAGCCCTGAGCAACCGCAGCATAATGGCTTCATGCGTGCTCAGCCGTAAGTTCAGCAGCCACTTTGTTGTCAGACGTTTGCCCTTCATGTTGAGCACCAGGTTGAATAACGACGCCATATCGGGTGCCGTGAGCGACGTGTTCATAAACAACTTCATGCTGAGCAGATTCTCCTCGCGATGCCGCATATCGAGCATAACGCAGCAGATTGTTTTTTTCGTTCTGGCCGGATGGCGTATCAGGTAATCATATAAACGCAGCGGTGCACGGCTATCAATCAATACAGAATATTCATCTGCGCCGTTATCAAATATCTTTCTGTCAATGGAGTCCAGCAGGATTATATCCGGAAAAAATATCCTCATCCCCCTGACAAGGTAGCGATCCTGTGTCACTAACACTATTGAAGTTGCCACTAACCATCCCTTTTAGATTAAAGCAAGAACGACCCTTCGGAAAGAAGTCCGCCTTCGTTTTATAGCGCTTTTATATTAACGATAAATGTATTCTGGCTTTGATTGACCCTCAATTCGCACATTCATTGATACGCCTTCCCATAGACTATCATTCAATGGCTGCCATTAATTATAAGTAAAAAACAATCTCAGAAAAGTCACTTTTATGGATATTAAGAATTTTTGTCATGAAACTTCCCAAACATGCACCGGAAAGTACTTTAATTCACACCAATAAGGCACATTAAAAATATAAACAAATTTGTCACAATATAAATAAAAACCAATAAAATCATAAAATTACAAATATAAACTCATTTCAAAATAATCGTTTAGGACAGCTCATTACAGAATTATCTCAAAACAACCACCGTGCTTTTCAACATATTTATCTGCCAACATATCGGGTGTACATTACCAGCCACTTAGCCCTGACCATAAGGACCCATAATTACCTTTAAGTAAGTACCCCATAACGTAACTGCATTCAGATTAAACGTTCTCATTTATGGCCTTTAACCCCGTGCTTAAAGGCGGCCGTGTTATGCAATGGATTTATGATAAACAAATGGCAAATAGATATGGAAAGATCACTTCGCTTCAATACGTTATTCTTTTACCGCACTCCCGCTTTATTGTTTCTGTTATTACTTTTCCCCTTTCTGGTTCAGGCAGCAGAATCAGTATATGAACAACAGATTCAGCAGGCGCGTAACGGTAATTACGCACCTTTTCTGCAATATCTTCAGCGTTATCAGCAGCAACATGCCCTGACGCCTGAGCAGGTTGCGGACTGGTTGCAGGTGGCGTCCTGGGCGGGTCGTGATGACGACGTTATTCAGGTCTGGCTGCGTTACAAGGTCTATATGCCTCTTCCTGCCCGTGGCGTAGCTGCTGCTGCTCAGGCAAGGCGAAACCAAAAGGCGTGGCAATCTGCGTTAATGCTCTGGAAGGAGGCGTGTAACCTTGCACCGGATAACGACGATTATCGCATCGGCTACATCAAAACCCTCGCCGACGCCCGCATGGATACACTGGCCCTGCAGGAAGCCCAGCAACGGGTGGCGGAAAAGCCCTCTCTGGCTCACCTCCAGACGCTCTCTTATGTCTATTCACGCCAGGGGAAAAACCAGGAACGGCTTTTGGCAGACCTCCGCGCGTTGAATAGTGCGCCAGCGGATGACGCCCTTCGTACTGAGTTGATTGATGCGTTAACAGACAACCGGGCCGACACGCCTGCCCTGCGGCTTTCACAAACGGTGACGCTGCCCCCCGCGCAACGTCGCCGCCTGGCACTCAACGCCGCCGCCGAAATGGTACGCCTCGCCGATGTGCCTGCCCGTACTGAAACAGAGCGTTTGCAGCTCGCGCAAGCGGCGCTGAACCGCTATGACGAACTGCTGTCCCGCTGGCAAAACGAACCTCAGGCAGCGGAGGACGTTATCCGGGCCCGTGTCGATCGGCTTGGCGCGCTTCACGCCCACGGTAATTATCAACAGGTCATCAGGGAATATCAGGCATTAACGTCGGCTCAGCATCCCGTGCCGACCTGGGCAATTGGCTGGGTTATCTCCGCGTATCTGGAGGAGAAAAATGCCGATGCCGCCCTCTCGCTTCTCAAACGTTATCCAGACTATGCGCCGGATCCGCAGGACGACGATCATGCGCTTTTCTACGCCTGGCTGGATACCGGGCAGTATCAGGCCGCTCGCCAGTATGTTGAGAAGATAACCCGTAACACGCCCTGGACCCGCTACGATTTCGGTTCGCCAACCCCGCAACCCAACGATCAATGGCTCATCGGGCAGTCGCTCACCTTTAACTATTTGCTGATGACCAATGCCCTTCCGCAAGCCGAAAAGCTGGCGCAACGTCTGGCTGCGTCAGCGCCGGGAAATCAGGGATTACAGATTGATTACGCCACCTTACTTCAGGCGCGGGGTCTGCCGCGGGCGGCGGAGCAAAAGCTCAAAATGGCCGAGACGCTGGAGCCATCCAATATCGAGCTGGAACGGCAGCAGGCCTACGTCGCAATGGATCTGCAGGAGTGGCGACAGATGGATTTACTGGCCGATGACGTTATCGCCCGCGCGCCTGTCGACGGGAGCGCCCGACGTCTGGACAGGCTCAGAAACGTCCATCATCTGTCCGAACTGCGTCTGAACGCGGGCAAAGGACTGCACTCTGATAACCCCGTCAGCGGCACACACGATCTGAGCTGGGATGCCACGCTCTACGGTCCGCCCGTCGCGGATAACTGGCGACTGTTTGGTGGAACCCGATTTGCGCAGGGCAATTTCGACGAAGGCAAAGGCAGCAGCCGCCACCTGTTTGCCGGCGTCGAATGGCGGCCTCGCGACCTTCTGGTCGAAGCAGAACTCTCCGGCAACCATTATCACGGTGCAAACAAGCCCGGTGCTCGCCTCTCGGCGGCGTACGGCCTGAACGATAGCTGGCAGGTGGGTGGAAACCTCGAACGTCTTTCACGCACGACGCCTTTACGGGCACTGCGTAATGGCGTCAGCGCAAACCGGGGAGAAGGCTGGGTCCGCTGGTATCAAAACGAACGCCGTGAGTACCAGTTTAACGCCTCTGCCAGCCATTTTTCCGACCATAACCGCCGCCAGGAGTTCGCCCTTACGGGTAAAGAGCGGCTGTGGCAGACACCCACCCTGACGCTGGATCTCGAACCGGGTATATCAGCGAGTACCAACACACTGCGGGACACGCTCTATTACAACCCGGAGCGGGATCTCTCCGTAACGGCGGCCCTGTCCGTCGATCATCAGATGTACCGCCATTACGACACGCTCTGGAGCCAGCAGGTCGTTCTCGGCGGCGGGGAATACTGGCAGAAAAATCAGCCCGCTGGCGCCATCGCCCTGCTGGGTTACGGGCAACGCATTCAATGGAACAACGTCATTGATAGTGGCGTGATGCTGAACTGGGACAAGCGCCCTTTCGACGGTAAACGAGAAAGCAATCTCTCCGTCACGTTTGATGCGAATTTACGCTTTTAAGGATGAATATGCTGAACAAACGTTTTTCTGTGAGCCTGATAATTATCGGCTGGTTATGCCTCAGCGCGAGCGTTTGCGCTCAGGCCCTCTCGTTTATGTCCCCCCAGGAACGGCCACAGCCTGAGGCGAGTAAACCCTGGCCAAAGAACCATTTTCTGGTTCTGGCCTACCATGACGTTGAAGATGATGCAGCCGATCAGCGCTACCTGTCAGTTCGTACCAGCGCCCTAAACGAGCAGATCGGCTGGCTTGTGCATCACGGTTATCACGCCATTAGCGTGCAGGATATTCTGGATGCGCATGAGGGCAAAAAAACGCTGCCGCCCAGAGCCTATTTACTCAGTTTTGATGATGGCTACAGCAGTTTCTACACCCGCGTCTGGCCACTTCTTCAGGCCTGGAACGTCCCTGCGCTGTGGGCACCGGTGGGCAGTTGGGTAGATACGCCAGCGAATCAGCAGGTCAATTTCGGCGGACTGATGACGCCCCGCGAGCGCTTTGCAACCTGGGATATGGTGCGGGAGCTAAGCCAGTCTCCGCTGGTTGAGATTGGCTCGCATACCTGGGCTTCGCATTACGGCATACCGGCTAACCCACAGGGAAGCCGTGAACCCGCCATCGCCAACCGCTTTTACGATAAAGCGACGGGGCGTTATGAAACCGATCGGCAGTTCAACCAGCGGATCGCTGATGACGTGCGCAAAGTTACCGACAAAATTACCCGGGTGACAGGAAAAGCGCCCCGCGCCTGGGTCTGGCCCTATGGCGCCGCGAACGGCACATCGCTCGCCATCGCCAGAAAGCAGGGTTATCAGTTGGCTTTTACCCTTGAGGATGGGCTGGCGGATGTGCGCGATCTCGGCAATATTCCGCGTCTTTTAATTTCCGGAAATCCCTCGCTCAAATCCTTTGCCAGCACGGTCAGCCAGATTCAGGAGGCCGATCCCGTGCGCGTCATGCATGTCGATCTCGATTATGTTTACGATCCCGATCCGGCCCAGCAAACCAACAACATCAACAAACTTGTCCAGCGGGTTTACGACATGAAAATCAGTCATGTTTTCCTGCAGGCGTTTTCCGATCCACTGGGCGATGGCACGATCAAAGCGCTCTACTTCCCTAACAGCCGGCTTCCGGTGCGCGCCGATCTGTTTAATTTTGTCGCCTGGCAGCTGCAAACCCGTGCAGGCGTAAAAGTCTATGCGTGGATGCCGGTGCTCTCTTTCGATCTGTCACCCGCACTCCCGCGGGTACAGCGCTGGGATCGTCAAACGGGCCAATTGCACGAGGCTACCGACCCCTACATCCGCCTCTCCCCGTGGAACCCCGAGGTTCGTCAGCAGGTCACGGAAATCTATGAAGATCTTGCCCGCTACGCCAGCTTCAATGGGATCTTATTTCACGACGATGCGGTGCTGACAGACTTTGAAGATGCCGGCCCGGATGCCCTGCGCGCCTGGAATAACCGCAGCATCGCCGCAATGCAACACGATCCGGCCGCCCTTCACGCCTGGAGTCGCTTTAAAAGTCAGACGCTCGTCGGCTTTACCCGCAGCCTTAGCCAGGCGGTGAAAAACATACGCGGCCCGCAGATTAAAACCGCGCGGAATATGTTCGCCCTGCCCATCCTGCAGCCCGAGAGCGAGGCGTGGTTTGCACAAAATCTGGATGATTTTCTGATGACCTACGACTGGACGGTTCCGATGGCTATGCCGCTGATGGAATCCGTTCCGGCCGAGGAAAGCGATGCCTGGCTCACGCGGTTGATCGCCGCCGTTGCCGCATGGCCCGGTGCGCTCAATAAAACCATTTTCGAGCTACAGGCCCGGGACTGGGAGCAGAAACCTCAACGTGCCGTGCCCGACACGCGTCTGGCCCAGTGGATGCGCGTACTCCAGCTGAACGGCATCAAAAATTATGGTTACTACCCCGACGATTTCATCAACAACCAACCTGATATTTCACGCATCAGGCCTGAATTTTCTTCGTACTGGTACCCTGACAATGACTGATCGCATTATCGCATTCTCTATTTTATGCCTGGTATTCGGGTTGCCTCTGGGCGTGGCTGCCCTCTTTACCGGAGAACTGATTCTGGATTTTGTCTTCTTTTGGCCACTGTTCATGTCCGTGCTCTGGATAACCGGGGGGCTCTATTTCTGGTTTCAGCTTGAACGGCACTGGTCATGGGATAAGCAGACGCCTGCTCCGACGTTAGACGGCGATCCGTTAATTTCAATCCTGATCCCGTGTTTCAACGAGGAAAGAAATGCCCGGGAGACCATTAGCGCCGCGCTGGATCAGCGCTACCCCCATATCGAAGTTATCGCGATCAACGATGGTTCTTCCGACAACACCGCAGAGGTGCTGCAGCAGCTGGCGCAGGAACAGCCGCGCCTGCGCGTCATTCACCTCGCAGAAAATCAGGGAAAGGCGGTGGCGCTTAAGGCCGGTGCGGCGGCGGCGCGCGGCGATCTGCTGGTCTGTATTGATGGTGACGCCCTGCTCGATCGTGATACCGCAGCCTATCTGGTAGAGCCGCTGATTAAGTATCCCCACGTCGGGGCCGTCACCGGGAATCCGCGTATTCGCACACGATCAACGCTGATTGGCCGTATTCAGGTAGGCGAGTTCTCATCGATTATTGGTCTCATCAAACGGACGCAGCGGATCTACGGCAGGGTCTTTACCGTCTCCGGGGTTATTGCGGCCTTTCGCCGACAGGCGCTGGCAGATGTGGGGTACTGGAGCCCGGATATGATCACCGAAGATATCGACATCAGCTGGAAGCTTCAGCTTCGACACTGGGATATCTTTTTTGAGCCGCGGGCGCTGTGCTGGATCCTGATGCCAGAGACGTTAAAAGGCCTGTGGAAACAGCGTTTACGCTGGGCGCAGGGCGGTGCAGAGGTCTTTCTGGTTAACCTTCGCAAGATCGTGCGCTGGGAACATCATCGCATGTGGCCGCTGTTTTTAGAGTACGCGTTGTCAACGCTGTGGGCATTCGCCTATGCGGTGACCGTGTTGCTGTTCGTTGTCAGCCATATCATTACGTTACCCACAAACCTGACCGTCGAGAGTCTGTTTCCTCCTGAATTTACCGGGTTGCTTCTGGGGGGCATGTGTCTGATGCAATTCCTCGTCAGTTTGTATATCGAGCGACGCTATGAAAGAAACGTGGCGAGTTCGCTTTTCTGGGTGATCTGGTTCCCGATGGTGTACTGGATGATTGGTCTGTTCACCACCCTCGTCGCCTTTCCAAAAGTCATGCTTAAACGCCAGCGTGCACGTGCGCGCTGGATCAGTCCGGACCGGGGAAAAGGAAGCATTCAATGAACGAAAATACGCTAATTCTGACTGAACATCGGCTATTGCCCCGTCTTTTTGATGCGGTGCTGACGCTGCTGGCATGGGGAGGTTTTCTGTTTTTCCTCTATGCCAATCTGTGGATGCAGGTAACCGAGGAGAGCAACTACCGCTGGGGCATTATTATTGCCTCGTTTAATACGGTGCTGATCTATTTGCTGATCGCCGCGCTTAACGGCTGGTTGCTCATTCTGTGGTATCAGTACAATCGCCGTCGCGCTCAGGTAAGGCGGCGTCCCAATGCCTGGCGTCACGATGAGCTGGCGAGAAGCTTTAACGTTCCCCCACAAATCATTTCAGAGATGAGTCAGTACAATTTGCTGACGGTCTATCATGACCAGATCGGCCGCATCATTGACCTGAAGATAAGTCAGCAGCACGACGAGCATCCCTGAGCCGCCGGAAAACGAAAAACACCCGCAAGGAACACTTGCGGGTGTGTGTTGACAGCCGGAACAGCTTACTTGTCTTTCACCACAATCAACGGTTCGATGTCGCTCTCTTTCTTCACCACCAGCGAATCATCCCCGCGCAGACAGGTGCCGCCGTAGTTACCGCCCACGGTAAACGTACAGACCTGGATATGCTTGCCATCCACCTTCGGCAGGCACCACAGCTGCTGGTAGATATTTTTGCGATCGACAAACTTGCCGCTCGATTTATCCAGCACTTCATCCCCGGCGCTAATCAGATCGATATTGCTGCCGCAGCGTCCGGCAATCGGTTTGATGGCGTAACCGGTTTGTTTCAGCAGGTCGTTAACCTCGAAATCGGTATCGAGCAGATAACGGTGATTCGGGAACAGCTGCCAGAGCACCGGGAGGATCGCCTTGTTGCCGGGAATAACCGTCCACAGCGGTTCGAACACCAGCACTTCCGGACGCAGCAGGACGTCAATCAGCCGTACGTCACCTGCCGGATGCCCGGTGCGGATCGGCACAGCGGCGTATTCGGTTTCGCTCACCTCGCGGATCTGCTCTATCGCCGTCTCCCACGCCCAGGTTTTCCACACGCAGTTAACGTGACGGCCTTCGTCGTCAATCAGTTGCCCGGCCGCATCCCAGCTGAGAGCGTTAAGCCCATGCAGAATTTTGGTTTCAAACCCGGCCTGCAGCAGAGAGCGCTGAATAAAGAGCGCGTGATAATCCTCTTCGACGTCATTGTCCTGCATGATGTGCACGAACGGGCGCGCATGGCTGTGCTTCCACGCGCCGGTAAGTTCTTCCAGCAAACCTTCCGCCGGATTGTGGCCGTTACCGCGGTAACCGTTCTTCACCCACTCTTCGAGGATTAATCCCCCTTCCGTGTGGCAGGAAGCGGAATCAGCGTTGTACTCGTAAACCTTGATGCCACGCTCATCCATACAGAAATCCATACGACCGGTGATCATATGGTGACGACGCCACTGCCATGAGAGGCGCAGACGCGGCCAGAGGATTTTAGGGATGTCAAAAAGCGCCAGTAAGTTATCGTCCTTCAGCACTTTGTCGGTCGCGTGCAGGTACATCAGGTGCAGTTCATTGGTCGCTTTGATCAGCTCCTGCTCGGCACTTTCGGTAATGGTAAAATACTGGCAGGGATCTTTATTGATAAAGTGGCCGTTTGCGCGGACATACGCCTGCTGCAGGGCGTCGTTTTCGTTGAGCCATTTCCCGTCAAACTGACGTTTATTCTTCAGCCGCGCACCGCTGATTTTCAGCAGTTCACCGTCGAGTTCCGGCTGCGGGATGCTGTGCTCCGTGTCGTCCGTCTGGATCATCCAGCCGAGAATTTCGGTATCGTTAAAGGTGTCATGCAGCGTGTAAGTACCGTTCTCAACGGTCATTCGCAGCTCGCGCGTCCACTGCTGCCCGAGCGGGAGCGGGGAGTGAATAACGTTCTGCTCGGCAATGCGCACCTTATCGTCCAACAGTTGCGTGATCACGGCAACGTGGCCGGTCTCATGAAACTCCCCGCCCTTTTGCCAGATAAGCAACGCCCCGGCCTTCGGCGCGCGTTTCGACCCATTGGCAAAGGCCTGAAGCGGCAGGATGTTATCGTTCACGACCTGGCGCAAAAAGCGCAGAGAGAAAATCTCCCACGCCATACCGACATCGGTGAAAACACATCCATAATTGAGGAACAGAAAACGGCGGGCGAACTCAACACACTGCCACTTGTGGCCCATGTATTCATTGCCAATATAGCTGCGAAAATCCGCGTCTTCCGGATAACGACGCGGATCGAGACTGCCGTAGTTTGAAGAGTAAATCGCCACGCCACCCGGCGCATAACCTAATAACGTCCCGAATGGCGCGTCACTGCTTAACTTTCCTTTACGCATGTATCCAACCTAAGACGGGCAGGCGGCAATGTTGAAAGGGTTGTCGTCGTCTGCACGTTGTAATTAACCTGACAGAGGTGGGATTTATCATACACCCGTTCCGCTGTCTGTGTAGTGTGGCGCGAAGGGGAAATGTATTGCGCTCAGTTCGCTAAACCCTCCCATGAACTCCTGCTACACTCCCTCAACACATCACAAAAAAGGCAGGCCAACATGTCAGACGAAAATACCTATCAGCCACCCAAAGTGTGGGAATGGAAAAAGAACGGCGGCGGCGCGTTCGCCAATATTAACCGTCCGATCTCCGGTGCGACGCATGAGAAAGAGTTACCCGTGGGTTCGCATCCGCTGCAGCTCTATTCTCTGGGCACACCAAACGGGCAGAAAGTGACCATCATGCTGGAAGAGCTTCTGGCGCTTGGCGTGACGGGTGCCGAGTACGATGCATGGTTGATTCGCATTGGTGAAGGCGACCAGTTCTCCAGCGGCTTTGTTGAAGTGAACCCGAACTCGAAAATACCGGCGCTGCGTGACCACTCCACGACACCGCCCACGCGCGTATTTGAATCCGGCAGCATCCTGCTCTATCTGGCAGAGAAGTTCGGCCATTTCCTGCCAAAAGATCCGGCGGGACGTACGGAAACCCTGAACTGGCTGTTCTGGCTGCAGGGCGCGGCCCCGTTCCTCGGCGGCGGTTTCGGCCACTTCTATAACTACGCACCGGTGAAGATTGAGTACGCGATTGACCGCTTCACGATGGAAGCCAAACGCCTGTTCGACGTGCTGGATAAACAGCTGGCGCGTAGCCGCTACGTGGCCGGTGAAGAGTACACCATCGCCGATATGGCGGTCTGGCCGTGGTTCGGCTGCGTGGCGCTGGGTAGCGTGTATAACGCCGCAGAGTTCCTCGACGCTGAGAAGTACACCAACGTTCAGCGCTGGGCGAAAGATGTTGCACACCGCCCTGCCGTGAAGCGCGGGCGTATCGTTAACCGCACCAGCGGCGAGCTCAACGAGCAGCTCCACGAACGCCACGCGGCGAGCGACTTCGAGACCAATACGGAAGACAAGCGTCAGGCGTAATTCTCTGCCGGGCGGACCACCGCCCGGCAACAGGGATCCCTGCCAGGGGCATGATTTGCTTAAGGGTTGAGCCGGTATTACTGGCACTATGCGGACGTTTTTCTCAGATCAGATGACGAGAAAAGCGGACTCAACCGACAGCAGTCACAAAGGATTTGTTATGAAATTGATGAAAACAGCGCTGATTATCAGCACCCTGATCTTTTCCACTTCTGGTATGGCGATAGATAAAACCGCCGCCGGTGCAGTGGCCGGTGCGGCAATTGGCGCAGCCACGGGCAAAGATTTGAAATCCACGGTAGGCGGTGCGGTCGTTGGCGCGGGTACCGGTGCGATGTTCAAAAACAGCGACAAAGGTAAAGCTGCGCGTAAAGGCGGTGCGGTGGGTGCCGTGGTGGGTGCAGGTGCTGCGGCGGTAACAGGCAACAGCGTACTGAAAGGGGCCGCCGTCGGTGCCGGCTCTGGCGCACTGATTGGTGAAGCCACCCACTGATAAGCGGCGGGCGGCGCTCCGTTTGGCTCGCCTGCGTTTAACCGAAAAAAAGGCCGCACACGGCGGCCTTTTAGCAGTGTTTATGCCGAGAGGCGGAATTTCTGCACCGACCGCTGAAGCTCTTCGGTCTGACGTTCAAGCGCGGAGGCCGCTGCCGAGACCTCTTCCACAAGCGAGGCGTTTTGCTGTGTCACGCCATCCATTTGCGTGATAGCAATACCCACCTGCGAAATCCCCTTACTTTGCTCCTCAGACGCAGACGCGATTTGCTTCATGATGGTCGTCACTTCCGTCACATCACGCAAAATGGCATCCATGGTGGTGCCCGTGTCGCCCACCAGCTTTGCGCCCTGCTCTACGCGGGAAACGGAATCGGTAATCAATCCCTCAATTTCTTTTGCCGCGTTGGCGCTGCGGCTTGCCAGGTTACGCACCTCGCCGGCCACGACGGCAAACCCACGTCCCTGCTCGCCCGCACGCGCCGCTTCCACGGCAGCGTTGAGCGCCAGGATATTGGTCTGGAAGGCAATGCTGTTGATCACATTGGTGATTTCAGCAATCTTCTTCGAGCTCTCAGAAATACCGCTCATGGTGGTCACCACCTCTTCCACCAGCGAGCCGCCGCGGCTGGCCGTTGTTGACGCCACATCCGCCAGCTGGCTGGCCTGACGCGCGCTTTCCGCGTTCAGCTTCACGGTGGCGGTCAGCTGTTCCATGCTGGCCGCCGTCTCTTCCAGAGCGGCGGCCTGCTCTTCGGTACGGGACGAGAGATCGTTATTACCGCTGGAGATCTCCGTCGCGCCGCGCCAGATATTCTCGCTGCCGGAGCGAATAGAGCTCACCGCTTCTCGCAGGCTATCCTGCATCGCGCTCAGCAGGGGAACCAGTTGCCCCACGCAGTTGCGACCGAACGGTTCAATCGGCTGACTGAGATCGCCCTGGGCAATCTGGCGGAACTGCTGGCGAATGCGAGCCAGCGGTTTTACCAGCATCGCCACCAGGTAACGGTCGGTGAAGAGCAGTATTAACAGGCCAATAATCGTGGCGGTGATAATCACCGTGCGGGTCATGCTGGTCAGGCTGTCCACGACCACTCGGGTGCTGTCGAGTGCCCGGGCGGCCGCGTTGTTAAAGTTCTCCGCAGCAGCACCAAACGCACGACTCAGCGGAGGGGTGATGTTATTCGCCTGCTGACGGTAGCCCTCCAGAGAGGACTGCTTCGCCTGCTGCATTTGCGGCGTTACGCCCTGCTCAAGCAAAGCCTGCCAGCTACCGATCACCTGAGCTGAAACTTGCTCATCCATCGGTCCTGGTGAGATTGCCCTCATCTCAGCCAGTTTCTTCCCCATATTGTCCAGCGCCTGCTGGGCTGGGGCCAGATCCGGTGTGCCGCCCGCGGCTTTCACTTCCATCGCGCGACTCAACCGGGTCACAAAGCGAAAATACTGATCGTTACCCTGACTGAGTATGGTCATCTGTTGGACCAGCTGGCGATCCACCTCATTGCCCTCTGATACCCGTGACAGAGACCAGGTGCTGTAAAGCCCCACGCCCGCCCACATTAAACAAAAGATCCCGAGAATCGTCAGCATGACGAAACGGATCGTGAAATTACGCAACATATTCATAAGTCTTCCTTGCCGTGAGGGTGAATTCGCCCAGAGGCGAGTACTACTTTCGTTATCGGCAGAGAAGGCGGAAATTATAACCTTTTGTGATTATTTTTGATTAGCACGACTTCACTGGTAGCACAGCAGAAGTTAATCATTCCCGGCGGTCAGGCATGTCATCGCTTATCAACAGGATTTGTGATTTGATAAGCACAGAATGAAAACGTTGTTTCGAAAATTCATCGACAAGAAAGGAGACATCATGTCCTGGCACCCTTACCCCGCCCGCTACGAAAATATGCAGTACCGCTACTGCGGAAAAAGCGGCCTGCGCCTGCCGGCGCTGTCGCTTGGTCTGTGGCATAGTTTCGGCCACGTACAGCCTCTCGACTCTCAGCGGGCGCTGTTGCATAAAGCCTTCGACCTCGGCATTACCCATTTCGATCTTGCCAACAACTACGGCCCGCCGGCGGGAAGCGCGGAAGAAAACATGGGTCGTCTGCTGCGGGAAGATTTTGCCGCGTATCGTGATGAACTGATCATCTCAACCAAAGCAGGCTATGACATGTGGCCGGGGCCGTATGGGTCAGGCGGGTCGCGCAAATACCTGCTCGCCAGTCTCGATCAGAGTCTCAAGCGCATGGGGCTGGAGTATGTGGATATTTTCTATTCTCACCGCGTGGATGAAAATACGCCGATGGAAGAGACCGCCGCTGCGCTGGCCCAGGCTGTGCAGAGCGGTAAAGCGCTGTATGTCGGTATCTCCTCCTACTCCACGGAGCGCACCCAGAAAATGGCGGACCTGTTACGTGAGTGGAAGATCCCGCTGCTTATCCACCAGCCGTCCTACAATCTGCTCAACCGCTGGGTCGATCACACCGGCCTGCTGGATACGCTTGAGAAAAACGGGGCGGGTTGCATTGCGTTTACGCCGCTGGCGCAGGGTCTGCTGACCGGAAAATATCTGAACGGTATTCCTGAAGATTCTCGTATGCAGCGTGAAGGCAAGAAGGTGCGCGGTCTGACGGAAAACATGCTGACTGAAGCCAACCTGAACAGCCTGCGTTTACTGAATGAGATGGCACAGGCCCGTGGTCAGACGATGGCGCAAATGGCACTGAGCTGGCTGCTGAAGGATGAACGCGTGACATCCGTACTGATTGGTGCGAGCCGTCCGGAGCAGATCGAAGAGAACGCGCAGGCCCTGAATAACCTGCACTTTAGCGACGATGAGCTGAAAAGGATTGACCAGCATGTTGCGGATGGGGAATTGAATTTGTGGCAGGCATCGTCGGATAAATAGCGCGGTCTGTCGCGCTCACGCCCCCCTCTCCCTTGGGAAGAGGGGGGGAAATTACTTCTTACTGATCTTATCCAGATACCCCATCACGAACGCAGACAGCACAAACGTCAGATGGATAATCACATACCACATCAGTTTGTTGTCCGGGACATTCTTGGCGTCCATGAATACGCGTAACAGGTGGATAGATGAGATCGCCACAATCGACGCGGCCACTTTATTCTTCAGCGACGAGGCATCCATTTTGCCCAGCCAGTTGAGCTTCTCTTTGCGCTCGTCGATATCGAGCTGAGAGACAAAGTTCTCATAGCCGGAGAACATCACCATCACCAGTAATCCGCCCACCAGCGTCATATCCACCAGCGAAAGCAGAACCAGAATCAAATCTGCTTCGGCAATGGAAAAGATGTTCGGCAGAACATGCAAGATTTCCTGGAAAAACTTAATCGTCAGCGCAATCAGCGCCAGCGAAAGGCCAAAATAGACGGGTGCCAGTATCCAGCGAGAGGCGTACATCGCGTTTTCAAAGAAGCGTTCCATAAAGTCCTGTCTGCAAACGAAACCAGCGCCCAGTATATCTCAACGGCGCTGACTGTTTGCAACAACTCACTCGTTGTACGTTCAGACATTGTCAGGATTAACGTCCGGGCGCGCATACTCCGGCCAGACCAGCACCACCAGTTCCGGATACGCCTCCAGGCTGAACTCACGAAAACACTGGCGCAGGTTTAATACGTCCAGATCGGAACAGGAGACCTTCTCACCGTTAAGGCAACGCTTTTTGATATTGTCATAATATTTATACACCGCGGAATTCAGGTCGCTGCAGCGGCGCTGCGCTTCAAACAACCCAGGCGTGTCATTAATTTCCGACATTTTCATTCGCTTAATTGTCGCGTGCAAAAAGTCGATATATTCATGGTTCACCCGCCAGTACCAAACCGGTGTAACCGAGTTCATCAATACGGAGAAATGGTCTTCACCTTCCTCTTTTGTCATCAGTTCAGGTAGCGGAGGTTCACTGGCGTCTTTCGACACTTGCGTTTTATTGAACTCCTGCATCAATAAAAGAACACCAGCGGTCAGTAATAGTAATGTGATGACCGTAAAAAAAATGCTGTTCATGGGTAGGCTCCATTTTTTTTGATTTTAAAATTGCCTCATGATATTGTCAACGAATCTCACGCCTTTACCAACCCCATCCTGTTGTAATTAAAGGAAATTAAAATGCTGCCCGACTACCTCGTCCCGGCTAAGTACCACATTGCGCCTGTGGAACAGCAAACGACGGAAGCAGAAAAAGAGGCTAATTTCACTCAGGGGAAAAGAAAGCTCTCTGATTACGAGTCTGACATATTAATAGGCGTTTCTCGCACCGGTAAATCCCGTAATATGTTACTGGAAGAGCACGACCGTCATATAAAGGACCGGTTATTTCGCGCCGTTAAAATAGAAGCCTTTGTCCACCTGCTGAATGACCTGCAGGCCGAAGGTGAAATAGATGCCCAGAAACTAAGTCAAATAATCGCGGAAAAAACCAAAGAAATAAACGAAGCCGGCAATGAAATTTGGCTTAATCTAATTACGCGTGAAACCAACAACCCTATTTTTTATAAGCTGGGGGAAGAGTAACGTGAAAGAAATTAAAGATAACGACGTTTATTTGGCTTTAGATAACAAAAAAAGTGATGAATTTATCTTAAAGCAAAATCTCGATGCACTGCGAAACACAAAAAATGCTGAGATGACGCGAATAACGCAAGACCTGGTATCGATCCCGGCGACGCTGGTACGCCTGAAATGGCATAATCGCCGCGAGATTTATCCTCTGCAGGTGAAGGAAGAGATATACGGCGCGGTGATGAATACCCTCATCGAACAGCGGCCTGAGCTGAAAGAGAAGCTTCTCGGGCGTCTGGAGGCCAATTATCAGTATCTGCTCGCCAGAGAAGTGGCCACCCTGCGTCTGACGCGCAAACTATCCGACGGCGAGTACCGCACGTCAAACGTCACCTGCGTTGCGCTTGATGAAGACGCGCTGGCGTCCCACGCGCCTGCGCCCACTGAGACAAAAAACTGATCGCCCGACACGCATAAAAAAAGCCGGCTTTCGCCAGCTTCTTTGTTATTTCGCGGCCGCTTTCTCTTCGCCGACCAGCCCAATCTTGAGATAACCCGCCTGATGCAGCGTGTCCATTACCTTCATCATGGTTTCGTAATCGACGGTTTTATCCGCGCGGAAGAAAACCGTGGTGTCTTTCTTGCCGCCGGTGAGCTGATCCAGCGCCGGGATAACAGACTGATCCGTCACCGGGTCGTTGCCGAGGAACATCGATTTATCCGCTTTCACCGACAAATAGACAGGTTTCTCAGGACGCGGCTGCGGCTGGCTGGAAGAGGCAGGCAGATTCACCTTCACGTCGACCGTCGCCAGCGGCGCAGCCACCATGAAGATAATCAGCAGAACCAGCATGACGTCGATAAACGGCGTCACGTTGATTTCATGCATTTCACCGTTATCGTCCAGATTTTCGTTAAGACGCATCGCCATACAATCAACCTACGCGCAGTTTAGACGCCGCATGCACCGGTTTAACGGAGCTGGCATTGAGGTCAAGATCGCGGCTTTGCAGCAACAGCACCTGCGCGGCGACGTCACCGAGCGTGGCTTTATAGTTGCCAATCATACGCGCGAAGATGTTATAGATGACGACCGCAGGAATGGCCGCGATCAGACCGATTGCGGTCGCCAGCAGCGCTTCGGCAATCCCTGGCGCAACCACCGCCAGGTTGGTGGTCTGCGTCTGCGCAATGCCGATAAAGCTGTTCATGATGCCCCAGACCGTACCGAACAGACCGATGAACGGTGAGATCGCCCCGATAGTGGCCAGATAACCGTTACCGCGGCCCATATGACGGCCAACGGCAGCAACGCGACGCTCCAGGCGGAAGCCGGTACGTTCTTTAATGCCTTCGTTATCTTCACTGCCTGCGGAGAGTTCCAGCTCGTTCTGTGCTTCGTTGACTAACAGGGTGGTCAGGCTTTTTCCATGGAAGGATGAGGTCATGTCTAAGGCCTGATCCAGGGAGCGGGCTTCAGCCAGTTGCTGTTGTTCCCGCTTGAGGCGACGCTTCTGCGACAGCAGTTCGACGCTCTTACTGAAGAAGATAGCCCAGGTGATCACGGACGCCAGAACCAGGCCGATCATCACAATCTTAACCACGATGTCAGCATGATGATACATGCCCCAGACGGAGAGATCCGTCTGCATCAAATTATTACCCACTCTGTATCTCCAGGACGCAAATCACAAAATCTGACCGTAATAATATCAAAACGTCGTCGAATTGATAGTAGTTCTCATTAGTATTTACATACTGCCGTAATTTTCGTTCACTTTCCTTGCGCTTACGCAGTAAAAATTTCTTATGCGTATTTTTGCTAATATTTTCTGCTTATTCGATAAGCCCCCGGGTGCAGATTTTTACAATCGTGGTAGTCTGGACGTCCAGACGTATAAAAACAGGGTTAGCGAACATGACAAAGAAGCATCTTGATACCACGCTGGTACAGGCAGGACGCAGCAAAAAATACACTCAGGGATCGGTCAACAGCGTGATTCAACGCGCCTCCTCGCTGGTATTTGATACCGTCGAGGATAAAAAAATCGCCACGCGCAACCGCGCCAAAGGCGGGCTGTTCTATGGCCGTCGTGGCACGCTAACCCATTTTTCACTTCAGGAAGCCATGTGCGAACTGGAAGGCGGCGTGGGCTGCGCCCTGTTCCCCTGTGGTGCGGCGGCAGTCGCCAATACCATTCTGGCGTTTGTGGAACAGGGCGACCATATCCTGATGACCAATACCGCTTATGAACCAAGCCAGGATTTTTGCACCAAAATCCTCAGCAAGCTCGGCGTGACCACCGGCTGGTTCGATCCGCTGATTGGCGAAGGTATCGCTGAACTTATCCAGCCGAACACGCGCATTGTGTTTCTGGAATCCCCAGGCTCTATCACCATGGAAGTGCACGACGTCCCGGCTATTGTGAAAGCAGTGCGCAGCAAAGCCCCCGAGGCAATCATCATGATCGACAACACCTGGGCGGCGGGCGTGCTGTTCAGGGCGCTGGAATTCGACATTGATATCTCTATTCAGGCAGCGACCAAATATCTGATTGGTCACTCTGATGGCATGATCGGTACTGCGGTATCCAACGCGCGCTGCTGGGATCAACTTCGGGAGAATGCCTACCTGATGGGCCAGATGGTGGATGCGGATACGGCCTACATGACCAGCCGCGGTATCCGTACGCTGGGAGTGCGCCTGCGTCAGCACCATGAAAGCAGTCTGAAGGTGGCCGAATGGCTGGCCCGGCACCCGCAGGTCGAGCGCGTTAACCATCCGGCGCTTCCGGGCAGCAAAGGCCATGAATTCTGGCAACGTGACTTTACGGGCAGTAGCGGGTTGTTCTCATTTGTTCTTAAAAAACGGCTCAGTAACGACGAACTGGCGAACTACCTGGATCATTTTACCCTTTTCAGCATGGCTTACTCCTGGGGCGGGTTTGAATCCCTGATCCTGCCTAACCAGCCGGAGCAAATTGCGGCCCTGCGCCCCGGTGGAGAAGTGGATTTCAGCGGCACGCTGATCCGACTGCATATTGGTTTAGAAGATGTTGACGATTTAATTGCGGATTTAGCGGCAGGGTTTGAACGTATCGTGTAGAGTGCATGCTGAAAATGTACTCCCTGGACGCTTTTGTGAACACTGCCACCAGAAAAGTCTGCATTAGTTGCGCCCGCGATCAAACCCCACGGGCGAATTAGGGAGTACAATAGCGCTATATCTGCATCTGCTGTTCCACAGGAAAGTCCATGGCTGTTATTCAAGATATTATTGCGGCGCTCTGGCAACACGATTTTGCCGCGCTGGCGGACCCTCACGTTGTAGGTATCGTCTATTTCGTGATGTTCGCAACCCTGTTTCTGGAAAATGGATTACTGCCAGCCTCATTTTTACCCGGTGACAGCCTGCTTTTACTGGCCGGGGCATTAATCGGTAAAGGCGTCATGGACTTCACGCCGACGATGGTCATACTCACCTCCGCTGCCAGCCTCGGTTGCTGGCTGAGCTATCTGCAGGGCCGCTGGCTCGGCAATACGCGCGTCGTGAAAGGCTGGCTGGCGCAGTTACCGCATAAATATCATCAACGTGCGACCTGCATGTTTGACCGCCACGGTCTGCTGGCGCTGCTGGCCGGGCGTTTTCTGGCGTTTGTTCGCACGCTGCTGCCGACCATGGCAGGCATTTCCGGGCTGTCAAACCGCCGCTTCCAGTTCTTCAACTGGCTGAGTGCCCTGCTGTGGGTAGGCGTGGTGACCACGCTTGGCTACGCGCTGAATATGATCCCCTTTGTGAAACACCACGAAGACCAGGTAATGACCTTCCTGATGATCCTCCCGCTTTTCCTGCTGGTCGCGGGACTGCTCGGGACGATTGCGGTCGTGATTAAGAAGAAATACTGCAGCGCGTGATATAAAAAAGCCGGGTGACGTTACGCTTACCCGGCTGGACTCTCCCCTCAGGTCCCCTGCATCATTCTGATGCGCGACGCATCTTCCCCCGGCGTGACGCCGAAGTAACGCTTAAACTCCCGGCTAAACTGCGACGCACTTTCATAGCCCACCCGCATCGCCGCCGCGCTGGCCTTCATGCCATCGTGGATCATCAGCATACGAGCCTTATGCAGCCGATAGGTTTTGAGATACTGCAGCGGCGAGGTGCTGGTCACCGACTTAAAATTATGATGAAACGCCGAGACGCTCATGTTTGCTTCCGCCGCCAGCTGGTCAACGCTCAGGTTTTCCGTGTACTGGCTTTCGATTCGCTTGAGCACGCGGCTAATCAGGCTGAAGTGCGTCTGGCGGCTGACCAGCGCGAGTAATGCCCCACCGCCCGGCCCCAGCAGCACATGGTAAAGAATTTCGCGGATAATCTGTTTGCCCAGGATGCGTGCATCCAGCGGCCGTTCCATAACGTCGAGCAGACGCTCAATGGCGCAGAGGATCTCCTCGGATAACGTCGCGGAGTTAATCCCGCTCGCGGGCATCGACGGGCGGAACAATGCGTCCTCGCCAATCTCCATCAGCAGCTCCTGCAGCTGAAGGATATCAACATTTAAACGAATGCCCGCCAGCGGTACCGCTTCTGTCGCGAAAGTTTCACATTCAAAGGGTAAAGGTACTGTGAGCAGCAGATATTCATTGGTGTCATACCGGAACACGCGCTCATTGATATAGCCAATTTTATGGCCTGAAAAGAGAAAAACGATGCCCGGCTGGTACATGACCGGTGTGCGTGTCCCTGGCTGCGTCCCATACAGAAGACGAATGTCAGGCAACATGTCACCGACGCCATTTTCTTTATCAATCAGTCTTTTAATCTGCGCAGTAAGCTGGAGGCAGATCGCTTCACGGTTCATTTTACGTTACTCCGGCTACGGTTTCCGACGTTAACAGTGTGCGCAGTTTACCGTGTTTTCTCCAGCGCTCTGTAGAAATGGGCAAGACATCGGCAGGAATGTGCATTGAGAGGATAGCCCCGGACGGCCACAATGTGCAGCATCAGGTCGCCTTCAGCGCCACCACGGTTTTTCACCCACATAAGGGAACGAGCAATGAATAATTTTAATCTCCACACCCCAACCCGCATTCTGTTTGGTAAAGGCGCTATCGCCGACCTGCGCGCACAGATCCCCGCTGACGCCCGCGTACTGATCACCTACGGTGGCGGCAGCGTGAAAAAAACCGGCGTACTGGATCAGGTTTACAGCGCGCTGGAAGGTCTGGACGTGCGTGAGTTCGGCGGTATCGAGCCTAACCCGTCTTATGAAACACTGATGAACGCGGTCAAGATCGCCCGTGATGAAAAAGTCACCTTCCTGCTGGCAGTCGGCGGCGGCTCCGTTCTGGATGGCACCAAATTCATCGCCGCTGCGGCGCACTACGCGGACGGTATTGACCCGTGGCACATTCTGGAAACCCGCGGCAGCGATATCAAAAGCGCGATCCCAATGGGTTCCGTGCTGACCCTGCCTGCGACCGGTTCTGAATCCAACAAAGGTGCCGTTATCTCCCGTAAAACCACGGGTGATAAGCAGGCCTTTATGAACGATCACGTTCAGCCTGTATTCGCCATCCTCGATCCGGTTTACACCTACACCCTGCCTGCACGTCAGGTCGCGAACGGTGTGGTCGATGCGTTTGTGCACACCGTTGAGCAGTACGTTACCTACCCGGTAGATGCCAAAATTCAGGATCGCTTCGCGGAAGGCATTCTGCTGACGCTGATTGAAGACGGCCCGACAGCGCTGAAAGAGCCGGAAAACTACGATGTGCGCGCCAACGTGATGTGGGCGGCAACCCAGGCGCTGAACGGTCTGATCGGTGCCGGCGTGCCGCAGGACTGGGCAACCCATATGCTGGGCCACGAACTGACGGCCATGCACGGTCTGGATCACGCACAAACGCTGGCCGTCGTCCTGCCTGCACTGTGGAACGAAAAACGTGATACCAAACGCGCCAAACTGCTGCAATACGCTGAGCGCGTGTGGAACATCACCGAAGGTTCTGACGATGCGCGTATCGACGCGGCTATCGAAGCAACCCGCAGCTTCTTTGAAAGTCTGGGCGTGCCAACGCGTCTGTCCGGCTATGGTCTGGATGGCAGCTCCATCCCTGCCCTGCTGGCGAAACTTGAAGAACACGGTATGACCCAGTTGGGCGAGCACGGCGACATTACGCTGGAAGTGAGCCGTCGTATCTACGAAGCGGCACGCTAAGCGTTTTTGACATCCCGCCTTTCGTTTTTTGACATTTCGTCCAGACTTAATGCACATCACATCGTCGGGGGTTCCCTCCGACGATGAGCACCTGAAGGAGGAAAAATGGCAAACCAAACCGTAATCAAGCTGCAGGATGGCAACGTGATGCCCCAACTGGGGCTAGGTGTATGGAAAGCCGGTAACGACGAGGTCGTCTCCGCCATTCATAAAGCACTGGAAGTCGGCTATCGGTCGATTGATACCGCCGCCGCGTACAAAAATGAGGACGGCGTGGGTAAGGCACTGGCCAGCGCTGGCATGCCCCGCGACGATCTTTTCATTACCACCAAACTGTGGAACGACGATCAAAAACGCCCCCGCGAAGCCTTGCAGGAGAGTCTGGACAAACTCCAGCTCGATTTCGTCGATCTCTATCTGATGCACTGGCCAGTCCCGGCTATCGATCACTATGTTGACGCCTGGAAAGGGATGATTGAGCTGCAGCAGGCAGGGCTGGTGAAAAGCATCGGCGTGTGTAATTTCCAGGTTCACCACCTGCAGCGCCTGATTGACGAGACGGGTGTCGCGCCAGTTATCAACCAGATTGAGCTGCACCCGCTGATGCAGCAGCGTCAGCTTCACGCCTGGAACGCCACGCACAAGATCCAGACCGAGTCCTGGAGCCCGCTGGCACAGGGCGGTGAAGGGGTGTTCGACCAGAAAATTATTCGCGATCTCGCGGATAAATACGGCAAGACGCCGGCGCAAATCGTTATTCGCTGGCATCTGGATAACGGCCTGGTGGTGATCCCGAAATCGGTCACGCCATCGCGTATCGCTGAGAACTTCGACGTCTGGGATTTCCGCCTGGATAAAGATGAACTGAGTGAAATTGCGAAGCTGGACAAGGGCAAGCGTTTAGGCCCGGATCCCGATCAGTTTGGCGGGTGAATAAAAAAACCCCGGCTCGCCGGGGTTTTTATTTTTTACGCTTTACGTTTCACGGGTTTCTTCGCACTGGCGTTACCGTTTGAACGCTGATGCACAATCGGCGTGTGCTTGGTCAATGCCGGGCGCGTGTGGCGGTTCTGGCGGCGCGCTTCACGCATCTCGTCAAGCGTAGGCGCAGGCACCAGGCAGTCGCGGCGCGAGCCGATCAGATGCTTTTTACCCATATCTTCCAGCGCCTGACGGATCAGCGGCCAGTTAGCCGGATCGTGGTAGCGCAGCAGTGCTTTATGCAGACGGCGCTGTTTATCCCCTTTCGGCACCACCACATCTTCACTCTTATAACCAATTTTACCCAGCGGGTTCTTGCCGGTGTAATACATGGTTGTTGAGTTCGCGAGCGGTGACGGATAGAAGTTCTGCACCTGATCCAGACGGAAGCGACGCTGTTTCAGCCACAGCGCCAGGTTCACCATGTCCTCATCGCGCGTGCCAGGGTGCGCGGAGATGAAGTATGGGATCAGATACTGCTCTTTACCCGCCTGCTTCGAGTAGGTGTCAAACAGCTCTTTAAAGCGATCGTAGCTGCCCATACCCGGCTTCATCATCTTGGACAGCGGGCCTTCTTCGGTATGCTCAGGGGCAATTTTCAGGTAGCCACCCACGTGATGCGTCGCCAGCTCTTTGATGTAGCGCGGATCTTCCACGGCGATATCGTAACGTACCCCGGAGGCGATCAGGATCTTCTTGATCCCTTTCAGGTCACGCGCACGACGATAAAGGTTGATCGTCGGTTCATGGTTGGTATCCATGTGCTGACAGATATCCGGATACACGCACGACAGACGACGGCAGGTCTGTTCCGCGCGCGGTGACTTACAGCGCAGCATGTACATGTTGGCAGTCGGACCGCCCAGATCGGAGATCACCCCGGTGAAGCCAGGCACGGTATCGCGAATGGCTTCGATCTCATTGATGATCGAATCTTCGGAGCGACTCTGAATAATGCGCCCTTCGTGCTCGGTAATGGAGCAGAAGGAGCAGCCGCCAAAGCAGCCGCGCATGATGTTTATTGAGAAACGGATCATCTCATACGCCGGAATTCGGCTCTCGCCGTATGCCGGATGCGGCACGCGTTTGTACGGCAGCGCGAAGACGCTGTCCATCTCTTCGGTGGAAAGCGGGATTGCCGGCGGGTTGATCCAGATAAAGCGCTCACCGTGCTTTTGCATCAGCGCACGCGCGCAGCCCGGGTTGGTTTCGTGGTGCAGAATACGGGACGCATGCGCGTAGAGCACTTTATCGGCTTTGACCTTCTCAAAGGAAGGCAGCAGCACGTAGGTTTTTTCCCACGGTTTCGGGCGCGGCGGCTGAACAACGATAGCTTTCGTTTCGGCTTTCTTTGGCTCTACCGGCTTGTTATCCGCACACGGCAGATCGTCGCCGTACGGGTGCGGGATCGGGTCGATTTTACCCGGCATATCAATGATACGGGAATCCACCCCGCTCCAGCCCGGCAGCGCCTCTTTCACCATGATAGCCGTGTTGCGCACGTCGCGGATGCTGCTCACCGGCTCACCCTGTGAGAGACGGTGCGCCACTTCCACCAGCGGACGTTCACCGTTACCGTAAATCAGCATATCGGCTTTGGAATCCACCAGCACCGAACGGCGCACGGTGTCTGACCAGTAGTCGTAGTGCGCGGTACGGCGCAGACTCGCCTCGATGCCGCCCAGGATAACCGGCACGTCTTTCCAGGCTTCTTTGCAGCGTTGGGTGTAGACCAGCGTCGCGCGGTCAGGACGTTTACCCGCGACGTTATCCGGCGTGTAGGCATCGTCATGACGCAGCTTACGGTCGGCGGTATAGCGGTTGATCATCGAGTCCATGTTGCCTGCGGTCACGCCGAAGAACAGGTTGGGTTTCCCCAGACGCATAAAGTCGTCTTTGCTGTTCCAGTCAGGCTGGGCGATGATCCCCACACGGAAGCCCTGCGCTTCAAGCATACGGCCACAGATAGCCATGCCAAAGCTCGGGTGGTCGACATAGGCATCGCCCGTCACCAGAATGATATCGCAGCTGTCCCAGCCCAGTTGGTCCATCTCTTCCCGGGACATCGGCAGGAACGGTGCCGGTCCAAAGCAGGCCGCCCAGTACTGGGGCCAGGAGAAGAGGTCACGATCCGGCTGGATCAGGGAAATTGCGCTCATAGTGCTTCCGAAGAAAAAATAGACAAAAGGAGCGGGATTATACGCTGTTAGTCCGCCGGATTTGAAGAAAAGGATGCAAGAAGTAAACAGAAAATCCTGGAAGCCGTTAAAATACAGCGCACTGTTAATTTTGGATCATAATATCCACTCTATCTTGCGGTAATCAGTTACCGGGATGCATTCTGGCACGGAGTTTCTTTGTGAAGTTCAACGATTCGTTACATGTGTCCCAGCTGCGGGTTGTGCTTCACCTCTGCGGTTTTCTGGTTCTTCTGTACAGCCTGTCCATGCTGCCGCCGATGGTTATCGCCCTGCTGAATAAAGAGCGAACCTACTTTGCTTTTTTAACCACCTTTTTGACCTTTTTCACCCTTGGCGGACTCACCTGGCGGGCAACACGTCATTCCGGTATACAGCTGCGCACCCGTGACGGTTTCGTGATTATCGTTCTGTTCTGGCTGCTGTTTTCATTGATTAGCGCCATGCCGTTATGGATGGATGACGGTCTGCAACTCTCCTTTTCCGATGCGCTCTTTGAAGGGGTCTCAGGGATCACCACCACCGGGGCGACGGTGATTGGGGACGTCAGTGCCCTGCCGAAATCGTACCTTTATTACCGCGCTCAGCTCAATTTCATTGGCGGATTAGGGGTCATCGTACTGGCCGTCGCGGTCCTGCCGCTGCTCGGTATCGGTGGCATGAAGCTGTATCAGTCGGAAATGCCAGGGCCGTTTAAGGAGGAACGCCTGACGCCCCGACTCGCCGATACCGCGCGCACGCTGTGGGTAACCTATCTGGCGCTGGGACTGGTCTGCACGCTGGCGTACTGGCTGGCGGGCATGCCCTTTTTTGACGCCGTCTGTCACGGGCTTTCCACCGTCTCATTGGGTGGGTTTTCAACCCGAAGTGAGAGCATCGGGTTTTACGACAGCCACGCGATTGAGCTTGTCGCCGGGGCTTTTTCACTGCTTTCCGCGTTTAACTTTACCCTCTGGTATGTCGTCATCGCGCGCCGCACGCTGAAACCGATTCGGCGCAGCCCGGAGGTGAAGTTCTTTCTTGGTGCCGCCACCGTCATTATCGCCATCACCGCCTGGCAGGTGTGGCACGCGGGGATGTACAACGGTACCGACAGCCTGGTACATGCCTTCTTTCTGGCCAGCTCCATGATGACCGACAACGGTCTTTCGACGGCCGATTACGCTCACTGGCCTCCCCACACCATTTTCCTGCTGTTGAGCGCCAGCTTTTTTGGCGGCTGCGTCGGCTCTACCTGCGGCGGGATCAAAGCGCTGCGTTTTCTCATCATGTTTAAGCAGTGTATTCAGGAGATGAATCAACTCGCGCATCCGCGCGCGCTGCTGAGCATTAAGGTCGGCAAAAGCGTCGTGAATGAACGCGTTCTGCGCTCGGTGTGGAGCTTCTTTTTTCTCTACGTGATGATAACGGGCTTTTTCGTCTGGGCGCTGAACCTGCTGGGATACGATCTGTTCACGTCATTTGCCACCGTTGCGGCCTGCATTAACAATATGGGGCTGGGGTTCGGCGAAACGGCGTCAACCTTCGGGACGCTAAAAGACGAGGCCAAGCTGTTGATGTGTGCGGCGATGATTATGGGGCGTCTGGAAATTTATCCGGTGCTGATCCTGTGCTCACGCTTTTTCTGGCGGGCATAAGAATTCCCGGCGAACCGGGAATCGTATCGTGGTTTAGGGTGCCGGGTTGACCAGCATCTGGCCGACGGATCCCCTGTCCATCATCTCCAGCGTCTGGCTGTGGAACAGGAACGGGAAGTGCGGCCACGAAGGCTGTCCGTAGTAGACCAGCAGTTCGACCTGCCCATCCACCCAGACGGTATCCTTCCAGCTCCTGTCTTCGGGGAACGGCATCGCGCCATTGACGTTGCGGATCAGGAAACTCACCCCTTCGATATGGAACGACTGCGGCATGTCCGAGCGAACCGTCCAGCGCTCCCAGGTACCCTGCTGCGCGGTAATATCGATACGGTTAACGTCCCACAGCGTGCCGTTGATCCCCGGATCGTCGCCCAGGCTGATATCGCGGCTGCGCACCGGCGAACCGCTCATGATCTCCTGCGGTAGCAGGCGCATCGGCAGGCTGTCGGTCACCAGCGGCAGCAGGCCGGTAGGACGCAGGGTTAGCACCAGGGTGGAGACCAGAATACTCGACGGCTCAAAGAAACCGCGAATGCGGTCCACAATGCTGGCCGCTTCGCCACAGGTGATCGACACCTCATCACCATTGGTCATATCAATAAGGATTTCGCGGCGTTCGCCTGGCGACAGCGCCAGCTGCTTCACGGAAACCGGGGCCGGTAAAAAGCCCTGGTCGCCGGAGATGACGTGTAGCGCACGGCCATCGCTCATTTGCAGCTGGTAGCGGCGCGAGTTAGAGGCATTCAGCAGACGCAGACGTACCCATCCGCGCGACACTTCGACATACGGACTTTGCGCGCCGTTAACCAGCAGCGTATCGCCAACGAAGCCACCGCTGCCCGGCTCGCTGTATTCCGGCGTGCCGAAATTATCCAGCCGTTTGTCCTGAATAATGACCGGAAAATCATCCACGCCATAGTGGTTCGGGATTGGCAGGGATTTACTGATTTCATCTTCCACCAGCCACATGCCGGCCAGGCCGTTATACACCTGCTGGGCCGTGCGGTTAGGGGTATTGGCATGATACCAGAGCGTCGCCGCGCTCTGACGAATCGGCAGAACGGGCGCCCAGTCAGCGTTAGGCGACATCATGCGCGCCGCGCCGCCAAGCAGCGGGCCAGGCACCTGTAAGCCACTGATGGTCATGGCGACATTTTCTGTCGTACGGTTACTGTAGATCAGCTTAACGTCATCGCCATTCCACACGCGTATGGTCGGCCCAAGGTAACGCCCGTTAATGCCCCACACCGGCGCACGCGTGCCCTGGGTAAAGGACCAGTGGCTGCGCTGTAGCGTCAGGAAAAGCGGCTGCCCGCGACGGGATTCTATTAACGGCGGAATGGGCAGCGGCTGTTGCTGCCCGGCGGCGTTGGCTGTCAGCGGCAGCGCACCCGCACAAAGGGCGATCCCGGAAGCCTGAATAAACTGACGCCGACTGAATGACATATAAGCTCCATCTGAAACGACTAACAACGCGGGAATTCGTTTTCCCTTTTAACGCCGGCTTACTTCTTACCGGCGGCTTCTCTCTCTGCGACTTCTTTGTCGAGCAGCGCAATATGCTGAGCCATCAGTTCACGGCAGTGTGCTGCCAGCTCGCGAACCTGATCTTTACCGTATTTGCTGGTATCCACCGGCGGCAGCATTTCGACAATCACCAGCCCGTTATTCAGGCGGTTAAGATTAATCTTATTAGAAGTATTGGAAACACACACAGGAATAATTGGAACACCTGCCGCAATTGCAGCATGAAACGCACCGGTTTTGAACGGCAGCAGGCCACGGCCACGGCTGCGCGTCCCTTCCGGGAACATCCATATTGAGATCCTGCGCTTTTTGAAGTGATTAACCACTTCAGCAATAGTGCTGTGCGCTTTCGCGCGGTTGTTACGGTCAATCAGCAGGTTACCGGTCAGCCAGTACAGCTGGCCGAAAAAAGGGATCCACAGCAGGCTCTTTTTGCCCACGGTCACGGTCGGTGGCAGAACAATGTTGGAGGCCGTCACCATATCGTAGTTGTTCTGATGGTTAGCGATAAAGATGGCGTTACCGAAGTTCTCAGCCCCTTCCGGCAGGCGTTTTTCAACCTTCAGGCCAAACAGCGGCGCAAGGCGGCCGAACATATGGCCAAAGGTGGCGACATGTTTCGGATTGCGCGGACTGAACAGGCAATAAATAGAGCCGAAAATACAGACCAGAATGCAGTAAATAATGGTAAGAATTAAACGAACAATGAATAGCATAGCGACCTCTGAAGCCCTGACAGCTGACAATTATACTTCACCTGTGGCCAGGTAAGGACTTTATTACGAGCGCGTATTGTTAATCGCAACGCACGAATTAACAACGATTTTACGGGAAATTTTATTGAAATTCCCCCTCCGGAACAGAGGGGGAGATAACGGCGTTACTCTTCGCTGTCGCCCGCGGTAGTGCGCGCAGGAGAGTCAATCTCCACGCGGTCAATACGCTGCAGGCCGCGCATCAGCGAGCCGCGTCGACCGCGCTCGCCCACCACTTTCTGCAACTCTTCCGGACGAAGCTTGATTTTACGTTTGCCGACATGAATGGTCAGCGTGCTCTGCGGCGGCAGAATAAAGAGGTGCGCCAGACCATCTACCCCTTTCGCCGCTTCCGCTGACGGGATGCTGATGATCTTGTTGCCCTTGCCTTTTGACAATTCCGGCAGGTCGCTGACCGGGAACATCAGCATACGCCCGGCGGCAGTGATCGCCAGCAGCATATCGCTGTCGTTTTCCACCACCAGCGGCGGCATCACATGCGCGTTGTCAGGCAGGCTGATCAGCGCCTTACCGGCACGGTTGCGGGAAACAAGATCGTTAAAGGTACAGATAAAGCCGTACCCCGCGTCAGACGCCAGCAGCAGTTTCTGGTCATCGGCTTCCATCAGCATATGGTCAACCGTCGCACCCGGCGGCAGCGTCAGCTTACCGGTAAGCGGTTCGCCCTGTCCGCGGGCAGAAGGCAGCGTGATCGGGTCGATGGCGTAGCTGCGCCCCGTCGAGTCGATAAAGGCGACCGGCTGGTTGCTCTTACCTTTCACGGCGGCTTTAAAGCTATCGCCCGCCTTGTAGCTCAACCCTGGCGCGTCGATATCGTGACCTTTAGCACTGCGCACCCAGCCGCTCTGAGACAGCACAATGGTGACCGGCTCTGATGGCTGCATGTCGTGCTCATTCATCGCCTTCGCTTCTTCGCGCTCATGCAGCGGAGAACGACGGTCGTCACCGAATGCATCGGCGTCAGCCTGCAGCTCTTTCTTGAGCAGGTTGTTCATTTTGCGTTCGGACGCGAGGATCGCCTGCAGCTGATCGCGCTCTTTTTCCAGTTCGTTCTGCTCACCGCGGATCTTCATCTCTTCGAGTTTGGCGAGATGACGCAGTTTCAGCTCAAGGATTGCTTCGGCCTGGGTTTCACTGATGCCAAAGCGCGACATCAGCGCCGGCTTCGGCTCGTCCTCGGAACGGATTATCTCAATAACTTCGTCGATATTGAGGAACGCCACCAGCAAACCTTCAAGGATGTGCAGGCGTTTAAGCACTTTTTCCAGTCGATAGTTCAGACGGCGGCGAACGGTATCGCGGCGGAACGTCAGCCATTCGCTCAGGATCTCCAGCAGGTTTTTCACTGCCGGACGACCGTCGAGGCCGATCATGTTCAGGTTGATGCGGTAGCTTTTTTCCAGATCGGTGGTGGCAAACAGGTGGTTCATCACCTGCTCCATGTCCACGCGGTTGGAACGCGGCACGATCACCAGACGCGTCGGGTTTTCGTGGTCGGATTCGTCGCGCAGATCATCCACCATCGGCAGCTTTTTATTGCGCATCTGGGAGGCAATCTGCTCCAGCACTTTCGCGCCGGAGACCTGGTGCGGCAGCGCGGTGATGACCACTGCGCCGTCCTCTTTGGTCCACACCGCACGCATGCGCACGGAGCCGCGGCCGTTCTGGTAGATTTTGCGGATTTCCGCGCGCGAGGTGATGATTTCGGCCTCGGTCGGGTAGTCCGGCCCCTGCACGATATCCAGCAGATCGTCCAGCGTGGTTTTCGGCTGTTCAATCAGGGTGATGGCGGCTTTCGCCACTTCACGCAGGTTGTGCGGCGGAATGTCCGTCGCCATACCCACCGCGATACCGGTAGTGCCGTTCAGCAGGATGTTCGGCAGACGCGCAGGCAGCATTTTCGGCTCCTGCATCGTACCGTCGAAGTTTGGCACCCAGTCCACGGTTCCCTGACCCAGCTCGCCCAGCAGCACTTCAGCGTAGCGGGAGAGACGGGATTCGGTATAACGCATCGCTGCGAAGGATTTCGGATCGTCCGGCGCCCCCCAGTTCCCCTGACCATCCACCAGCGGATAACGGTAAGAGAACGGCTGTGCCATCAGCACCATCGCTTCATAACAGGCGCTGTCGCCGTGCGGATGGTATTTACCCAGTACGTCACCGACGGTACGGGCGGATTTTTTGAACTTGGCGGTCGCATTCAGCCCCAGCTCGGACATCGCATAGACGATGCGGCGCTGAACGGGCTTCAGGCCATCCCCGATAAACGGCAACGCCCTGTCCATGATGACGTACATGGAGTAGTTAAGGTAGGCGTTTTCCGTGAATTCATGTAGCGCGAGGCGCTCTGCCATATCGCTCATTATGTGTGATTCCTCAACTCAGAAACCGAAAGGTTTCAGGCAATATTGCCGCAGATACTACCTTATCTGGCGTGTTGAGTCACAAAGAAAAAGGGCCGCATCCGCGGCCCTTTCGGGGTTATTTGTTCAGTTTGATAACCTGCTTCACGTCGATTTCAAAATCGTTCCACTCTTTATCGACTTTACCCTGGATTTCCACCTTATCCTGCGGGGTTACGGTCACGCCGTTCCAGCGCTTGTGGTCAATCTCCACGTTAACCGTACCGGTCTCATCGCGGAAGGTGTAGCGGTCATCAGACAGGCGCTGAGTGATGTTCCCGCGCAGCTTCACCCAGCTGTCGTCCTTCATGTCCTTCACTTTCACCGCGTTGGTGAGATTCGCGTCATTATCGACAAAACCGCCCGCCTGCGTCTGGGCCTGGGTTTGTGCGGCAGAGGGGCCGTTAAATCCGCCCTGTGCAGCAAAAACAGGGGCAGTGGTCATCATCATGATGGCGGCAATCGCAGCGAATTTTTTCATATTAACTCTCCCTTTAATGTGGTTTCGCAGTCCATTTAACAGGGTAAACCTTAACAACTTCTTAAGGGAAAAATTTATTTATTATTACTGTACAGCAGGCTGATGCAGAGGGTTTACTGACGTTATCAAGGAGGGAACATGCGCATTTTACTGGTTGAAGACGACAAGTTGATCGGCGATGGCATCAAGGCGGGTTTAAGCAAAATGGGCTTTAGCGTGGACTGGTTCACCGACGGAAAAACCGGCCAGACCGCACTTCATTCTGCACCGTATGATGCCGTAGTGCTGGATCTGACGCTGCCGGAAATCGACGGACTGGAGATTCTGCGCGCCTGGCGCGAAAGCGGACGCCGCGAGCCGGTATTGATTCTGACGGCGCGGGATGCGTTGAACCAGCGTGTCGAAGGGCTGCGTCTGGGGGCGGATGATTACCTGTGCAAGCCCTTTGCACTGATCGAAGTGGCTGCCCGCCTTGAGGCGCTGGTGCGCCGAAGCCACGGCCAGACCCGCAGCGAGTTGCACCACGGAAAGGTCACGCTCGATCCCTCCAGTCTCGTGGCCACGCTGGACGGCGAAACGCTGACGCTCAAGCCGAAAGAGTTCGCCCTGCTGGAGCTGCTGATGCGTAACGCGGGCCGCGTGCTGCCGCGCAAGCTGATCGAGGAAAAGCTCTACACCTGGGACGACGACGTCTCCAGCAACGCCGTTGAAGTCCACGTCCACCATCTTCGTCGTAAACTGGGCAGCGAATTTATCCGCACCGTGCACGGTATCGGCTATACCCTGGGTGACGCATGAAACTGACCCAACGCCTGAGCCTGAAGCTGCGCCTGACGCTCCTCTTTTTAGTGCTGTCGCTGACGGCGTGGTTTGCCGCAAGCCTGGTCGCCTGGCAGCAGACCACCCACACGCTGGATAAGCTGTTCGATACGCAGCAGATGCTGTTTGCCAAACGGCTGTTGACCATGGATCTGGATGAGATCCGGGCCCCCGAACGGATGCGTGAGATCCCCAAAAAAGCGAAGCATGGTCGTCTGGATGACGACGCGCTGGCCTTCGCCATCTACGCCACCGACGGCAAGATGATGTTAAATGACGGCGAAAACGGGCGGGACATTCCGTACCACTATCGCCGCGACGGGTTTGATAATGGACGGCTACAGGGCGACAACGACGAGTGGCGTTTTTTATGGCTCACCTCACCCGACGGGAAGTACCGCGTGGTGGTCGGCCAGGAGTGGGAGTATCGCCAGGAGATGGCGGTAGATGTGGTCAGCTCCCAGTTGACCCCGTGGCTGGTGGCGCTGCCCCTGATGCTGCTGTTGCTGATCGTTCTGCTGAGCCGGGAGCTGAAACCGTTAAAAAAACTGGCGCAGACCCTGCGCTCCCGCTCACCGGATGCCACCGACGCGCTCCCGACTCAGGGGGTTCCCACTGAGGTGCGCCCGCTGCTCGACTCGCTGAACCATCTGTTCACGCGAACCCAGGAGATGATGACCCGCGAGCGTCGTTTTACCTCAGATGCCGCGCACGAGCTACGCAGCCCTCTCGCGGCCCTGAAGGTGCAAACCGACGTGGCGCAACTGTATCAGGACGATCCGCAGGCGCAGCAAAAAGCGCTGGCGCAGCTGCATGCGGGTATCGATCGCGCATCCCGGCTGGTGGATCAGCTCCTTACGCTGTCGCGTCTGGACTCGCTGGATAACCTCGACGATATCGAACCGATCGTGATGGCCGATCTCCTGCAGTCGGCGGTGCTGGATATCTGGCATCCGGCACAGCAGGCCGGGATTGATATTCGCCTGAACATTCATGCCCCGCAGGTCACACGTCAGGGCCAGCCGCTGCTGCTGAGCCTGCTGGTGCGTAACCTGCTGGACAACGCCGTGCGTTATAGCCCGCATGGCAGCGTGGTGGACGTCACGCTGGACACCCGGCGTTTTACCGTGCGTGACACCGGCCCCGGCGTTTCCACCGATGCGCTGGCGCGTATTGGCGAGCGTTTTTATCGCCCACCGGGACAGGATGCAACGGGTAGCGGCCTGGGGTTATCTATCGTCAGGCGCATTGCCGCCCTGCATGGTATGCGCGTCGCGCTGGGCAATGCGGCAGAAGGCGGCTTCGAAGTGAAGGTCAGCTGGTAAGGGATTATTGCGTTTAATGCAAAAGACTTTGCACATTTTGCTCATTTAACCGCATCGCTCGCGCGCGTAGAATCCTCGCCATACTTTCATCTTCGAGGACACCTCATGAGCAACATTCTGATTATCAACGGTGCAAAAGAATTTGCGCACTCTAAAGGCCAGCTGAATGACACCCTGACCGAGGTCGCGGACGGTTTTCTGCGCGACGCCGGGCATGATGTTAAGGTCGTGCGCGCGGACAGCGATTACGATGTCAACGCGGAAGTGCAGAACTTCCTGTGGGCTGACGTGATTATCTGGCAGATGCCTGGCTGGTGGATGGGCGCCCCCTGGACCGTGAAAAAATACATGGATGATGTCTTCACCGAAGGCCATGGCGCACTGTACGCCAGCGACGGTCGCACCCGCTCCGACGCATCCAAAAAATACGGTTCTGGCGGCCTGATTCAGGGCAAAAAATATATGCTGTCCCTGACCTGGAACGCACCGCTGGAAGCGTTCACCGAGAAAGATCAGTTCTTCGAAGGGGTGGGCGTTGACGGCGCGTATTTGCCGTTCCACAAAGCTAACCAGTTCCTCGGAATGACGCCGCTGCCAACCTTTATCGTTAACGACGTCATCAAAATGCCTGACGTCCCGCGCTATATCGCAGAATATCGCAAGCATCTCGCGGAAATTTTTGCTTAACTGGTAACCTGGAATTAGAAGGAGTTAACCATGCTTACTGTTATTGCTGAAATCCGTACTCGTCCAGGCCAACATCACCGCCAGGCGGTGCTGGATGAGTTCGTGAAAATTATCCCCACTGTACTGAAGGAAGAAGGCTGCCACGGTTACGCGCCGATGGTCGACGCCACCACCACCGCCAGCTTCCAGGCTACTGCCCCAGACTCGATCATTATGATTGAGCAGTGGGAAACCGTGGCCCATCTTGAAGCCCACCTGCAGACCGCGCACATGAAAGCGTGGAGCGACGCGGTGAAGGGCGATGTGCTGGAAACGCATATCCGCATTCTGGAGCAAGGGGTGTAAGTTTACCCTGTTCCTGATTCCTGCCCTCCCCCTTCCGGGAGAGGGTCAGGGAGGCATATTACCAGTACAACTTCCAGCTTTGGGTAAACCTGACCAACGCCTCCACGTAGAAGTAGTCCCCCCAGCTCGCGCACTCGTCCACGCCTTTATTGCTTGCCAGATGATAAACGGAGTGCTTCAGCAGCCCAGTGCCCTTCTCATCTTTGCCCATCAGGTAGTGTTTCGTCAGTGACGACATCATTCCTTTTGCCCATTCAGAATACCGCTCGCGATCCGGATCGGTCACCGGCAGGTGCTTCACCAGCTCCAGCAGGCCACATACCGCAATCGCCGCCGAGGACGCGTCGCGTAGCGCATCCGTGCCGACCAGCGCCAGGTCCCAGTGGCAGACGTAATCTTCCGGCAGACGGTTGAGGAAGTAGTTCGCCAGCCGTTTCGACAGGGCAATCATCGTCGCATCACCGGTATAGATGTAGCTCAACAGGAAGCCGTAAATTCCCCACGCCTGCCCGCGTGACCAGCAGGAGTCATCGGCATAGCCTTGCTGAGTATTGCCGTAGCGCGGCGCGCCGGTGTGCACATCCATATAGTAGGTGTGGAACGTTGAGGCATCTTCACGGATAAGGTACCTCGCTGCCTGCATCACATGTGCTTTGGCGGCATCGGCAAAGCGCGGATCGCCCGTCTGTTCGCTCGCCCAGTAGAGCAGCGGCAGGTTCATATTGCAGTCGATAATCATCCGCCCGGCCTGTTCCGGGTCAGCCAGATCGCCCCACGCCTGAATAATTTTTGCCTTCTCGTGGAAGCGCTCCAGCAGCGCCTCTGCCGCCAGCAGCGAGAAGCCACGCGCCTCACGGTTACCGGTCAGTCGCCAGGCCGCCACGCAGGAGAGCGTATACAAAAATCCCAGATCGTGGGTGTTAGTGTCGTGGCGCCCGGCGATACGCAGGCCAAACGAGCGCACATGTTTTTCCGCCATCGCGCGGAATTTCGCTTCGCCGCTCATCTCCCACGCCAGCCACAGCTGCCCGGTCCAGAAGCTGGTGGTCCACTCCACGTTGTCGGTCAGCGGATAAAAACCCTGCTGGCAGGTTTCCGCCGGGAACTGCTCACCAAACGCCGTTAAATGGCGGCTAATCAGCGCAAGGACATGGTCGCGCGCTGAACTCAGTTCATCGCGGAATACGCGCGAATCAACGGGCACGGGGATAGCGGGCAGGCGTTCCTCTGCGATACGACTTAACATATTTCGGTTCCTTCTTTGACGGCTTAATTATCGTGATGAGGGTTCTGCTACGTTCAGCGCGCGGGGGCCGCGCCATTTACTCTGGCAGGCAGATAACGTAAAGGCAGAAATAAACGTGAAGATCAGCGCCGTGGCGCCCATGATGATATAGGTGTTCTCGAAACCGATGCGGTCATACATATAGCCAGCAGGCGACGAGACCACGACATTGCCGACGTACAGCATCGCCTGATATCCCAGCAAATACATGGTGGCGTTAACGCGCTTATCGAAATGTTCGGCAATATATTTAAAGACGGAGACCAGCAGCAGACAAATTTCCAGACCGTACAGCGGCTTAAGAATGGAAATTAACAGATGTGAATCACACAGACCGGAAATAATCAGACGCGCACCGACCACCAGCCCGACAATTAACAGCCCACGTTTGGCGCCAATAGCGTTCACCAGCAGCGGGATCACCATATACATGACAAACTCCATTCCCGACTGCACGGTCCCCAGATAACCAAACACCGCATTGCCCTGGTGAATATCATCAAAGAAGGTCACGAAATAGCGCGAAAACTGCTGCTCGGCGATAAACATCATCCACGCCACACCGGCCACGTACAGACAGAAGGCCCAGAATTTACGGTTACGCAGCAGCGCGTAAACGTCTGACGGGGCAATTTTCTCTTTCGTCAGCACTTCGCCGGCATGTGCGGAGTTAGTGTTCACTTTCAGGCTCAACAGGACAATCAGCATCACCACCGATGCCACGCTGCCCATAATAAAGTTATACGCTGGGGAGAGATTAAACAGCAGGCCGGAGAAGGAGGACGCCACTGCCCAGCCAAGGGAGCCCCACATCCGGATCTGACCAAACTCCATACCGTTTAAACGGCTAAACCGGTCAGAATAGGATTCGCACGCCGCCACGCCCGCATACCAGGCAAAGCTTAAATAGAGTGCGCCAATAATAATCCCCAGCAGCGTGTTGGACATTAACAGCGGCTGATAAACATAAATAAAGAACGGCGCCATCAGGGCAGACATTGCCACCACAAAATAGAGCAGGTATTTGCTCATGCCGATCTTATCGAGAATATAGCCATAGATGGGCTTCAGAATGACGGAGAAAATCCCGTTCACCGCAAATACGGTACCAATCACCGAACCACTGAGGTTCGCTTTCTGGCCTAACCAGATAGCCAGCAGGCCAATACTGGCAGACCAGGTAAAGAAATAGAGAAATATAAAACTGCTGATTTTGTAATATTCAGTTCTGTTTGTTGTAGCGGTCTTTTTCATATCATCCTCGCCGACGTGTAGGGTCAGAGTTTTTATAATGAGAACGACAGCTGTCGCTCACTGCCGGGCTCGCGGATAACAACCCGGTTCTCGCTGATATTCAGTTGTGGGACTGCCATAACCGGCTGGCTTTCGCCGGCGACGGCGGCACAACAGAGCCAGCTCTCCCCCTGCGCAAGCGTGGTTTTCAACAGCGGAATGGCAGCGCATTCCGGGAACATAATGCTGCTGTTCGGCGGTGTGACGATGCTGTCCGGTTCACGGTTAACCACCGGAGAGAGATCGACCAGCACGCTGGTGCCGTTACCGGCGACAAGCCAGCATCCGTTCTCACGGATCTGCGGTTCGGTGTTCATCACCGCAAAACCGCCCTCCGCCGTATTCAGTCGACGGGCGCTGTTGATACGGTGCAGGCGCAGGTGCCACTCACCAAACGGCACTTGCCAGGTTTCGATATGGACGTCATGCCACGGAAACCAGCGTGAGTAGAGATAATCTTCAGTGATCCGCACCGCTTCACATTCGCGGCGACCGCGGAAATAGTTATCTCCGTCTGCCAGCAGCAGCATAGAGTCGCAGGCGGCATGTTTCAGGCCAAACCGTCCGCGCTCAATCGTGAAACCAAAGCGGCTGGAGTAGGCAAATTTGGTGTATTTGGCTTCCGTATTCACGTAGTTATTCAGCTCAAGCTGCCCGGCGGTAAGCAGGGTGACGTGCTGCGACTGACCGGCATGCATCAGGATCTGCTGTGCATGCGGGATGACGCGTTTTTCCGCAAGCGCGGGCAGCGGCTGTTCTTCAGCCTGCCAGAACGGATGGTCCTCCGGCATCGCCAGAATCAGGTAGGTTTTCAGCGCCCAGTATGGCGAGCCGGGGGCGTTATAGTCCTCACACATCGCCAGGTTCGGATAAGCAAAACCGAGGGTCAGAATGCCGTCCCGATCGGTGATGGGCTGTTGCTGCCACCAGCGCAGATGGCGCAGCACGATGCCCTTCACAATCCCCGGGGTGAACACCTCCAGACCGGAAAAGGCGACCGCACTCCAGAAGGCGACCATTGCAAAGCGATAGGTCAGACTGCGACCAAACGGTACCGAGGCACCGTCGGCGGCTGACCAGTAGATAAAGTCTTCGGCGAACAGGCGCGAACGCGCTCGCAGCACCTGCGCCCTCTCCTCGTCACCGCTCAGGGTGGCGTAAATCAGGCCGTAGAAATGGAATGCCATCGAGATGTAATAATCTTTCGGCCGCCCCGGCCCGTCGGAATACCAGCCATCGCCCAGATAATAGGCCTCCATCATCGCAAACCGTCGGTCAATCGCCGTCTGGTCATACGGCAACCCGGCGCGCTTAAAACCGAGCTGCACCATAATGGCAAAGTAGTTCCAGTTGCTGTCCGGCATTTGCGCATGGGCGATCTGGTTGAGCCATGCGTGCAGGTTCATGACCTCGCGCCCGGTGAAGTGCGCGGTGAGTTTATCCCCTAGCAGGGCAAGCCCCAGACCGTAGGCAGCCATTTCGACCAGACGCTGATCGTAGGGGCCGGTTTCGCCCCAGTAACCGTCACTGTGCGGATCGGTTCCAAGTTTGATCGCGGTAAGGTATTTTTCGCAAAAGGGGCTGGCATCGCCGGATGCCAGCAGCGGAAACAGCCCCCATAACGCACGTGAGAGTCCCTCCATCTGCGCGATATCCGTGCTGTAGTGCGCACAGGTTTCGCCCAGCGAAAATCGTGAACTGCCCGGCGCAAACGATTTATCCAGCGCACTCAACAGGGTATTCAATGACGCCACGATATCCTGGCGTGAAGACAACGGATTTGATTTTTCTTTATTTGCCGCCCACATACGCTCACCCTCGTAATCAACTGCGGCAAAGCATAGTGAATCCACACGGGGCAGAAATGTTAGCCATGTCACAGGTAAGAGCGATGAATAAACCCGCAGTTAAGAAAATTTAAAAAGGTGGTTTATAAAGAGATTCTGACGGGAAAAAGTTGAGTTTTATTGCACTATGCGCGACACGCCAACATCCGATCATCTGGAGCTGATTACCTTAAATGACACCGTAGTGTCGTTTAGCCGCCTGTTTGCCAATACGGTGCGCTATCACCACTGGCATCAGTGTCTGGAAATTCTCTATGTGGAAGAAGGTTTTGGCGTGGCGATTGTCGATAACCGTCACTACACCATGCGCCCCGGGCGGCTGTTTTTCTTCCCACCGTTTACCCTGCATAAGGTGATGGTGGACGAGAAGGCAGAGGCCCTTTACAGGCGCACCATTATTCATCTCGACCAGCATGCCGTACTGAAAACCCTGCGTGATTTTCCGCAGGCTCAGCAGCGTCTGCAGAAGCTGTCTCATCGTGGCGGCGAGGCCTGGGTCGCTGACCTGGCGCATTGCCAGAAGCATATCGATTATCTTCTTGGCTGTTATCAGCCGCCGCTGAACAGCGAAAACATTGCCGGGCTGTTGATTAGCCTGTTTGCCATGCTGCCGGATGATAACGATGGTGCCCCGGGGAGCAGTCAAGGGGTGGCAAGCCAGGTGATGTTCTGGCTGGATGAGCACTATCGGGAGAAATTTCGCCTGGATGCGCTGGCGGCTGAGCTGGGAAAATCACGCAGCTATGTATCGCGAAAATTCCATGCGGAAACAGGCGAGAAGATCCACGACTATCTGAATACGCTACGGCTGCGAAAAGCCTGCGAGTACTTGCTGCACAGTGATGCCAGCGTGCGTGAGATTGCCGCGCGGGTGGGATTTTCCGACGTGACGTGGTTTATCAGCGCCTTTAAAAAAGGGATTGGTGAGACGCCGCTGCAATACCGGAAAAATCATGGCGCGGCGTGATCCCCTCACCCGCTCTTCTTGCCCGGTTTTAACCCGCGATGAAATTCGTTAATGCGCTTCATCGACCTGATGGTGCGCTGGGGCTCCGTTGACGCTACAGATAAAATGATCATCTCCAGACACAGCAGCACCGTGCCGTGGAGCGGAATTTTGCCCTTTTCACCGCCGCGCGGAACGTGGATCACCACGCTGGCCTCTTTGCTGAAGCGCGAGTCCGTAGCATTGGTCAGCAATATCGTGGGAATACCCAGTCGTTTCGCTTCACGCAGCGTGGTTTGTCCTTCCCGGTGGGCCGATTTTTGCGCCATCATCACCAGCACGTCGCCGCGCTGTAAGGCAATCAACTGCTCTGCCAGACCAATGCCGGTGCGGTTGAGTGCAATAGCGGGCAGGCCGATACGGCTGAACAGCCGGGAAGTGTACTCGGCCAGAATGCCGGAAGCCCCAATCCCAAAGATCGCGACCTGACGTGCCTGCGCCAGCAACGACACCGCCTGCGCCATTGCGTAGCGGTTGTGCGGCTCGGATAGCACGTCACAGGTATGCTGATGCCCTTCCAGCACAAAATCGATGCTCGCGTTCACGTCGCTGGTGAGCGTATTCACCGTGGTGGACATTTTTTCGCTGGAGGAGACCACCGGCCCAAACCACTGCTCCAGAGTCTGCTTCAGGTCACGCAGCCCGGCAAAGCCAAGAGCCTGAATGGCGCGAACCACCGTAGCGTCCGAGGTTTTCAGCAACGCGGCAATCTCCATCGCCGTCTGCTCCATCACCGCTTCGCGGTTTTCATTGATGTAACGCGCAACCTGCAGCAGGCGCGGCGTGAGCTGGTGCCCCCGCGAGCGAAAGCGGTCGCCATAGACATCAACCCGGGCTTTGTCTTTTCTGATCACTGTGACGCCTCCGGCAGCGGTCGACCGGCAATCTGCGACTGCACCTGGGCGGCCATCAGGCCTAAGGAGGCAAAGGAGTTCGAGATGGCCTCTTCACGGGAGATCAGTACGTAGTGGCCGGTGCGACAGGCATTGAGGAACTGACACCAGCCAGGCATCACGGCATCCATCGCTGCCAGCTCATCCTGCGGTTTGCCGCCGGTATCCCCGCGCCAGGTGGCAAAGACAAAATCTGCATCCAGCTCGGGCAGACGCTCGGCGCTGACGTCAATTCGACCGCCGTCAGGGATGGACTCAATCAGCGGCGGGAATGTGAATCCTGCGTCGCGCAGCACGCGCCCCAGCGAGTGGTAGCTGTGCATAGCGTTGATTTTGCCCTGGTTGGCCTGTATCACCGACACGGTGATGTTGCGGGTGTCGATGGTCGCTTTCAGGGCGTTAATCTGCTCCAGATAGCGACGTTCAAGGATCTTCAGCCGGGCTTCGGTGCCCGTGAGCTGTGCCAGCTTGCGGTAGATCTCCGGCGCGCCGCCATCGAGATGATCGATACTCACCGTCGGGGCAATTTTCTCCAGCTGTTCAACCGGCGTGTTACGGGTCGGTTCGGTGATGATTAAATCCGGCTTTGCAGCAGCGATGGCCTCGATGTCGATATCCGCGGAGCCGATAAATTTGATGTCGGCATTATCAAAATCAACGCCCGTCAGCATGCCGCTGGCGCGCAGAAAATGGCTACCGTCCGGCCGCGTGCGCCCGTGGCTTGCCACTGGCGGCACGCCGAGCTCAATCAGCGGAATGGTGATATCCAGATCGTGCAGCGAGACAATCCGCTTTGGGTGAAGGGGCACAGTCACCTTGCGGTTCAGATCGTCGGTAAACGTCTGCGTCGGCTCCGACGCACTCACGGTAACCCCCACCAGCAACAACATCGAAAAAAGTATACGCATCACCATCTCCTAAAATCTGTCCCGTCGCTGCCAGAGCAGCAGCAGGAAAAACGGTCCGCCAATCAATGAAATGACTACGCCTGCCGGCAACTGCAGCGGCAGGAAAGCCAGACGTCCGACGTTATCTGCCAGCAGAACCAGCAGCGCACCCAGCACGGCACTTCCCGCCAGCAGCGCGGTTTGTCCGCCGCGCAGCAGCAGGCGTGCCATATGTGGCGCAATCAGTCCCACAAAACCGATACTGCCCACGCACGAGACGCAGGCCGCGGTCAGCACCACCGGGGCAAGCACGCGCAGCAGCGCCAGACGCGAGGTGTGTACGCCAAGCCCCGTTGCGGTGGGGTTGCCCATCAGGGCCACGTCTGCGGCGCGCGCGGTCAACAGCAATAGCGCAAATGCCGGCAGCGTCCAGGCTGCCGCAATGCCCACCAGCGTCCAGTTTGCGGCATGCAGGCTTCCCGCCAGCCACAGCATCGCCGTCTGCACGTCACGCACGTCGGCGGTGGTCATGAAGACCCCCATTGCCGCGGCAAACGCCCAGGAAACGCCGATCCCCGTCAGGATAAATCGCGGCCGCGAAATATCGCGCGCCAGCGCCACCACCAGCAGCGCGGTGAGTATGCCCCCCGCCATTCCCGCCAGCGGTCGCCAGGCCAGGCTGAGCGCCGGGAACTGAAAAATCAGCACCAGCACCGCCGCGCTACATCCCTCTTTCACGCCGATAAGCCCCGGGTCGGCAAGGCCATTACGGGTGACAGACTGCATCGCTGCCCCCGCCATGCCGAGCATGGCACCGCATAACACCGCCATGAGCAGACGCGGCAGACGAATATCCATCACGATGTAGCGCGTATCCGCCTCCAGACTTTGCGGATACAGCAGCGCCCGTCCGATGGCCGACGTCGGGATCGGCAGCGAGCCGTGCGTCAGGCCAAACCCGAGCAGGATAAAGGCCGTGAGTGAAATCAGCGCAAGGCAGGCCAGCGCCCTCGGGCGTACCAGCGTAGAAAAGGTGCCTATACGCAACGCGCGCAGTCCGGCCCGGCTCATTTGAACACCCTCGAGGCCATAAAGATAAAGACGGGAGCACCGACCAGCGCGGTCATAATGCCGGTCGACAGTTCATAAGGGGTAAACAGCGTGCGGGCGGCGAGATCCGCCAGCAGCAAAACCAACCCTCCACACAGGGCTGAAAGCGGCACCATCACGCGCAGATCCACCGTCACCAGACGCCGTATCAGCTGCGGCACCACGAGGCCAATAAAACCAATCGGCCCGGCAACGGAGACTGCCGCGCCACACAGCAGCGCGATTGCCAGCAGCGCGAACAGGCGCGTCCTGAGAAGCGATACGCCAAGCCCCTGGGCCATCCGGTCTCCCAGTGCCAGCATATTGAGTGACGGCGACAGCCAGAGCGCAAGGGCGAAACCCGCGCCAGCGGCCCACGAAGCGCTGCGAAGCGTCCCTTCTGTTATCCCGGCCAAATCCCCTGCCAGCCAGGTGCGTAAGGCGAGAAGCGTCTGCTCATCGAGGATCAGGACCGTGGCGGTAATCGAGGAGGCGAACGCCGACATCGCCACCCCGCACAAGGTAACTTTCATCGGCGTCAACCCGGTGCGTCCCGAAGAGGAGAGCATCAGTACCAGCAGAAACAGCCCGGCGGCGCCGGTGGCGGCAATCAGCGGGCGACCAAACGGCAGGGTGAACCCGAGTGCACTTGTCAGCACGACAGCCAGCGCGGCGCCGGCATTCAGCCCCAGAATATGTGGCTCACCCAGCGGGTTACGGATAACGGACTGCAGCAAGACGCCTGCCACGCCAAGTGCAGCGCCGGTCAGCATGGCCGCAAGGAGGCGTAACAGGCGCAGCCTGATAATGATGTTATGGTCGAAATTGCGCGGGTCGAAATCGACAAAAGCCTGCACGACCGTCAGGGGAGAAATAACGCGCGCGCCCGTGCCCAGGTGTACAATTGCGCCCATCACCAGCAGCAGCGCAAAGAGCAGAAAAGCCAGTGACGTACGCATCATGATTTTTCTGCGACCTGGCGAAACGGCATGAAGAACGGTTTGCCGGTGAGCGGATTAACTGACATATGTACGTCAACCTCAAACACCGCTTTGATCAGTTCCGGCGTACAGGTATCGCCCTCGTGAAGCACGCCCTCGACTTTCCCCTGGCGTAAAAAGACCAGGGAATCACCGTAGTTCACCGCGAAGTTAAGATCGTGCAGCACCACCACGACGGTGCGCCCGTGCTGGCGGGTCAGCGTATGCAGCAGTTCAAGGATTTCCACCTGATAGCGGAGGTCAAGAAACGTTGTCGGCTCGTCGAGCAGGATATAGGGCGTTTGCTGCGCCAGCGCCATCGCAATCCAGCAGCGCTGTCGCTGGCCGCCGGAAAGGCTTTCCACCGGTAAATGGGCAAACTCCGCCGTACCGGTCAGGCGCAGTGCCTCTTTCACGGCCTGCTCGTCTTCATCACTCCACTGGCGCATAAAATTTTGCCAGGGGAAACGCCCGCGTGAAACCAGCTCAAACACGGTTAACCCTTCCGGCAACAGCGGTGACTGCGGCAGAATGCCCAGCTGACGGGCGACCGCTTTGGTTGGCTGTTGATGAATGGCTTTGCCATCCAGCAGCGCAGCTCCTCCGAGCGGTTGCAGCAAACGTGCGATCGTGCTCAGTAGCGTGGATTTTCCACAGCCGTTCGCGCCCACCAGAACGGTTATTTTCTGTGGGGGGATCGCAAGCGAGATCTCATCGACGATGATTTTTTTCTGATAGCCAGCAGAGAGGTTCTCAAGAACCAGCCCTGACTTATTCGTGTTGTGAGCCACGTGAACGCCAACTTAATAAAAAACTAACAAATAAAAATAAAACTCATTCTCTTTTGAGAGTTTGCCGCTGCGCCATGTAGTAGTCAAGAGAAGAAACACCCTTAAAACCCCAGGGTTATCGTGCAGAAACGGGAAAACTGCTAAACGCATTAAGTAATTTATTTTCAACAGGTTAATTACTTACCCCGCTAAGCATCAGAGGGGACGTACTGCTGTAGTCGATTTTTGCTTTTTTCCATTTACTACTACATCAGCGCATGATTGAATGATTCTCAATTACATGTTCGATGCCAGCTATGGCTAACGAGCAGACCGTAAAGGGCAATGACTCACACATTCTTCCGTGACGCTTCATTCGCGGGATATTTCGGGAAAACAGATGTAATGGCTACGTTCACTCCTTCACTCTCTGGGGTAAAAGGGCGCGCGCTCTTTTCACTGCTGTTTATGGCGCCGCTGGTGCAGGCAGCAGACAACACCGCGGCTCAGGACGGCGAAACGCTTACCGTCACCGCCGATCCTAATGCCGTGGCCGATGCCACCAACGGCTATCAGCCGCTGAACACCTCCACCGCCACACTGACCAATATGCCGATGCTGGATATCCCGCAGGTGGTAAATACTGTCAGCGATAAAGTGCTGGAAGATCAGCACGCTACCACGCTGGATGAAGCCCTCTATAACGTCAGTAACGTGGTGCAGACCAACACGCTGGGCGGCACGCAGGATGCGTTTGTACGCCGTGGATTTGGCGCGAACCGCGACGGCTCAATCATGACCAACGGCCTGCGCACCGTGCTGCCGCGCAGCTTTAACGCAGCCACCGAGCGTGTGGAAGTCCTCAAGGGACCGGCCTCAACGCTGTACGGCATCCTCGATCCGGGAGGGCTTATCAATGTGGTCACCCGACGTCCGGAAAAACAGTTTGGCGGTTCGATCTCGGGCACCTCCTCAAGTTTTGGCGGCGGTACCGGCCAGCTCGATGTCACAGGTCCCATTGAAGGAACGCGCCTGGCTTACCGCCTGACGGGCGAGTACCAGGACGAAGATTACTGGCGAAGTTTCGGCAAGGCGCGCAGCACCTTTATCGCGCCCTCGCTGACCTGGTTTGGTGATGACGCCACCGTGACCGTGCTCTATTCACATCGTGATTATAAGACGCCGTTCGATCGCGGTACGATCTTCGATCTCACGACCAAACAGCCGGTGAATGTTGACCGTAAAACCCGGTTTGACGAGCCGTTCAACATTACCGATGGCCAGTCCGATCTGGCGCAGCTCAACGCGGAATACCGCCTTAACAGCCAGTGGACGGCGAAGTTCGATTACAGCTACAGCCAGGATAAATACAGCGATAACCAGGCGCGGGTAATGGCCTATGACGCGAAAACCGGCAACCTGACCCGCCGTGTGGATGCGACGCAAGGCTCAACGCAGCGCATGCATTCCACCCGTGCAGACCTGCAAGGGAACGTGGATATCGCGGGCTTTTACAATGAGATCCTGACCGGCGTGTCGTATGAGAATTACGACCTGCTGCGCACGGATATGATTCGCTGTAAGAATGTAAAAGATTTCAATATTTACCATCCGTCTTACGGCAATCTGAGCAAGTGTACGACCGTTTCCGCCGCGGACAGCGATCAGACGCTCAAGCAGGAGAGTTACTCCGCTTACGCTCAGGACGCCCTGTACCTGACGGATAAATGGATTGCCGTCGCCGGGCTGCGTTATCAGTACTACACCCAGTACGCGGGCAAGGGCAGACCATTCAACGTCAATACCGACAGCCGCGACGAGCAGTGGACGCCGAAGCTGGGGCTGGTCTATAAGCTCACGCCATCCGTCTCGCTGTTTGCTAACTACGCCCAGACGTTTATGCCGCAATCGTCCATCGCGAGCTACATTGGCGACCTGCCGCCAGAAACGTCCAATGCCTACGAAGTCGGCGCTAAATTTGACCTGTTCAACGGCATTACCGCCAACATCGCGTTGTTTGATATCCACAAGCGCAACGTGCTGTACACCGAAAGCGTGGCGGGTGAAAACATTGCTAAAACCGCTGGCCGCGTGCGCTCGCAGGGCGTGGAAGTGGATCTGGCTGGCTCTCTGACCGAGAACACCAATATTATTGCCAGCTATGGCTACACCGATGCGAAAGTGCTGGAAGACCCGGATTACGCCGGCAAACCGCTACCAAACGTGCCGCGCCATACCGGTTCGCTGTTCCTGACGTACGATATTCACAATGTCATCGGCGGGAATACCCTGACAATTGGCGGCGGTGGACACGGCGTGAGCCGTCGCTCCGCGACCAACGGTGCGGATTATTATTTGCCAGGGTACGTTGTTGCTGATGCCTTTGCGGCCTATAAAATGAAGCTACAGTATCCGGTGACGCTGCAGGTCAACGTGAAGAACCTGTTTGATAAGACCTACTACACCTCGTCGATTGCGACCAATAACCTCGGTAACCAGCCAGGCGATCCACGTGAAGTGCAGTTTACGGTGAAGATGGAATTTTGATGTAAAAAAGCCCGGTGGCGCTAGCGCCTACCGGGCCTTCGTTCCATCCCCTCTCCCGGTGGGAGAGGGGTAAAGAGAGGGCATCAGGCCTCAATATCCGCCATATCGCCTTTTTCCTGCAGCCAGTTGCGTCGGTCTTCCGAACGCTTCTTGGCAAGCAGCATATCCATCATGGCGTTGGTTTGCTGTTCGTCTTCGTCGCTGATGGTCAATTGCACCAGGCGGCGGGTGTTTGGATCCAGCGTGGTTTCGCGCAACTGCATCGGGTTCATCTCGCCCAGCCCTTTAAAGCGCTGCACGTTCGGTTTGCCCTTCTTACGCTTGAGCTGTTCCAGTACGCCCGCTTTTTCCTCTTCCGTCAGCGCGTAGTAGACCTCTTTGCCGAGGTCGATACGGTAGAGCGGCGGCAGCGCCACGTGGACGTGACCGTTTTTCACCAGCGTCCTGAAGTGCTTCACAAACAGCGCGCACAGCAGCGTGGCGATGTGCAGACCATCGGAGTCCGCATCCGCGAGGATACAGATCTTACCGTAGCGCAGCTGGCTCAGATCGTCGCTGTCCGGATCGATACCGATCGCAACGGAGATATCATGCACTTCCTGCGAGGCCAGCACTTCATCCGACGACACTTCCCAGGTGTTCAGGATCTTACCCTTGAGCGGCATGATCGCCTGATACTCACGATCGCGCGCCTGCTTGGCAGAGCCTCCTGCCGAGTCCCCTTCCACGAGGAACAGCTCGGTGCGGTTCAGATCCTGCGCGGTACAGTCCGCCAGCTTGCCCGGAAGCGCCGGGCCACTGGTCAGTTTTTTACGCACCACCTTCTTGGCAGCACGCAGGCGTCGCTGGGCGCTGGAAATGGCCATTTCTGCCAGCATCTCGGCGGCCTGCACGTTCTGGTTCAGCCACAGGGTGAAAGCATCTTTGACCACGCCGGAGACGAACGCCGCACACTGACGTGAGGACAAACGTTCTTTGGTCTGACCGGCGAACTGTGGATCCTGCATCTTCACCGACAGGACGTAGGCGCAGCGATCCCAGATATCTTCCGCCGACAGCTTCACGCCGCGGGGCAGAATGTTGCGGTATTCGCAGAACTCGCGCATTGCATCCAGCAACCCCTGACGCAGACCGTTGACGTGCGTACCGCCAAGCATGGTCGGGATCAGGTTGACGTAGCTTTCGGTCAGCAGCTCGCCGCCTTCTGGCAGCCACAACAGCGCCCAGTCCACCGCTTCCGTATCACCGGTGAAATTACCGACAAACGGTTTTTCCGGCAGGGTTGGCAGGCCGTTAACGGCTTCGCACAGATAGTCGTTCAGACCGTCTTCATAGCGCCAGGTCTGTTCGGTGTTGTTGACGTTATCTTTAAAGGTAATTTCCACGCCAGGGCACAGTACCGCTTTGGCTTTCAGCAGGTGCGTCAGGCGTGAAACAGAGAAACGAGGACTGTCGAAGAAGCTTTCGTCAGGCCAGAAGTGGACGCTGGTCCCGGTATTGCGCTTGCCGCACGTGCCGACGACCTGCAGATCCTGCACCTTCTCGCCGTTTTCAAAGGCGATGTTATACACCTGACCGTCGCGGCGGACGTTGACTTCCACGCGTCTGGACAGGGCGTTAACCACGGAGATCCCCACGCCGTGCAAACCACCCGAGAACTGGTAGTTTTTGTTGGAGAACTTACCGCCCGCATGAAGACGACAGAGGATCAGCTCAACGGCTGGCACACCCTCTTCCGGGTGGATGTCCACCGGCATGCCGCGTCCGTCGTCGATGACTTCCAGCGACTGATCGGCATGGAGGATGACGTCAACGCGTTTGGCATGGCCAGCCAGCGCTTCATCCACACTGTTATCAATAACTTCCTGGCCCAGATGGTTTGGGCGTGTCGTATCGGTGTACATCCCAGGGCGGCGGCGAACCGGCTCAAGCCCGGTGAGTACCTCAATGGCATCAGCGTTATAGGTTTGCGTCATGATTTAAACTAGCAGTTCGCATTGATTGTCAGTGGCTGTGCAGTCCAAGAAAATCGACAATCTGGGTGAAATGATTCTCAAAGCCCGTGAAAGCATGGTTTCCGCCTTCTTCTATAGTCTGGCGGCAGGATGCGTAATACGCCACTGCCTGGCGGTAATCCAGCACTTCATCACCCGTCTGTTGCAGCAACCAGATAAGATCGGGCGCTTCAAGCGGGTCTACCTGCATAACTTTGAGATCGTAAATATGGCGTGACTCTAGCACATATTGTTGGCCGGTGTAGGGGTTCTCGTTTTGCCCGAGAAAGTCCCGCAGCAGCTCAAATGGCCGAACCGCCGGGTTAACCACCACCGCGGGCAGCATAAAACATTGCGAGAGCCAGGTGGCGTAATATCCGCCCAGCGAAGAACCGACCACGCCGAACGATTCGCCGCCGTGTTCCATCACTACCGATTCCAGCATTTCTGCGGCTTCCGCCGGGTAAGGCGGCAGTTGAGGGACGATCATCTCAACGTGCGGGTGATGTTCGCTCAGCCACTGGCGAAACTGCGTCGCTTTCGCGGAGCGCGGCGAACTGTTGAATCCGTGCAGATAGAGGAGCGTAGACATCAATAGCCTTCTGAAGCGGTGTCCGGGCGGAATTTTGCGCCGGTTAAACGGCAGACTTCCGTGGTGAGCAGGCCATCGGGATGCAGTTCGAGCCAGCGCCAGCCCGGTGCGATGGTGTCCAGGGTAAAGTTTGCGCAATGCGGCTTGAACTGAACGCAGGTCGAGGGTGTGGCCAGCAGTCGGCGGCCATTCCAGTCGAGATCCTGTTCCTGATGAATATGTCCGCACAGGAGATTCTGCACCCGCGGGAATTTCGCCAGCACTCTGTCCAGCGCGGCAGAGTTGCGCAGGCTGTGTTGATCAAGCCAGCTACAGCCCGCCGGCAAAGGATGATGATGCAGCAACAGCAGCGTATGACGTTCAGGTTCGGCAGACAGTTTGGTCTCAAGCCAGTCGAGTTGAAAGTCGCTTAACTCACCGTGTGGGACGCCAAAGACCTGGCTGTCCAGCAGCAGGATCTGCCAGTGGTCACCCACAAAAACACATTTTGCCGGAGAGATCCCCGCATCCTGCAGCGAGCTGTACATGGCAGGCTGGAAATCGTGGTTTCCCGGTAGCCAGACGCAAGGCACGCTAAAACTCGCGATGCCTTCAGCGAAATGCTGGTAGGCCGCGGAGGATTGGTCCTGCGCCAGATCGCCCGTCGCGACAATCAGATCGCATGGGCGATTTTCAGCGTGAATGGCGCTAAGTACCGCCTGATAGCTCTCCCAGGTATTCACCCCAAGCAGAGTTTCATGCTTTTCGGCAAAAAGGTGGGTATCGGTGATTTGTAATATCCTGACTGGTGCCCCACCAGCAACAGTCAGGTTCAACAGGCTTTCCAAATGGTGTCCTTAGGTAGGTTTATGACGCTAACAAACCGGAATCGCCATTGCTCCATGTGCTAAACAATATCTTAGCCAGTCGGCTAAAAACTGGTTAATTTGATGCTTTTCGTCGCGTTGATGCAACTTTTTATTCGGATAATCATACCGCGCTTTGAAGCGAAAGATCTGCTGGCTTGAACACACTTCAGCGACCATCGCGTCATGGTAAAGGCGCACCGTCATCGACGGCAGGCTCCAGTAGCTAATGCTGGGCGCCGTTTGTTCAATTTCGACAAGCGTAGTGTAGCGCGTTGATTCTGTTATCGTTAATCGATACTGCGCGTTGCTCACCTGATAGCTCACCGTTTCGCCGGGTGCGTCGTTTTTCGGCAGCAGGCGGCGCAATTGTGCGAAATTGGTTTCGCACAGGCGCATCATTTCTGGGAAGTCAGGTGTATAACGCTTCATTTTTTCCACTCGTTTCGTAAAGTCTGATAATGCAGTTGCAGCCATTGCAGAGCGATGACAGACGCTGCGTTGTCGATTTTCCCCTCTTCTACCCACTGATAAGCCTGCTCCCGACTCACCACATGAACCCGAATATCTTCGTTTTCATCTGCCAGACCGTGGATCCCTTCCGCCGTCGTGGCGTCCACTTCGCCCACCATAATGGACAAGCGCTCGCTGGTGCCGCCTGGGCTTGCCAGATAACTCAGCACCGGTTTTGTCCGGCCAACCACCAGCCCCGCCTCTTCCAGCGCCTCGCGGCGGGCAACGTCTTCGACCGATTCGCCCTCTTCAATCATACCGGCCACCATCTCCAGCAGCCAGGGGCTGGCGCTGACGTCATACGCGGCAATGCGGATCTGCTCCACCAGCACGACTTCATCACGCACTGGGTCAAAGGGTAGCAAGACTGCCGCATGCCCGCGCTCAAAAATTTCGCGTCTGATTTCACCGCTCATTTCGCCGTTAAACAGGCGATGCCTGAAACGGTAAAGTTCCATTGAAAAAAAACCGCTATAAAGCGTTTCTCGTGCAATAATTTCTACATCGTTTTTCGCGAATGTCACGGGCAAGTTTTCTGGTTTTTGCATGAGTCGAGTCCTGGTAGCAATGGTGATGAAATTATGAATTTCAAGGCTGTTTGGCTGCCGTTTGTAAGGCTATATGGTAGATTGGTGCAAATTACCGCCAGATGGCACGTAACGCCAACCTTTTGGTATGGAAGATTCTGTTAGAATCGGCAATTATTTTTTAATTAGATCAGCGCTAATACTGCTTCACAACAAGGAATGCAAATGAAGAAATTGCTCCCCATCCTTATCGGCCTGAGCCTGACGGGCTTCAGTGCAATGAGCCAGGCGGAAAACCTGTTACAGGTCTACCAGCAGGCACGTCTGGGCAACCCTGATTTACGTAAATCAGCGGCCGATCGTGATGCTGCGTTTGAAAAGATTAACGAAGCGCGTAGCCCATTGCTGCCACAGTTAGGTTTAGGTGCAGATTATACCTACAGCAACGGCTTCCGCGACGCCAATGGCGTTAACTCCAATGCTACCAGCGCCTCACTGCAATTAACACAGACGCTGTTTGATATGTCCAAATGGCGTGCCCTGACCCTGCAGGAAAAGAGCGCGGGCATCCAGGATGTGACGTATCAGACCGATCAGCAGACGCTGATCCTGAACACCGCCACCGCATACTTCAACGTGCTGAGCGCAATTGACTCGCTCTCCTACACCGAAGCGCAGAAACAGGCGATTTACCGCCAGTTAGATCAAACCACCCAGCGTTTCAATGTGGGTCTGGTGGCAATCACTGACGTTCAGAACGCCCGTTCACAATACGATAGCGTCCTGGCCAACGAAGTGACCGCACGTAACAACCTCGATAACGCGCTGGAATCCCTGCGTCAGGTTACCGGGAATTACTACCCTGAGCTGGCGTCGCTGAACGTCGACAGCTTCAAAACGGATAAACCGCAGGCCGTTAACGCCCTGCTGAAAGAAGCGGAAAACCGCAACCTGACGTTACTGCAGGCGCGTCTGAGCCAGGATCTGGCCCGCGAGCAAATCCGTCAGGCACAGGACGGCCACCTGCCGACCCTGAGCCTGAGCGCGTCTACCGGCGTGTCTGATACCACTTACAGTGGTTCTAAAACGAACACCTCCCAGTACGACGACAGCAACATGGGTCAGAACAAAGTGGGTCTGAACTTCTCGCTGCCACTGTACCAGGGCGGCCAGGTGACCTCTCAGGTGAAACAGGCGCAGTACAACTTTGTTGGCGCGAGCGAACAGCTGGAAAGTGCCCACCGCAACGTGGTACAGACCGTTCGTTCGTCCTTCAACAACGTGAATGCCTCTATCAGCAGCATCAACGCCTATAAACAGGCCGTTGTGTCTGCGCAGAGCTCTCTTGATGCCATGGAAGCGGGTTACTCCGTGGGTACGCGTACCATCGTTGACGTCCTGGACGCGACCACCACGCTGTACAACGCGAAACAGCAGCTCTCCAGCGCACGTTATCAGTACCTGATTAACCAGCTGAACATCAAACAGGCGCTGGGTACGTTGAACGAGCAGGATCTGCAGATGCTGAACAGCACCCTGGGTAAACCTGTCTCTACTTCTCCGGAAAATGTTGCGCCAGAGAACCCTGAGCAGGTTGCCGCCGTTGATAACTTCAACGGTAACGGTGCTGCACCTGCCGCGCAGCCAGCTGCCGCACGTACGACTGCCCCCGCCAGCAGCGGTAACAATCCGTTCCGCAATTAAGCATGTCATCGGGCCCATTGCGGCCTGATGCCTTCGCTATACCCCTCTCCTTTCGGGAGAGGGCGTACGCAAATCACACCTGAACGTAAGCCAACGTAAAGATCCCCCTCATTCCGGCCATCATCGCTTCATTTTCAACCACTCATCCTCTATCCTGAGCGTTATTACCACTGGGTCCAGGAAGACAACGATGAAACGGACAAAATCTATCAATCACGCTTCGTTCCGCAAAAGCTGGAACGCGCGTCATCTCACCCCTGTTGCGCTGGCCGTCACGGCAGTCTTTATGCTGGCAGGCTGTGAGAAAAGCGATGAAACAGTTTCGCTTTATCAAAACGCGGACGACTGTTCTGCTGCAACCGGCAACGCCGCAGAGTGTAAAACGGCATATACCAACGCCCTGAAAGAGGCGGAACGTACTGCGCCGAAATATGCTTCACGTGAAGACTGCGTGGCAGAGTTCGGTGAAGGTCAGTGTCAGCAGGCACCGGCTCAGGCAGGCACAGCCCCTGAAAACCAGGCACAGGCCCAGTCCAGCGGCAGTTTCTGGATGCCGCTGATGGCAGGTTACATGATGGGCCGCCTGATGAGTGGTGGTGCGGGTTACCAGCAGCAGCCGCTGTTTAGCTCGAAAAACCCGGCCAGCCCGGCTTATGGTCAATATACCGATGCCAGCGGCAAAGGCTATGGCGCAGCCACCCCTGGCCGCTCCGTAACCGTACCGAAAACGGCGATGGCTCCGAAACCCGCGACCACCAGCACCATTACCCGTGGCGGGTTCGGTGAGTCTGTGGCGAAACAGACCAGCATGCAGCGTAGCGCGTCAGGCACGTCCACTCGCTCAATGGGCGGCTGATCATGGAACGAGTCAGTATCACCGAGCGCCCGGACTGGCGCGAAAAAGCGACCGAATACGGTTTTAACTTCCACACCATGTACGGCGAGCCATACTGGTGTGAAGACGCTTACTACAAGCTCACGCTTGCCCAGGTTGAGAAACTGGAAGAGGTGACCGCCGAGCTGCACCAGATGTGCCTGAAAGTGGTGGATAAAGTCATCGACAGCGACGCGCTGATGGCGAAGTTCCGCATTCCGAAGCACACCTGGAGTTTCGTCCGCCAGTCGTGGAAAACCCACCAGCCTTCGCTTTACTCACGTCTCGATCTGGCGTGGGACGGCGTGGGCGATCCTAAGCTTCTGGAAAACAATGCTGATACGCCAACCTCGCTGTACGAAGCGGCGTTCTTCCAGTGGATCTGGCTGGAAGACCAGGCCAATGCCGGCAACCTGCCGCAAGGCAGCGACCAGTTCAACAGCCTGCAGGAAAAGCTGATTGAGCGTTTCGCTGAACTGCGCGAACAGCATGGTTTTAATCTGCTGCACCTTGCTTGCTGCCGCGACACGGAAGAAGACCGTGGCACGGTGCAATATCTGCAGGACTGCGCGGCCGAAGCTGAAGTGGCGACCGAGTTTCTCTATATCGAAGATATCGGCCTGGGTGAGAAAGGTCAGTTTACTGACCTGCAGGATCAGGTGATAAGCAACCTGTTCAAGCTCTACCCGTGGGAATACATGCTGCGTGAAATGTTCTCCACCAAGCTGGAAGACGCCGGCGTGCGCTGGCTGGAGCCGGCATGGAAGAGCATTATCTCCAACAAAGCCCTGCTGCCGATGCTGTGGGAGATGTTCCCGAACCATCCGAACCTGCTGCCGGCTTACTTTGCGGAAGACGATCACCCGCCGATGGAGAAATACGTCGTTAAACCGATCTTCTCCCGTGAAGGGGCGAACGTGTCGATTATTGAAAATGGCAAAACGCTGGAAGCCGTTGAAGGGCCTTATGGCGAGGAAGGAATGATCGTCCAGGCGTTTTATCAACTGCCGAAGTTTGGTGACAGCTATACCCTGATTGGCAGCTGGCTCATCAACGATCAGCCAGCCGGGATTGGCATCCGCGAAGATCGCGCGCTGATCACGCAGGATCTGTCACGGTTCTATCCGCACATTTTCGTCGAGTGATCGGGTGTGCCGGGGTGCGAGCGGAAGCCCTCACCCCGGCCCTTTCTCTTTGGGAAAGGCATGCATATGTTATCCAATCTGCACCGACAACATACTTAAGCTTCCCATCTCAATGCCATCGACCGGTATGCTGATCGGCTCCTGACCATCCCACGCGCCCAGTACATACAGCAACGGCAGAAAGTGTTCCGGCGTCGGGTTAGAGAGTGAACCGCCTTCGTGATCCAGATAGTTCACCAGCGGATGCTCCTCAACCGGCCCTTGCCAGGTCAGATTCGCTTTCACGTAATCGTTAAAAGATGTCGCCCACGGGTATGGCGTGTTCTCACCGTGCCAGCGCGCTGTACGCAGGTTGTGTACCACGTTGCCGCTTGCGATCAGCATGATGCCCTCGTCGCGTAAGGTCGCCATTTTTCGCCCCATCTCCAGGTGCCAGGCCGCCGGTTTAGTGCTGTCGATACTCAACTGCACCATTGGGATGTCCGCCTCGGGATACATCTTTATCAGTACGCCCCACGAGCCATGGTCAAAGCCCCAGGCTTCGTTATCCAGCGCCACGGGCACAGGCGCGAGTAATTCCACCAGCTGTCGGGCCAGCGCTGGCGAGCCGGGTGCCGGATAGTGCGTGTCGTACAACGCCTGCGGGAAGCCACCGAAATCATGAATGGTTTTTGGCGTTTCCATTGCGGTCACGCCCGTGCCCCGGGTAAACCAGTGCGCAGACACCACCACAATCGCTTTCGGACGCGGTAGCGTCTCGCCCAGATGACGCCATACTCGGGTATAGACGTTGTCTTCCAGAACGTTCATTGGGCTACCGTGGCCTAAAAACAGTGCTGGCATACGGGAAGAAGTCATGGTGATATCCTTACAGAAGGTGTCAATTTAATGGTTCTACATTACGCGCAATCTCGCCCGGATGAACGCTGATAAGCGTGAAGATCATCATCAGGAAATTTGAATGTAAGGAATGTGTAAAGCAGGGTTTCGCCTCTCGCTTTGACCGAAATGAACCATTAATATTAATGATAATCATTATCATAAGGAGCAATGCATGTCAGTCCCCTTGATCCTGACTATACTGGCGGGCGCCGCAACGTTCATCGGTGCCATTCTCGGTGTGCTTGGTCAAAAGCCGTCTAACCGCGTGCTGGCCTTCTCATTGGGCTTTGCTGCCGGGATCATGCTGCTCATCTCTCTGATGGAGATGCTCCCTGCCGCACTGGGCACCGAAGGCATGTCTCCGGTGCTGGGGTATGGCATGTTTGTATTCGGCCTGCTTGGTTACTTTGCCCTCGACCGCATGCTGCCGCACGCGCATCCGCAGGATTTAATGCAAAAAAGCGTGACCCCGATGCCGCGCAATATTAAGCGCACGGCCATTCTGTTAACGCTCGGCATAAGCCTACACAACTTCCCGGAAGGCGTAGCAACCTATGTCACCGCCAGCAGCAATCTGGAGATGGGCTTTGGTATCGCCCTGGCGGTCGCTTTGCACAATATTCCTGAAGGACTGGCGGTGGCCGGGCCGGTTTATGCCGCCACGGGCTCGAAACGGACCGCGGTCTTCTGGGCGGGGATCTCGGGGATGGCCGAAATTCTCGGCGGCGTGCTGGCGTGGTTGATTCTGGGCAGCCTGGTCTCGCCTGTGGTGATGGCCGCTATCATGGCCGCCGTGGCCGGGATAATGGTGGCGCTCTCCGTGGATGAGCTGATGCCGCTGGCGAAAGAGATCGATCCGAATAATAACCCAAGCTATGGCGTGCTGTGCGGTATGTCGGTGATGGGCTTGAGCCTGGTGCTGCTGCAAACGGCAGGGATCGGCTAAAACAATAGCGCATTAACGTCTCACAACAAAAAAGCCGGCTTTCCCCGGCTTTTTCACATCAGCCCTTTCAGCTGGCTTTGCGCGCGTGCGCCTGGCGATACTCCACCAGATCTTCAATCGTCACCACGGGCATATTATGCAGACGGGCAAAGGTGATGCACTCCGGCGCACGTGCCATGGTGCCATCGTCGTTGGTGAGTTCACACAGTACGCCCGCAGGTTTAAAGCCTGCCAGGGTCACGAGGTCAATGGTCGCTTCGGTGTGACCGCCACGGGTCAATACACCGCCGGCCTGCGCACGCAACGGGAAGACGTGGCCTGGACGATGCAGGTCTGATGGCTTCGCATCATCGGCAATCGCGGCACGTACGGTGGTCAGACGGTCAGCCGCTGACACGCCGGTGGTCACGCCATGTGCCGCTTCGATGGTCACGGTAAAACCGGTTCCAAAGGCGCTGGTGTTGTTTTCAACCATCATGGGCAGGTCGAGCTGCTTACGACGGTCTTCGTTGATACACAGGCACACGATGCCGCTACCGTGACGGATGGTCAGCGCCATCTGCTCAACGGTCATGTTTTCGGCGGCGAAAATCATGTCGCCTTCATTTTCACGGTTTTCATCGTCAAGCACCATCACGCCGCGGCCTTCGCGCAGTGCATCCAGTGCATGTTCAACACGTTCAATAGAAGTGCCAAAAGAGGAAAGTAGCGTCTGATTCATGGTAAAAAAACCTCATTAACATTATGGTTACCAGAATCAGGGCAGTCTTAGGAGCGCCGTATAAGCGGCAAAAAGATAACGTGAGCGGGCCAGGCCCGACTTGATCGTTACTCTCTCCCATCCGGACTCTAACCGTCGGCCCCGGAATTACACCGGATCTGCTGTCCTTTGAGTGGTGACCCAAAGCGCTCGCGGGCTTTCAGCGTTACGCTGATTTACCGCCGGTGGGGAATTTCGCCCCGCCCTGAGAATAAGCGAGATAACTATAACGCGATTGATTACCCTGGGCAATGCGCAGACATAAAATCTCCTTTATCCTGGGGCATGACGCGCTACAATGTTCATTAACACCGTCTTATCAAGGGAAGCCACAATGATTGACCCGAAGAAAATTGAGCAAATTGCGCGCCAGGTTCATGAGTCTATGCCAAAAGGTATTCGTGAGTTTGGGGATGACGTAGAGAAGAAAATCCGCCAGACGCTGCAGGCGCAGTTGGTTCGCCTTGATTTAGTCAGCCGCGAAGAGTTTGACGTGCAGACGCAGGTTCTGCTGCGTACCCGCGAGAAGCTGGCCCTGCTGGAGCAGCGTCTGAACGAGCTGGAAAACCGCAATACGCCAGCGGAAGTAAAACCGGCACCGGCCATTCCACCGGTTGATGAAGCAGAATAATAGCCACGTATAACGGGCTGTTTGCGAAGATACCCTCTCCTGCAAAGAGAGGGTGAAAAAAAACGGGCCAGATGGCCCGTTTTTTATTGGCTGACTTTATTTGCTGTCTTTCTGGATCTTCTTGATGATGTTGGTGGTTGAGCACCCATCCTCAAAGTTGAGCACCATCACTTCACCGCCATTAGCCCAGACCTCTTCGCTGCCTGCGATTTGATCCGGTTTGTAATCGCCGCCTTTCACCAGCAGATCCGGCAAAATACCGGCAATCAGGCGCTGCGGGGTATCTTCTTCAAACGACACCACCCAGTCCACCGCTTCCAGCGCACCCAGCACGATCATGCGCTGCTCCAGCGGGTTCACCGGACGCGTTTCACCTTTAAGACGTTTCGTCGACGCATCGCTGTTCACCGCCACAATCAGACGGTCGCCCAGCTTACGCGCATTGGCCAGATAAGAGACATGACCGGCATGCAGGATGTCGAACACGCCGTTGGTCATCACCACTTTTTCACCGCGTTTACGGGCGGCGGCAACGGCCACTTTCAGCTCATCTTCGCTCATCACGCCAAAACCGGTATCGGCACGACCGCGCACCGCGTTTTCCAGTTCGATCGGCGAAACGGTGGAAGTCCCCAGCTTGCCGACGACCACGCCTGCTGCCGCATTAGCGAAGTAGCACGCTTCTTCCAGAGAGTTCCCTGCCGCCAGCGTCGCCGCCAGAACGCCAATGACCGTGTCGCCGGCACCGGTCACGTCATACACTTCCTGCGCCTGGGTCGGCATATGCAGCGGCGCTTTGCCAGGCTGCAGCAGCGTCATCCCCTGCTCGGAGCGGGTCACCAGCAGCGCGGAGAGTTCGAAGTCAGCAATGATCTTCATGCCGCGCTCAACGAGCTCTTCTTCCGTCTTACATTTGCCCGCCACCGCTTCAAACTCAGAGAGGTTTGGCGTCAGCAGCGTTGCGCCGCGATAGCGCTCAAAGTCAGTACCTTTCGGGTCAATCAGCACGGGCACATTGGCTTTACGCGCGAGCTGAATCATCTGCTGTACGCTTGCCAGCGCACCTTTGGCGTAGTCGGACAGCACCAGCGCGCCGATAGTGCTCAGCGCCTGGTTAATGCGCTCGTGCAGCGGCTCAGGATCAACGCCCTCAAAGCCTTCCTCGAAGTCGAGGCGGATCAGCTGCTGGTTACGCGACAGAACGCGCAGTTTGGTGATCGTCGGGTGTGTCGGAACTGAAACGAAGTCGCACTTCACGTTCACGTCCGCCAGCGACTTGCTCAGCGCACGCGCCGCATCGTCAATGCCGGTTAAGCCAACCAGACGCGACTGCGCGCCCAAAGAGGCAATGTTCATCGCCACGTTTGCCGCGCCGCCAGGACGCTCTTCAATGGTGTCGACCTTAACTACCGGTACCGGTGCTTCCGGAGAGATGCGGCTGGTCGGCCCGTACCAGTAGCGATCCAGCATGACATCCCCTACAACCATAACTCCAGCACGTTCAAACTCTGGCAGTGTTACTTTCATTCCTGACTCCAGAAAGATTCACAATTTGCGCGCGATAATATCACACTTGTTTTGTTACGCACGGTTCCACCAGCCACTTCTGCCAGCTGGCGGTGACCTGCGCGCGTTCAGTGGCGAAACAGTCCAGCGCGACGTGACCAGGCTGCTCCTGTAAAGCCAGGTGGTGCAGCTCGTCGCGCAGCGTGGTGTAGGCGCGCGTTAAGGCCTGCGCCTCCTGCTCATCCATAATGTCGTTTTGCGCCAGCAGTTCCAGAATACGCACATTATCAGACCAGCGGGTCAGCTTCGGTTTAGCGTGCGCATGGCGTAGCACCAGATATTGCGTAATAAATTCAATATCGGTAATGCCGCCCTCATCCGCTTTAATATCAAAGCGATCGCGATGCTTATTGCCCAGGTGCGCGCGCATTTTCTCGCGCATCTCACGCACGTCGGTCTGCAGCGTGCTGCCGTCACGCGTGGTTGTCATAATCTCCCGACGAATGGCATCAAACTGCGTTTTCAACGACGGATCGCCGTACACCACGCGGGCACGCACCAGTGCCTGATGTTCCCACGTCCAGGCTTCATTCTTCTGGTACTCAGCGAAGGACTCCGTCGAGGTCACCAGCATGCCGGCCGCGCCGGAAGGACGCAGACGCGCATCCACTTCATATAAAATGCCAGATGACGTGCGGGTGCTGAACAGATGCATAATGCGCTGGGCCAGACGCAGGTAGAACTGACGCCCGTCGATTTCACGCTCGCCATCGGTCATGACGTCTGCCGGGCAGTCATGCAGGAAGATTAAATCGAGATCCGAGCTGTACCCCAGTTCCCATCCGCCGAGCTTACCGTAACCCACAACGGCAAAACCGCGGCCTTCGCGGTCAGCAAGGTGTTTCGGCTGGCCGTAGCGCGCCACCATCTGAATCCATGCCTGATGCACCACCGCATCAATGATCGCTTCTGCAAGCCAGGTTAAGTGATCGCTCACTTTCATCACTGGCAGCGTTCCGGCGATATCTGCCGCCGCCACGCGCAGCATTTGCGCCTGCTTAAACTGACGCAGCGCCTCCAGCTGTTGCTCTTCGTCCTCTTCCGGTACGCGCAGCAGATACTGACGCAGCTCGTCACGGTAGGCGTCCGTTGCCGTCGGCTGGTAGAGCGTATTGGGATCGAGCAACTCATCCAGCAGCAGCGGATACCGCGCCAGCTTGTTGGCCACCATCGGCGAAGCGGCGCAAAGCGTAATCAGATGCTTGAGCGCGCCCGGGAACTCGCTCAGCAACTCAAGATAGGTCGTACGGGTGATGATCCCGCTCAGCAGCGGCATCATGCGCGACAGCGGGACCGGCGCATCCGCACGCGAGCAGACGTTGCTCAGCAGGTGCGGCATCAGATGATCCAGCACCTGACGACCGCGCGGACCAATGGCCCGTTTATTCAGTTCGAGACGGAAATCAGCAATTAACGCCACCACACGATGGCGATCGTCGTCGCTCAGGTGCGCCAGCACCGGCGTGGTGTCATCTTCCTGCAGCGCGTCCTGCCACAATTCGCGCCAGTGTTCAGAGAGCGAATCGTCCTGCGATTCACTTTCATCGTCACCAATCAGCGCGTTAAAGACACGGCGCACGCCGGCCATATGCGCATCCAGTTGCCCGGTCAACGTTGACCAGTCGTCGACGTGCATCCCCCAGGCCAGCCGCGCCCGGTTCAGGTCATCGCCTGGCAAAGTCTGGGTCTGCTCGTCATTGATGCTTTGCAGCAGGTTTTCCAGGCGGCGCAGGAACAGATAGGCCTCACGCAGGATCTGCGCGTCGCCTTCCGGCAGCAGATGCAGTTGCTCTATGGCTGACAGCGTCGGCAGCAGCGAACGGGATTGCAGTGAAGGCTCACGTCCGCCGCGGATCAGCTGGAAGACCTGAACGATAAATTCGATTTCGCGAATGCCGCCCGCGCCGAGCTTGATGTTGTCCTTCAGACCCCGGCGACGCACTTCACGGGCGATCATTCCTTTCATGTTGCGCAGCGACTGAATAACGCTGAAGTCGATATAGCGACGGAACACGAACGGGCGCAGCATGGCGCGCAGCTCGTTGGCGTAGGCATCGTCGCTGTCTCCCATGATCCGCGCTTTGACCATCGCGTAACGCTCCCAGTCGCGCCCCTGCTCCTGGTAATAATCTTCCAGTGCCGCAAAGCTCAGCACCAGCGGACCGCTGTCGCCAAACGGGCGCAGGCGCATATCCACGCGATAGACAAAACCATCCTGGGTAGGTTGATCCAGCGCTTTAATCAGACGTTGCCCGAGACGGGTAAAGAACTGCGCATTGTCCAGTTCACGGCGGCCCCCGCGTGTGGAGCCGTTCTCCGGCCAGGCAAAAATCAGGTCGATATCCGAGGAGAAATTCAGTTCGCAGCCCCCGAGCTTGCCCATGCCCAGAATCAATAGTGGCTGAGGAACCCCATCCTCATTGCACGGCGTGCCCCACTCTTTACAGCAGGCGGCATAGAGCCAGTCCCGTGCGGCAACAATCAGCGTCTGTGCCAGCTCGCTCAGCTGCTGCAGGGTACTTTCTTCGCTGACCAGCTCCAGCGCCTGAGCCCAGGCAATACGCACCATCACCCGGCGGCGGAACTGGCGCAGGACGCGCATCAGTGTCGCTTCATCCGCGACCTCTTCAAGTGCGGTTTGCAACCAGCCCGCATAATGCCGCCACTCGTCTGCCTGCGGCGGGGTGCTCTCAAGCGCCTCCAGCCAGTCCGGGTAAGCGGTGATACTTTCCTGCACAAAATCACTGAAGGTGAGCACGCTCCTGGCCTGCTCGCTTAACGATGACGCCGGTAATGACTCAGGCAGACGTTCGCAAACGGTCTGCCACTGCTGCTGTAACTGCGAAGAAAGCGGCATTATAGGGTTCCTTGCCAGAGTTAACGTTTTCCGCTGTGCAGCCAGAACGGCTCCTGCGAAATGGCTTCATTGCGGAAATGCTCAATCTCAATGTGCTGACGGGTTTCGATAGCATGTTTCAGCCCCTGCCAGTTCTCCAGCCAGGCCTGCGCTTTAGGGCCGTCATAGGCACCCGACAGCAGCAGCATGCTGTCGATATTGCGCGACAGGCGGATCAGCTGATCGCCATACTGGTCTCCCAGCGGATACGCAAAGGTGGTTTTAAGCTCCGCCGCGTGGCGTGAAAGATGGATATCCGCGAAACGTTTGAAGTTATCTTCAATTTTGGCCTGCGCTTTTGCATCCAGGAAGGCACGCCAGCTGCGCGTCACCAAAAACTCGGTCAGCGCCAGCCTGGCGGCGGCGTTTTGCGGGCTATAGAGCGCCGTTTGCGCGGATACGTCAGAGAGCAGCAGCGCTTCGGTCTGGGTCAGCAGGTCACGTAAGTGAGCGCTCGCTTTGCGAGGTACGATGCCGCCGAACAGCGCCAGGGTATGACGCACAAGACTCATCGCCGCTAACACGTGCGCTTTTGCGTTTTTCACATTACGCACCCAGAGCTCTTCATGATAAAGCCACTGTGAGAGCGCCAGTTCCAGCGCCGCCTCCATGCCCTGCTCAACGTTGGCTTTCGGTGGCACGTGCAAAATAGTCGTCTCTTTCAGCAGGCGTGGCGCATTCCCGGCGGCCAGATGATACCCCCGCGCCGCTTTGCTCAGGCTGCCCTGACGCAGGCCCGGCTGGCTTACCAGCTTACGCGCCAGCTTCAGTACGTCCTGGACTTCACCCTCCAGCAGTTCAAGCTCCAGCTCGCAAATCGGCTCCTGAAGCTCACCCGCTTTTACCTCACCCCGATCGAGGGCGATTTCAATGCGGCTTTTCCCTTCCGTTACCAGCCATTTTTCACGCCAGAAATCGGTGCTAAACAGCGGTTTCACCTCGGCGGATAAGGTTTCTGGCAGCACGCCGTCCGGCCAGACTTCTGCCGGGAAACGATCCAGCTCAAGTTCTGGCTGATTGATGTCGATATTGTATTCCGGGCGCTGATGCAAACCGCCGACCACGCGGCCAGCGATTTTCATCGTCATCTCGTAGCGCCCGTTCGCGCCACGGATGCGCAGTCCCATATCATGGCGGCGCAGCCAGTTGTCTGGCGTTTCGTAATAAATATTAAGCAGTTGTACCGGTTCATGGTGTTCGCCGGAAAGGATCTGCAGATGCTGACGGAGTGCGTCAACGCTGTCTTTTTCGACGATAAATTTTAATTCGATTTCTTGAGCCATAGCCTTGTACTTTTGCAGGCGTCACAGACGCGTCAATGAGGGCGAACTTCCTCGCCATTTGTTTGTCAGTACATAGTATTTTGCGCCAAATTGCCACGCAATGAGCAATTTGACGGGCGTAAATGTTTAGGGTCGTGACACAGATGATTCTGATTGCTGACGAATGCTTTGCGTAGAGACACTGTTGCCACTACTATCGTTCCACTATTTATGAAAATAACGACTAATGATGCTTAAATTACGCCTGATTGGACTTACTTTCCTCGCTTTTAGCGCCGCAACCGCCGTGCACGCTGAAGAGAAGCGTTACGTTTCTGACGAACTGAACACCTGGGTACGCAGTGGCCCTGGAGATAATTATCGCCTCGTGGGTACGGTCAATGCCGGCGAGGAAGTGACGCTGTTACAGACCAACGCGGAGACCAATTATGGTCAGGTTCGCGACAGTACCGGCCGCACGTCCTGGATCCCACTGAAAGAGCTGAGCGCGGTGCCAAGCCTGCGCACCCGCGTGCCGGATCTGGAAAATCAGGTGAAAACGCTGACCGACAAGCTGAACAATATCGACGGTACCTGGAACCAGCGTACCGCGGAAATGCAGCAGAAAGTGGCCCAGAGCGACAGCGTGATTAACGGTCTGAAAGACGAGAATCAGAAACTGAAAAACGAGCTGATTGTCGCGCAGAAGAAGGTGAACGCCGCCAATCTGCAACTTGATGACAAACAACGTACCATCATCATGCAGTGGTTTATGTACGGTGGCGGTGTGCTGGGCGTTGGCCTGGTGCTGGGTCTGGTGCTTCCTCACCTGATCCCAAGCCGTAAGCGTAAAGACCGCTGGATGAACTAATTCGTCTTCTCTGCCAGACTTACGTATTATCTTGCGAAAAGAGAAAACGGGAGTACAGGGCGTGAAGAGTTATCTGGTCGGTGGTGCGGTACGTGATGCGTTGTTAGGTCTGCCGGTCAAAGATAAAGACTGGGTGGTGGTGGGAGCCACACCTGAAGAGATGCTTAACGCGGGCTACCAGCAGGTAGGCCGCGATTTTCCTGTGTTTCTGCACCCGCAAAGCCGTGAGGAGTACGCCCTTGCGCGTACCGAACGGAAATCTGGTTCGGGTTATACCGGCTTCACCTGCTATGCCGCACCGGACGTCACGCTGGAGCAAGATCTCCTGCGCCGCGATCTCACCATCAACGCGCTGGCGCAGGACGAAGACGGCCAGATCATTGACGCGTATGGCGGTCAGGACGATCTGCGTAATCGACTGCTGCGTCACGTCTCCCCGGCGTTTTCTGAAGATCCGCTCCGCGTGCTGCGCGTGGCGCGCTTTGCGGCGCGTTACGCGCATCTGAGCTTCCGCATTGCCGATGAGACCCTGGCACTGATGACCGCCATGACCGAGGCGGGCGAACTGGCCCACCTCACGCCAGAGCGCGTCTGGAAAGAGACGGAAAACGCCCTTACTACCCGCAACCCGCAGGTCTTTTTCCAGGTGCTGCGTGACTGTGGCGCACTGAAAGTGCTGTTCCCGGAAATTGACGCGCTGTTCGGCGTGCCCGCCCCGGCGAAATGGCACCCGGAAATCGATACCGGCGTGCATACCCTGATGACCCTGAGTATGGCTGCCATGCTCAGCCCCGAGGTGGATGTGCGTTTTTCAACGTTGTGTCACGATCTCGGCAAAGGATTAACGCCAAAAGCCATGTGGCCGCGCCACCATGGCCACGGTCCTGCCGGGGTGAAGCTGGTCGAAGGGCTTTGCCAGCGCCTGCGGGTACCCAACGAGATCCGCGATCTCGCCAGACTGGTGGCGGAATTTCACGACCTGATCCACACCTTCCCGATCCTCAAACCGGCCACCATCGTTAAGCTGTTTGATAACATCGACGCATGGCGCAAACCCCAGCGCGTCGAGCAGATCGCGTTGACCAGCGAAGCCGACGTACGTGGCCGCACCGGTTTTGAAGCCTGCGATTATCCGCAGGGGCGGCTGTTACGCGCAGCGTGGGAAGTGGCAAAAGCGGTACCGACTAAAGCGGTTGTCGAGGCGGGCTTCAAGGGACCGGAAATCCGGGAAGAGCTGACGAAACGTCGAATTCAGGCGGTGACAGACTGGAAGGAAAAGCATTGCCCTCAGCCTAAAGACTGAGGGCCGTCGGTCAGAAGAAGACCACGTAAACCGCAGCCGCCACGATAAAGCGATAGATCGCGAACGGAATAAACGAGATACGCTTAATCAACTGCAGGAAGGTTTTGATGGCGATCAGCGCCACGATAAAGGCGGTGACAAAGCCCACGGCGAACATCGGAATGTCACCCGTGGTGAGGAAGCCAATGCTTTTATAGACGTCGAGTGCGGTCGCGCCCATCATCATCGGCACCGCCAGCAGGAACGAGAACTCCGACGCAGCATAACGGCTAACGCCCATCAGCATCCCGCCAGAGATGGTCGCGCCTGAGCGTGAAAAGCCCGGCCACAGCGCCAGACACTGGAAACAACCGATGATAAACGCCTGACGGTAGGTCATGTCATCCAGACCTTCCGCGCGTGGCGTTTTCGGCTTCAGCAGTTCTGCCGCGATCAGCAGGAAACCGCCGACAACCAGCGCATACATGACGTTAATCGGGTTAAACAGCGATTTAATGGTGTCGTGGAAAACCAGGCCCAGAACCACTGCCGGAACCATGCCAAGCAGAATATGGATAAGCGTCAGGCGACCTTTGCTTTCACCCTCACGCTGAGGAAGACGGCCAAAGTGGATACCGATAAGCCCGAACAGACGACGCCAGAACATTACAACGACCGCCAGAATAGACCCCAACTGAATGACAACTTCAAACGTCTTTGCGGTATCGCCTTCAAAGCCCAGCAGATGGCCAACGATAATCATATGGCCCGTACTGGAAACCGGCAAAAACTCCGTCAATCCTTCGACCACACCCAGTATTGCCGCCACCAGCAGCGAGTGCATATCGCTCATCTATAAACCCCTAAAAAGATATAAAAAAAACGGTGTCCCACGCGGACAACCGTGAAAGATACAGCTTTAAGACCGGTATAACCTAAAATGGTTTAGCTATTATGACGTTAAATCTTCCCTTTCAGATTTGTGCCACGCTCAATGATCACGCCGACGTTAGCGGCACGCGCCACGGCGCCCGGTTTGCTCAACTTGATGCGTACCCACGGTGCGTTGAACTTGCTCAGCAGCAGCTCAGCCACCTCTTCTGCCACACGCTCCACCAGCGCAAAACGTTGCCCTTCGACGTGGCCCACGACCGTTTCACTGATATCGGCGTAGCTCAGACAGTCATTCACGTCGTCGCTTTTTGCTGACTTGAGGTTATCCCAGCCCATTTCGATATCGAACACGAGTTTCTGTTCAATGGTCTGTTCCCAGTCGTAAACACCAATAGTGGTGATTACCGAAAGTTGCTCTATAAATACAATATCCATCACGACCTGCCTGCTTTTTGGCTAAACCGGATACCACTTCCGGCGAATTATGCGTATTATCCACAGATGCTGAGAATACAGATACATTTTCAAAACGGAACAGCGTTATGAGTGCAATCGCGCCTGGAATGATCCTCCTCGCCTACCTTTGCGGCTCAATCTCCAGCGCCATTCTGGTCTGCCGCATTGCCGGGTTACCTGACCCGCGCGAAAGTGGTTCCGGGAATCCGGGGGCGACCAATGTACTACGAATTGGCGGCAAGGGAGCAGCCGTAGCGGTATTGATTTTTGATGTTCTGAAAGGAATGTTACCCGTCTGGGGAGCGTATGCGCTGGGCGTAACGCCGTTCTGGCTGGGGCTCATTGCTATCGCCGCCTGTGTCGGCCATATATGGCCTGTATTCTTTGGTTTTAAAGGCGGTAAAGGCGTCGCCACCGCCTTTGGTGCTATTGCCCCAATCGGCTGGGACTTAACCGGCGTGATGGCCGGCACCTGGCTACTGACCATTCTTCTGAGCGGTTACTCATCACTGGGCGCCATCGTCAGCGCGCTGATCGCGCCATTCTATGTCTGGTGGTTCAAACCGCAGTTTACCTTCCCGGTGTCGATGCTCTCCTGCCTCATCCTGCTGCGTCATCACGATAATATTCAGCGCCTGTGGCGTCGCCAGGAGACCAAAATCTGGTCGAAGCTCAGGAGAAAGAAAAAAGACGCCCCGTAAGGGGTTAGTTATGCCTTATAACCAAATGTGATTTTGGTCACCCTCTGCCTGTGGTAACTGTTAATGACACAACACAACCACACAAAAAGAAAATGGCAGACATTACAGACACAACTCCCCTTTCAACGGCAGGACATTCGCCTGATGGCGACATCAAGTGGGTACGTAACGCCTCTGACGTTTCACGTCTGGTCAACGACGGTTCTCAGGGTCGGGCCAACGCCCGCATCGTAGTCGGTATCGCGCTGGGCGGTATTTTCCTCGATGCGTACGACCTTGGTGCGCTGGCGTTCGGCATCAAAGACATCACCCGCGAATTTAATCTCACCCCTGCCGGTACCGGCATGGTGGCCTCGGCCATTACCTTTGGTGCGATTGTCGGGGCGCTACTGGGTGGCTATCTCACGGACAAGATCGGACGCTACCGCGTCTTTATGGCCGACATGCTGTTCTTCGTGGTAGCGGCCATCGCCTGTGCACTGGCACCCAACGAATATGCGCTGGCGGGCGCACGCTTTGTGATGGGCCTCGGCGTGGGGATCGATCTGCCGGTGGCGATGGCGTTTCTTAGCGAGTTCGCCAGGCTCAAAGGCCCCGGAAACAAGGCCTCCAGCGTGGCAATGTGGTGCCCAACCTGGTATGCCGCAATCAGCATCTCTTACCTGTTGGTGTTATTCTTCTACGCCGTACTGCCAGAAAGTCACAGCGACTGGCTGTGGCGCTTAATCCTGGGGTTTGGCGCGGTGCCTGCGCTGGTGATTATCGCCATTCGTAGCCGCTACATGAGCGAGTCCCCGGTCTGGGCGGCGAATCAGGGCAACCTGAAAGAGGCGGCCGCTATCTTGCGGCAATCGTATAACATCAACGCCCACGTGCCGCAGGATGCGCTTAACCAACCGGCACCGGTGGTCAACAAGGCGAAGTGGGCAAACTATCTGCACCTGTTCCGTGGCGTCTATTTGCGACGTACCACGCTCGCTACCCTGCTCTCGGTGGTGTCGTCTTTCGCCTATAACGCCGTCGCATTTGGTCTGCCGGTCATTATCTCCAGCTTCTTTGTGCAGTCGATGCTGACCACTATTCTGATCTCGCTGGTGCTAAACCTGCTGTTTGCCTTCGTCGGCGGATTGCTGGCGGTGCGCTATGTTCCGCGCTTCGGCGCGTGGCGGATGTCACTGGCGGGCTACGCCTGTCAGCTTGTTGCTCTGCTGGGGCTGGCGCTGATTGGTCGTCCGGAAGGCGTATCGGAAGGCGTTATCGCCGTCGCGATGCTGGCGCTGTTCCTGTTCGGTCAGGGATTTGGGCCCGGTGCCCATACCATGACGTTTGCGTCCCTGAGTTATCCCACCTCTCTGCGCGGCGTGGGCGTGGGCCTTAACCAGACGCTAATGCGCAGCAGTTCTACGCTCTCCCTGTTTCTGTTCCCGCTGCTGGTGGCCTCTCTTGATACCGCCGTGTTCTGGGTGATCGCCCTGGCACCGTTTATCGGGCTGGCTTCGCTGCTGGCGATCCGCTGGGAGCCGTCCGGCTATGATGTGGATGCAGAAGATTATCGATAACCTTCTCAACCGGCTCCTTGAGCCGGTTTTTTTATCCATAAGCGACTCATATGACAGCCTTCATTTCTGCCAGGGCATACTGAAACGTCTCCCGATGATGAGCAGATGGATGCAGCATGTTAGCAGCTCAGGTCACTGATAATTCTTACAAAGGCTGGCAGGCATCGCTTGCCCTGCAGTTTTGTTACACCCCTGAGAAAACCCTCCTGCACGCTGCTCATCACATCGGGCCCCTCACCGTACAGCGGCCTTTTTATCCCGAAGCCGACACCTGCCACCTCTATTTGCTGCACCCGCCAGGCGGGATAGTCGGCGGCGATACGCTGGATATTTCGGTGCATCTGGACGCGAAAAGCCATGCGCTGATCACCATGCCCGGCGCGAGCAAGTTCTATCGCAGCAGCGGTCCGCAGGCCTGTCTCAATCAGCACTTCTGGCTCGATGATGAGGCTACGCTGGAGTGGCTGCCGCAGGACACCATTATCTTTCCCGGTGCGAATGCCGCCCTGCGTTCCGTTTTTCATCTGAAGGCCTCCAGTACGCTGCTGGCGTGGGAGCTGTACTGTCTGGGTCGCCCGGTGATCGGCGAAACCTTCAGCCACGGCACGCTGGAAAGCCGCCTTGAGATCTGGGTCGACGATGAGCCACGGCTGATTGAACGTCAGCACCTCAGCAATGGCGATCTCACGCCCGTTGCAGGTCTCCCGTGGGTCGGCACGCTGCTGTTCTTTCCGGCCAGGGAAGCGCACCTCGAAACGGTGCGCGAACTGCTGACGCCGCTGAGCCATTTTGCCGGGGCAACGCTCACAGACGATCTGCTGTCGGTGCGTTTTCTCTCCCACGACAACCTGATTTGCCAGCGGGTGATGCGCGATATCTGGCAGTCGCTTCGCCCGCTTTTAACCCCCAAAACCGCCTGTTCGCCGCGTATCTGGCAGACATAAGAGAAACGTTATGGAACTGACCCCCAGAGAAAAAGACAAGCTGTTGCTGTTTACCGCTGCGCTGGTTGCCGAACGCCGCCTTGCGCGCGGGGTAAAACTGAATTACCCGGAATCAGTCGCGCTGATCAGCGCGTTTATTATGGAAGGCGCCCGCGATGGCGAAACCGTCGCCTCACTGATGGAAGCGGGCCGTCACGTCCTGACGCGCGACCAGGTGATGGAAGGCGTACCGGAGATGATCCCCGACATTCAGGTGGAAGCGACGTTCCCGGACGGATCAAAGCTCGTCACCGTCCATAACCCGATCGTATAAGGAGCGCGTGATGATCCCAGGCGAATACCAGATCCAATCCGGAAACATTGCGATCAACGTTGGGCGAGACACGCAAAACGTGATCGTCGAAAACCATGGCGACAGGCCGATCCAGGTGGGATCGCACTACCATTTTTATGAGATTAACCCGGCGCTGAAATTCGACCGGGAAGCCACCAAAGGCTATCGGCTGAATATTCCGGCAGGCACCGCCGTGCGTTTCGAACCCGGACAGAAGCGCGAGGTGACGCTGGTTCAGGTCAGCGGCGCGCAGCGTATTTTCGGCTTTCGCGGCGAGGTGATGGGAGAGGTGAAAAATGGCTGAAATTTCACGCCAGGCCTACGCCGATATGTTCGGCCCCACCACTGGCGATAAAGTGCGTCTGGCCGACAGCGAGCTGTGGATAGAAGTGGAAAACGATCTCACCGTCTACGGCGAAGAGGTCAAATTCGGCGGCGGAAAGGTGATCCGCGACGGTATGGGCCAGGGGCAGATGACATCCGACGGCTGCGTGGATCTGGTGCTGACCAACGCGCTGATTATCGATCACTGGGGGATCGTTAAAGCCGATATTGGCGTAAAAAACGGACGGATCTTTGCCGTGGGTAAAGCCGGCAACCCGGATATACAGCCCGGGGTCACGATCCCGATTGGCGCAGCGACAGAAGTGATCGCCGCCGAGGGGAAAATTGTCACCGCCGGCGGGATCGACACGCACATCCACTGGATCTGCCCGCAGCAGGCGGAAGAGGCGCTGGTCTCTGGCGTCACCACCATGATTGGCGGGGGCACGGGCCCTGCGGCAGGCACCAACGCCACGACCTGTACGCCGGGGCCCTGGTATATCGCGCGGATGTTGCAGGCGGCCGATACACTACCGGTGAATATCGGCCTGCTTGGCAAAGGTAACGGTTCCAACCCTGATGCCCTGCGCGAGCAGATCGCAGCGGGTGCCATCGGGCTGAAGATCCACGAAGATTGGGGCGCGACGCCGGCCGCCATCAACTGCTCACTGGCGGTGGCGGAGGAGATGGATATTCAGGTGGCGCTGCACAGCGACACGCTGAACGAATCCGGGTTTGTTGAGGACACGCTGGCGGCTATCGGCGGACGGACCATTCACACCTTCCATACGGAAGGGGCGGGCGGCGGACATGCACCGGATATTATTACTGCCTGCGCGCACCCTAATATTCTGCCCTCCTCCACTAACCCGACGCTGCCCTACACGGTGAATACCATCGACGAGCATCTCGACATGCTGATGGTGTGTCACCACCTCGACCCGGATATCGCCGAGGACGTCGCCTTTGCTGAATCACGCATTCGCCGGGAGACCATCGCTGCGGAAGATGTCCTTCACGATATCGGAGCCTTCTCGCTGACCTCGTCCGATTCCCAGGCAATGGGTCGCGTCGGCGAAGTGATTATTCGTACCTGGCAGGTGGCGCACCGTATGAAGGTTCAGCGCGGCGCACTGCCGGAAGAGACCGGGAACAACGATAACTACCGCGTGAAACGCTATATCGCCAAATACACCATTAACCCGGCGCTGACCCACGGGATTGCTCATGAAGTGGGCTCGATTGAGGCCGGGAAACTGGCGGATTTAGTGGTCTGGTCCCCCGCGTTCTTTGGCGTCAAACCCGCCACCATTGTGAAAGGCGGGATGATCGCCTGCGCGCCGATGGGGGATATCAACGCCTCTATCCCAACGCCGCAACCAGTCCATTACCGTCCGATGTTTGGCACGCTGGGTGCCGCACGCCATGCGACACGGCTGACGTTTGTCTCCCAGGCTGCCGATGCGAAGGGCATTTCGCACCAGCTCAGCCTGCAGAGCGGCATAGCCGTCGTAAAAGGCTGCCGCACGGTGAAAAAGGCCGACATGATCCACAACAGCCTGCAGCCCAACATCACCGTTGACGCGCAAACTTACGAGGTTCGCGTTGATGGCGAGCTCATTACCAGCGAGCCGGCAGACGTTCTGCCGATGGCCCAACGCTATTTCCTGTTTTAAGGAGTAACGATGATCTACCTGACCCAACGCCTTGACCATGCCCATCCGATAACCGCCAGCGTCACGCTGCCGATTGATGTCCGGGTGAAAAGCCGTGCCCGCGTGGCGCTGAATGACGGCCGCGAAGCCGGGCTGATGCTGCCGCGCGGCCTGCTGCTGCGCGGGGGGGATCTACTGACCACTGACGACGGCAGCGAGGTGATCGAGGTGATCGCCGCACCGGAATCGGTCTCCGTGGTGCGCTGCGACGATCCGTTCCTGCTCGCCCGCGCCTGCTACCACCTCGGCAACCGCCACGTGCCGCTGCAGATCATGCCCGGCGAGCTGCGCTATCACCACGATCATGTGCTCGATGACATGCTGCGCCAGTTCGGGCTCGAGGTGACATTTGCCACCCTCCCGTTTGAACCGGAAGCAGGGGCGTATACCAGCGATGCCCACAGCCATAGCCATAGTCATAGTCATAGTCACTCTCACGCTCATTCACATTAAGGATTCATCATGCGTACGTTTTTACCTCTGCTACTGCTGGCCTTTTCTCTTCCTGCCCTGGCGCATCCCGGACACGGCACAGACAGCTTTCAGGCCGGTTTTTTCCATCCGCTGACGGGTCTTGATCATCTGCTGATGCTAACCGGTGCGGGCGTACTTTCGGCCCTGAGCGGGCGCAAGCTACTGCTGCCTCTCGCCACTCTCGGCATGATGCTGGCCGGGGCCGTTGCAGGCAGCCTGCTTGGCGGCTTTAGCGGCATGGAAATGCTGATTATCGCCTCGCTGGCGGTCTGCGGCGCGATGATGTTTAAAACCGAAAATCGCCTGCTGTTGGCCGTGCCGGCGCTGGCAATGTTCCACGGCTGGGCGCACGGGGTAGAGATGTCTGGCCACAACTTCTGGCTCTTCACCAGCGGCTTTATGTTTGCCAGTGCCACGGTGCTGTGCGCCAGCTTCGCCGCCGGGTTACTGCTGCGCCGTCACGACGGGTTGCGTAAAACCTTTGGTGGCGGGCTGATTGTCTCTGCGCTGCTGGCGCTGATGAGCTGATGGAGCACGTCCGCCAGCGGCTGCGCCTGATGCAGCTCTCCAGCAGCAGCCTTCCGGTCGGGTCATTCACCTGGTCGCAGGGGCTGGAGTGGGCCGTAGAAGCAGGCTGGGTCCCCGATGCTGAGGCGTTCAAAAACTGGCAGATCCTGCAGATGGAGCAGAGCTTGTTCTGTGTCGATCTGCCGCTGTTTTCCCGACTTTATCAGGCGTGCGAGCAAAACGATTTGGCGACGGCAACACGCTGGACGGCCTACCTTCTCGCCTGCCGGGAAACGCGTGAACTGCGTGATGAGGAACGCAACCGCGGGGCGGCCTTTACGCGCCTGCTCAAAAGCTGGGAGCCGGACTGTCCGGCAGAGTGGCGGACGCTGTTTATGCAAAGCCAGCTCAGCGGGATGGCGTGGCTGGGAGTACGCTGGGGCATTAGCGCCCATGAGCTGGCCCTGAGCCTGGGCTACAGCTGGATTGAGAGCGCGGTCATGGCGGGCGTCAAGCTGGTGCCGTTCGGGCAACAGACGGCGCAGCAGCTGATTATCGACCTGAGCGACCACTTTGCAGCCGGGCTTGAACCGGCTTTTTTGCGTGGCGACGACGCGCTGGGTGCGGCAACGCCGCTGTCGGCCATCGCCTCTGCGCGCCACGAAACACAATATTCACGATTATTCCGTTCCTGAGGAGACAACATGGCTGATTACAAACATCCCCTGCGCGTGGGCGTGGGCGGCCCGGTGGGGTCGGGCAAAACCGCGTTACTGGAAGCACTCTGCAAAGCAATGCGCGACACCTATCACCTGGCAGTGGTGACCAACGATATCTACACCAAAGAGGATCAGCGCATTCTCACCGAAGCGGGGGCCCTTGAGCCAGAGCGCATCGTGGGCGTGGAGACGGGCGGCTGCCCGCATACCGCAATCCGCGAAGATGCCTCAATGAACCTGGCGGCAGTGGAAGCGTTAAGCGAAAAGTTTGGCAATCTGGACCTGATCTTCGTTGAAAGCGGCGGTGACAACCTGAGCGCCACCTTCAGCCCGGAGCTGGCTGACCTGACGATCTATGTGATTGACGTCGCTGAAGGGGAGAAGATCCCGCGTAAGGGCGGCCCAGGGATTACCAAATCCGATTTTCTGGTGATCAACAAAACCGACCTGGCCCCCTATGTGGGGGCCTCACTGGAAGTAATGGAACGTGACACCAACCGCATGCGCGGCGAGCGCCCGTGGACCTTCACCAATCTGAAGGCGGGCGACGGACTGGCGACGATCGTGACATTTCTGGAAGAGAAAGGGATGTTGCGGGTGTAACCGTTTAAATCCCCTCTCCCTGGCGGGAGAGGGTCAGGCATTACGCCTCCGGCAACTCCGCCAGCGGCCAGCGTGGACGTACAGAGACACTCAGATCGGCGGTCGCGCCAGCGTTCAGACGCACCATGCCCGCGTAGGCGATCATCGCCCCGTTATCGGTACAGAATTCCGGACGGGCATAAAATACTTCCCCGCCACGCTTTTGCATCATCTGCGCGAGTTTTGCACGCAGCGTGCGGTTGGCGCTGACGCCCCCGGCCATCACCAGACGCTTAAAGCCGGTCTTTTCCAGTGCGCGTTTGCATTTGATCATCAGGGTATCGACCACCGCGTCTTCGAACGCACGGGCGATATCAGCACGGGTCTGCTCGCTATCGTCATTATTGCGAATGGTATTGGCCGCGAAGGTTTTCAGACCGGAAAAGCTGAAATCCAGCCCTGGACGGTCAGTCATCGGACGCGGGAAGACGAAACGCCCTTCCGTGCCCTGCGATGCCATTTTCGAGAGCATCGGACCGCCAGGATAATCCAGACCCAGCAGTTTGGCCGTTTTGTCGAAGGCCTCACCGGCTGCGTCGTCAATGGACTCGCCGAGCAGCTCATACTTGCCAATCCCCGTTACGCTAATCAGCTGGGTATGGCCACCTGAAACCAGCAGCGCCACAAAAGGAAACGCAGGCGGATTATCTTCCAGCATCGGCGCCAGAAGATGCCCTTCCATATGGTGAACCGGAATGGCCGGCACATCCCACGCGAATGCCAGCGAACGGCCCACCGTTGCGCCGACCAGCAGCGCACCCACCAGGCCCGGGCCTGCGGTATACGCTACAGCATCAATATCAGTAGAGCTCAACCCGGCTTCTTTCAGCGCCGCCTGAATCAGGGGAACCGTTTTACGCACGTGGTCACGAGAAGCCAGTTCAGGCACGACGCCGCCGTAGTCAGCGTGTAATTTCACCTGACTATACAGTTGGTTGGCAAGAAGCCCTTTTTCGTCGTCGTAAATGGCGATGCCGGTCTCATCGCAGGATGTTTCAATACCCAGTACACGCATGACTTGTTTTACCTCGTTTCAATACCGCGCAGTGTAGGGCCAATGCGGATTGATGTAAAACTTTGTTCGCCCCAGGAAGAAGCCTCGTGTATACTCCTCACCCTTATTAAAGTCCCTTTCAAAAACGCGTCGGTGCTTTACAAAGCAGCAGCATTTGCAGTAAAATTCCGCACCATTTTGAAATAAGCTGGCGTTGATGCCAGCGGCAAACCGAATTTATCAAAGGTGAGAGTTACATGCCGGTAATTAAAGTACGTGAAAACGAGCCGTTCGACGTTGCACTGCGTCGCTTCAAACGTTCATGCGAGAAAGCAGGTGTTCTGGCTGAAGTTCGTCGTCGTGAGTTCTATGAAAAACCAACGACCGAACGTAAGCGCGCTAAAGCTTCTGCTGTGAAACGTCACGCGAAGAAACTGGCTCGCGAAAACGCACGCCGTACTCGTCTGTACTAATCAATTGAGGGCCTCAGCCCTCAATGACAGACAGAGTTGTAGTCGTAAGGCCGTGCTTCCGGAAGGAATGCGCGGCTTGTTTTCGTTTATGAGTTACTAAAATTTTTGGGGCATATGGCCGGACGAATCCCACGCGTATTCATCAATGACCTGCTAGCCAGAACCGACATCGTCGATCTCATCGACGCGCGGGTAAAGCTGAAAAAGCAGGGCAAGAACTACCATGCGTGCTGTCCTTTCCATAACGAAAAAACCCCCTCCTTCACCGTAAACGGTGAAAAGCAGTTTTACCATTGCTTCGGCTGTGGTGCTCACGGTAATGCTGTCGATTTTTTAATGAACTACGACAAGCTCGAGTTCGTTGAAACCGTCGAAGAGCTGGCGGCGATGCACAACCTTGAAGTGCCGTATGAAGCAGGCAGTGGGCCAAGCCAGATCGAGCGCCATCAACGGCAGACGCTGTACCAACTGATGGATGGTCTGAACTCGTTTTATCAACAGTCTCTTAAGCACGCTGCTGCTGAGCCTGCGCGTCAGTACCTGACAGCGCGCGGACTGAGTGACGATGTGATTGCGCGTTTCGCTATTGGTTACGCCCCGCCCGGCTGGGACAACGTGTTAAAGCGTTTTGGCGGCAATAGCGAAGATCGTAAGTCTCTTATCGATGCCGGCATGCTGGTCACCAATGACCAGGGACGAAGCTACGACCGCTTCCGCGAACGGGTGATGTTCCCGATCCGCGACAAGCGTGGCCGGGTGATTGGTTTTGGTGGTCGCGTGCTGGGTGATGCCCTGCCGAAGTACCTCAACTCCCCGGAGACCGATATTTTTCATAAAGGCCGCCAGCTTTACGGTCTTTATGAGGCGCTGAAGGATAACGCGGAACCTCCGCGCCTTCTGGTCGTCGAAGGCTATATGGATGTCGTCGCGCTGGCGCAGTACGACATCAACTATGCGGTTGCATCTCTGGGCACCTCGACCACAGCCGATCACATTCAGCTGCTGTACAGGGTGACTAACAATGTCATCTGCTGTTACGACGGTGACCGTGCAGGGCGCGACGCCGCCTGGCGTGCGCTGGAAACCGCACTGCCTTATATGACCGACGGGCGTCAGTTACGCTTTATGTTCCTGCCCGACGGTGAAGACCCGGATACGCTGGTGCGTAAAGAGGGCAAAGCGGCGTTTGAAGCGCGGATGGAGCAGGCTCAGCCGCTCTCCACGTTTTTGTTTAACAGCCTGATGCCGCAGGTCGATTTGAGTACCCCTGACGGGCGCGCGCAGCTCAGCACGCTGGCGCTGCCGTTAATCAGTCAGGTGCCCGGCGAAACGCTGCGCATCTATCTGCGTCAGGAGCTAGGCAACAAGCTCGGCATTCTGGATGACAGCCAGCTTGAACGTTTAATGCCTAAACAGTCTGAAAACGGTGCGGTTCGTCCCGCGCCTCAGCTAAAACGCACAACCATGCGTATACTGATAGGGTTACTGGTTCAAAACCCCGAACTTGCTCCGCAAGTGCCATCGCTGGCGGGTTTGAACCACGAAAAATTGCCCGGGCTTGGCTTATTTTCAGAATTGGTCAACACTTGTTTGTCTCAGCCAGGTCTGACCACCGGACAACTTTTAGAACATTATCGCGGCACAAAAGAGGCTGCTACCCTTGAAAAACTGTCGATGTGGGACGATATAGCAGATAAGGACATTGCAGAAAAAACGTTCACCGACTCACTCAACCATATGTTTGATTCGATGCTTGAGCTGCGCCAGGAAGAGTTGATAGCTCGCGAGCGCACACACGGCTTAAGCAGCGAAGAACGCCGGGAACTCTGGATGCTGAACCAGGAGCTGGCAAAAAAATGAATTCAACGGCTTAAGTGCCGAATATCGATCGGGAAGCCCCCGGCAGCCGCACTGAGAGGCAGCGGCACAAATATAAGTACGCCCTCGCTTTAAAGGTTGGCAGCCCCATCGCCGACACCAATCAAACGAATTAAGTGTGGATACCGTCTTATGGAGCAAAACCCGCAGTCACAGCTGAAACTTCTTGTCCAACGCGGTAAGGAGCAAGGCTATCTGACCTATGCCGAGGTCAATGACCATCTGCCGGAAGATATCGTCGATTCAGACCAAATCGAAGACATCATCCAAATGATCAATGACATGGGTATTCAGGTGATGGAAGAAGCACCTGATGCCGATGATCTGTTGCTGGCTGAAACCTCCAACAACACTGACGAAGATGCGGAAGAAGCTGCTGCACAGGTCCTGTCCAGCGTGGAATCTGAAATCGGGCGTACCACTGACCCGGTCCGCATGTACATGCGCGAAATGGGTACCGTTGAACTGTTGACCCGCGAAGGCGAAATTGACATCGCGAAACGCATCGAAGACGGGATCAACCAGGTTCAGTGCTCTGTTGCCGAATACCCTGAAGCGATCACCTATCTGCTGGAGCAGTACGATCGTGTTGAAGCGGAAGAAGCGCGCCTGTCTGACCTGATCACCGGTTTTGTCGACCCGAACGCTGAAGAAGATATGGCACCGACCGCCACTCACGTGGGTTCTGAACTGTCTCAGGAAGAGATGGATGATGACGAAGACGAAGATGAGGAAGATGCCGACGACGATACCGCCGATGATGACAACAGCATCGACCCGGAACTGGCGCGCGAGAAGTTTGCCGAGCTGCGTACCCAGTACGAAGTCACGCGTGACACCATCAAAGCAAAAGGTCGCAGCCACGCAGCCGCACAGGAAGAGATCCTGAAACTGTCTGAAGTCTTCAAACAGTTCCGTCTGGTGCCTAAACAGTTCGACTACCTGGTTAACAGCATGCGCGTGATGATGGATCGCGTACGTACCCAGGAACGCATCATCATGAAACTGTGCGTTGAGCAGTGCAAAATGCCGAAGAAGAACTTCATCACCCTCTTCACCGGCAACGAAACCAGCGAAACCTGGTTCAACGCGGCTATCGCGATGAACAAGCCGTGGTCTGAAAAACTGCATGACGTGAAAGAAGACGTGTTCCGCGGCCTGCAGAAACTGCATCAGATTGAAGAAGAGACCGGCCTGACCATTGAGCAGGTTAAAGACATCAACCGTCGTATGTCCATCGGTGAAGCGAAAGCCCGCCGTGCGAAGAAAGAGATGGTTGAAGCGAACCTGCGTCTGGTTATCTCTATCGCCAAGAAGTACACCAACCGTGGCCTGCAGTTCCTGGATCTGATTCAGGAAGGCAACATCGGTCTGATGAAAGCGGTTGATAAGTTTGAATACCGTCGTGGTTATAAGTTCTCCACCTATGCTACCTGGTGGATCCGTCAGGCTATCACCCGCTCTATCGCGGATCAGGCGCGCACCATCCGTATTCCGGTGCATATGATTGAGACCATCAACAAGCTCAACCGTATCTCCCGCCAGATGCTGCAGGAGATGGGCCGCGAGCCAACGCCGGAAGAGCTGGCTGAGCGCATGCTGATGCCGGAAGACAAGATCCGTAAAGTGCTGAAGATCGCCAAAGAGCCAATCTCCATGGAAACACCAATCGGTGATGATGAAGATTCGCATCTGGGTGATTTCATCGAGGATACCACCCTCGAGCTGCCGCTGGACTCTGCGACGACCGAGAGCCTGCGTGCTGCAACGCACGACGTTCTGGCTGGACTGACCGCCCGTGAAGCAAAAGTGCTGCGTATGCGTTTCGGTATCGATATGAACACCGACCATACGCTGGAAGAAGTGGGTAAACAGTTCGACGTTACCCGCGAACGTATCCGTCAGATCGAAGCGAAGGCGCTGCGTAAACTGCGCCATCCAAGCCGCTCTGAAGTACTGCGTAGCTTCCTGGACGATTAATCGATCCTGTCAGTGAAAAAGCTCCCTTTGGGGAGCTTTTTTTTTGCATTTTCTCCGCCCCTCAGGGACAAGGAAACACCGCCCTACAGCCCACGCACAACCAGGGCCTCATCCAGTTCCCGATACGCCTCCACCAGCTTATCCAGCGTTGCCCTGTTAAGCCCGCTCGGGTTTGGCAGCACCCACACCTGCGTGACGCCAATGGTGATGGCCTGTTTGCCCCACTGCGCACCGCGCTGACTAAACGCCTGCTCGTAAGCCTGCTTGCCCAGGATGGCCAGCGCTGCCGGCTGATAATCTTCAATCTTCTTAATCAGCTCCCGCCCACCGCTGCGCAGTTCATGCAGGTTCACCTCACTCGCCTGTACCGTGGGCCGCTCAACCAGCATGGTAATCCCGCAGCGCGTATCCAGCAGGTGCTGCTCCTCTTCAGGCTTCAGTAGCCTGTCGGTAAACCCGGCCTGATAGATAACCTTCCAGAAGCGATTTCCCGGATGGGCAAAGTGAAAACCGGTGTGCGCCGAGGACTTCCCCGGGTTAATCCCGCAAAATACCACCCGCAAGCCCGGGGCCAGAATATCGTTGATCATCTCTACTCCCATTGATACATCCTTATGGAAGTATAAAGGATTGATTATGCATTGTTTATAAAAACAGCAGGCAGGTGTGAATGGCTGGATTGCTGAAGGGAGTTCCTCTATAATTCACCGCCACGGCCCCTTAGCTCAGTGGTTAGAGCAGGCGACTCATAATCGCTTGGTCGCTGGTTCAAGTCCAGCAGGGGCCACCAAATTTAGCTGTAGAATCAAATGATTAAGCCACTCGATTGAGTGGCTTTTTTATTGGTTTTTTGAGCCGGTGGCGCAGTCGCTAACCGTGGGTCTGCGAAGCCGTTCGGACACGCTCAGCGGCGCCAGGTGTCGCAATCAGACGCTCCACGGACTCCATCGTCACGAACGTACAGCTGCAGTCCACATTGGTGCACTGGTGATAGCGCTCTTTGGTATTTTCACTTAAATAGCGACTGGTACGCGCATGCGCGGAATGCTTGCACTTAGGACAATGAAACATGTACCCCTCCACATAATTCACGATTTGTGAATTAATAATACCCAAAAAGAAACAAATAGCAAATACATTACTCATTTCCGATAGAAAATTTTTCATCGGCGACGTTCAGCTCAAGCTTAAGTTGCGTGGTAAATCCACTCTCGCTGAGAGTATGAACCACCTCGTTGATAATCCACGCCTGCTCGTCAATGACCCGTTTAAAGCCGTTGACCAGCACCGGCGTTTCGGGATACAGATCGGCGCGTCCCAGCGCCAGCTGGATAGAAAAATTCACGGTACCCCGCTGAAGCGCACGCCACTTCGCCTCTGCAGCCCTGAGCGCCTGCTCTTCAGAGGCATAAACCGTGGTGAGCTCAAAAACGTTTTCCGCCGATCCTACCAGCCTCTCTTGCGGCTTCTCTGCCTTGCCTCCTGCTCCCGCTACCGGTGCAGCGGCATCCGGGTGCTGTAGTCCTTCTGTCGGCTGCCCCCCGGGCTGACGATTAATACTCAATTGAGTATTTTGTTGTTTTGGGTCACGCGTTTGCAGCCATTTGGCCGTCACGCCGGAATAATTTTCACGGTCAGCGACGGAAAAAAGGTGCCGATCGCCATCCCCACGTTCAATCATCATTAAGGGAAGCGGTGTGCCACTGGCCGTCACGGCATGGCCCGCTTTCATAAAAATAACCTTTCCGGCTTTGATTGAAACAAATGCACCATTACGTTCGGCCAGGCGGGAGAGAAACGCCGCGTCAGTCTCCTGAGACTGATCGATATGAGAAATGGCGATGGATGCAAGTCCCGCTCCGACGCTGGCGGTAAACTGGTTACGCTGAGCAATGGTGTTGACTATCGCGCCGATCGTCGTGTCATGCCACGACTGTTCGCGCCGCACGTTGAGCTTCCCACGAAAATCTGCGCTGCATCCCCGGATGGTCAGCGTGTCAGGCGTGCCCCGGAATTCAATCGCATCTATCGTAAAGTCCCCTTTCGGCTGGAGCGATGTTCCCTCCCATCCCAGCCATAAGGACAGTCTTGCCCCCCGGGCAGGCAGGTCTAACAACCCGTCGGAATCATCCAGTAGAATATCCAGCTGATCGGCTTCCAGCCCACGTTTGTCGGTCATGGTCAAACTGATAAGACGATGGCTGAAATTTTGCGTGATATCGCGCTCGTCAAGCTTAAGCATAAAATCAGGGGCGAGTTTCCCACCCGCCCGGATATTCATTTCGGTGATCATCCCACCAGCCCTCCAATGCTATTACGTGCGCTTTCCACCAGCTCTGAGGCCTGCGTTCTCAGGTCGCCAAACGTCGTCATCAGCGATTCGTCCACGCGTTTCAGTACCAGGGTAAAATCAATTTTCCGGGCAGTGCCATCGCTGTAAAAATCCGAATGCGTATGCGTGACTTTCTCAATGATAAACATGCCGTGAATGATGCCGGTACCGTCTATCAACGGCCATGCCCGCCCTTCATTCGCCATCAGCTCAACCGCCTTGAGAGAAAGCAGCCCTCCCGTGAGCTCCGGGTAAAGTAATCCGGAAAGGTTAAAGGATGTCTCACCTTCGCCAAGGTACTGCCAGGCTTTGGGTTTCCCGATGCGTTCGTTGGATGCCCAGCGGTAGTCTTTTGTAAATACCATTGACTGATACGGTAAGGTTCGTCGTTCAAAGACAAACAGACCCAGCACCATTAACATTTTCTCTCTCCTTAACCATACATAAAGCTGGATTGCTGCCGTCTCGCTTTTTCCTGCTCACTGCTCTCTATAGCCTCCCGGATTTGACGAGTCAGATCCGTTCCGGAGGCTGCGCTTCCCTGCAGCGTGAAGTTGTATTCACTTTTACTCTGATCGATGTAAGAACGCCCTCCCGCTGCTGCCATCGGCTGGTATCCCATGAAGCCGCTGTAAACAGGTGATGCCGGGTCCCAGGCACTGCCGGTGTCAGCAGAGGAGGTGCCTTCTTTCGGTACAGCCGAGTCGATATTGCCCGACTCTTTTTTTATGACGCCGAGTTTCTCCAGCAGCCAGCTGGCCTTGCCGCGCAGGCTGTTAAAGAGATTTAGCGGCGCCATTAGCGCATCTCCCAGCGCCTGACCGAACGCCACGCCGACATTTTTGCAGCTGTCGAGCGTTTCCTGCGTCGCCTTAATCGGCGCAATCAGATCGATGAACCACTGCCAGATCCCGCCCAGTTTTTCTGAAATGAAACCAAAGGCCTGTAACAGCGGAGAGAACAGCTCGCCCAGCGGCGCGAAGGCCGCAGAAAGCCCCTCAATCACCCCGCCAAAGAAGGCGCTAATGGGCTCCCAGTATTTAAGAATCAGTAAAGCGCCGGCGGCAATTGCCGCTCCGAGAGCAATAACGGGCCAGCTCAGGGCGCCCAGCACCGTCATGATGCTCCCCCCCACTACGCTGAATACCGTGCCCAGCATCCCGGCAGCGGTTATCACCAGATTCAGGCCTGACACAATGGGGGCGACCACCATACCTAGCGTGCCCAGGACACCGGCAAAGGCTTGTGCGCCCATAACCACGCTGACCAGGGCTTGCGTCAGTGCAGGGTTAGCGTTGACCCAGAGAGAGAGCGTACTAAGCCATCCGGTCGCGGTTGAGATCAGCGTGCGTAGGGCACCATCGGCCTTATCAAAGACATCAATCTTCAGGCCGTTTAATGCAGCCTGGAACTTGCTGATATCACCCTCGAGGTTATCGCCCTGAACCGAGGCTGTCAGCGCGGTGCTCCCCCTCGCGCCCTGGAGTGTCTGGCGCTTGTTATCCAGCGTTCCATTCCCAGCCGCTGAAACCAGTACGCCTGCGCCTTGCATCGCATCCGCACCGAAAATGGCCTTCAGGTATTCCGTTTGTTGAGCCGCACCGATTTTGCTGTTTTCGAATGAGGTAGAGATCGCCTTGAGGATATTCTCTGTCGGCAGTGGATTACCCTCGCCATCCCGGGTTTGCACCTTCAGTTCATTCAGCGCTGCAGAACGCTGCCCATCCGGCGTCTGCAGGCGGCTCAACATGGCGCTAACCTCTGCGCTGGCATCTGCCCCTTTCATCCCCTTTTCCATCAGAATACCAAGCAGCGCGGTGGTCTCCTCAAGGCTGGCGCCGGCTTCTCCGGCGGCAGGTGCGGCGGATGCAACGGCGGTACTCAGTTCGGTGAGACTGGTATTTGACGCAGTGAAACCGCGGGTAAGGACATCTGCAACGCGTTCAACATCCGTATTCGCCAGGTTAAACGAGGCCTGCGTGCTGCGGATAATGTCGACCGCTTTGGCGGCATCAATATTCCCAGCGAGGCTGAGGTTGACCGTCGGCACAGTGGCGGCCACCACCCCGTCGGCGTCATAGCCTGACCGGGCCAGCTCGCCCTGCGCCCGGGTAACAACATCTGTAGAGGTTCCTGTACTGACGCTGACATCCCGTGCCTGCTGGCGAATGGCCTCCAGCCTGGTATCCCCCTTCTGCAGACCCAGGCTTGCCTGTATGGCAGACATCTGCTTTTCAAAACGGATGCCTGAGGCAATAAAGCGGGACGTCTGATTAAAGCCCGCCTTTGCCATTCCTGCGCTCGCATTAGCAAACTGCTGCACACTTGCGGCAACACGTTTGCCAGACTCGTAGCGGTTCTGGACGGTATTAAGCCGCTCCTGTTGCTGATTGACCCTGGCAAGCGCCTCTTTATGTCGATTTAGTTGTAGCGTTTTTTCGCTGATACCCTGTCTTAAACGACGCTCATCTGACGACAGCGTGCGCGTATTAATCCCTGCCTGCGCCAGCTCACCGCGCTGGCGCTGCACTGACTGGCGTAAATTGTTGTACTCAAGCTTAAGCGCAGCGGCAGATTGGCGGGCTGCCGCCAGCGCATCCGCCTGGTCACGGGTTGGGTTCTGGGTGTTTTTGAGCTGGAGCGCCAGCTCCGCGGTCTGCTGTTTCGCCCGGGCAAGAGACTGCCCCGTCACGGCGAGCTGTTCGTTGGCTTTTCTGAAGCCGTTAATGCGGCCCGCCTGTTCATCAAGCGCGCGCAACGCCGCCTCAGAATCGCGGATACTGGCCGCGAGAGAGAGACTGGCGTTCTGGATAGCGTTAAGCGGTCGGCTTGCCCGGTCGACTGCCTTAAGCAACTCCTGAAGTCTGACATTATTACTCATGGTAGTTTCCGCTTCGCTGCAGCGCCTTTTCGCGCCATATAAGGAGTTCGGTCATGCTCAGCGAGTACAGCTCTGACGGCGGCCAGTGAAAGATCACCGCGATATCCGCCATCAGATCATCGACCGACAGGTTTTCGGGAAATGTTAGCGAGCCGAAGCCGGTGACAAAAAACCGATCACCTTGCCCGCAAAAGAGAGCAGATCGGAAGCATCCAGACGCGCAATCTCATGCTCGGTCAGGGCCGGCGAGGTCATTCGCGGCAGCACTTTAATCAGCGCATCGACGTCAGATTGTGCCAGCGACGCCAGCGATACCCCACGCAGGGTCCCCGCGTTGGGTTTTGCGACGGTCACCTTTTCGATTTTTTGCTCGCCGCGCAGAACGGGGGTGTCGAGCGTAATGGTGTTCGGGTTTTCGCTTTCGTTAATGACGGTCTCGTTGATATTTTCCATTTGGTTACTCTTCAGAAAGTTAACTTACCGGCCGGCAGTCCCGGCCGGTTAAAGGTTTACAGGCCAATCGCCTTACGGTGTTCCGCCAGACGATCGACGCCGTCGACTTTCAGCACCATGTTGATGATGTCAATTTCGATGATCTCTTTGCCATCGATGGTCAGCTGGTAGTAAGCGCACTCGGTGGACATCTTGGTGGTGCCGCTCTCGCCCTGCTTGTTTTCACCACCATCAAACTCTTTATGACGGCCTCGCATGACGATTTCGACAGCGGAGATTTCGCCCGTGTCGTCACGCTGGAAGGAGCCGGTAAAGCGCAGAGGCACGCTGTCCGCGCCCGGAGAGGCATACTGTGCCCACAGCGCGACGTCCGGCAGACCGCCAATGGTCCATTCAAGCGCCAGGGCATCATCGTCCAGGCCGAGGTCGACAGAGACCGAGCCCGGCATACCGCCGCCGCGATACTTCTCCAGTTTGCGGGTGAGCTTCGGTAAGGTGACAGACTCAACAACGCCCATATAGCTCAGGCCATCGTTGAACATGTTCAGATATTTAAGTTTGCGTGGTAACGCCATGCTTCAGCTCCTTAGCTGTTAACCGAATCGGACAGATCTGCCAGATAGGTATCGGTGATGCGCTGGCGCAGGGTCAGGTTCTCCAGCGGCGGGACAGGGGTGTAGTCGTAATCGATGTACAATTTCCCCGCTTTCAGGGTCGATGCATCATTTGATTCCGGGTCATACCAGCAAGTGCCATCAACGATATAGCCGTTGGTTTTCAGCTCACGGAATTTGGCATTGATACCGGAAACGATGTCGCGGATGAGCGTTGGCGTAATGGGTTTATCCATTGCCCATGCGTGTGCTTCGGCCATGGTATCGGCCAACACCTGCGCGGTACGGGTGTAGTTTTCAAAGACGAAGAGCGGATCGTCTGAACAGGTACGGTTGCCCCAGAATTTGAAGCCGTCGTTACGAATAAGCGTGGTGACGCCGGCCTGGTTAAGCAGGTTCGCATCGGTCGCTTGTTCCTGCAGATCCCAGGACACGGAGGCGCTTACACCTGTGACACCGTTAACGCCGATGTTGGACAGGGTTTTGTGCCAGCCAATCGTCTGGTCGATTTTGGCGCGCAGGCCGAGAGCACGTGCAGTGGCCCAGGCGTGGGTCGTCGTGTTGGTGGTGGTATCCCACGCCAGAAAATCAGGGTGAATCACCATCAACTCGCGCTGACTGAAGTTTTTGCGGTAATCGATAGCGGCTGAAATGGTTTTACAACCCCATGCACTGACATAGCCAAACGCGCGCAGGCTCTGGCACATGGCGGCCAGCGCGGTCGCCACTTCCTGCGAATCCATCCCCGGAACACCGAGAATACGTGGCTTAACGCCAGTGACCGTTTTCGCGGTAAGGAGCGCTTTCAGACCGGTATATTTACCGTTTTCATCGGTTGTACCGATGATATTAGAGATAGTCTCTTTCTGTGCTTCCTCAGCGGTATCAGCGGTGCCTTCAGCGACACGCACGACAACAACAACCGGTTTACACTGATCGGCAATCGCCTGCAGGGAAGCGGACAACGTCCCCATTTTCCCGGCTTTCGCAATCGCGGTTTGCACGTTGGTAATGAGCACAGGCTCGTTTAAAGGAAATGTCTTGTCGTCCGCATCGCTGGCCGTACAGACCATGCCGATGATTGCCGTCGAGACGGTGGAAATGGTGCGGGTGCCATCGTTGATTTCGATGACTTCCACGCCGTGATGATAGTCGCCCATCCGTTTAACTCCTTCGTTTAGTGGTGAGGCTATTGTCTGTGGAGCGCACGATTGATGCGACGTATTGGGGTTGGAGAAAGGATTACACAACAAACGAAAAACCCTCCGGATGGAGGGTTTGGGGTCAGGCAGGGCGTTCTGGCCATTCAATATCCGGGGCGGTGGTAACATCAACCCGATTTAGCATTACCCGGTACCGCTTCCAGCGTAACAACGCGGCAGCTTCTTCCTCGGTAGCAATGCCTAGCTCGGAGGCATCCTCAAGCGGAGTGATAATGTCATTTGCCGCTTGCATTAAGGATGTTTTTTGAGAATTCGCCAGAGCAACACGATCTTCATGCGTGGGTGCTGGCGGTTCCGCAAGCACGGGATAGCCGTTCTTATCTGAGACAATCACTTTTCCCTCGGTTTGCCCGGCCATAAGCGAATCATAATCTTCATCGATCACTTTTACATAATCATCTGGCCAGGTGCCGGCGGAACGATAGTCTGCCTCAAGAGTATCGTTATAAAAAGCCCGGGTAATGGGACAATAAACATAACTCATATTAATAGCCTCTCGCCTCGAAATAAACTTTAACCTCACCACTGCCAGCAACGTAGGTAAAACCTGATTTATCAGGGTTTTGAACATAAATATTCTGATCGTGGAATCCATTGGTATAAAGCAGTGTTAACTGCACACTCAAACAAGCATTAGGAAATGCCGTAGGGAAAGCGATACGTGTTGAATCCGCACTCCGTGTTGCCACACCCCATTGCTTCATAATTCCTGTCGAGTTATCTTTCTCCCAACCACTCGCCGCCTTGCTGGCTGTATTTTTAAGATTGTACCGCGCATCGCTTTCGGCTTTTGTATAGGCAGAAGTTTTTGCCATATAACCGGCATCACTTTGTCCCTTGGTGTAATAACGGGAGTCGAAATTAGTAAAACTCCCTGGAATAATCTGTCCTGGTGCAATAAAATTACCGCTAGTATCCCATTTATAATTAACGTCCTGGCCTCCACTCCCTTTCATATGTAAATGCCATGAAAGAACGCTACTGCTTACCAGGGAGCCCATTGAAAATGCCCAAGAGTTTACCCCCTGAATGCTTGCCTGTTGTTTTAAAACTGGGTGATATTCGCTTGTCCCGGCTGTACTGTATAAATTGAAAAATGGCGCTTTAGTATTATATTGCTCGACCCATGCATAATTTCCGCTATAACCAGCCGTAATTTCTTTTCCAGCATAAATCGTATTATTAACAGATAGCGGCGAAGCGGAATTTAGCGCACCGGTTTCAAGGCTCACCCACAAAGGGCGCAGCGAATTATAGCCACCAAATTTATCACCTTTATTCGTTAGCATGAGATATAGGTTTGCGCCATCATTGCGCCAAAAAGTGCCATAGTCACCGTAAGCAATACGCATACCATTTGCATTCAAGGAGGTGATTTCGAGTCGTGCACGTAACCCGTTTGCAGTACTGAGATTGATTTCCTCCTGACCGTCTGTCGAACCAGTTGCAAGACGCCAATTTCCCTGTTGTACCGTCTCATGCCAGATAGTATCACCTTCCCCACCACGCATTTTTCGTAGGTAGTTTTTTTCACCGCGCATGCCATTACTCAGTCCTGATTGCAGATAAACTCCTTGCTTTACGCCATCAAGATTGAGCGTACCGCTCATGCTGTCACCAAATTTACTTACGCGTTCGCTGGCATTACGATTTGCGGCTACAGCGTTATCATTAGCTGTTTTGACGGCTTTCGGAGTGGCGGCGAGCGCCTCTGATGCGCTGTCGGCTGCGCTACTAAGCTGAACGATGCCCTTTTGTGTCGTAGTAGCATCCAGAGCGGTGTATTTCCCTTTAGCAAGATCATAAGCAGTCTTCACCGCTTTCGGCGTCGCGGCCAGCGTCTCAGATACATTGTCAATGGCGCTGCTGAGCTGGACGATACCTTTTTGTGCCGTGCTGGCATCCTGAGCCGTATATTTCCCTTTGGCCAGGTCATAGGTGGCCTTTACCGCTTTAGGTGTTGCGGCCAGCACCTCAGACACGCTGTCGATCGCACTACTGAGCTGGACGATACCCTTTTGTGCCGTGCTGGCATCCTGAGCTGTATATTTCCCCTTAGCCAGGTCATACGCGACCTTCACCGCTTTTGGCGTCGCGGCAACGACTTCAGAGACACTGTCGATCGCACTACTGAGCTGAGTAAAACCTTTTGCCGTCAGAGAAGCATCAGGATGGCGTCGGGACTGCTCGTGCTCGGCAAGTTTGTCGTCGACGTAATCCTGCGTCGCCATCACCGTTGAGGTGTCAATCGTCAACTCGACGGAGGCGATATCACTCACCATGATGACCATACGCACAGTCTGCGCACGTCCCGATCCTTCAGCGAGTGCAGGTTTGTAACTTTCAGCCATATTGCCGACAGCAATCAGCGTCCCGGTATCATCATAGAGCCCCATTTCACGCATCCAGAACCCGCCGATCTCCGGAGGGATCAGCAGCTCCGCCACGACATAATTTTTATTCTTTTTGTCCTGGCTGATTTTGTTCAGCGCATGACGCCAGACCTCATTGATGAGTTTCGTCTGGCTGGCATTTGGCGTCGGGAGTTGCCCGCCGCCATCACCCACCGCCATCGCCGTAAAATTCACTTTCTTCCCGTTCGGGACGGTTGCGGCAGCCAGTTTTTCGGCGCCGGCTTTGGTGATAACCGTTTTATACTTCACTGTCATTGTGCTCTCACTTATCCGGGGTAAACCGTGATGATGTCGCCGTCATAGCTCAGGGCACCGGTATAGAGATAGCCCGGAACGTCCTGAATGATATTGAGGCCGATAAGATGTCGGCTGGCAGGCTTTGCATCAGCAATAAGCCGCTCCATTTCGTAATACATTTCTTCGGTGATGCCGGTTTCCAGCACGCCAATGTCCAGGCGAAACGTGCCTGCCGGGTCGTTGGTTTGCCACCACTCCGTCACGTTGATCAGATAGCCAAGTGGCTCCACCACGCGGCGTACTGCGCCGATCGTTCCTTTATGTGCATGGATAAACCATGCATTGCGGATAACATCGCGCTTGGTGGCCTCCGGCCAGTTTTCATCCCAGCGGTCAACCGAAAACGCCCACGCCAGCCAGGGCAACAGATTTGCCGGACAGGTGTCGGCATTCCAGAGGTGACGAAGCGGGACGGGGGTATTCTCAATGTCGGCACAGGCGCGCGCCGCCGCGACCTCAAGCGGCGACGACCCCACCGGTAACAATCGGGCATTACTCATCGTTTCCCCCAACGGTTACGCTGTACTGGCTGCACCATGAGGCCTGGGTTTCATCAAGCACAATATCGGCCGCAGGCGCGGTCAGTTCGACGCGTTGTACACCCTCAACATGCAGTGCAGCGTAAATGGCGGACTTACGAATATCCCGCCCGAGCCGGTGCTGTGCCGTTATATAGGCCTGCAGCCGGGCCCTTGCCGCGTTGAGCACTGGCTCGCTTTCGGGACCTGGGAAGAGAAAAAGAGAAGCCGCAATGTTGTAGTCGACAATGCTGGCGGACTGGACGGTCACACGATCGGCAACGGGCCTGACGTCCTCATCGTTCAGCGCGTTGCGCACAATGGCCAGCAGCTCTTCAGACGCCACGCCGTTATTCTCCCGGGACAGCACGGAGACGGTAACGTTCGCAGGCTGAGGACTGATGACAGAGATATCCGCCACCCGGCCATCCGCGCTGCGGCCATGGAACTGATAAGCCCCCGTCGATCCCGCCACGCTCAGCCCTTCCGGGGCTTGCTGGATGCGCAAACGAAAGTCGGTGTCAGACTCCATCACTGCCGGCGTGGGCGGAAACGTCGTGTCGTCGGCAGGTGTTATCACCAGACGCGCAAGGTTAGCGTTAGCACCAAGCTGGTCGAGATCGCTACCGGTGGCGTAGGCCAGCATGACCGCACGCGCGGCCTCGTTAACGCGCTGGCGCCAGATAACTTCCCGATACGCATTTTCCTGCAGCAGTTTCACAATCGGTTCTGACTCAAGCGTCAGCGTTCGTGCAATTGCCTCCTGCTCTTCTTCAGGATAGAGCGAGACAAAAGTGGCCTTTCGTTCTGCCAGCAACGTTTCGTAATCCACCTCCTCCACGACATCCGGCGCGGCGAGCTGGCTCAGATCAACAATAGCCATAGCGTTTAACTCAATGAAATAGTGATAGAAAAGGAATGTCCGGAGGTCTGGCGGGTGCCGGTGAGATCGACATACAGCGTCCCGTCATTCTCCGAACGTTCGAAAGTGATGGCCGTCAGGCTGATCCGCGGCTCCCATTTCTGGATAGCGGAGTAACATGCGGCCATGATTTGCAGGCGCAGCGCCGGACTCTGCGGCCTGTCGATCATTGCCGCCAGCAGTGAACCGTACTCGCGGCGCATCACCCGCGAGCCAATCGGCGTGACCAGAATGTCCCGCACGCTTTGTCTGATATGTTCAGCCTCTGAAATGCTGAGCCCGGTCTGACTGTTCATTCCCCTGTAGCGCACCGTCATTGCGTCCCCTTAGTCCAGCTTCCGCCGCTTTGCACACTGCCGTGAGCATGGTTGTCCACCTGCACCCCATTGGAGGTGAATTTACCGCCGGAATGCTCAATATTGCCGGCCATTACCCCGCCCTTCTGCACTTCAAGAGAGGCGGTAATTAGCTTGTTGGTACACACCACCTCAGGTGTATCCAGGGTGATGCGCGTCTCAGACTTCACCAGGACCACCGGTACGGTGGCGGTGAGTGATTCAGAGGCTGTAATGTCAGCCGTTTTAATGCCTGCGGCCATGAGTGCTCCGCTCCCGGGCTCGTACTCGATAACCGCCCCATCAGGGAACGAGACGTGGAGTGCGTCAGGCGAACCTGACGGCGCCGGGTGGTCATCGGAAAAGATACCTGGCAGCACGAAGGCGGTATCAAGCTCACCGCCGATGGCCAGCAGCAGCACTTGTTCTCCCTCGGACGGTGCCCACCACACGCGCGAACGGCCGGCGCGACAGGTCAGCCAGTTCAGCCAGGTGGTTTTCATCCCTCCGGACTGGACGCGGCAGAGCCCTCTGTTGAGGTCAACATCGGTGACAACACCGATACGAATCAGGTTACGGATCGCGCGAGCGATACCGTGCATGGAAGTGAGTGTATTCATGAGAAGAGAATGCCCTTCAGGGGGATCGGCAGCAACGAGACGGGGTTTTATGCGGGATGAAACAACAATCGTTCACGCTGATGGCTGGACAGCCATCAGCGTGGTGAACTTACGCTTTCCACTGGCTGACCAGTTCACCGTTGATGTACAGCTCCAGCGGACGTGTGACGGGCTCTGGTAACGGCGGCTCCGGGGAATAGGTGGCATGCAACGTTCCCTGCTCCTGCGAAACAAGAATGCGCTCGGTGAGCTGCAGGCTAAAGCTGATATTCGCCGTACCATCGTCGTTGATGGTGACGCCAAAGAGAAACCCGTTTTTTCGCCCGTCATCGAGGGTAAAAATATCTGGCTGGTTATCACGCAGCCAGGCCAGTACCGGGACGAAGACCCCCTCGCTGTCGCCGGCGAAGCTACTGATATTCGCTTTCAGTTCATACTTTTTTTCAAAGGAGAGCGAGGACGCGAGGCGGGCGTCAATATTTCCGCTCCCCACCGAAATCTGCAGATGATCAGGGTGAGCGTTCAGTTGAGGAACGGCGTCAATTAATGCCTGACGCAGGCTGTTGAGTTTGTGCATCGAGTTTATCCTGACAGTCTTTTATGGTTTCGACCTGCAGCGCGCAGGCGATAAGGGCATGCTCAAGCCGACGAATATCAGCACTGAGATCGCCGTTGGTGATGGGCTCACTTCCCGGCATCGGACAGGCGCTCACCTTCGGGCAGGCGTTGTAAACAATGTGCTGCGGAGGCGCAGGCGGCGCGGGTGTGCAACCTGCGCACAGCATCAGGCAGCTGAGCGTTATACCAGCGGCGTAACTCTTCATTTTCATTTACCCATTTCCCGATAGCCGCTTCGCGTCGTGCCATCTCCTCGCCGACGGCAGCAAGATCCTCGCGGAGCCTGACCTGCGCATCTTCGTTCGACCTGGCAATCCGCTGTGCTTCGGATAACTGCTGAAGCAGCGTGTTGATAGTGTTTTTTTGATCGCGGGCGATCTGGTTGGCTTTAGCAAGAGAGCGGGACAGGTTCACGTTGTCATGACGAAACCACAGCGTGATGGCCAGCAGAACGGCCAGTACCAGCAGGAGAGGTTTCATGGCATCCCCTTCAGGCACCAGGCCTTCTCACGAGCTCGACGGTTTTCCAGTCCGGCATTTTTGACCCCATTGACGTACACCCAGCGGGTAAGCTGATTGCACGCCTGCGGCCACTGTTTACGCTTAATGAATGACACCAGCGTGGAACGGCAGGCAGCCCCTGTTCCAACGTTAAAGGCAAAACTCACCAGCGCATCATAGACACGGGGCGGCATCTCCACCGGTGCGCATACCGCCAGCCGTCTTTCAACGTTCATCACGTCGGCAACAAGGTTCGCTGCCGCCTCACGCTCTGTAATTTCCCGTCCCGGCACGACGCCTGACGTATGGCCAATGCCTGATGTCCATACGCCCGCACTGCAACGATAAGGCGACAGGCGACACCCTTCGAGATCAGCAATGAGCGCCAACCCCTCCGGTGAGGTGTTCAGTAACCGGAAGTCAGGCATCAGCACCGCCAGGGCCAGTACGCCCGCGGCGCTGCAACGCTTAATGATTGAGTTCACGAATACTCTTCTTATCGAGTCCAAGAGAGGTCAGATAGCGATAGGTTTTCCGCTTAAACCAGTAATTCGTCAGCGCGGTAAAAATGGCGCAGAGGCTTCCCACGTATAGCGCGACTTTTTCAGGAGACATCGCCCCGAACCAGGCCAGCGCTACGGCCAGCCAGTAGGCGATAAACGTGGTGATTTTCTCAAGACTCAGTCCCATAGGTTCACTGATTCTTTAGTCGGTGCGCTATCAACCTCTGGCATGTCTATCGGCGTGCCATGAGGTAAGATGACCCCCAACTCCGCGAGGCCAGAATTGGCGTTCAGAACGGTTTCGACCACCCCTGCCGTGCGCCCATAATAACGGGCACAGATGGCATCAAGCGTGTCCCCCTGCATTGCATAGATTTTCATCAGACGCTCCCAACATCCGGATTTCCAGGTACCGTTGAGTTTCCAGCGCTGGCGCCCTTTTTGCTATCGCTGCAGGATGGACAATCGCGGACACAACAGACTGCCCGCGAGATGGCAGAGGGCCTAGCGCCAGCTCTCGTCTTCCCAGACTTCCCGGAGGATATTGTCCAGCGCTTCGCGATCGGCCTCTCTTTCAATCCCCTGCAACTCCACGCCGGTCATGGATCCTTTTTTGACGGTAACCAGCGTTGACGGAAACACGGATCTTATCCTGCGGGTTAATTCATCCTGAAACGCCTCCACGACGGACGGACCAATAAGCTGATCCTTATCCAGGGTAATGTTCACCCGCACGCTGGCCTCTTTTTTGATTCTGTCCGGAACGGGTGATGCCGAGAAAACCACGGTAAACGCGTTGTTCCTGATTAAATTTCCTCTCGCAATCTCAGCGATCAAATTCAGGGCAATTTCACGATCTCTTTCCTGACACGTTCCTTCTGTCGTCAGCCGCGCAATCATCTCGACGCGTTCAATCATGACTTGCTCGTTCAACTCTCTGTCCACACAACCTCCACCACGAGATACTGTATAAACATACAGTAGCATGTATTCATAAAAAGAGTGAAGCAAAAAATCAGAACCATGCGAGGTATGTACATGATATCGATGAAGATTAGCGAATCCCTTTGCTTATCAGATGCGTTAAATACCTTATACGTTCAAGGATTTTCCGGGCCTTTTGCTGATAAGACGGTGCCGCAGGAAATAGCGATCCGTCTGCAGATCCCCGGCACCATTTGTCGTTAAAACGGCTAATGCCCCCCGCCATAAGATGCAGGGCTTCCCCCCGGCTGATCGTTATTCCGGTGGCGAGCCGTATCTCATCAATCACTCTCTCTGCCACTCCGTTCTGCGGATCCTTTTCATAGACAAAGGGAGTCTTTGCAACCGGTCTGGGGAGGGTTATGCGTGCGGCTAACGCGCGTCTCGCACGCCGGCTGAGGGGTTGAGAGACGTCGCTCACCGTACAGTTATTGACAGAACTCCAAGAACGCGCAGCGGTGCCGTTAAGGTCAACGGCCAAATCAACGGCACGCTTCGGCACAATTTTCCACTGCGTGAGGCGGGTCAAAATCGGCGAGCCCGGGCCGAGTGCGGCGTCGTAGACGCCGCGAATACAGACACGTTCTTCGCCGTACTGATTGTATTCGGCACGGGGCTCATACAGCGTGCGCACCTGCAACGCGTCCCGACGGACAAACGGTCCTCCCTGTGCATTGACGTATCCTGCCCAGTCTCCGGCGTCCGCGGCGTCATGCGCTGCCGCAAATTCTACGCTCAGACCGTGCGCGGCCTGCGTATCAGTCAAACGGCGCAGCTCACGGTAGACGGTCACCGGTGCACCACCGATAAACTGAAACTGACGGATATGCCAGCGCGCCGCCCAGGCCGAAACAGCAGATGCGGTCACTTTAAGCAACTCGCCGCTTTCGTGATCAGTCTCGCCATCAAGGGCATAGCCGTCGATATTCTTGGAGATGTATTTAGCGATATAACCGGTGGCGCTGCCCTTTTGCGGATCTATAGCTTCAGCGTGAAAGCGAGCTTTTCTGGCGTTATCGCTTTGCAGTTCAAAAGCGTCTTCCTCCTGTGTGTATTCCTCCATAATGCGGCGAACGCGCTCAACGTTTTCGGGCAGCATGAACATCAGCATGTGCCAGTGAGGCGTACCGTCATGGTGGGGTTCAGCAACGCGGATGCCAAACAGACGAATCGCCAGCCGGTGCAGTTTTGCCCGGATCCGCGCCCACAGTTTTGTCAGGTAGCTTTGTGTATCCGCAGGGCTCGCCCCGTTCCATTTGCCGTTACGATAGCCGGTGTTCAGAGTGGCGTGATATTTCGACGGCGCGGTTAAGGTATAGAACTCGCCCACGTAGCCAAGCTCATGGCAGATATTTTCAAACCCGCGGATGCGGGTCATCAGTTCGCAGCGACGTATCGCGGGATTGGCCACCGAGCCATCGTGCCTGGCAATCAGACTTATTCGGTTGCCCTCTTCATCCTCCAGTTCCAGACCTTTAAGAAATTCACGCGTGCGCCGCTTCTGTTCACGCCAGTCAGTGATGCAGCGTTTACTCGCATAGGCAGACTTCTTTTTGCTGACGTTTCCAAGTGCAATCTGCACATGCTCACGCCAGGCGGCCGCCATGCGACGCAGTCGTCCACGCCACCAGTCTTCGGAAAACATGCGGATCACCGCTGGCGCAATGTCCTCTTTGTTAAAGAGTATCTTCGACACGCGCTCCCAGTGAGGAGGCAGTACATTGAACTGGCGGGTGATTAATCCAGCGCGCTGATACCAGACATGAAGGGTTTGAAATTCGCCGAGGCCAGCGTCATTGATATTCGCCAGCTCGGAACGAATAAAGCCCGCGATGTCAGCGGCCAGCAAATCAATATCGGCGCGGGACATATCCGGGAGACGGTTGAAGCGGGCAATCAGCGTAACCATCCGCGATGCAAGATATTGCGAAAGCGGCGTGTCGAAGTGTCCACCAAAAACGGCGGTGGAGACGTTACGGTCAACACCTGAACAGGCATACCGTGCAGAGACCTGCTGCAGACGTGGTAATACCCTGTTGCAGAACCGAATCAAAAAGGCATTGGCTCGCAGGCTGCCCTGATGGAGTTCAAGAGCATCAACCGTGCGCCAGACGTCAAAACGCACGCAGTCAGGCTGCAGAGCGAGCGCTTTTCTGGCTTGCTGCAGCGCCGCGAACAGACGGTCGCGACGCTGTAATTGGGGGTGAGTCAGGTAGGGGCTGGCAATAGCCGATCGGGGTTCATTCCACGGATAAGCAAATGACATCACCAACTTATCCTCCCCGGAAATGTTTGTTTTTCAGCTCCGTTATCTCCTGGCAAGTGACGCATAAGGCCACTCCAGGTAACGCCTTTCGCCGCGCCTCGGGGATGGGGATGTCGCACTCCTCGCAGGTAAAACGCGAGGGCGATGTGCATCGCTGGCGGGCGCTATTAATATGACGTTCGCGATCTTCAAGCTCACGCTCCTGCGCCAGATCGATAAAATCGGCCATCAGTGCAGCTCCTGGGATTCGCGTTCGTAACGGGCAGCCTCGTGACACAGCAGTTCCGCTGCGTCTTCGCCACACATTCCGGTTTTATAGATGTGACTGGCTAATGCCTCCAGACGCAGGGAGACGGCGAGTGCGCGCACCCTGCGCTCCTCCATCTTCGCCTGCACCAGCAGGCGCTGGAGTTCCTCGCGCCCGTTCAGAAAAGTGCGGTTTTCGCTATTTCGCATCACTCATTCTCCTTAATTCAGGCAATAAAATGCCCGGCGGGTTTACGCCATTACTTTTGGGGTGGATTAAAGCGGCATGGTCAGCCGTTCAGGAAATAAACTCACGACTGCACGGAAATGATTCATGGCTCCGATAAGCGCTCTTTTCTCCTCAGTCGTCAGCTCATTGATACCGCATTCGTGACGGGCGGCGGGTAATTTAGCCAGGAAAAAGATGGCCGCCAGCGCCCTGTTATTCTCCTCAAAACTGGGATCGCGCTTATCACGCATCTCGGCCAAAAACCGCGCCAGCGCTTTCTCGTTATCGCCCCAGTACCTGGCACGCAGTTCGGCCACGTGATTAAGCCCGGAAAGACGTGCCCCCACCTTGAGTGGGACCGTTGCACGTGTCGCTTCTATTGCCATAACGTCCCTCGCGTTGATTCACACTGTGTGAATTACTCACCCGTAACGGGCTGAAAACGGGATTGGCCTACGCGTTACGCCACTTTCCAGCGCAGCGAACTGCGCCAGCCTAACGACAGGGCTGGCACTTTGATGATTGCGATTTCAGAAGCCATGTTGCATGATTCCCATTTTGATAATGTCTGCAATCATTAGCCTCTGTTTGCCAACGTCTGCCGCTGATTGCCCGAATTCGCATTGATACTAATACCCAATTGAGTATTAGTAAATACCCAAAGGAATATATTTTGATTTTAGATTCTCAAGTGAATAATGAAGAGTTACTCGATAGAATCTGTCAGGTATATGGTTTTACCCAAAAAATCCAGCTGGCCCGGCACTTCAATATTGCCGCCAGTTCCCTTCAGAACCGCTACGCGCGCGGCACCATCTCCTACGACTTCGCGGTACAGTGTGCACTGGACACAGGGGCCAGCCTGCGCTGGTTGATGACCGGAGAGGGTGCCCAGTTTGTAGGTAACCCTGCGCCTGGCGATCCCGTTGCTGTTGTCACATTCACTCTCAGTGATGGTCAGCTGGAAGAAAATTCCACTTTGAGTATCGATTCACATCTCTTTAGCAAACCGCTCACTCGCGGTATCGCAGTCCGGTCTGAGGCAAAGCTCCACTTTGTTGAAAAAGGGGCGTCATTAACCGACGGGCTATGGCTGGTTGAGATTGAAGGCACTATCAGTCTTCGTGATTTAACCCTGCTGCCGGGGAAAAAACTCCACGTCGCGGGCGGCAAAGTTCCCTTTGAATGCGGTATCGATGAGATAAAAACACTGGGCCGTGTGGTGGGCATCTACAGCGAGGTGAACTGATGACGGTACATATGGTTCGTATGGCATCTTTCGATTTCGCTATGCAGGGCATTCAGCCTTAGGTATTCCTTCAGGAATGGCAGAACAAGAACCGGGGCCAACGCTCCCCCGCCAGCCTTTCGGCTTCCTGTTCGTGCCACTCTTCTTCACAAACCCTAAAAACTAAAGAAATCCCCCATCGCGCCGATCATCATCCGTGTGTATTATTTCCTGTAGCGTTTACAACAATTAACCTTAACTCAAATACTTAAGCGCCAAAGCGAAAGGCATCATGAGCACACCGATCAAACGGCTAGAAATCATAAAAAATGCGATTGAACTGGAAGACGACGACATCATCCAGAGCCAGCTGACACGGCTGAAAAATGAAGCGTTTGACGATGAGCTACAGGCAATCGTCGCGGCGCTTGAGCAGAAAAACTATACCGTTGCCATGGCGGCGATCGCTGCCTGGCTACAGGGCCAGCGCGCCATGACGCAATGGCGTGACCCGCAGGTGGCGGCCAGCAAGATGGAGCTAAAAGCGCTGGAAGAGCGCCTCAGGGATTTGATTGACCGTCGCAATGCCCGCGTGCAACAGCTCGATGAATTCAACGATCTCTATTTCTCCCGCCTCGGACCGCTGATGCAGCAGATCCTCGCCCTGCGTAAAACGCTGGCGGAGCTGAACCTGCGACGTCAGCAGGCGGAGGCGCGTCGACGTGAGGAAGATTACCGTCGCTGCCAGCGCTATATGGCGCAGGCGGTGGAGGTGCTGGCGATGCTGACCCAGCGCTGGCGCGATCTGCCTGCGGATTCCGTACAGGCCGCCGAGGCGCGTAAGCAACTGCAGCAGCAAAGCAATCTGATTGCTAACCTGCTGGCCGAAGCGCTGGAGCTGGAGAGTGGCTTAACGCGCGAAGAAGAGCCTGCACGTCAGGCGCGCAACGAAGCCAATGAAGAGTACGAGAAATACCGCGAGCAGCATCACGATGCCGAAATGCGTCTGCGTAAAGGCAAGAATCTCTCCGAGGAAGATCAGAACGAACTGAAGCGTCTCTGGCGTCAGGCGAGCAAGCTCTGCCATCCGGACCTGGTCGCTGACGATCTGAAAGAAGAAGCCAACGCGATGATGGTGCAACTCAACCAGGCCAAACAGCGTGGTGACGTTAAAGCCATTCGTTCGCTGGTGGCACGTCTGCAGCAGGGCTTTGAGCCGCTGATGGCCAGCGACAGGCTGAACGATCTGGAACGTATCCGCAAAAAAATGGCGCAGGTTCGCGAGCAGATTGACACGTTAGTGAACGAGCTGGCGGAGCTGGAGAAAGAGGAGTCCTGGCTGCTGGTCTCGTCGCTGAGCAATATGGAAGCCTACTTTGCCCAGCAGGAGAAGGCGCTGCATGACGTTCGCGCCTCGCTCGAACATCAGGTGAGCGAAGCGCAGCTGGAGTCCGCAGCCTGATTATTTAGCGTGCCAGTATGCACTGGCACGCACCAGCTGCTGGTCGATTGCGTCGGTTTCAAACTGACGGCTCAGGTTTTTCACTACCTTCCCTTCCCCGGTCAGCCAGATAAAATAATCTTCCGCAGGCACCGTCAACGCCGCCAGACGCTCGGCCACCGCCTGTTCGCTGTGACCGACAACCCAGGTGATGTTGAACGCGCTCAGATGGGCCAGATAGTCCTGATACGACGCATCACCGACCGTCACCACCGCATGAATGTCCGGGCGAACCGGCAGTGTTGCGATGCTTTCCAGGCGACGACGCAGCGCGGGCATGCCGGATTCATCACACACGTACAGTTGCCAGGCATAATCTTCCGGCACAACCAGCGAACCGCGCGGGCCGCCAATCGTGAGCGTGTCACCCACTTTTGCCTCTGTCGCCCAGTGGCTGGCAACGCCGCCATCGTGTATGAAGAAATCGAGCACCAGCTCATGCCGTTCGGCATCGTACAGAGGTGTATAGTCTCGCGCCTGCGGACGCACACCGTCGCCCCAGTCGATACCTTCATCGGTAACAACCGGTGGTACAAAGGTCGCCCCCGGGGCCGGGAAAAACACTTTTGTGTGGTCGTCGAAACCGCGAGAGCAAAAGCCCTCCAGCGCCTCGCCGCCTAAAACAATGCGCTGGAAACCTGCGCTGACACGCTCAACGCGAAGCACGTCCAGCTTGCGAAAACGGAGATCATTACGAACACGTTGTGGGTAACGGGTGGATGTCATGGTGAGACCCTTCTCAGGTGAATACGATATATCTAAATCAATTTTAAATGATAATGATTGCTAATCAGCAAGAATGCAAGATCTTTTAGATTGCATCTGAATATATCTAAGATATAGTTTAGATATATCAATTTGAAGGGATGAGTATGCGAAACGAACACGACGGCGGCGGACGCCGACCACGCTTTTTTGGTCACGGCGATCTGCGTCTGGTGATACTGGATATCCTGACCCACAACGCGAGCCATGGCTACGAGTTGATCAAGGCGATCGAGAACATGACGCAGGGGAATTACACCCCAAGCCCTGGCGTTATCTACCCGACCCTCGATTACCTTCAGGATCAGACCTATATCACCATCACCGAAGAAGAGAATGGCCGCAAGAGAATTGCGATTACCGCGGCAGGTCAGCAGTGGCTGGATGAAAATCAGGAGCAGCTGGCGCAAATTCAGGCGCGTATCAAAGCGCGCTCTGTCGGCTTCCAGCTGAGAAAAAACCCGCAAATGAAGCGGGCTCTGGATAACTTCAAAGCGGTGCTAGACCTGAAGGTGAACCAGGGCGAACTCAGCGATGCGCAGCTTAAGCAGATCATCGGCGTGATCGACCGCGCAGCGCTGGAGATCTCCCAGCTGGATTAAGCCAGTACGCGATCGCTCACGCGGAAGACGCGGACAAGATCTTTCAGGTGCATCGCCTGTTCGTTCAGGGACGCTGCTGCCGCGACAGACTCCTCCACCAGGGCGGAGTTCTGCTGCGTGGTGGCATCAATCAGGCCGATCGCGCTGTTAATCTGCGAGATCCCTTCCGTCTGCTCATGGCTGGCCTGGCGGATCTCACGCAGAATGACATCCATCTCTTCCACGTTGCCGACCATACCGTTAATCAACTCGCTCGCTTTCTCGACCAGGTTCATCCCGTCCTGCGTCTGGCTGGTAGAACTTTCGATCAGCTGACGAATTTCACTGGCGGATGACGCACTCTTCTGCGCAAGCTGACGCACTTCGCCCGCCACCACCGCAAAACCACGACCGTGCTCGCCCGCACGTGCCGCTTCCACCGCCGCGTTCAGCGCCAGAATGTTGGTCTGGAAAGCGATGGCATCGATCAGGTCGATGATGTCGGACATCCGGTTAGAGGTCTCGTTAATCAGGCGCATTTTGCTGGTGACCTGCTTCATCATCTCGCCGTTGTTTTTGACCACCATGGCGGCGTCCGCCGAGAGGTGAGTTGCTTCTCCGGTGTGTGAGGCGGTGTTTTTTACCGTCGCCGTGATCTGCTCCATCGAGGCGGCGGTCTGTTCAACAGAGCTGGCCTGCTCTTCGGTGCGCGCGGCAAGATCCTGGTTCCCCGCGACAATCTGCGCGGCGGCACTCGAGATATTCTCCGAACCGGTCTGGACCTGCTGCACAATGCCCAGCAGACGCGTTTTCATCTCCATCAGCGCATGCAGCAGCAGGCCGGTTTCGTCTTTACCGTGCGGCGTGATGCTGCCGGTCAGATCGCCTTCAGCAATGGCTTTTGCAAAATCCACCGCCTGGCCCAGCGGACGCGTGATTGAGCGCACGATAAACCAGCCAATCAGGCTGCCGGTCGCGACGCTAAAGAGCGTGATCAGGATCAGCAGCAGGCGATTCGATTTGAAATCGCCCTCGACCTGCACTCCTGCGCTTTGCATTTCCTGGTTCTGAATCGCGATCAACGCCTGCACGTTGGCTTTATAGGCCTGCTGTAGCTTCAGGGTGTTGGTCATCATCTCCTGAATAGCGCCCGCCCTATCGTTATTCTGCACCGCCTGCAAAATGCGATAACGCGAGTCCAGATACTGCTGACGCACGCCGCGTATCTCAGCAAGAACCCGCTGTGATTCAGGATCCTGCAGCGCAGTATTCAGCTCGCCGAGGATCACCGTAATCTGTTCGCTGATCGCTTTAAGACGCTGCTGTGACTGCGCTGTATACGTTCCCTGTTCATCCAGTAACATCAGCTGCTGAGTGCCAATAAATTCCTGGAAGTTGTCGATTAACTGGTTCGCTTTTACCGTGGTCGGATAATCACGGGTAATGATGGATTGCATTCCGTTGTTCGCCCGGTTCAGGCTTAGCAAGGATAAACTCGCACTGACCACCATCAGGACAATAAAGAATCCAAACGCCAGAAATAATTTCGTGCCGATCTTTACGTCATGTAAGAACATATTTTCTCCATCGATGTGATTATTTCTCAGACGATCACCGTTATCGGTAACGAGACCGCTAACTTTATGACTTTGATCGTTTTTTTATTTCATAACCACGACAATGGATAGGTGTAGGCTATTAATATCCGAAAATCGATCGTTACGTCACCCTCTGATGAGGCATTTTCAAAATAGCATCGGGGAAAACGGACTTAGGCTGGGGTAAATATCTGATGTGCTTTCTTTAGTTACTTAATATAAAGTTAACAATAAAAGACATTAATAATTACATTCAGAAAAAATAAAGCCGCTTATTCCTGATGAAATAAACGGCTTTCTGGAACCTTACTGGCTCAATGGAGCACGGTTACCGCATCCTTAAGACGCCCGGCGCGATGCTTCACCATTGCGGATATGTGGGCACTTTCCTCAACCAGATCGGCATTTTTCTGCGTGATGCTGTCCAGCTCGGCCACCGCACGGGTGAGCTCTGACAAGCCGGTAGCCTGTTCAGAGGTGGAGTGGCTGATCTGCGCGATAAGCTGCGTCACGTTTTTCACCTGCTCGACGATATCATCCATTGTACGACCGGCGGCATGAACCTGATCAGAGCCGGACTGCACCTTGCTGGCGCTGGCATCAATCAGCTTGCGAATATCGTTGGCTGCACTGGCGCTACGGCTGGCGAGATGGCGCACTTCGCCGGCGACAACCGCGAAGCCTTTCCCCTGCTCACCGGCTCTTGCCGCCTCCACCGCCGCATTCAGCGCCAGAATATTGGTCTGAAACGCGATGTCGTTAATAAGGGAGGTAATCGAGCCAATCCGCTGCGTGCTATCCGCGATGTCATCCATGGTTTTCACCACCGTCTGCATCGCGTTTCCGCCTTTGGTCGCCGCGCTGCTGGCGGCCACTGACAGCTTGTCCACTTCGGCGGCGGTTTCTGAATTACTCTGCACGGAGGCGGCCATCTGGTTCATTGTCGCCACGGTCTGCTGCACATTGGCCACGGTCTGACGCGTCCGATCGTTCAGATCTTCATTCCCCTTTGCCAGCCTGTCGCTGCCATCACGCACGCTCACCACCTGGCTTGAAACATCGTTAATCAACCAGCGGCACATCAGCCCCAGTTGCCCTACCGCACGCAGGGTCAACCCCAGCTCGTCGCTGCGGTTCAGGTGCTGCACGCTGTTGCGCTCGCCGGTGGCGACTTTCAGCGCCTGACGCGCCACGTTTTCGATCGGACGAACAATCTGCTGCTCGAACAGCAGCGTGCCCAGCAACATGACTACCGCGGCGGCAGCCAGCGGGTACGCACCCGCTGAGGTGGCCACCAGCGTGGCAGCCAGCACCGCAAACAGCCCCGCCATCACGCTGCGCACGCGCCAGCGCAGCGGCATTGCCGGAAGTTTCCCCAGCCAGCCTTTCCTTACCACCAGTCCTTTATGAATACGTTTCTTGCAGCGCCCGTCATTCAGAGCCCGATAGAGCGGCTCCACGCCAGCAATCTCTTCTGCCGTGGCTTTGGTGCGAATCGACATATAGCCCGTCACCTGCCCGTGACGCACCATCGGCACCGCATTGGCGCGCACCCAGTAGTGGTCGCCATTTTTACGTCGGTTTTTGACAATGCCGCTCCACGGCTCGCCCTTTTGCAGGGTGTACCACATATCGGCAAACGCCGCTTTTGGCATATCGGGGTGGCGCACCAGATTGTGCGGCTGGCCCATCAGCTCATCAAGCTGATAGCCACTCACCTGCACAAAGGTGTCGTTGGCGTGGGTCAGGTAACTGTGAATATCGGTGGTCGACATTAAGGTGGTGTCATCGTCCAGAGGATATTCATTCTGGGTGACAAAGGTTGGAGCGGACATCGTGAGCATCCCTTGCAGGTTATTTGAATGTTAATTTTGTGGATTAATGTTTTTTCGGCGGTAAAGAATTTATCTTTAGTTGTTAAAGTTGATAGAGATCGCAGATTTCACTTAAACCGCACTTTTTGTGAGATTTTATAATTCATTGATTTCAAATACTTTCGTAGAGAAATTACCTGCAGAGTATGACGCGTTAACGCCCACTTAAGTCGCAGCGTCTGCACTCTATAAGTGCAATGGCCTCTTGTTCGCACCTCCCCAGGCCTTTTCCGCCGTACCGCTAAATCCCGTATCGGTTATATCGGCATGATTAAATTTTGCGCAACATAATGTTAACCTGGTGTTTATCCTGATTTTCGTTAAGGCATCTGAAGTGGCGTAATCCCTGCAATACTTAATCCAGTATCATGTGATACGCGATCCCCGGGAGCACATTTTGAACAGGTTACCTTCCAGCGCCTCGGCTCTTGCCTGTACCGCGCACGCACTGAATCTCATTGAGAAGCGAACGCTTGATCATGAGGAGATGAAACAACTTAACCGAGAGGTCATCGATTACTTTAAAGAGCATGTCAATCCAGGGTTTTTGGAGTATCGCAAATCTGTTACCGCCGGCGGGGATTACGGAGCCGTAGAGTGGCAAGCGGGAAGTCTTAATACGCTTGTCGACACCCAGGGACAGGAGTTTATAGATTGCCTGGGTGGTTTTGGAATTTTCAACGTGGGGCACCGTAATCCAGTTGTGGTTTCCGCCGTACAGAATCAACTTGCGAAACAACCTCTCCATAGCCAGGAACTGCTCGATCCACTTCGCGCTATGCTCGCGAAAACGCTCGCGGCCTTAACGCCCGGCAAACTGAAGTACAGCTTCTTTAGCAACAGCGGCACGGAATCGGTCGAAGCGGCGATTAAACTCGCCAAAGCGTACCAGTCGCCGCGCGGCAAATTCACGTTTATCGCCACCAGCGGCGCGTTCCACGGAAAATCCCTGGGCGCACTGTCAGCTACCGCCAAATCCACTTTCCGCAAACCGTTTATGCCGCTGCTGCCGGGCTTCCGCCACGTGCCGTTTGGTGACATTAGCGCTATGCGCACCATGCTGAGCGAATGCCGTAAAACCGGCGACGACGTGGCAGCGGTGATCCTGGAGCCTATTCAGGGTGAGGGCGGCGTGATCCTGCCCCCGCAGGGCTATCTGCCTGCCGTGCGTCAGTTGTGCGATGAATTTGGCGCACTGCTGATCCTCGACGAAGTCCAAACCGGGATGGGGCGTACGGGCAAGATGTTTGCCTGCGAGCATGAGAACGTCCAGCCGGACATTCTCTGTCTGGCAAAAGCGCTGGGCGGCGGCGTGATGCCGATTGGCGCGACGGTGGCGACCGAAGAGGTCTTCTCGGTGCTGTTCGACAACCCGTTCCTGCACACCACTACGTTTGGCGGTAACCCGCTGGCCTGCGCGGCCGCGCTGGCGACCATCAACGTGCTGCTGGATCAAAACCTGCCTGCACAGGCGGAACAGAAAGGCGATATGCTGCTGGACGGTTTCCGCCAGCTGGGCCGGGAATATCCGGATCTGGTGCAGGATGCGCGGGGTAAAGGGTTGCTGATGGCCATTGAGTTTGTCGACAACGAAATCGGCTACAGCTTCGCGAGCGAGATGTTCCGCCAGCGTGTCCTGGTTGCCGGAACGCTCAACAACTCGAAGACCATTCGCATTGAACCGCCGCTGACGCTAACGGTTGAACAGTGTGAGCAGGTGCTGAAAGCGGCGCGTAAAGCGCTGGCAGCCCTGCGGGTAAGTGTGGAAGAAGCGTGATATCCACTCCCCCTCCTGACGGAGGGGGTATTTTTAGCGGTGAAACTCCGCCACCGTCATGGTAAACCGCAACACATTTTCGCCCTCATTCGCGTAGCCGTGTGCCGCTTCCGTTTTCGCCACCGCCGAAGCGCCTGCCGCCACCTGCGTCACCGTCTCTTCCACCGTCAGGGTCAATCCTCCCTCAGTGACATGCAGCAGCTCAAACGTTCCCGCCGGGTGCCCCGGCGAGGTGAAACGCTCCCCCGGATGCATCACCCACTGCCAGAGTTCAATCATATCCGGGCCAGACGTGCCCGCGAGCAGCCGGGCATATCCGCCCTGTGGGCCCTGCCACAGAACCGGGATCGCCGCTGCTTCTATGACGTGCACCCGCGGCTCGCTGGAGACGTTAACGATATCCGCCACCGAAACGCCCAGCGCGGCAGCCAGCTTGCAGAGAATGGCAATGCTGGGATTCGCCGCCCCTTTTTCAATCTCCACCAGCATGCCTTTGCTAACGCTGGCGCGGCGTGAAAGCTCATCCAGCGACAGTTTTTTCTCTTTGCGCCAGTTGCGAATGCGGGTGGCGACGGCCAGGCTTACCTGGGCGATATCGGCACCCGAATCGGTCATTATATTGACTTTATCAGTCATTGGTCACTACCATAGTATAAAACAGTCAATACAGGATTATTTATGTCTCTCGTTACGCCGTCAATAGACCCGCGTCTTACCGGGATTGCCCCCGGCTTTCGGGCGCTGAGCATTCTGGTTGAAGCCGCCCCGATAACCCAGCCGGACGTGGCCTCTGCCGCGCTGGCACAGGCCTGCCAGCAGGTCCTCACTAATGATGTCGCCTGGGCGGAAGCGCACCTCAGCGCCTGGGATGACGTGTTCAGGGCATTTGGTGCGAAACCGAAACGCACACCCTGCTCGGCATCGGCCCTGCGTAAGCGAGTGCTGAAAGAGGGCGCACTGCCCCCGCTCGATCCAGTGGTCGATATTTACAATGCCATCAGCATTCGTTACGCCATTCCCGTCGGGGGTGAGAACCTTGCCGCTTATGCAGGCGCACCGCGTCTGACGCTTGCCGAAGGTAATGAACCGTTTGATACCCTGAAAGAAGGCCAGCCGGTTATCGAATACCCGGATGCGGGCGAAGTTATCTGGCGCGATGATATTGGCGTCACCTGCCGTCGCTGGAACTGGCGCCAGGGCGTGCGTACACGTCTCGATAGCCAGGCGCAACACATGTGGTTTATTCTCGAAAGTCTGCCGTCGATGCCGTTATCGGCGTTGCAGGAGGCTGGCGATGAGTTAGTCAGCAACCTGCAGCGGCTGATGCCGGGCTCCACTGCTCACCTTCAACTGATTGAACTCTAAAAGGATAAGCGGATGTTTCACGGGTTAAGCGCATTCCCTCTGACGCCATTGCGAGAGGGGAAATTTGATGAGCAGGCGTTTGTGCAGTTGCTGCGCCCGCTGGTGGATGCTGGTGTCGATTCGCTGGGGATCCTCGGTTCGACGGGCAGTTACGCGTATCTGACGCCTGAAGAGCGCACGCATATCACCCGCTGTGCCGTGGCGCATGCCGACAACATTCCGGTGAGCGTAAGTATTGGCGCGCTTCGCCTCGACGATATTCTCCGTCTGGCGGATGAGGCGCAAAGCGCCGGCGCCCGCGGGGTGTTACTGGCCCCCGTGTCGTACCAGCGCCTGACGGCAGAGGAAGTGTTTACCTTGTATGAGACGGTGACCCACCGGATCTCTGTTCCGCTGTGCATTTACGACAACCCGGCCACCACCGGGTTCGAGTTTAACGACGATTTGCTGTATGCCGTGGCGGCGCTACCGAACGTCAAATCCGTCAAGCTCGGGCGCATACCGGACGATATCGCCCACATGCGCGCCCGTCTTCCTGAAAGCGTCACCCTGGGCATCAGTGGCGACTGGCGGGCGGCGTCAGCCCTGCAGGCCGGGTTTGATGTCTGGTATTCGGTTATCGCAGGGCTCTATCCGCAGACGGCGCTGGCAATTGCCCGAGCCAAAGACACCGCCCCCTCTGATCGGCTGGCGCCGCTGTGGGCGCTGTTCCGCCAGTACGGCAGTTTGCGGGTGATGGCCGCAGCAGCAGAAATGTCAGGGAAAGTGGCCGCGCCTGCACTGCCGTTCCCGCTTGCGTCGCTGAGCGGGAAACCGCGCGAAACGCTGGCGGCGATCCTGGCGGAACTGGCCCTCGCCTGAGCATCGCCGGGCTAGCGTAAGCGCTACCCGGCGGTCTGTTACGCCGGCAATAACCCGACAAAACTGCGTTTTTTGCGCGGCTCTGACATCAGGTCCTCAAGCTTATCCACGCAGGCCAGATAGTGCGGGGTTTTCTTGTGCGCCAGCACCGCCTCTTCATCCTTGTAGGCCTCGTAGATAAAGAACCGGGTTTTCACGCGCGGATCCTGTAAAACATCAAAGCGCAGATTGCCCGGCTCCTGAATCGCCCCTTCGTGGTTAGCGCGAAACACCTCCAGAAACTCATCGACACGCTCGGGTTTGATGTTGATTTCCACTAATGTCACGTTCATTTTGCTTCTCCCTGTTTCTCTTCCTGCCAGAACTGGAACGCGTCCCGCGCGCTCATGTTCTCATGTACCACTTTTTTCACCGCTTTCAGCATGGCCAGCGGGGCGCTGGACTGGAAGATATTGCGGCCCATGTCCACCCCGGACGCCCCCTGGTCAATCGCCCGCCAGCACATCTCCAGCGCATCGTGCTCCGGCAGCTTTTTGCCTCCGGCAATCACGATCGGCACCGGGCAGCTGGCGGTTACTTTTTCAAACCCTTCGTCGACATAATAGGTTTTGACGAACTGCGCCCCCATCTCGGCTGCGATACGGCTGGCAAGCGAGAAATACCGCGCGTCGCGCGCCATCTCTTTGCCAACGCCCGTTACCGCCAGGGTCGGCATGCCATAGCGCGCACCGGCATCCACCAGTTTGATGATGTTGTTGATCGACTGATGTTCAAACTCACTGCCGATGTACACCTGCGCCGCCACCGCGCAGACGTTCAGGCGCAGCGCATCTTCCATCGCCACCGCCACGCACTCGTTGGAAAGTTCCCCTAAAATCGAATTGCCGCCGGAGGCGCGCAACACGACGGGTTTATTGGTGGCGACAGGCACCTGGCTGCGCAAAATACCGCGGGTGCACATCAGCACGTCGGTTTCCCCAAACAGCGGGGCGATAGAGAGATCGATACGCTCAAGGCCGGTCGTCGGTCCCTGGAAATAGCCGTGATCAAAGGCCAGCATCACCGTGCGGTTGCTTTTTGGGTTGAAGATGCGCGCCAGCCTGGACTGCATTCCCCAGTCCAGCGAGCCGCACCCCTTCAGGGTAAACGGCACGTTCTGCTGCGGTGTGCCGATGCCAAAATCTTTGCCGTCTTTGATGTCGTCTAAATCAGCCATTTGCTCCCCCGTCAGAAATCGTATTTGTTGATGTTCTCTTTGGTAAACACCACCCGCTCCGGCAGCAGCACAATGCCGTTGCCCTTCGCTTCATACTGGTAGCCCTGCACGCTGTTCGGCTCGACCTTCAGCGTACCGATATCTTTCACGTCCACGCTGTCGCCAACGTTAAGATCGCCTTTTTTCAACAACCGATCGGCGACATTGACCGCAATTTTGCCCTGTTGCACCACATCCCACAGGCCGAAGGCTTTCACCGTGCCGCGCTCTACGTACGGGCGCATCACGTTAGGCGTGCTGAAGCCGACAATCGCCACCCCTTCTCGCTTCAGGTTTTCCGCCGCCTGCGCCGCCGCCGGCAGGGCGTTGGCATCCGGGGCGATGATCGCATCCAGATCCGGATACGCTTTTAAGATCCCCTCGGCGGTTTGTAGCGATTTGGTGGCATCGTTATAGCCAAACTGCGTGGTCACGACCTGCCACTGCGGATGATCTTTCTCGATTTTGGCCTTCGCCTCTTTCACCCACTGGTTCTGGTCGGTAACGGTCGGGCTGGAGTAAAAGAACGCCACTTTGGCATTCGGTTTGGTGACCTGTTTACCGGCCATGTCGACCAGCAGGCCGCCGAGCTGCGCCGGGGTGCCCTGGTTGATGTAGATGCTGCGGCATTCCGGTTTGGTGTCGGAGTCCCAGGTCAGTACTTTGACGCCACGCTGCATCGCACGCTTCAGCGCCGGGCAGAGGCCATCCGGCGACACCGCCGAAACGATAATGGCGTTATAGCCCTGGTTAACGAAGTTATTGATAAGCTGCACCTGGCCTGAGACGCTGGGCTCGGTCGGGCCGTCGTAGGTGACGTCCACGCCGAGATCTTTACCCGCCTCTTTCGCGCCATTGCCGCCGCTGGTAAAGAAGCCAACGCCCACCAGCTTGGGGATAAAGGCGATGCGATCCGCGGCCTGTGCCGACGCGAAGCTGAGTGCCATCGCCAGGACTATCAGTTTTGTTTTCATCTTACGCTCCGGGTATGTTTTGTGAGGAGAGAGCGCACCCATTCACGGTGCAAACTCAGTGAACGTCCCATCACCACCACAACCAACAGCGCCCCTGACAGCGCGCTCGACACCTGGTTGGGGATGCCGACCATCTGTAAACCCTGCTGCAGATACCCCACCAGCAACGCCGCCAGGGCCGTACCGATTACCGACCCCGAACCGCCATAGATATTGGCGCCGCCGAGGACCGCTGCGGTCAGTGCAGGCATCAGTAAATCGCGTCCCAAATCCGAACGCGCCGAACCGAAATAGGAGACCATCACCAGCGCAGCAATGGCCGAAGCAACGCCCACCAGGCCATACAGGGCGTAGGGCATCCCGTTGACCGAGAGCGCCGCATAGCGCGCCGCGCGCGGGTTCTGCCCAATCAAAAACAGATGGCGGCCAAAGCGTCCGCGATGGGTAATCAGCCAGAAGAAGACGGTAATCACGGCGAACAGCACCAGCGGGATTGGCAACCCCAGGAACGTGAGATTAGCGAACGCGGTAAAGCTGTCCGGGAAGCCACCGATGCCTTCGTAACCGGTCGCCCCCGCCATGCCGGAGAGCAGCAGTGCGCCACCGCCGTAGAGATAGAGCGTGCCGAGGGTGATAACCAGTGGGCTGATGCCGGTGTAGTGGATCAGCGCAGCGTTGACCAGACCGCACAGCAGGCCGAGCAGCAGCGTCAACGGTATGGCCAGCGCCATCGGCCAGCCCGCCTGCATCATCACCCCCAGCGCGATGGCACACAGGCCGATGGTCGAACCGAGGGAAATATCAATGCCGCCGCTGATGATCACCAGGGTGAGCGGCAGCGCCACAATGCCAATGCAGATAAAATCACTGGTGCTGAACAGCAGCATGTTGATATCGAGCATGCGCGGATTGATGGCCCCAAAGAGCAGGATTTCCAGCACCAGTAATATCAGCAGCGCGCTTTCCCAGTTAAGCTTCATTTACGCCACCTCTTTTTTGTGTTTCGTAAACGGGGTGACATGCTTCCCCCCTTTGTTACCGGGCTGGAAGCGGCTGTACTTAAGTGCGCGCTGATGCCGGGCCAGCGCCTGCCGTAAACGCCCGTCGAGCACCAGCACACCGAGCAGCACCAGCCCGGCGATAAAGTCATTCCACCACGCGGGCAGCCTGAACAGCACCAGCACGGTGTCGATTTGAGTCAGGAAAAAAGCCCCCAGGAAGGCGCCAATAAGCGTCCCGGTACCGCCCAGCAGAGAGATCCCCCCGAGTACGCAGGCGGCAATGGCTTTCATCTCCAGCCCGCTGCCGGTCTGGTTAGGTACAAAGCCAATCTGCGAAGCGAACACAATCCCCGCACACGCGGCCAGCATGCCGTTCAGCGTGAAAGCGATCATTCGCGTGCGGTTCACCGCCACGCCCAGCTGGCGTGCGGCGGTAAGGTTGTCGCCCACGGCGTAGAAATCGCGTCCGAAGGCGGTGCGCGACAACGTCCATGCGCCGACCGCGGCTAAAAACACCACGCCCATTCCGAGCGGTGAAATCCCCATAGCGGCAGGTTCAGAGAGCGATTTCAGGCTCGGCGGTAGCCCTTCAATCCACTTTCCTCCCGTCCACAGCAGCATCGCTCCGCGATAGAGGCCCAGCGTGCCGAGGGTGGCCACAATTGCCGGAATACGCAGCCCCACCACCAGAAAACCGTTAAATGCTCCCGCCAGTGCGCCAATCGACAGCGCAAAGAGGATCGATACCGGCAGGGTGTAGCCGCTGTTCAGGGCCACCCCCACGGCAATGGCAGACAGCCCGACGGTAGAGCCGACGGAAACATCAATATTGCGGGTCAACATCACCAGCGCGGCGCCGAGCGCCAGCAGGATCAAGATTTGCGAACTGGCGAAGATCATCCCCAGCGTTTGCAGGCTGAAATAGGCCGGATTGAGCCCCACCAGCACCGCGAACAACGCCAGAATGGCGATGAACGCGCTCAGTTCGCGATTTTTCAGTAAGGTCTTCATGACTGCCCTCCGAATGCCAGCGCCATCATTCTGTCGAGACTGACCGCGTGCCGGGACAACTCGCCGCTCAGCACGCCCTGGTGCATCACCAGCACGCGATCGGCAAGCCCGGGGAACTCATCCAGATCGCTTGAGATCATCAGCACCGCCACGTTCTGCGCCGCCACGCTTTTGATGAGCTGATAGATATCGGCCCGCGCCGACACATCCACTCCGCGTGTCGGTTCATCGACGATCAACAGCAGCGGGTTCGCCTCCAGACAGCGCGCCAGCAACACCTTCTGCTGGTTGCCGCCGGAAAGCGTGCGCACGGTTTGATCCGCATGGTTAAGCTTGATCCCCAGCGCCCGGTGATAGCGCTCCACCACCGCCGACTCCCGTTTGCGCTGCTGCCAGACCGAGGGCTCATTCAGCGCCACGGTGTTCCAGCGAATCGGCGCATCCAGGAACAAGCCGGAAACCTGTCGGTCCTCTGGCAGGTAGACCAGCCCTTTCTCCAGCCGTGCCGCCACGGGTTCGCCGGTTATTTCCTGATTTTCCAGCCAGACTCGCCCACCGCGCACCGGGCGCAGCCCATACAGCGTTTCCGCAAATTCGGTGCGCCCGGAGCCGACCAGCCCGGCGAGGCCAACTATTTCCCCGGCATAGATTTCCATGCTGAGATCGATAAATCCCTCACCGGTAAGCTCTTCCACCCGCAGCACCGGGAAATCCTGCGGCTGCGTGCGGCGATTGCCCGGCAGCGCCAGCCACAGTTTTTGTGCATCACTTAATCCTTTTTCGCGGCTCACCGGCGTCATGGCGGCAATCAGGGCGTTATCGTCAAACTGTGCAGTTTCACCGCTGAGCACGATCGCGCCGTCGCGCATTACCGAGACGTGGCTCGCCAGCTGGCGGATCTCCGGTAATTTGTGCGAGATAAAAACAATGCCGACGCCCAGCGCCTGCAACGCGCGGATCTGGCGGAACAGCCGTTCGGTTTCCCCCGGGGTGAGCGACGCCGTGGGTTCATCAAGGATCAGGATCTTCGCGTTACGCATCAGGCCGCGCAGGATCTCCACCATCTGTTGATCCGCCACTTCAAGGGTGCTGGCGGTGGCATCAAGATTGAGCTGACACTGCAGCTGCTGGAGTTTCTCCGCCAGCCGTTCCCCCATACCGGCCTCACGCGGCAGGCGGAAAAGGATGTTTTCCCGCACCGTCAGGTTGGGGAAAAGCAGGGGTTCCTGCGGCACCAGATAAATCCCCAGCCTGTGGGCCTGCGCGGGCGAAAGCCGCGCAAACGCGTGGCCGTCAACCGAAAGTTCACCGCTGTCCGGCGTTTCCACCCCGGCGATGATTTTCATCAGCGTTGATTTTCCCGCGCCGTTACCGCCCATCAGCGCATGCACCTGACCCGCAAGCAGCGTGAAATGAATACCTTTCAGGACCGGTACGCCGGAGAACTGCTTGCTGATATCACGTGCTTCGATAAGTGGCGTCATTATCGCTCCGCTATTGAACAAATGATTTTTAGATTTAATAATGTTCAAAAGCGTAGACGGTGAACTATATTTAGAACCGTGCAGGGATCACAAATTTATCGATTAAGATCCACACAGACACAAATCAATCTAAAAGATCTGTTTTGTCGCGTGGTTCACACTTTCTTTCTGCGCGATCACGAACATATGATCTAAATTTTTATAAGAGTTCAATTATGAGCGATAAACGCACTGCGGAAGAAGGTCGTTTTGCCGGGCTGGCACTGGCGGAAGAAGAGCTGGTTGCCCGCGTCGCCTGGTGCTACTACCACGACGGATTAACCCAGAATGACATCGGCGAGCGGCTCGGACTGCCGCGCCTGAAGATCTCGCGTCTGCTGGAGAAAGGACGCCAGTCCGGGGTGATCCGCGTGCAGATCAACTCCCGCTATGAGGGGTGTCTGGCGCTGGAAACCGAGCTGCAGCAACGCTTCGGGCTCAAGCTGGTTCGCGTGTTGCCGGCCCTGAATACCCCGCCCATGAATGTCCGGCTGGGCATTGGCGCGGCGCAATCGCTGATGGGCGTGCTGGAGCCCGGCCAGCTGCTGGCGGTGGGATTTGGTGAAACCACCATGAGCAGCCTGCAGCACTTAAGCGGTTTTATCAGCTCGCAGCAGATCCGCCTGGTGACGCTCTCCGGCGGCGTTGGGCCGTATATGACGGGCATCGGTCAGCTTGATGCCGCCTGCAGCGTCAGCATGATCCCCGCCCCGCTTCGCGTTTCCTCCGCCGAAGTGGCCGGGATCCTAAAACGCGAATCCAGCGTGCGGGACGTGATCCTCGCCGCCGCCGCGGCCGATGTGGCGGTGGTAGGCATTGGTTCGGTGAACCAGCGCCGGGACGCCACCATATTGCGCTCCGGCTATATCAGCGAAGGTGAACAGCTGATGTACGCCCGTAAAGGGGCGGTGGGCGATATCCTCGGCTATTTCCTGAACGCCGAAGGGGAATGCGTGCACGAGCTGGAGATCCACCGGGAATTACTGGGCGTCACGCTCGATGAACTGGCGCAGTTGCCCACCATCGTTGGCGTGGCCGGAGGTGAAGAGAAAGCCGATGCGATTTATGCCGCACTCAAAGGCCGCCGTATTAATGGCCTGGTGACGGAGGAGACGACAGCCCGCGCGGTGCTGGCTCTGGCGAGCTAAGAGCCTGTCCTGCGCCTGACACGAGGCATGCTCATGAGTTACCTTTTAGCGTTAGATGCAGGGACAGGCAGCGTTCGCGCCGTAATTTTCGATTTGCAGGGCAACCAGGTTGCCGTTGGCCAGGCCGAGTGGAAACACCTGAGCGTGGAGAATGTGCCGGGCTCGATGGAGTTTGATCTCGACATTAACTGGCGACTCACCTGCCAGTGTATTCATCAGGCGCTGGAGCGCGCCCGCCTGAGCGCAGCGGATATCCAGTCCGTGGCCTGCTGCTCAATGCGCGAGGGGATCGTGCTGTATGACCGCAACGGCGACGCCATCTGGGCGTGCGCCAACGTCGATGCCCGCGCCAGCCGCGAGGTAGCCGAACTCAAAGAGATCCACGACTACCGTTTTGAATCCGAAGTGTATGACGTCTCCGGCCAGACCCTGGCCCTGAGCGCCATGCCGCGCCTGCTGTGGCTGGCGCACCATCGTCCGGACATCTACCGCAAAGCCGCCACGATCACCATGATAAGCGACTGGCTGGCGGCAAAACTGTCCGGCGAGCTGGCCGTTGATCCGTCCAATGCCGGGACTACCGGTATGCTGGATCTCTTCTCCCGCGACTGGCGTCCGGCGCTGCTCGACATGGCCGGGCTGCGTGCCGATATCCTCTCTCCGGTGAAGGAGACCGGTACCGTGCTCGGTGCGATCACCAAAGATGCCGCACAGCAGAGCGGCCTGCGCGAAGGCACGCCGGTGGTGATGGGCGGTGGCGACGTGCAGCTTGGCTGTCTTGGGTTAGGCGTCGTGCGGGCCGGGCAAACGGCCGTGCTGGGCGGTACCTTCTGGCAGCAGGTGGTCAACCTGCCGCAGGTACGCACCGACCCGGAGATGAACATCCGCGTGAATCCGCATGTGATCCCCGGCATGGCGCAGGCGGAGTCGATCAGCTTCTTTACCGGCCTGACCATGCGCTGGTTCCGTGACGCCTTCTGCGCGGAAGAGAAACTCATCGCGGAGCGGATGGGAATGGACACTTACTCCCTGCTTGAGGAGATGGCCAGCCGCGTGCCTGCCGGTTCACACGGTGTGATGCCGATCTTCTCAGATGCTATGCACTTCAAGCAGTGGTATCACGCCGCGCCGTCGTTTATTAACCTCTCCATCGACCCGGAAAAATGCAACAAAGCCACGCTGTTCCGTGCGCTGGAAGAGAACGCGGCGATTGTCTCGGCGTGTAACCTGACGCAGATCTCACGGTTCTCAGGGGTAACGTTCGACGGTCTGGTGTTTGCAGGCGGTGGCTCGAAAGGTGCGTTGTGGAGCCAGATTTTAAGCGACGTGACCGGTCTGCCGGTGCGCGTCCCGCAAGTGAAAGAGGCGACAGCGCTGGGCTGTGCGATTACTGCCGGAACGGGAGCCGGGCTGTTTTCGGATATGGCGGCGACAGGCGAACGGCTGGTGAAATGGAGCCGCGAGTTCACGCCGAACCCGGCGCACCGGGAGCTGTACGACGGTATGATGCAGAAGTGGCAGGCCGTTTATGCCGACCAGCTTGGGCTGGTGGACAGCGGACTGACGACATCGATGTGGCAGGCACCGGGTTTAGTGCGTGCCCCCTCTCCCTGAGAGCTATAACGCCCCCTCTCCCTCAGGGAGAGGGGGTCAGGCCACACCAATATTTGAATCCCATCACAATCGCCGCATTCCCCTTTTCCCTTTTACTCATCGCTGGCTAAATTAGTAACTCATCCGACCACATAACAATAATTTTACACTGGAAGAGACTATGAGCCACTACCCGTCGTTATTTACCCCCCTCGATCTGGGGTTCACCACCCTTAAAAACCGCGTGCTGATGGGCTCAATGCATACCGGGCTTGAAGAACATCCGGACGGGGCCGAACGTCTGGCGGCCTTCTATGCCGAGCGTGCACGTCACGGGGTGGCGCTGATTGTTACCGGCGGGGTGGCCCCTGCGCCTTCTGGCGTGGGGATGGAAGGCGGTGCGGTGCTGAACGACGCCAACCAGTTGCCGCATCATCGCGTGGTCACTGACGCCGTTCACCGGGAAGGCGGGAAAATTGCCCTGCAGATCCTGCACACCGGGCGTTACAGCTATCAACCGAATCTGGTCGCACCGTCGGCCATTCAGGCCCCGATTAACCGCTTTACGCCCCATGCCCTCAGCCACGATGAGATCCTGACGCTGATTGACGACTTCGCCCGCTGTGCGGCACTGGCGCGTGAAGCGGGCTATGACGGTGTTGAGGTGATGGGCTCGGAAGGCTACCTGATCAACGAATTCCTCGCGGCCCGCACTAACCAGCGCGACGATGAGTGGGGTGGCGATCACGCGCGCCGCATGCGCTTTGCAGTGGAAGTGGTGCGTGCCGTGCGTGAACGTGCCGGGGCGGATTTTATTATTATCTACCGCCTGTCGATGCTCGACCTGGTGGAAGGCGGCGGGACGTTCGACGAAACCGTGCAGCTGGCGCAGGCGATTGAAGCCGCCGGCGCGACCATCATCAATACCGGCATCGGCTGGCACGAGGCGCGTATTCCGACCATCGCCACGCCGGTGCCACGCGCGGCGTTCAGCTGGGTCACGCGCAAGCTGAAAGGGAAAGTGTCTGTCCCGCTGGTGACCACTAACCGCATTAACGACCCGCAAGTGGCGGAAAATGTGATCGCCGCCGGTGATGCCGACATGGTCTCCATGGCGCGTCCGTTCCTTGCAGATGCCGAGCTGCTTTCCAAAGCGCAGAGCGGGCGTGCAGATGAGATTAACACCTGCATCGGCTGTAATCAGGCCTGTCTGGATCAGATTTTTGTTGGCAAGGTCACTTCGTGTCTGGTCAACCCCCGCGCCTGCCACGAAACCAAAATGCCGATTTTCCCGGCGGTGCATAAAAAACGCCTGGCCGTGGTCGGTGCCGGCCCGGCGGGTCTGGCGTTTGCGGTGAATGCCGCCTCGCGCGGCCACAGCGTGACGTTATTCGATGCCGCCGCTGAGATTGGCGGGCAGTTCAATATCGCCAAACAGATCCCGGGCAAAGAAGAATTTTACGAAACCCTGCGCTATTACCGCCGAATGATCGACCTGACGGGCGTGGATCTGCGCCTCAACCAGTTTGTAAACCCGGTGGATGTAATGGATTACGATGAGGTGATCCTGGCAAGCGGGATCGCACCACGCAGGCCTGCGATCGAGGGCATCGATCATCCGAAAGTCCTGAGCTATCTGGACGTTTTGCGTGACAAAGCGCTGGTGGGGGCAAAAGTGGCGATCATCGGCTGCGGCGGGATCGGGTTCGATACCGCGATGTACTTAAGTCAGCCCGGCGAACCCACCAGCCAGAACATTGCCGACTTCTGCGTGGAATGGGGTATCGACACCAGCCTTAACCAGTCCGGCGGCTTGCGGCCGGAAGGACCCCAGCTGCCGAAAAGCCCGCGTCAGATCGTCATGCTGCAGCGTAAAGCCAGCAAACCCGGTGAAGGCCTGGGCAAAACCACGGGCTGGATCCATCGCGCAACCCTGCTCTCTCGCGGGGTGAAGATGATACCGTCGGTGAGCTATCAGAAGATCGATGACGCGGGGCTGCACGTGCTGATCGGCGGTGAGCCGCAGCTGCTGCAGGTGGATCATGTGATTTTGTGTGCGGGTCAGGAGCCGAAGCGCGATCTGGTGGATCCGCTACGTGAGGCGGGAAAAACGGTACACCTGATCGGCGGATGCGACGTGGCGATGGAGCTGGATGCACGACGCGCCATTGCGCAGGGGACAACGCTGGCCTTGAGTCTCTGAGTGACGCAACGCTCACCGGGCCTGCACGCGAGGCAGGCCGGTGTAAACTCAGCGCCCCGCGTTAGCGGCGGCGACCCAGCTTGACGGATTTCAGCACCACGAACTTGTTGTTGGTGGCAACCGTGGTGCAGTTACCGAAGATCTTCTTCAGCTTGTGGAAGTAGTCCAGGTGACGGTTCGCCACGATATACAGCTCGCCGTTAATTTTCAGGCAGCGGCGTGCATGGTGGAACATCTCCCAGGCGACGTTATCCGTCAGGGCGTGTTTCTGGTGGAACGGGGGATTACAGAACACGGCATTAAAGCGGAACGGCTCAACGCCCGACAGCGCGTTATTAATCATAAACTCGCAGCGATCCAGCGCGTCCGGCATGTTGGTTTCAACGTTCAGACGACTGGAGGCCACCGCCATCGGCGACTCATCACTAAATACAACGCTCGCGTCAGGGTTCTTCGCCAGCAGCGTCAGGCCAATCACACCGTTACCGCAGCCCAGATCGACGATTTCGCCTTCCAGGTTATCCGGCAGATTTTCAATAAAGAAACGCGCCCCGATATCAAGGCCGGTGCGGGAGAAGACGTTCGCGTGGTTGTGGATTGTCCAGTCAGTGCCTTCCAGCGTCCAGCTCAGGGTTTCTGGCGCGTCGGCCAGTTCGGGGGCACTAAAAGTACAGTTAATGAGACGCGCTTTTTTCCAGGCCAGCGTCGTGGTGGTTGGGCCGAGCACTTTCTCGAACAGTTCCAGCGTTGAGGTATGGATATCACGCGCCTTGGCCCCCGCGATAATACGCGTTTGTGGGGTTACGACGTTGCGCAGTGCGCGCAATTGTTGTTCCAGCAGCGCCATTGTTTTCGGCACTTTGATCAGCACCACGCCCGGCGCCTGCGGGTAGTCCGCGGTGCTGTCGAGGAACTTAACGCTGGATTCGTCGATGTCGTTGTGGCGCAGGTTTTCCCGCGTCGCCAGCTCGCTCAAGTAGGAATCACCGATGCTGTAAGGCGTGTGTTCTGCCAGAGCACAGCCCAGCGCGCCAAACGCGTCATTCAGGATCAAAACCGGGCCGCTGATTTCAGTGTCATCCAACTGTTGCAGCAGATATTCATCCGCCGCTTCCCACGCCTGAAGCGGGTTAACGTCGTCCGTTTCCGGGAAACGTTTTAGGTTGAGTGAACGGAAACCGTTGTCTAAGTGGCTCATCGGCCCTCCTGAATGGTAAAATTTCGGCGTTATCCCTGAAAAGGGTGCGTGAGTATACCCGTTTTATTGTCAAATTGGGGCGTTGATGAACCAACTAACTTATCTCCAGGGCTACCCGGAGAACTTACTTTCTCAGGTTCGCAGCTTAATTGCCGAGCAAAAGCTGGGCGCGGTGCTGGAAAAACGCTATCCGGGTACGCATGACTTCGCGACCGATAAGGCGCTCTGGCAGTATACCCAGGATCTGAAAAACACCTATCTGAAGAGCGCGCCACCCATCAATAAGGTGATGTACGACAACAAGATCCATGTGCTGAAAAACGCGCTCGGCCTGCACACTGCCGTTTCCCGAGTTCAGGGCGGCAAGCTCAAAGCGAAAGCGGAGATCCGCGTTGCTACCGTGTTTCGTCACGCGCCGGAAGCGTTCTTGCGGATGATCGTGGTGCATGAGCTGGCACACCTGAAGGAAAAAGAGCACGACAAGGCCTTCTACTCCCTGTGCTGCCATATGGAGCCGCAGTACCACCAGCTGGAGTTCGATACCCGTTTATGGCTTACGCATTTATCGTTAAAGAGTAATGCGCAGTAGCGCACTGGTTTTGCAATAATCACGTGCTACAGTGGCTAAAGGTTCCCTGCTACGGAGTACGTAAACGTTTATGATACGTTTCGCAGTTATTGGCACGAACTGGATCACCCGCCAGTTCGTCGACGCCGCCCATGAAACCGGCAAATTTAAGCTCACCGCAGTCTATTCCCGCAGCCTGGAGCAGGCGCAGAGTTTCGCGAACGACTATCTGGTTGAACATCTGTTCACGTCGCTCGATGAGATGGCGCAAAGTGACGCCATTGACGCGGTCTACATCGCCAGCCCAAACTCCCTGCACTTTCCGCAAACGTCGCTGTTTCTCAGCCATAAAAAACATGTGATTTGCGAGAAGCCGCTGGCCTCGAACATTCAGGAAGTGGAAGCCGCGATTCAGCTTGCCCGCGACAATCAGGTGGTGCTGTTCGAAGCGTTCAAAACCGCCAGCCTGCCAAACTTCCTGCTGTTACAGCAGTCTCTGCCGAAGATTGGCAAAGTGCGTAAAGCGTTTATTAATTACTGCCAGTACTCGTCGCGCTATCAGCGTTATCTGGACGGTGAAAACCCGAACACCTTTAACCCGGCCTTCTCTAACGGCTCGATTATGGACATCGGTTTTTACTGTCTGGCCTCTGCCGTGGCGCTGTGGGGCGAGCCGCACGGCGTCACCGCCACGGCCAGCCTGCTGGAAAGCGGTGTGGATGCGCACGGCATCGTGGTGCTGGATTACGGTGATTTCAGCGTTACGCTGCAGCACTCCAAGGTGAGCGATTCCGTTCTGCCCAGCGAAATTCAGGGCGAAGCGGGCTCACTGGTTATCGAGAAGATTTCCGAGTGTCAGAAGCTGAGCATTGTCCCACGTGGCGGCAAAGCGCAGGAGCTGACGCAGCCTCAGCATATTAACACTATGCTCTATGAGGCAGAGGTCTTCGCCCGTCTGGTAGAAGACAATGAAGTGAATCACCCTGGGCTGGCGGTCAGCCGCACCACGGCGAAACTCCAAACCGAGATCCGCCGTCAAACCGGCGTAGTCTTCCCTGCAGATGGCGTGGGCGCAGAAGCTATCGCGTAAAGCTGTGTAATGAAACGGTGCAGACCATTGACGAAATCACTGGTCTGACATATTTTGTTACCTGCAAAGGGGAGTAACTTCCTTGCCGGTGGATCGTCATTACGATGCGTGCAAAACCGCATCCGGTCGCCGGGCAATCAAAAAAGCCTGTCTTTTTGGTTGTAAGTGAGACCTTGCCGGAAGGCGAGGTCTATGCATAAAAAGCTAACGGCTATCGTCTTCTGACCATGGCCGTTTTTGTTTTTTATGTGTAAGGAAAATAGTATGCATTCTGTCGGCACTCCCATGTTGTGGGGCGGATTCGCGGTTGTCGTGCTCATCATGCTGGCGATCGACCTCTTTTTGCAGGGGCGTCGCGGCGCACATGGCATGACGATGAAACAGGCTGCGGCCTGGTCACTGGTGTGGGTCACCCTCTCCCTGCTCTTCTGTGCTGCCTTCTGGTGGTACCTGGCCTCAACGGAAGGCCGCGCGGTTGCCGATCCTCAGGCGCTCGCGTTCCTCACCGGCTATCTGATTGAAAAAGCCCTGGCGGTCGATAACGTCTTCGTCTGGCTGATGCTGTTTAGCTACTTTGCCGTGCCTGCGGCCCTGCAGCGTCGCGTGCTGGTGTACGGCGTGCTGGGTGCGATTATCCTGCGTACGATTATGATCTTCGCCGGAAGCTGGCTGATTACGCAGTTCGAATGGCTGCTGTATGTCTTCGGCGCATTCCTGCTGTTCACCGGGATCAAAATGGCGCTGGCAAAAGAAGATGGCTCCGCCATTGGCGACCGTCCGCTGGTGAAGTGGATCCGTGGTCATCTGCGCATGACCGACAAGATCGAGAGCGAGCACTTCTTCGTGCGTAAGAACGGCCTGCTTTTTGCCACGCCGCTGCTGCTGGTGCTGATTCTGGTTGAGCTGAGCGATGTGATTTTCGCGGTAGACAGCATTCCGGCTATCTTCGCGGTCACCACTGACCCGTTCATTGTGCTGACATCTAACCTGTTCGCCATCCTCGGTCTGCGTGCCATGTACTTCCTGCTGGCAGGCGCGGCTGAGCGCTTCTCAATGCTGAAATATGGTCTGTCGGTGATCCTGGTGTTTATCGGTATCAAGATGCTGATTGTCGATTTCTACCACATCCCTATCGCTATCTCGCTCGGTGTGGTGTTTGGCATTCTGATCGTGACGTTGCTTATCAATACCTGGGTTAATCGTCAGCACGATAAGAAGCAACAGGTGGAGTAATTACGGTCCTTCCTGCTGCCTTTACGCTGGCCCTCTTTCCCCCAAGGAGAGGGTCAGCACACTTTTGTAAATGAATAGTTAAAAACTATGACGCAACACGTAAAATGCAGCATTTTACGCTTCCCTCCGCATCCGGTTTCCCTATACTCAACCAGGCAAACATTTTCTTACATCCGGACATAAATGTGACTTAGAGCACATAAAGGATGGAACGCAATTTCACTTAGGAATTTTTATGAGCACACAATCAACTGGTCTCTTTGCGCGCCTGGCGCAAGGCAGTCTCGTTAAACAAATTCTGGTAGGGCTGGTACTGGGGATTCTGCTGGCAATGGTGTCAAAACCGGCTGCGGAAGCGACGGGGCTGCTTGGCACCATTTTCGTTGGCGCACTGAAAGCCGTGGCACCGGTGCTGGTGCTGATGCTGGTCATGGCGTCAATTGCCAATCATCAACACGGACAAAAAACCAACATTCGCCCTATCTTGTTCCTGTATCTGCTGGGCACCTTCTCTGCAGCCTTAACAGCCGTCGTTTTCAGCTTCCTGTTCCCGTCCTCGCTGCACCTGACCAGCGCTGCGGGTGATATCACCCCGCCATCCGGTATTGTGGAAGTGCTGCGCGGCCTGCTGATGAGCATGGTCTCTAACCCGATTACGGCACTGATGAACGCTAACTACATCGGCATCCTGGTCTGGGCGATCGGTCTTGGTTTTGCCCTGCGTCACGGCAACGAAACAACGAAAAACCTGGTCAACGACGTGTCGAACGCCGTGACCTTTATGGTCAAAATCGTGATTCGCTTTGCGCCAATCGGCATCTTCGGTCTGGTCTCTTCCACGCTGGCGACCACCGGCTTTGGCGCACTGCTGGGCTATGCGCAGTTGCTGGTGGTACTGATTGGTTGCATGCTGCTGGTTGCGCTGGTAATTAACCCGCTGCTGGTGTTCTGGCAGATCCGCCGTAACCCGTATCCGCTGGTGTTAACCTGCCTGCGCGAGAGCGGTGTGTATGCGTTCTTCACCCGCAGTTCTGCGGCAAACATTCCGGTTAACATGGCGCTGGCGGAGAAGCTGAATCTGGATCGCGACACCTACTCGGTTTCCATCCCGCTGGGTGCGACCGTGAATATGGCGGGTGCGGCAATTACCATTACCGTGCTGACGCTGGCGGCTGTGCATACGCTGGGCATTCCGGTCGATCTGCCCACGGCGCTGTTGCTGAGCGTGGTGGCGTCGCTGTGTGCGTGTGGTGCATCGGGTGTGGCGGGTGGTTCGCTGCTGCTGATCCCACTGGCGTGCAATATGTTCGGTATCCCGAATGAGATTGCCATGCAGGTAGTGGCCGTCGGCTTTATCATCGGTGTATTGCAGGACTCCTGCGAAACCGCGCTGAACTCCTCAACGGACGTGCTGTTCACCGCAGCGGCATGCCAGGCGGAAGACGCGCGTTTAGCGAAGAACGCGTTACGCGGGTAAACAAAAGCCCGGTGACAAAACGTAAAGCAAAACGGCAACCGAAGGTTGCCGTTTTAGTATTTGACCCTCTCCACAGGGGTGAGGGCATCACCCGCACCACACTTACAGCGTCACGCCACTCTTGAAGATCGCCAGTTCGCGGAAGTCATTCTTCTCGTTACAGGTCTGTCTGCCGTTGGCAAACTCCACAATGGTATCCACGAATTCCGTCAGCAACTGCGGCATCCCTTTGCCGTGGATTAACTGGCCTGCATCAAAGTCGATCCAGTGTTTTTTCTTCGCTGCCAGCTCGCTGTTGGTCGCGATTTTGACCGTCGGCACAAAGCCACCGTACGGTGTCCCGCGCCCGGTGCTGAACAGCACCATGTGGCAGCCGGCGCCGGCCAGCGCGCTGGTCGCAACCGCATCGTTACCCGGTGCGCTGAGCAAATTCAGACCGTGCGTTTTAAGACGTTCACCGTAGCGCAGGACATCAACCACCGGGCTGGCGCCCGCTTTTTGCGTGCAGCCGAGAGACTTCTCTTCAAGCGTGGTGATCCCGCCCGCTTTGTTACCCGGAGACGGGTTTTCATAAATCGGCTGGTTGTGGGCGATAAAGTACTGTTTGAAGTCGTTCACCATGGTGACGGTCTTCTCAAACGTCTCTTCGTCGCGACAGTGGCTCATCAGAATACGTTCAGCACCGAACATTTCCGGCACTTCTGTCAGCACCGTCGTACCGCCGTTGGCGATCACATAATCTGAAAAGCGGCCCAGCATCGGGTTCGCGGTGATCCCGGACAGGCCATCAGACCCGCCGCACTCCAGGCCGAACTTCAGCTCGCTCAGCTTGCCCGGCTCACGCCTGTCGTGACGCATCACCTCATACAGCTGGTGAAGGTGCTCAATGCCCGCTTCCACTTCATCATCCTGGTGCTGACACACCATAAAGTGCACGCGCTCGGGGTCAAACTCACCCAGCGTGTCGCGAAACGCATCCACCTGATTGTTCTCGCAGCCCAGGCCAATCACCAGCACCGCGCCCGCGTTCGGGTGGCGGACCATGTTTTGCAGCATGGTGCGGGTGTTGATGTGGTCGTCGCCAAGCTGAGAACAGCCGTAGGTGTGGCTGAACAGGTGCACACCGTCCGTACCTTCGGCGTCGTGGGTCTCTTTCAGGAAACGCGTCTGGATTTGACGCGCGATCCCATTCACGCAGCCGACGGTGGGAAGGATCCACAGCTCGTTGCGGATCCCCACTTCACCGTTCGCCCGGCGGTAGATCTGTACCTCGCGATCCGCCGCCTGCGCTTCTTCTGCCGCTAAATCAGGTTGATAGCTGTACTCGTCCAGATCGCTCAGATTGGTGCGGGTGTTGTGGGAATGAATATGCTCACCCGGCGCAATATCCGCCAGCGCATGACCAATCGGGAGACCGTATTTAACAACGTTGTCTCCTTGGGCGATCGGCTTCACGGCAAACTTATGCCCGCGAGTCACCGCCTGACGCAGGGTTACCGTCTGGTTATCAACGGTGACAACTTCACCTTCGGCCAGATCCGCCAGCGCGACGGCAACGTTATCCAGCGAATGGATTTTGATGTATTGCATATCAACCTCAAACGGCCTTAGTTCAGTTCAATGGCGAAGTAGTCGCGCGCATTGTTAAAGCAGATGTTTCTCACCATTTCGCCCAGCAGCTGAATATCGGCAGGGGCCTCACCCGCGGTCACCCAGCGGCCAATCATCTGGCACAGAATGCGGCGGAAATATTCGTGGCGCGTGTAAGAAAGGAAGCTACGGCTGTCGGTCAACATGCCCACAAAGCGGCTTAACAGACCCAGCTGTGCCAGCTGCGTCATTTGACGCTCCATCCCGTCTTTCTGGTCATTGAACCACCAGCCGGAACCGAACTGCATCTTGCCTGGCATACCTTCACCCTGGAAGTTACCGATCATGGTACCCAGCACTTCGTTATCGCGCGGGTTCAGGCAGTAGAGGATGGTTTTTGGCAGCAGATTTTGCTCGTTCTGTTTGCTCAGCAGCTTAGAAAGTTCTTCCGCAAGCGGGCGATCGTTGATGGAGTCGAAGCCCACGTCCGCGCCCAGCAGTGTAAACTGACGCTGGTTGTTATTGCGCAGGGCACCAATGTGGTATTGCTGCACCCAACCGCGACGAGCATATTCCGCACCGAGGAAGACCAGCACCGCCGTTTTGAACTGTGCCACTTCGTGCTCGCTCAGGGATTCACCGGACAGGCGACGTGCCAGAATGCTATCAAGCTCGGCTTCATTCGATTCCGCAAACATCACCACATCCAGCGCGTGGTCAGAGACTTTACAGCCGTGTGCCGCGAAGTGGTCCAGACGTTTGATCAGCGCGCTCTGCAGGTCTGCAAAACGACGAATGTCGGTGTCAGACACTTCCGCCAGCTTCGCCATGTAATCATTGAACGTTGCCTGTTCGATATTAAAGGCTTTATCCGGACGCCAGCTTGGCAGCACTTTAATATCAAACGAGGTATCGCGGGCGACCACCGCGTGATGTTCCAGGGAGTCAATCGGATCGTCAGTGGTCCCCACCATCTTCACGTTCATCTGCTTCATGATGCCGCGGGCGGAGAAGGTATCCTGCGCCAGTAATTCATTGCACCGATCCCAGATTTCATCGGCGGTAGCCGGGGAGAGCAGCTTTCCGGTGATGCCGAACGGACGGCGCAACTCAAGGTGCGTCCAGTGATATAACGGGTTGCCGATGGTGTGCGGAACGGTCGCCGCCCAGGCGTCAAACTTCTCGCGGTCGCTTGCATCACCGGTACACAGGCGCTCCGCCACGCCGTTGGTGCGCATCGCACGCCATTTGTAGTGGTCACCTTTCAGCCAGATGTCATACAGGTTTTTGAAACGGTAATTTTCGGCAACCTGCTGCGGCGGTAAATGGCAGTGGTAGTCGAAAATTGGCTGGTCTTTGGCGTAGTCATGGTACAGGCGGCGAGCAAATTCGGTATCTAACAGAAAATCTTCGGTCATAAACGGTGTCATTATCGTCTTCCTCGTAACGAGAGCGTCAGAAAGCTTATGCTCAGATGCTGCAAAGTTATCACACCAATTTCCAGAGACAGAACATTTTTTCGTGAGTTAGATCAATAAACGCAGACAAATTAATTACCTCAAATGAGGTAAACCCTTCGCCAGGCCGCGCCAGAACTGGCTTTATCCGTAACACATAATGTCCCTACAAATAATCATGCATTTGTGATGTCACTCACCTTTTAAAGTTGTATGACAAGTTATCTTTTCGCCGTCGCAAACACTAAGCCGACGGAATGCATTCCCGGTGTGAAAACATCGGTTTTAACGGTACGGATACCGACTTATGAACGCTTACTTATGGCAAGGTTCGGGCCGTTCCGGGACATCTCCCGGTTAAGCCCCTCCCGTTACACAACCGCTCCCGGACACGGTCGAGAGGTTGCCGTGCAAGGCACGGAATTAACATAACGATGAGGTTTTAGATGCGTAAAATTAAAGGGTTACGTTGGTATATGATCGCACTGGTGACGTTAGGCACCGTGCTGGGCTACCTGACACGTAACACCGTGGCAGCCGCAGCCCCGACGTTGATGGAAGAGCTGCATATCTCCACTCAGCAATATTCCTACATCATTGCTGCTTATTCCGCGGCTTACACCATCATGCAGCCTGTTGCAGGTTATGTTCTGGATATTCTCGGGACCAAAATCGGCTACGCCTTCTTCGCCATCGCCTGGGCTATTTTCTGCGGCGCCACGGCGCTGGCGGGTAGCTGGGGTGGTCTGGCGCTGGCACGTGGTGCGGTAGGGGCGGCGGAAGCGGCAATGATCCCGGCCGGGCTGAAAGCCAGCTCTGAGTGGTTCCCGGCGAAAGAGCGTTCTATTGCCGTCGGCTATTTCAACGTCGGTTCTTCCATCGGTGCGATGATTGCACCACCGCTGGTGGTGTGGGCAATCGTGATGCACAGCTGGCAGATGGCGTTCATTATCTCTGGTGTACTGAGCTTTGCGTGGGCCATGGCGTGGCTGATTTTCTATAAACACCCGCGCGATCAGAAAAAACTGTCTGAAGACGAACGCGAATACATCATTGGGGGTCAGGAAGCTCAGCATCAGACCAACAACGGCAAAAAAATGACGGTCTGGCAGATTCTGGGTACCCGTCAGTTCTGGGGTATCGCCCTGCCGCGCTTCCTCGCCGAACCCGCCTGGGGGACCTTCAACGCCTGGATCCCGCTGTTCATGTTTAAGGTCTACGGCTTTAACCTGAAAGAGATTGCGATGTTCGCGTGGATGCCAATGCTGTTTGCCGATCTGGGCTGTATCGTTGGCGGTTATCTGCCACCGCTGTTCCAGCGCTGGTTTGGCGTGAACCTGATCGTTTCCCGTAAAATGGTCGTGACGATGGGCGCAGTGCTGATGATTGGCCCGGGCATGATCGGCCTTTTCACCAGCCCGTATGTGGCAATCGCCCTGCTGTGCGTCGGTGGTTTTGCTCACCAGTCACTGTCCGGCGCGCTGATTACACTCTCTTCTGACGTCTTCGGGCGTAACGAAGTGGCTACCGCTAACGGCCTGACCGGTATGGCTGCCTGGACGGCGAGCACCCTGTTTGCTCTGGTGGTGGGTGCGCTGGCGGACACCATCGGCTTCAGCCCGCTGTTTGCCGTACTGGCTATCTTCGACCTGATGGGTGCAGTGGTTATCTGGACGGTGCTGAAAAGTAAGTCGGCAGAAGAGGTGCTAAAAGAGTCCCTGGGGGGACCGGCAACGCAAAGTTAGCGCCCCTCCTGATGTCACAGAAGCCGCCTCCGGGCGGCTTTTTTCATGGCAAAATCTGGAGACTGGCACGCAAAAGTGGTATAACAAATAATCCGCCGTACCCTGCCTGGAGCGCATATGGAAATCACCGAACCACGTCGTTTATATCAACAACTTGCTGCCGAGCTGAAAGATCGCATCGAGCAAGGTGTCTACCTTGTCGGTGATAAACTCCCCGCTGAGCGCTTTATCGCTGATGAAAAAAGCGTAAGCCGCACCGTGGTGCGTGAAGCGATTATCATGCTGGAAGTGGAAGGCTACGTTGAAGTTCGCAAAGGCTCCGGCATTCACGTGATTTCTAATCAGCCGAAACACTCCCCGGTCGCCGACGAAAGTCTCGAATTCGCCAGCTACGGTCCGTTTGAACTGCTCCAGGCGCGCCAGCTTATCGAAAGCAATATTGCGGAATTTGCAGCGACTCAGGTGACCAAGCAGGACATCATGAAGCTGATGGAAATCCAGGAAAACGCGCGCAAGGAAAAATGTTTCCGTGATTCAGAGTGGGACCTGCAGTTCCACGTTCAGGTCGCGCTGGCAACGCAAAACACGGCGCTGGCGGCAATCGTGGAAAAAATGTGGACTCAGCGCGTTCACAACCCGTACTGGAAAAAACTGCACGATCACATCGATTCCCGCACCGTGGATAACTGGTGCGACGATCACGATCAGATCCTTAAAGCGCTGATTCGCAAAGATCCCCATGCGGCAAAACTGGCCATGTGGCAGCACCTGGAAAACACCAAGCAGATGCTGTTCAATGAAACCAGCGATGACTTCGAATTTAACGCTGACCGCTATCTTTTTGCCGATAATCCTGTCGTTCATCTCGATACGGCAGCCAGTGCGGCAAAATAGTTTACCTTTTCGCTGGCAGGCGCTTCGCTGCGCCTTCTGGCAGAGGTGGGTAAGCAAAACATATATAGTGTCAGCCTTTGTAAATCCCCTCGCTCCCCTCCATGGCTTACGCCAAAATCATCACACCCCTGCAAATTCTGTGACGCAGAACCTTGGGCTTTGTTACAATTGGATTCAATTCGTTATTTTGTAAGTTAGTGCTTGCTAACCAGCCAATTAACAGGGAACAGTGTTGGCCACACCTCAATGTGTCCGCGAGCGACCATAATGAAATCACAACAATGTCGCCGTGCTGTTTGTCCCGGATAACAGGCGTGACGTTAACCGATTTCCAGGAACACTGAATGGAACTTTTGACCCAACTACTGCATGCCCTCTGGGCGCAGGATTTTGAAACGCTGGCCAACCCTTCCATGATTGGCATGCTCTACTTCGTCTTATTTATGATTCTGTTCCTTGAGAACGGTTTACTGCCTGCCGCCTTTTTACCTGGCGACAGCTTACTGGTGCTCGTCGGCGTGCTGTGTGCCAAAGGGGCAATGGCCTTTCCGCAAACCATTTTATTACTGACCATCGCCGCCAGCCTTGGCTGCTGGGTGAGCTATATCCAGGGACGATGGCTGGGCAATACGCGTCTGGTGCAGAACTGGCTCTCCCACCTTCCTGCGCATTATCACCAGCGGGCGCACCATCTTTTCCATAAGCACGGGCTTTCCGCGCTCCTGATTGGCCGCTTCATCGCCTTTGTACGCACCCTGCTGCCTACCATTGCGGGTCTTTCCGGGTTAAGCAGCACCCGCTTCCAGTTCTTCAACTGGATGAGTGGCCTGCTGTGGGTTCTGATCCTGACCACGCTGGGCTATGCGCTGGGCAAAACGCCGGTCTTCATGAAATATGAAGATCAGCTCATGTCCTGCCTGATGCTGTTACCGGTGGTTCTGCTGGTCTTTGGTCTGGTCGGTTCGCTGGTGGTGCTGTGGAAGAAGAAATACGGGGCCAGAGGTTAACGATGGTTATCTCACCGCTTGCCGTGCGCCGTTTTGCCGTGGCCATGATTGCCCTGGGCTTGCTCAGCCTCATGTTCCTGGCCTGGACGACGCTTTCGCATCAGGAATCGACACTGGCCATTCGCCCGGTGAGTCAGGGTGTCAGCGTGCCTGACGGTTTTTCGGTGTGGCATCATCTTGATGCCAACGGCATCCGCTTTAAGAGCATCACCCCGCAGGACGATGTTTTACTGATTAAGTTTGATTCCCGTGCGCAGAGTGCCGCCGCGAAAGTGGTGCTCGACCGTACGCTGCCGCACGGTTATATCATTGCCCAGCAGGAAGATGACAACCAGCCTGCAGCCTGGCTGTCACTGATTCGCGATTCGTCGCATAGATTTGGATAATTACCAGGATTCCGAATCTTTTCACTCACTTTGGTGAATCCCCCGTTTACTTACTATGCTTAAGTACGCGGAGCACCCCATGAATGTACTCCGCTTGACTCTGGATAGCGGCTCACGCCGCAACACAATGGAAGGTTTCGATAATGAAATTCCGCATTACTCTGGCTCTGGCCCTTTTTTCTTTAAGCACAGCGTCCTTCGCCAACTCTCTCTGTCAGGAGAAAGAACAGGATATTCAGCGTGAGATCAGTTATGCCGAAAAGCATAACAATCAGCATCGTGTTGAGGGTCTCAAAAAAGCGCTGAGCGAAGTGAAAGCGAACTGTTCTGACAGCAAGCTACGTGCCGATCACCAGAAAAAAATCGCTGAACAGAAGGACGAGATAGCCGAGCGCCGTCACGACCTGCAGGAAGCGAAAGAGAAAGGGGATGCGGAAAAAATTGCTAAGCGCGAGAAGAAGTTGAAAGAAGCGCAGGACGACCTGAAAGCGCTGGAAGCTCGCGATTATTGAGTTAACGGAAATCTCAACAGGAGAGAATCATGTCAAAAGATACGACGTCTGAAAATCTGCGCGCTGAACTGAAATCCCTGGCCGATACCCTGGAAGAGGTGCTGAACTCCTCTGCAGATAAGTCAAAAGAAGAGGTCAGCAAACTGCGCAGCAAAGCTGAGCAGGCGCTGAAAGAGAGCCGTTATCGCCTGGGTGAAACCGGTGATGCACTGGCGAAACAGACCCGCGAAGCGGCAGCTCGCGCGGACGAATATGTTCGCGATAATCCGTGGACGGGTGTAGGGATTGGTGCCGCGGTAGGTGTGGTACTGGGTGTCCTGCTGACGCGTCGTTAATATGGAAGATCCTCGTCACGCACAAGGGCCTGCTAACAACGTCCTCGGCATCGGCCAGCGTATTCTGACGACGCTGGTCGGGATTGCCGAAACGCGCGTCCGACTGGCAGTGGTTGAACTGGAAGAGGAGAAAGCGAACCTTTTCCAGATGCTGCTGATGCTCGGGCTTACCATGCTCTTCGCCGCGTTTGGTCTGATGAGCCTGATGGTGTTAATCATCTGGGCCATTGACCCGCAATATCGACTCAACGCGATGATTGCCACCACCGTTGTTCTGCTGGTTGCGGCATTGATTGGCGGCATATGGACGATGCGTAAAGCACGCAAATCCACTTTCCTGCGCCATACGCGCCAGGAACTGGCCAACGATCGCGCCCTGCTGGAGGATGACAAGCCGTGAGCGATAAAGCCGAACGTCAGAAGCGAAAAGCATTCCTGCTCAGTCAGATCCAGCAGCAACGGCTGGATTTGTCTGCCAGTCGTCGCGACTGGGTTGACGCGACGCGTCGTTTTGACCGGGGCTGGAATACCTTCCTGAGCCTGCGCTCATGGGCGCTGGTCGGAAGCAGCGTGATGGCTATCTGGACGGTTCGTCATCCAAATATGCTGATCCGCTGGGCCCGCCGCGGCTTTGGTGCCTGGAGCGCCTGGCGTCTGGTGAAAGCGACGATTCGTCAACAACAGCTGCGTTAGTTCTTATGCCGGGTAGCGTTTCGCTTACCCGGCACACTTTCCCCCTTCCCCGTTACTCAATATCTTTGAAGAAGATTGACAGTTTTCCTTGCTAACAATTCCCATCTGCCCCGTTTACACTCCTCTCCATCGACAGCAAAGACGCGGTATCTACCCGAATTTGCACACAAATAAAGTTCAGCCGCTGATGTGGTTTCCTGGAGAGTAAAATGAAAAAATTAGAAGATGTTGGTGTTCTGGTAGCGCGTATTCTGATGCCGGTTCTGTTTATCACCGCAGGCTGGGGCAAAATCACCGGTTATGCGGGCACGCAGCAATACATGGAAGCCATGGGTGTTCCCGGGTTCCTGCTGCCACTGACTATTCTCCTTGAGTTCGGCGGCGGCCTGGCGGTACTGTTCGGCTTCCTGACCCGCACCACGGCACTGTTTACCGCAGGCTTCACCCTGCTGACGGCGTTCATCTTCCACAGCAACTTTGCGGAAGGCGTGAACTCTCTGATGTTCATGAAAAACCTGACCATCGCGGGTGGCTTCCTGCTGCTGGCCATCACTGGCCCAGGCGCATACAGCATCGACCGCGTTCTGAATAAGAAGTGGTAAGCACGCTATACTGAATGAACACAAAGCGAGGAGATATCTCCTCGCTTTTGCTTATTGACGGAGGAGTAAAAAATGGGACAACTCGTAGACGGCGTCTGGCAGGATGTCTGGTATGACACCAAATCCACCGGGGGACGCTTCAAGCGCTCTGTTTCGGCCTTCCGTAACTGGCTAACCGCCGATGGCGCACCGGGCCCAAGCGGCGAAGGCGGCTTTGCGGCTGAGAAAGACCGTTATCATCTCTATGTTTCTCTGGCCTGCCCGTGGGCGCACCGCACGCTGATTGTGCGCAAGCTGAAAGGACTCGAATCCTTAATTCCGGTTTCGGTGGTCAACCCCCTGATGCTGGAAAACGGCTGGACGTTTGACAGTGATTTCCCGGCCGCCACCGGTGATGACCTCTACCACCACGATTTTCTCTATCAGCTCTATCTGCGCGCCGATCCGCACTACACCGGACGCGTGACCGTACCCGTGCTGTGGGACAAGAAAAACCAGACCATTGTCAGCAATGAGTCCGCAGAGATCATCCGCATGTTCAACACCGCGTTTGATGCCCACGGGGCCCGCGCCGGGGATTACTATCCGGTTGAGCTGCGCGATAAGATTGATGAGCTGAACAGCTGGATTTACGACAACGTGAATAACGGTGTCTACAAGGCCGGCTTTGCCACCAGCCAGGAAGCGTATGACGACGCAGTGGGAAAAGTATTTGAATCGCTGGAGCGTCTTGAGCAGATCCTCGGCCAGCATCGCTACCTGACGGGTGACCGCCTGACGGAAGCAGACATTCGTCTGTGGACAACGCTGGTTCGCTTTGATCCTGTGTATGTCACCCACTTCAAGTGTGATAAACACCGCATCAGCGATTACCTGAACCTGTACGGTTTCCTGCGCGATATTTATCAGATGCCGGGCATTGCTGAAACGGTCGATTTCAACCATATCCGCACCCACTATTTTCGCAGCCATAAGACCATCAACCCGACGGGTATTATCTCGGTGGGTCCGTGGCAGGACCTGGATGAACCGCACGGTCGCGACGTGCGTTTCGGATAAATATCAAGGGCATCAATTGATGCCCTTTTTTAATTCACAATCTCCATCTATCCTTACCTCGATCGCTTAAAAAACAAGTGATTGACTGACTAATGAGGCAAGGAAAATGGACTGGTATTTAAAAGTACTGCGCAACTACATTGGATTTGGTGGCCGCGCTCGCCGTAAAGAGTACTGGATGTTCGTTCTGGTGAACTTCATCCTCATCATGGTGCTGGGCATTATCGATAAAATTCTCGGCTGGGAACGAGCCGGCGGTGAAGGTGTTCTCACCACGATTTACGGCCTGCTGGTCCTGCTTCCCTCATGGGCCGTACTGTTCCGACGGCTACACGATACCGATCGTTCAGCCTGGTGGTTACTGCTGCTGCTGATCCCGATTGTGGGCTGGCTGGTCATTCTGGTCTTCAACTGCCAGGCCGGCACGCCGGGCGAAAACCGCTTCGGGCCCGATCCAAAACTCAACGCATAAAACAAAGCCCGGTGGCGTTTCGCGTACCGGGCTCGATTTTTTATTTGTTGTGATGGGCAAAGAGCTTGGGTATTTCGCGCAGGCACCACGATTTGGCCTCACCCATGCTGTCGCGCCGCCACGCCATAATGATGTCCACTTCGCTGGTGTACTCCGGGCTGACCACGCGTAGCCGCCCTTCTGCAATATCTTTTTCGACAAACGGATACGGCATCGTTGCCACACCCAGGCCTGCCAGCAACGCCTGGCGTTTGTCTTCAAGCGACGTGACGGTCAGACGCGGTTGTTTATCCAGCAACTGCACCGTTAACACCGGACGCTCGCGGGCGGTATCTGCGACCGCGACCCCGCGGTATTTCACCCGCGTCACTTCCGAGAGCGGCTCCGGCTCCTGGTGAATCGGGTGATCGGGTGCGGCGACATAGACGTTCATCACGCTGTAGAGCTTGCGGGAATTGATTTCAGATGAGGAACGGAAGTGCATATCCGGGGCAATGACGATATCCGCCCTGCCCGTCTCCAGTCGCTCCCAGGCCCCGGCCAGCACCTCGGTGATGATCGATAACTGGGTATTTGCTTTATCGGCCAGCCGGTTCACCAGCGGGAACAGCGCCTCGGTGGGCACCAGCGCTTCCGTCACCAGCGTCAGATGAGTTTCCCAGCCGCGCGCCAGCGCTTCGGCGTCCGTCGTCAGCTTGTCCGCCGCTTCCAGCAGGACGCGACCACGCTCCAGCAGCATCCGTCCGACGTTAGTGAATTTTGTTCGATGACCGGAGCGGTCAAAGAGCACCACGTCCAGCTCTTCCTCCAGCTTCTGCATGGTATAGCTGAGCGCAGACGGAACGCGCCCCAGTTCATCTGCCGCCGCGGCAAAACTGCCACGCCGGTCAATTGCGTCCATGACGCGAAGCGCCTCAAGCGTCAATGCTCTCTCTTTAGCCATCTCGTTCTCATTCAGGAAATTTGAACATACCGGGCAGAATATCTGGCTAACAATGAAGCGTCCATACCTTTACCATTGTTTAGTGTAAAGAGAGGTCAAGTTTATGATTACGACAAGAACAGCTAAACAGTGCGGACAAGCCGATTTCGGTTGGCTGCAGGCCCGCTACACCTTTTCCTTTGGACACTACTTTGACCCTAAACTGCTCGGTTACGCTTCATTGCGCGTATTGAATCAGGAAGTGCTCGCCCCAGGCGCGTCCTTCCAGCCGCGTACGTACCCGAAAGTCGATATCCTGAACCTGATCCTGGAAGGCGAAGCAGAATACCGCGACAGCGAGGGCAATCATGTCCAGGCGAAGGCCGGCGAAGCATTATTAATCTCCACGCAGCCGGGCATCAGTTACAGCGAGCATAACCTCAGCAAAGATAAAACGCTGACCCGTATGCAGCTGTGGCTGGATGCCTGCCCTGAGCGGGAAAACCCGCTGGTACAGAAGTTAGATTTGACGGGCGACAGGCAGCAGCTGATAGCCTCCCCGGACGGCAGTCAAGGCAGCCTGCAGTTGCGCCAGCAGGTGTGGTTGCACCATATCGAACTGAAGAAAGGGGAACAGGCGAGCTTCCAGCTTCATGGTCCGCGCGCCTATCTGCAATCGATTCACGGTACGGTGCATGCGGTGACGCATACGGAAGAGAAAGAAGCGCTCACCTGCGGTGACGGGGCGTTTATTCGCGACGAAGCGAATATCACGCTGGTTGCTGATTCGCCGCTGCGCGCGCTGTTAATTGATTTACCGGTTTAACACCCGATAATCCTCTCTCCCCGGCGGGGAGAGAGGAAACCGTTACACTTTACGTGCCATAATCTCAATAATCTGCCGGTCCGTCGCCTGCATGGCGCGGCACGCCAGCGAACACAGGTTCGCGATCGACTGCTCCACATCGTGCGCCACAATCCCTTCATTGCCCGTTACCGCAGAATCATCCAGCGCCATCATCACCGCTTTCCAGGCACTGCCGACGCTGGTTGAGACCTTCATGGCACAACTGTTGGACGCGCCATCGCAGATCATCCCGCTGACATCGCCAATCATGCTGCTGATTGCCATTGAGAGCGTCTGATAGCTTCCGCCCATCAGCCAGGCCATGCCTGCCGCCGCCCCCATCGCCGCCGTGGTAGCCGCACACAGCGCCGACAGGCGCGGAAGCTGGGCGTGGATATAAATAGCCGAAAGGTGTGAAAGCATCAGCGCCCGGGCAAGACGTTCATCATCCGCCTGGACATGTTCCGCCACCACCACAACCGGCATGGTGGCCGTGATCCCCTGGTTGCCCGATCCGGAATTGCTCATCGCCGGCAGCGTCGCCCCGCCCATTCGGGCGTCCGAGGCCGCGCTGGTGCGAATGACAATATCCGAGCCCAGGTCCTGCGCTATCCATCCGCGAGCGCGCTGCTTATTGAGCGTCGCGCCAATGTGCAGCCCCCATTTTCCGCTTAAACCTTCACGGGAGAGCGCATCATTTAATTGTCCGGCAGCCAGGATAAAGCGGATCGCGTCAAACGGCACCTGCTCCACAAACTCAAGGATCTGCGATAGCGTGGCGTTTGAAAGTACCGCCAGCGGATCGTCGTTCCTCTCATCGGGTTGAGAATCAAGCGTAAAGCGGGTTTCGCCCTGACAGACAATCTCCACCACCCGCGTATGCCCACCGGCGATGGTCACCATCGCCGAGGCCTGTCCGGCGTGAACGCAGGCGCGGGAGTAGAGGATGTCATCGCACGGCTCCTGCAGCTTGACCTGCACTTGGTCAGCGTCCAGCAGCGCTTTGGCACGCACCAGCGCATCGGCAGTGGCATCTTTCAGTACCTCCAGCCCGGCGTGCGCGTTGCCGCCAATGGCCCCCAGTGCCGCCGCAATCGGCAACCCGACCATCCCGGTGCCAGGTACCGTCACACCAAGGCCATTTTTCATCAGATTCGGTGAAACCCACGCCTCAATCTGTGTGACGTCACCCTGCAGAAGCTCCGCAGCCATCGCACAAGCCAGCGCCAGAGAGATCGGCTCGGTACACCCCAGTGCAGGTTTAACTTCCTCCTGCACCGCCCGAATAAATTGATTCCATAAAGATTGAGTTTGCTCTGACATCGTTACGACCTTGTTTGCCCTTAAGAAAACGCGAGGAAAGGAGAAACACACAGCAGCAGACCGGTGATGATAATGATCACCAGCGACACGCCTTTATATTTGTGCAACGCCGGCACTTTGTAGACCAGCCACGCCGGAATCAAACACCCCACCATGCCGAAGATGGGGCTGCAAATAGAGGTGAAGCTCAGTACCGGCGCGTTTAACACAATCGCGCTCCATGCCAGCAGAATGGCAAACAGCATGATGCCGCGCTGTACGGTGTTTTCGTTGATTTTCTCTGCCGGCATTTTGCGGCGCAGAATATTCATCACAATGCCCTGCGTCGCTTCACGAAAGCCCAGGTACACGCCGAAGAACGCGGTCATGACGGCAAAAATATTCAGGATAACGCTGACAATTTTGACCCAGCCGGCACCGTCGCCACTGATAAACTGCGCGGCAATTGCCAGTGCGGAAATATTCTGTTCGTAGGCTTTGACCGCCTCATCATGCCCCATTGCCAGGGTGAACGAGACCGCATAGAAAAAGACCGTCACGAAGAGGATCGCGAAGGCGATGTTCATCGCCCGCAGCGCTTTATGGCGCGCCACTTCAACCGATTTTTCGCGTGAACGATAGGAGATCACCATCGGGCTTAATGTCTGAATAAACAGAATCGACGTTAAGGTAAACGGCAACGTGATAATCGCGTTTTTAATGAGTAGCCCCACGGGTGGCAGCATGCCCACGTTGGCTAAATGCCAGAGGCCAATCATCGACAACCCGAGCGCCGCCACCACAAATAACTTGGTCAGCACCATCAGGCTGGAGACTTTAAACAGCAGTTTCTCGCCACGGGAGGAGATCGCCACCAGGATGCAGATCAGGAACAGACCGTAGAACGGATTTTCAGAGAGCAGCCCCTCCGTCACGCCGAAGGTGTGTAAATAGGAAGCGCTGTCGTTGGTGATGGCGGTGGAGTAGACGAACATCCAGATAACCAGCATCACGAAATAGAGCGCACCTAATAAGATGCCCCAGTTCTTACCGAGGTAGCCGCTGATGACGCTTGGATAATCTTTGCACTCCGGCGATTCTGCCAGCGTGTTAATAAACAGCCGCTGAAACAGGTACATGGCCGGATAGCCAATCACTGACGAAAGCAGAAACACCCACAGTCCCATCAGCCCCACCTGTACCGGGAGAAAAACAATCCCCGCGCCGATGGCCATTCCGATACTCATGATGACCCAGCCCGTATCGGTGCTGTCGAATTTAATGGCCTCCTGCCACTCGCTTTCACTCATCCCTGCCCGCTTTGCCGCGGGTGAATCGTTCACAATCACACTGCTGTTTGTTGCCGTATCCATAAGGCACTCGCTTATTTTGTAGGGTAACCAGTTGTTTTTATGGGATTCTGACCACCAGCGATAATGAGCCAGACTGCTGCAGGTGTGTGTTATTGGAATGGACAAATCATACGTGGAGAGCGGGAGAAAAAAGTCACAATATTTATAAGGCTTTTCGCAAGCGAGAGAAAAAAATACTCTTAGATGAGGAATAATGGAGGTGATTTTCTAAAAGTGACGCCGATCAAGAAATAAAAAACCCGCGACATGCGCGGGTGTGTCATCAGTTAGCCAGCGCGTTCGCCATATCGGTTTTCACCTGTTTACGCTGCTCCGCTGTCAGAACCTGGCTGACATCAAAGTAGTATTTGACGCGGTAATAGCGGGTCTGCTCTTCAATTTTGCTGAATGCGGCAAGCTGGTTTTTCACCGTGCTTTCATCCCATTTCCCGGTCTGGAACATCTCGATCAGCGCACCGTCTTTCACGCCGGTCATCGGGATCTTGCTGACATTTTGTTCCAGCGTCTGATGCAGCGCGTCGATCTTCTTAATCTGATCGTTGCTCAGCTTGAGGTGTTGCACCAGCGGATCCTGCGCCGGAGAGGGGGCAGCTTCAACGTCAGCGGCCTGTGCGGCAAAACTGCACGCCACCAGCGAGGCAGCAACCAGGGTGATACGGGTCATTTTCATCATCTTACTGTCCTTACATACTGTTTCAGGGAAAAAGCAGGCGCATTGTTTTTCAGAAGCGGATGAAGATGTGTGAGTAATTATATAAACATTTTTGTATGTTCCGCGGACAAAAAAGCCCCCTTAACCAAAGGGGGCCTGTTTCAGACGACGATCACAGTGCCTGGGTAAACGTCCTTGAGATCACGTCCTGCTGCTGCTCGCGCGTCAGCGCATTAAAGCGCACCGCATACCCTGAGACGCGAATGGTCAGGTTGGGATAGTTCTCCGGGTGCTCAATCGCCTCCATCAGCATCTCCCGGTTCATGACGTTAACGTTGAGGTGCTGTCCCCCCTCGATGGCCGCTTCGTGGTGGAAATACCCGTCCAGCAGCCCGACAAGGTTGGTTTTGCGCACTCTCTCATCCTTGCCCAGCGCCTGAGGCACGATGGAGAAGGTGTAAGAGATCCCGTCTTTCGCATAGGTAAACGGCAGCTTAGCGACGGAGGTTAACGAGGCCACCGCCCCTTTCCTGTCTCGTCCGTGCATCGGGTTCGCGCCCGGTGCGAATGGCGTACCGCCGCGGCGTCCGTCCGGCGTATTGCCGGTTTTCTGGCCGTAGACCACATTCGACGTAATGGTCAGGATCGACTGGGTCGGCACCGCGTTGCGGTAGGTCGGCAGCGCCTGAATTTTCTTCATAAAGCGTTCCACCAGGTCACAGGCAATGCTGTCCACGCGGTCATCATTGTTACCGTACTGCGGGTAGTCCCCTTCAATCACAAAATCGACCGCCAGGCCGGTATGGTCGCGTACGGGTTTTACCGTGGCGTATTTGATGGCGGACAGCGAGTCCGCCGCCACCGACAGCCCGGCGATACCGCAGGCCATGGTGCGGTAAACGTCCCGATCGTGCAGCGCCATCAGTGAGGCTTCGTAGCTGTACTTATCGTGCATGTAATGAATGAGATTCAGCGCGCTAATGTACTGCACCGCCAGCCAGTCCATAAAGTGATCCAGACTCGCCATCACGGTGTCGTAATCCAGCACCTCATCCAGCAGCGGCGCGGTTTTCGGCCCGACCTGGATCTTCAGCTTCTCATCCACCCCGCCGTTGATCGCATACAGCAGCGTTTTCGCCAGGTTAGCGCGGGCGCCAAAGAACTGCATTTGCTTGCCGATCACCATCGGGCTGACGCAGCAGGCAATGGCGTAGTCGTCGCTGTTGAAATCCACGCGCATCAGGTCGTCGTTCTCATACTGCAGAGACGAGGTGTCGATCGACATCTGTGCAGCGTACTTCTTGAATGCGACGGGCAGTTGTTCGGACCACAGGATCGTCAGGTTTGGCTCCGGTGCAGGTCCCATCGTGTGCAGGGTATGCAGGTAACGGAAGCTGTTTTTGGTGACCAGCGTGCGGCCATCCAGCCCCATTCCGCCAATCACTTCGGTGGCCCAGACAGGATCGCCGGAGAAGAGCGTGTCGAACTCCGGAGTACGCAGGAAGCGCACCATGCGGATCTTCATGATGAAATGATCGATCAGTTCCTGCGCCTGGATCTCACTCAGGCGACCCGCCTGCATATCGCGTTCGATATAAATATCCAGGAACGAGGCCGTGCGACCCAGCGACATCGCCCCGCCGTTCTGGGATTTCACCGCGGCCAGATAGGCAAAGTAAACCCACTGTACCGCTTCCTGCGCATTCATCGCCGGGCGAGAAATATCGAAGCCATAGTTCGCTGCCATCTGCTGGATCTGCAGCAGTGCGCGTTTGTGTTCCGCCAGCTCTTCACGCAGGCGGATCGTCGCCTCCAGATCTTCACCCCGTTCGAGTTTGCCCTGCAGATCCGCGAACTGGCGCTCACGCTCGTGCACCAGATAGCGGATGCCGTACAGCGCCACGCGGCGGTAATCGCCGATGATGCGCCCGCGTCCGTAGCCGTCCGGTAGCCCGGTCAGCACGCCTGATTTACGACAGCGCATCATCTCGGGGGAGTAAACGTCAAAGACACCCTGATTATGGGTTTTGCGCAGTTCGGTAAAGAGATATACGAACTGCGGATCCATCTCACGGCCATAGGCTTCGAATGAACTGCGGATCATATTGATCCCGCCGTACGGATGCAGCGCGCGTTTGAGCGGCTTATCGGTTTGCAGGCCGACGATCGTCTCCAGCTGCTGGTCAATATAGCCCGGTCCGTGGGCCGTGATGGTGGTGGCAATGTTGGTGTCAAAATCCACCGGCGCATGGGTGGCATTTTCCTGACGAATACCCACCATTACCTTCTCCCAGAGCGCCGTCGTTGCTGGCGTCGCCTGCGCGAGGAAAGTTTCGTCGCCTTCATAAGGGGTATAGTTATGCTGAATAAAATCGCGCACGTTGACGGTGTCTTTCCATTCTTCACCGCGAAACCCGGCCCATGCGTCGCTGTAAGGGGCAACGCGCGTATCGATTGCTACTTTCATGAATTTCTCGCTCTGTCAGGCATAAGCCGCAGCCGGAGTGACCTTCCCAAGACGGAGGGCATCCAGCGCGATCATTTTTTCTTCGTTGGTTGGGATCACCGCGCAGACCACGCGGGACGAATCGGTGGTGATCACGCGCTCACCTGCGCTACCCGGCAGGGCGTTTTTGGCTTCATCGAGGGTGATGCCAAAGACGGCCAGATGTTCCGCCACCAGCGTGCGGATCAGTCTGGAGTTCTCACCAATCCCGCCGGTGAACACCACACCGTCCAGGCGGTGTAACGACGCCGCGTGCCCGGCAATATGCCGTGCGATACGGTGAACAAAGGTCTGGATCGCCAGCTGTGCCCGCTGATGTCCCTCATGCCAGGCCTTTTCGAGGGCTCGCACATCGGAGGATATTCCCGAGATCCCCAGCAGGCCGGACTCTTTATTGACGACGCGTTCCAGATCCTCAAATGACTGTCCGGTCTGTTGGGCTATCCAGGCCATGGCGCCGAAATCAACGTCGCCACAGCGGGTCCCCATGATCAGACCTTCCAGCGGCGTCATGCCCATGGAGGTATCCACGCTCTCACCATTGCGTACCGCGCAGATGGATGCCCCGTTGCCGAGATGGGCAATCACCAGCCCGCTGTCCTCAGGCGAAATCCCGAGCAAGGCATGCGCCTGCCCGGCAACGTAGCGGTGGGACGTACCGTGGAAGCCATAGCGCCGCACGCCAAGCTCTTCAAAATAGCGATACGGCAGCCCGTACAGATAGGCCTGCGGGGCCAGCGTCTGGTGGAAGCTGGTGTCAAACACCGCCACCTGCTGTATGCCCGGAAACAGGCGTTCGGCTGCCTCGACGCCGCTTAAGTTGGCGTAGTTATGCAGCGGCGCCAGCGAGGAAACCTGGCGGATCTGCTCAATAACCTGTTCCGTGATAAGGGTCGACTCGCTGAAGAGGTCGCCGCCGTGCGCAATACGATGGCCAATCAGGGCCACGCTGCTCATCAGGTCACGCTTCTCCAGCTCCAGGGCGATGGCTGCCAGCGCCCCTTCGTAGTCATGGTGAGCCAGTCTGGCTGGCTCACCCCCGTTCACGGAAATAAAGGCTTTTTCAGTGTTAATCCCGTCTGCAATGCCCGTCATCAGGGCATCACAGCTGCTGGCATCGAGTACTGAAAACTTAACAGAGGACGATCCGCAGTTAATAACCAATACAACCGGAAACTCAATCATGGTGTTACTCCGCTCTTCCTGAGCCAGGGTTTAGAACAGTTTGTAGACGATGTTCAGGATGGTCAGCAGGCCCACAACCGTGACGAAGATGTTCTCGGGTCTGCCCTTATATTTCGCCATTGCCGGCGCTTTACGAATGGCATACATCGGCAACAGACACAGCAGAGAGGCGATGATTGGCGCCCCCATGGCTTCGATAAGGTCGAGAATGTTCGGGTTAGCATAGGCAACGACCCAGGTCGACCCCATGATGAACACCATGCTGATGGTGTTCAGTTTGCCCACGGAGACTTTCTTCTTATCGCCTTTATAACCGAACTTCAGGATCAGGCCGTTCAGCCCTTCCAGCGTGCCCAGATAGTGGCCGAAGAAGGATTTGAAGATAGCGACCAGCGCAATGATGGAGGCACCGTATTCCAGCACCGTGGCAAACGTTGATTTAGTGCCTGACATGGTCGCAAAGTGGTTCGCCAGGTAAGAGAGCACGGGAATATTCTGCGCTTTGGCATCGGCCATGTTCTGCGGCGAGAGCGTGAACAGGCAGCTAAAGGCGAAGAACATCACCACCGCAACCATCAGCAAGCTGGCGCGACCGATGATTTTGGAACATTTCTGCTCGGTAAACGCTTTACCGAACTCGGGTTCGTACTCTTCACGTTTAGAGACCACAAACGAGGAGACGATGGGCGAGAAGTTGAAGGAGAAGACCATGATGGAGATCCCCAGCCAGACCGTCACCAGAATGCCGTCATGCCCGGTAAACGCAATATCGCTCAGATTGACCTGGTCAATCACCGACGAGTTCCAGTAAGGGATCAGCGACAGGGAAATCAGCACCAGGCTGGCGATAAACGGGAACACCAGGAAGCTCATCACCTTCACCATCAGGTCTTTACCAAACCAGATAACAAAGGCCATCAGCAGCAGCAGGAACAGCGCCACCACGCCGCGGTTAAGCGCGGGCAGCTGGAGCTGGTTTTCCCAGAAGGTCATAAAGGTGTTCGTAATGGTGACGCCGTAAATCCACAGCAGCGGGCAAATGGCGAAGAAGTAGAGGAACGTGATCACCACCCCACCGGTCTTACCAAAATGCTCTTCCACCGTTTCGGTGATGTTGCCAGATACGTTACTGCCGGACAGACACAGGCGCGCCAGCGCCCGGTGGCAATAAAACGCAATCGGGAAAGCGAGAACCAGCATCAGCAGGATAGGAATCAAGCCGCCGAAGCCTGCGCGAATCGGGAAGAACAGCACACCTGCGCCAATGGCGGTTCCAAACAGGCCAAGCGTCCAGGTGGTATCAGACTTACGCCAGGAGGACGTTTTTGTCTGGCCAACGATAATGCTTTCTGTGTTGCTCATAGGTCATCCTTTATGCGTCAACGAAGCCGGTAATTTGGGATACGCGGGAGAGATCGATATTGCCGCCGGAAATAATGCAGACGGTTTTACGACCCTGAATATAGTGATCAAGCTTGCCGCTTAATAACGCCGCACAGGCCAGTGCGCCAGCACCTTCTGTAACCACTTTATTTCGCTGAATGAGGGCAATCATGCTGTTACGAATTTCGTCTTCGCTGACCAGCACAATGTCATCGACTAATTCACGAACAATCTCGAAGGTTAATTTACCCGGGCGAGACACATCACATCCGTCGGCTAGTGTACCGGTAACGCGGTGGTTAATGATTTCTCCTGCCTGATACGATGCGGCCATTCCATGTACGTTTTCAGACTGCACGCCGATAATATTAATGGTCGGGTTGATGGATTTAATGGCCGTTGCAATCCCGGCAATTAAACCGCCACCGCCGATGGGTACAATCACGTTATCCACATCATACAAATCTTCGAGAATTTCCAGACCAATGGTGCCCTGGCCGGCAATCACTTTCGGATCGTCATACGGTGGGATAAAAATGCGCCCTTCCAGCTCCACGATTTCGCTGACTTTGGCGATGGTGTCGTTGAAGTTTTCGCCGTGCAGCACCACTTCAGCCGAGTAGTCACGGGTGGCGGCGACTTTAGATTTCGGCGCGCCCATCGGCATGACCACTTTGCCGTCGATACCGAGCATTGCACAGGAGAGCGACACGCCCTGCGCGTGGTTGCCTGCAGAACAGGCGACCACGCCTTTACGTTTTTCAGCTTCGGTCAGCGAACTTAATTTATTAAACGCACCGCGGATCTTGAAGGAGCCAGTACGCTGCATATTTTCAAACTTCAGGAATATCTCACCTTTACAGCGTTCGCTGAGATAATTTGAGCGCGGCATGCCGGTTTTATATATTTTGCCTGCCAGTCGTTTTCTGGCGTCCTGAATATCTTCAATGGTCACCGGGAGATCGTAGGTAATATGCATAATATCCTCGTTATAATAATTCATTTTCTTCAGGCAAAGTCAGGGTATCAGAGCACGGATAAAATAAGCTCTGGGTGTTTTTAAAAAGGTTAACGTGTTATCAGAGGGTTATTTAATCATCGTCGTCTTTCACTGGTCAGTGACGCGTATTGTTTTGCCAGTTCGACTAATACTGACGCCGATTTCTTAATTCTGTAATTTTTTGACCACACGGCGGCATAACGCGCTATGGGTAATTCATCTTCCACCGGCAGTACAATAAACTGGTCGGAACCGAATGGCGCAATCATGTCGCGGGGAATAACCGTCAGGTAATCGGCATTCAGGACAAGGTTGTAAATGGTCACGACGGAATCGGTCTGGACGATGTTTTCAATGCTGATGTGATTGTCTTGCAGGGTGGTCAGAAGTTCTTTGTAGTAGCCCATATCGGTTTGCGGCATCACCCACTGTTCATCCGTGAGTGATGCCAGTGTAGTCGAGCCGGTGCACGTTCGTGATTTGTTGGCTACCAGGACAAACTCAGACTCAAACAGCGGCTCGACATGAAGATCCTGCAGCAGCATTTCATCACTTAAGGTGCCGATGGCAAAATCCAGCCGACCGTCGCGAATGGCCGGCAGGAAAGAGGACAGCTGAGCTTCGTACATCGAGACACGCGCTTTCGGGAACACTTCCTTGAATTTTTTGATCATTTCGGACAGGAAGGTGAAGCCAATGAGCGACGGGTAACCAAAGGAGACATCCATGACGGTACTGAAACTGAGGCTGTTAATCTCGCTCACCATGTTTTTCATCTCACGGGTGATCGACTCAGAGTACGAGAGTAATACCTGGCCTGCCGCAGTCAGTTTAACGCCGGTGTTTTTGCGCACCATGACTTCAACGCCAAAGTAAGATTCGATATCGCTGATAATTTTGCTGACGGCAGGTTGCGTCAGGCCCAGTTGTCTTGCAGCAGAACCAATGGAGCCACTTTTAATGACTTCCTGAAATACCACGAGGTGCTGTGTTTTCGGTAGAATAATAGTGTTCATAATATTCTGCGCTTATTTCCCTATGACGGGGTGGATTCTACTCAATATGGCTGACGGGGGTATGTGCTGTTACTCACAATTTGCTTTTTCACACCCTTAATCAGCATAACAATAATCCATTAAAACACTTTATTATCAATGAGTTACATTAAAATAAATACGCCATAACGCTGATATTGATCAACAAAAAGAGCAGTAATAAATTTATTTTATGGCGATAACACAGGTAAATTTTTCGGCGCTAAAAAAATCGATAAAGACTATCTTTCAGGCAATTAAAGATTAATAAATAACCGTAATTTGTTTAAAACATTCTTTCAATTTATCAAATTTGTCTGGGGTGATATTGCTGACTTTCGGGAAACAGTGGAATGCATCACACATTCATGAGCTAAATGTTTTTGAATTCAATATACATATATCAAATAAGAAAACATTCACGATCATAAAAGCAACATTCATAACAACTTAACAATACTGCAGAATCAGGATTCTTTAGCGTGAAATTTTGTAATTACGATCGCCAGCAGATGTGAAAAAGAGACTGAAGGGGTGAAAGCAGTGAAATGTGCTTAATGTCGCAAATATGATAATTGATGTCGTGTGAGCGATGCATCGGGTGGCCCTTGCTTGCAATTTCTAAGGCCGATAAAAGAAAAACCCCGCCGAAGCGGGGTTGTGTAAAAAGTTGAAGCTGGCCGATAAGCCGCGTTCTTTTATAGAAAGCGGAGTGGACAGTCATTCATCTCGTTTAGCGCAGACAGCAAAAACCCCGCCGAAGCGGGGTTGTGTAAAAAGTTGAAGCTGACCGATAAGCCGCGTTCTTTTATAGAAAGCGGAGTGGACAGTCATTCATCTCATTTAGTGCAGATAGCAAAAACCC
>NZ_JARVRQ010000001.1:0-465211 GCF_030209635.1 Enterobacter sp. MEB024 | reverse complement strand
GGCACCGGTTTTTGATACCGGCATTCCCTGGTTCGAATCCAGGTACCCCAGCCATATTTCTTCGATTTTGCGGTTCTCCGCGGTATTGGGGTATCGCCAAGCGGTAAGGCACCGGTTTTTGATACCGGCATTCCCTGGTTCGAATCCAGGTACCCCAGCCATCGAAGATTGCAGTACTGGCTACGTAGCTCAGTTGGTTAGAGCACATCACTCATAATGATGGGGTCACAGGTTCGAATCCCGTCGTAGCCACCAAATTAGTCATCTGTCGAATGATTCGGTAGACGAGAAAAAATTGTTGGGGTATCGCCAAGCGGTAAGGCACCGGATTCTGATTCCGGCATTCCGAGGTTCGAATCCTCGTACCCCAGCCAATTTAAAAAAGTCGTTAAGCACATTGTTTAACGCAATTGGGGTGTCGCCAAGCGGTAAGGCTCTGGTTTCTGATACCAGCATTCCGGGGTTCGAATCCCTGCACCCCAGCCACTTAGTAACAAAAAAGCCCGCTCTGCGGGCTTTTTTGTTTTTGTTGGATTATGTACCGCATCCGAAAGCCCTCTCCCGCAGGAGAAGGCGCCCAGATTAAAGGCCTAACGCGTACTTCAGCGCCTGACGCTTCAGCCCACCGGCACGCTCCGCCGCCATCAACCCAATGTTACGCAGAATGCGCACCGGACCAAGATCGTTACTGAACCCGGCGTAAAACAGATCCATCCCCGACTGCATGATAAAGTTATCCGCCATACGTCGCGTCTGGTAACGTTTCAGTACCGGATGGCTGGCCCAGGCCTCCGCGTGAGCGCGCGCCTTGCCCAGCACATCCAATAAAGCCTCAACGTCACGGTATCCCAGGTTCACGCCCTGCCCCGCCAGCGGGTGAATGGTGTGTGCCGCATCCCCCACCAGCGCCAGCCCTGCACGGGCATACTGCAATGCATGGCGACGGGTAAGCGGAAACGCCCCGGCGGCAACCGGCATGACGTTGCCCAGACGGCGTGGGAAGTGCTGATGGATCTCTCGCTGCAGCTGTTCCATTGAAAGCCCCTGCAACTGACGAATGCGCGCCGGTTTGTCATACCACACCAGCGACGCCCAGCGATCAAACAACGGTAAAAAAGCATGCGGGCCATTCGGGGTAAAGTGCTGCCAGGTGCTCTCACCCGGGTCATTCTCACACTGCACGGTGATCAGCATGCACGCCTGCTGGTACTGCCAGGCATGAATGCCAATTCCCGCCATTTGCCTGACCTGTGAGTTGGCACCATCCGCTCCGACAACCAGCCTCGCGGCCAGCTCATCACCCTTATCCAGCTCAAGCAAATACCCGCCTTCGTGGGGATGCAGTGCTTTAAGTGACGCCGGGACGCGCAGCGTCACTTTCGGATGCGCCTCCAGGGCCTGCCAGAGCGCCAGCTGGAGGACCGTGTTTTCCACCATATAGCCCAGACGGGGCAGCTTCAGTTCAGCGGCATCAAACGCGACATGCGCATTCTCCCACTCCCAGGTTTCGAGACGGCTGTAGGGGTGCGCGCGCATCCCGAGCACGGCATCCCAGACGCCCAGCCCGCGCAGCAGATCGACAGAGGCGGCGCTGATAGCTGAAATTCGCACATCCGGCTTTGCCGTCGGGTCAAACGCAACAGGGGCAGCCTGCTCGATAACCGTCACCTCAAATCCCTGCTGCGCCAGCCCCAGCGCGAGTGCGCCGCCGACCATACCGCCGCCGACAACGGCAATTTCGGTTTGTTGGAGAGTCATGGTCAATTATCCTTAATGGTATATACCTTAAGTTTACCGGATTTTTTCGGTCTTGAGGTTGACAACCTTCATACTGGTCACAACCGCAGCAAAGCATTACAATACGCGCCCTGCATTCCTGAGCATGAGCAAGTCGATGACAAAAAAACTCCATATAAAAACCTGGGGCTGTCAGATGAACGAATACGATTCATCCAAGATGGCCGATCTGCTGGATGCCACGCACGGGTATCAACTGACTGACAACGCGAACGAAGCGGACGTGTTGCTGCTCAATACCTGTTCGATCCGTGAGAAGGCGCAGGAGAAGGTGTTCCATCAACTGGGCCGCTGGAAGCTTATCAAACGCAAAAGACCCGATGTGATCATTGGCGTGGGTGGCTGTGTGGCCTCGCAGGAAGGCAAACTGATCCGCCAGCGTGCTCACTATGTTGATATTATTTTTGGCCCGCAGACGCTGCACCGCCTGCCGGAGATGATCAACGCCGTTCGCGAGAATCGCCGCCCGGTGGTTGACGTAAGCTTCCCGGAAATCGAAAAATTTGACCGTCTGCCAGAACCACGCGCGGATGGTCCAACAGCCTACGTCTCCATTATGGAAGGCTGTAACAAGTACTGCACCTATTGTGTCGTACCGTATACCCGCGGCGAAGAAGTGAGCCGTCCGACCGACGACATTCTGTTTGAAGTGGCGCAACTGGCGGCACAGGGTGTGCGTGAAATTCACCTGCTGGGCCAGAACGTCAACGCCTGGCGCGGCGAGAACTACGACGGTACCACCGGCAGCTTTGCAGAACTGCTGCGCCTGGTGGCCGCGATCGACGGCATCGACCGCCTTCGCTTCACCACCAGCCACCCGATGGAATTTACCGATGACATCATTGATGTGTATCGCGATACGCCAGAGCTGGTGAGCTTCCTGCATCTGCCGATTCAGTGCGGTTCCGACCGCGTGCTGAACCTGATGGGACGTCCACATACGGTACTGGAGTACAAATCCATCATCCGCAAGCTGCGTGAAGCCCGCCCAGATATCCAGATTAGCTCCGACTTTATCGTTGGCTTCCCGGGCGAAACCACGGATGACTTTGAGCGCACGATGAAGCTCATTGGCGAAGTGAATTTTGACGTCAGCTACAGCTTTATCTTCTCAGCGCGTCCAGGTACTCCTGCGGCCGATATGGTCGACGATGTGCCGGAAGAAGAGAAAAAGCAGCGTCTGTATATTCTGCAGGAGCGTATCAACCAGCAGGCCAACGCCTGGAGCCGTCGTATGGTCGGCACCGTCCAGCGTATTCTGGTGGAAGGCACTTCCCGTAAGAGCATTATGGAGCTGTCAGGACGCACCGAAAATAACCGCGTCGTGAACTTTGAAGGCACGCCAGACATGGTCGGTAAATTTGTGGACGTGGAGATTGTCGACGTGCTGACCAACTCCCTGCGCGCGAAAGTGGTCCGTACCGAAGACGAAATGGGTCTGCGTATCGCACAGTCGCCGGAATCCGTCATGTCCCGCACCCGCAAAGAAAGCGACGCTGGCGTCGGTATTTACCAGCCATAACGCCATCCGGCCTGCCGGTTCGGCAGGCCTTGTATTTCCTCTCATCGCCCCCAATATCTTCCGCAACGCTTGCGCCTTTATTCTATGGCGTGAATAATTTCGGTAATGACCGTTTTATTACACCAGGTGGCACCGGGTCAGTTAAACAATCAAAGAGGAACAGTTTGAACATAGATACGCGTGAAATTAGCCTTGAGCCAGCAGACAACGCTCGCCTGCTGAGCCTGTGCGGGCCGTTTGATGACAATATCAAACAACTGGAGCGACGTCTGGGTATCGAAATCAATCGTCGCGATAATCATTTCAAACTCACAGGACGCCCTCTCTGCGTCAACGCCGCTGCGGATATTCTGCGTAGCCTGTATGTGGATACCGCCCCAATGCGCGGTGAAATACAGGATATCGAGCCAGAACAGATCCACCTCGCGATCAAAGAGGCGCGCGTGCTTGAGCAAAGCGCAGAAAGTGTGCCGGACTATGGCAAGGCCATCAATATTAAGACCAAACGTGGCGTTATTAAGCCGCGTACGCCAAACCAGGCGCAGTACATCGCCAACATTCTCGACCATGACATCACCTTCGGTGTGGGCCCGGCGGGTACGGGTAAAACCTATCTGGCCGTTGCCGCGGCGGTTGATGCGCTCGAACGCCAGGAGATTCGTCGCATCCTGCTGACCCGTCCGGCGGTGGAAGCGGGTGAAAAACTGGGCTTCCTGCCAGGCGATCTGAGCCAGAAGGTTGACCCTTACCTTCGTCCGTTATACGACGCACTGTTCGAGATGCTCGGCTTTGAGAAAGTGGAGAAGCTGATTGAGCGTAACGTGATTGAAGTTGCCCCGCTCGCCTATATGCGCGGCCGTACGCTGAATGATGCTTTCATTATTCTTGATGAAAGCCAGAACACCACCATCGAACAGATGAAAATGTTCCTGACACGTATCGGCTTTAACTCAAAAGCGGTCATTACCGGTGACGTCACGCAGATTGACCTGCCGCGCAGCACCAAATCGGGTCTGCGCCATGCCATTGAAGTGCTGGCCGACGTCGACGAAATCAGCTTTAACTTCTTCCACAGCGAAGACGTGGTCCGTCACCCGGTTGTGGCGCGCATCGTTAACGCTTATGAAGCATGGGAAGAAGCAGATCAGAAGCGTAAGGCAGAACTGGCCGCAGAACGTAAGCGCGAAGCGCAGGAGCAAGAACAAAAATGAGTCAGGTGATCCTCGATTTACAACTGGCATGTGACGATAATTCCGGCTTGCCAGAAGAGGCGCAGTTTCAGACATGGCTGGATGCGGTTATCCCCCCGTTTCAGGAAGAATCAGAAGTCACGATTCGTCTGGTGGATGAAGCCGAAAGCCATGAGCTTAACCTGACCTACCGCGGGAAAGATAAGCCGACCAACGTGCTCTCTTTCCCCTTCGAAGCCCCACCGGGAATTGAGATGCCGCTGCTGGGCGATCTGATCATCTGCCGCCAGGTCGTGGAACAGGAAGCTAAAGAGCAGCAAAAACCGCTGGAAGCCCACTGGGCGCATATGGTGGTACACGGTAGCCTGCATCTGCTCGGCTACGACCATATTGAAGATGACGAAGCGGAAGAGATGGAGTCCCTCGAGACAGAGATAATGCTTGCTCTGGGCTATGAGGATCCGTACATTGCCGAGAAAGAATAGTCAGTCGACCGACTGACTAACATGCCGCCGCGTAGGGAAATAGCGCGGCGGTAAACGTTGAACTAACAAGAGAACCCTTAACAAACGCCATGAGCGACGACAATTCACACAGTAGCGACACGACAAACACCAAAAAGGGATTTTTCTCCCTCATTCTGAACCAGCTTTTCCACGGCGAACCTAAAAACCGTGACGAACTGCTGGAGCTGATTCGTGATTCCGGGCAAAACGACCTTATCGATGAAGATACGCGCGAAATGCTCGAAGGGGTAATGGACATCGCCGACCAGCGCGTTCGCGACATCATGATCCCCCGCTCGCAGATGATCACCCTGAAACGTAACCAGACTCTGGACGAGTGCCTCGATGTGATCATCGAATCCGCACACTCGCGTTTCCCGGTCATCAGCGAAGATAAAGATCACATTGAAGGGATTTTGATGGCGAAAGATCTGCTGCCGTTTATGCGCAGCGATGCCGAAGCCTTCAGCATGGAAAAAGTGTTACGCCAGGCCGTGGTTGTGCCGGAAAGTAAACGTGTGGATCGGATGCTGAAAGAGTTTCGCTCTCAGCGCTACCACATGGCGATTGTTATTGATGAATTTGGTGGCGTTTCCGGTCTCGTCACGATCGAAGATATCCTTGAGCTGATCGTGGGCGAAATCGAAGATGAGTATGACGAAGAAGAGGATATCGACTTCCGTCAGCTTAGCCGTCACACCTGGACCGTTCGTGCGCTGGCCTCGATTGAGGACTTTAACGACGCCTTTAGTACCCATTTCAGCGATGAAGAGGTCGATACCATTGGCGGGCTGGTGATGCAGGCCTTTGGTCACCTTCCGGCACGCGGCGAGACCGTTGACATCGACGGTTACCAGTTCAAAGTGGCAATGGCCGACAGCCGACGTATTATACAGGTTCATGTCAGAACGCCGGACGACTCACCGGTGCCAAAACTGGAAGATTAATGTAAATGGCATTTGCCCCATTACTTGAACGCCAGCGCGTACGTCTGCTGCTGGCGCTGTTACTCGGAGCCAGCGGAACGCTGGCTTTTTCTCCTTACGATATCTGGCCTGCAGCCATTCTCTCCCTGATGGGACTTCAGGGTTTAACCCTGAATCGTCGTCCCGTCCAGGCGGCAGCGATTGGCTACTTCTGGGGACTGGGGCTGTTTGGCTCCGGCATCAACTGGGTCTATGTCAGCATCGCCCAGTTTGGCGGTATGCCAGGACCCGTTAACGTCTTCCTCGTGGTGCTGCTGGCCGCTTATCTCTCGCTCTATACCGGCCTGTTCGCGGGTATCCTTTCTCGCCTGTGGCCAAAAACCACCTGGCTGCGCGTTGCCATTGCTGCGCCGGTTGTCTGGCAAATTACCGAGTTCCTTCGCGGCTGGGTACTGACTGGCTTCCCGTGGCTGCAGTTCGGTTACAGTCAGATTGATGGCCCGCTAAAGGGGCTTGCTCCGGTAATGGGCGTTGAAGCGATTAACTTCCTGTTGATGGTGGTGAGCGGACTGCTGGTCCTGGTGCTGGTCACACGTAGCTGGAAGACGCTGGTCGTGGCGCTGGTGTTGTTTGCCCTACCTTTCCCACTGCGTTATATCCAGTGGTACAGCCTGGTGCCAGAGCGCACTACACAGGTTTCAATGGTGCAGGGGAATATCCCTCAGTCAATGAAATGGGACGAGAAAGAGCTGCTGAACACGCTGAAGATCTACGCTAACGCCACCGAGGCGGTCATGGGTAAATCGCAGCTGATCATCTGGCCAGAGTCGGCGATTCCGGATCTGGAAATTAACCAGCAGCCGTTCCTGAACATGATGAACGATCTACTGCTGGCTCGCGGCAGTACGCTGGTTACGGGGATTGTCGATGCGCGTCTGAATCAGCAGAACCGCTATGACACCTACAACACCATCATTACGCTGGGTAAAGACAGCGAATACAGCTACAACTCCACTGACCGGTATAACAAGAATCACCTGGTACCGTTTGGCGAATTTGTACCGCTGGAGTCCATTCTGCGCCCGTTAGCACCGTTCTTTGACCTGCCGATGTCCTCATTCAGCCGTGGCCCGTACGTTCAGCCCCAGCTGCATGCGCACGGTTTTGCCCTTACGGCGGCCATCTGCTACGAAATTATCCTCGGCGAGCAGGTGCGCGATAACTTCCGTCCGGACACTGACTTCCTGCTGACTATCTCCAACGATGCCTGGTTTGGTAAGTCGATTGGCCCGTGGCAGCATTTCCAGATGGCGCGGATGCGCTCCCTGGAGCTGGCGCGCCCGCTGCTGCGTAGCACCAACAACGGCATTACCGCCGTGATTGGCCCGCAGGGCGAAATCCAGGCCATGATCCCGCAGTTCACCCGTGAAGTGCTGACGACCAACGTCACGCCTGCGACGGGCCTGACGCCTTATGCCCGCACCGGCAACTGGCCGCTGTGGATCCTGACCGCGCTGTTCGGATTTGGCGCGGTGCTGATGAGCTTGCGTCAGCGTCGTCGATAATTTCCCCTCCCTTCCCCTCTCCCGTTGGGAGAGGGCATTTCTGGCACGTCTCTTGCTTTATTTCCCCACGTAAACGCAGTTTGGCTTAACGTGCAACTTCGTCGCACCAGCGTAGATCACCGGTAGCACCGAAACAGTGCAACGAGAGATATTTGCCTCTGATTGGTGCGGCGCGCTTCGCAAAAATAAACAATAACGCAGCAAAATCTTTACATTAAGCCAGACTAAATGTTAACAAGCTTGCATAACACTGCACTCGCATAGCGCGAGATATAACAACATCACAATGGGTATCAATGCGTCACTGGCGCTGATAAGAAAGGAGTTGGGTATGCAATTACGTAAACTGGCCACAGCAATGCTGGTTATGGGGATGTCGGCAAGCGTCGTTCACGCTGAAGATGCTCCGGCTGCCGGGAGCACTCTCGACAAGATTGCCAAAAACGGCGTGATCGTGGTCGGCCACCGTGAATCTTCTGTCCCGTTCTCTTACTACGACAACACGCAAAAAGTCGTGGGCTATTCACAGGATTACTCCAACGCTATCGTTGAAGCTGTGAAGAAAAAGCTGAACAAACCTGACCTGCAGGTGAAGCTGATTCCAATCACTTCACAAAACCGTATTCCACTGCTGCAAAACGGCACGTTCGATTTTGAGTGCGGTTCCACCACCAACAACCTTGAACGTCAGAAACAGGCTGCCTTCTCTGACACCATCTTCGTCGTGGGCACCCGCCTGCTGACCAAGAAAGGCGGCGAGATCAAAGACTTTGCAGATCTGAAAGGTAAAGCCGTTGTTGTTACCTCCGGTACCACTTCCGAAGTGTTGCTGCACAAGCTGAACGACGAGAAGAAAATGGATATGCGCATCATCAGCGCGAAAGATCATGGCGACTCTTTCCGTACCCTGGAAAGTGGCCGTGCTGTGGCGTTTATGATGGATGATGCCCTGCTGGCAGGCGAACGTGCAAAAGCGAAGAAACCAGACAACTGGGATATCGTCGGCACGGCGCAATCTAAAGAAGCGTACGGTTGTATGCTGCGTAAAGACGATCCGCAGTTCAAGAAGCTGATCGATGACACCATCGCTCAGGTTCAGACCTCCGGTGAAGCGGAAAAATGGTTCGATAAATGGTTCAATAACCCGATTCCACCCAAAAATCTTAACATGAACTTCGAACTGTCTGACGACATGAAAGCGCTGTTCAAATCACCAAACGACAAGGCTCTTAACTAATTAGAACAACAGGGGCGGGATCTCCTGCCCTCTCGATTGTCGGGAAGCATGGACAGACTATACGTTGAGTGGTCGTTCCCCACTCAGCGCGAAAAATGAGCTTCTCACCAATCTTCGAGGGTAGCGCTGCTACCCTTTTTTTTCTGGAGTTTATTATGTCAATAGACTGGAACTGGGGCATATTCCTGCAACAAGCCCCGTTCGGCAACACCACCTATCTTGGCTGGCTGTGGAGCGGTTTTCAGGTTACCGTCGCCTTATCGATTACGTCGTGGATTATCGCGTTTCTTGTCGGTTCACTGTTCGGTATTTTGCGCACCGTGCCTAACCGTTTTCTCTCATCTCTCGGCACCCTGTATGTGGAACTGTTCCGTAACGTTCCGCTGATTGTGCAATTTTTCACCTGGTATCTGGTCGTCCCGGAACTGCTGCCGGAAAATATTGGCATGTGGTTTAAGTCGGAACTGGATCCGAACGTGCAGTTCTTTGTCTCCTCCATGCTCTGTCTGGGGCTTTTCACCGCCGCGCGCGTTTGCGAGCAGGTGCGTGCCGCCATTCAGTCACTGCCGCGCGGACAAAAAAATGCTGGCCTGGCGATGGGCCTGACGCTGCCACAAACTTACCGCTACGTACTGCTGCCTAACGCTTACCGCGTCATTGTTCCACCGATGACGTCTGAGATGATGAACCTGGTGAAAAACTCGGCCATCGCCTCGACCATCGGTCTGGTGGATATGGCCGCACAGGCGGGCAAGCTGCTGGATTATTCCGCTCACGCGTGGGAATCCTTCACGGCGATCACACTCGCCTATGTTCTGATTAACACTTTCATCATGCTGGTGATGAACCTGGTTGAACGCAAAATCCGCCTGCCGGGCAATCTGGGGGGCAAATAATGTACGAATTTGACTGGAGTTCTATCGTTCCATCCATGCCTTACCTGCTGGATGGCCTGCTGATCACCTTAAAAATCACCGTGATTGCTATTGTGGTGGGTATCGTCTGGGGCACCCTGCTGGCGGTCATGCGCCTGTCGGCCTTTAAACCGTTCGCCTGGTTTGCCACAGCCTACGTTAACGTTTTCCGCTCCATCCCCCTGGTGATGGTACTGCTGTGGTTTTACCTGATTGTTCCCGGCTTTCTGCAAAACGTGCTGGGGCTGTCGCCGAAAACCGATATCCGCCTGATCTCCGCGATGGTCGCGTTCTCAATGTTTGAGGCTGCTTACTATTCAGAGATTATCCGCGCGGGTATTCAGAGTATTTCCCGTGGGCAGTCCAGCGCCGCGCTGGCGCTGGGGATGACGCACTGGCAATCCATGCAGCTCATTATTCTGCCGCAGGCGTTTCGCGCCATGGTCCCCCTCCTGCTGACCCAGGGCATCGTACTGTTCCAGGATACCTCTCTGGTCTACGTACTGAGCCTGGCAGACTTCTTCCGTACCGCGTCTACCATCGGTGAACGTGACGGTACGCAGGTCGAAATGGTGCTCTTCGCGGGTGGCGTCTATTTTGTGATTAGTTTAAGCGCGTCGCTGTTGGTCAGCTGGCTGAAGAAAAGGACTGTATAATGATTTCCCTGAAAAATGTTTCTAAATGGTATGGGCACTTTCAGGTGCTGACCGACTGCTCAACCGAAGTGAAAAAAGGTGACGTGGTGGTGGTATGTGGGCCATCCGGCTCCGGTAAATCCACGCTGATCAAAACCGTTAATGGCCTGGAGCCGGTACAGCAAGGTGAGATCCTCGTCAATGGCACCAAAGTCAATGACAGGAAAACCAACCTTGCTCAGCTGCGTTCCCACGTCGGCATGGTGTTCCAGCACTTTGAGCTGTTTCCGCACCTCTCCATTATTGAGAACCTGACGCTGGCGCAGGTAAAAGTGCTGAAACGCGATAAAAAGCTCGCGCGCGATAAAGGTCTGAAGCTGCTGGAACGCGTGGGACTCTCTGCGCATGCTGATAAATTCCCGGCGCAGCTCTCTGGCGGTCAGCAGCAGCGTGTGGCTATTGCCCGGGCCCTGTGTATGGATCCGGTCGCCATGCTGTTTGATGAACCGACTTCCGCTCTCGATCCCGAGATGATCAACGAAGTGCTGGACGTAATGGTTGAGCTGGCGCACGAAGGGATGACGATGATGGTGGTGACCCACGAAATGGGCTTTGCCCGCAAAGTGGCGAACCGCGTGATCTTCATGGACGAAGGGAAGATTGTTGAAGACTCGCCGAAAGAAGAGTTCTTCGCCAATCCAAAATCCGAGCGAGCAAAAGACTTCCTCGCCAAAATCCTGCACTAATCTCCCCGGTGCGCAATCTGCGGATTGCGCACTGCTTCACGCTTTAGCTCTCTTCTTCTCGTCGGCGTCACATTGCAGCGTTAACCTTGTCACAAAATAATGCTACGTATGGAGCACGCTATGGCACAACCTATCCTTCTCGATTGCGACCCGGGTCATGATGACGCGATCGCCCTCGTCCTTGCACTTGCCTCCCCTGAACTGGACGTCAAAGCCGTTACGTCTTCTGCCGGAAACCAGACCCCGGAGAAAACGCTGCGTAATGTCCTGCGTATGCTGACGTTGCTCAAACGCACCGATATACCGGTCGCCGGTGGTGCCGTCAAACCGCTCATGCGCGATCTGATCATTGCCGACAACGTGCACGGTGAAAGTGGGCTGGATGGCCCGGCACTGCCCGAACCGGGGTTTGAAGCGCAACCCTGCACCGCCGTAGAGTTGATGGCAAAAGTGCTGCGTGAAAGCGCGGAACCGGTCACGCTGGTGGCCACCGGCCCGCAAACCAACGTTGCGCTGCTGCTGAACAGCCATCCGGAATTGCACAGTAAAATCGCCCGAATCGTGATCATGGGCGGCACAATGGGACTCGGGAACTGGACGCCAGCGGCGGAGTTCAACATTTTTGTCGATCCGGAAGCCGCAGAGATTGTCTTCCAGTCTGGCCTGCCGATTGTCATGGCCGGCCTGGACGTCACCCATCGCGCACAAATAATGGCGCACGACATTGCGCGCTTTCGTGCCATTGGCAACCCGGTGGCGACAACCGTCGCAGAATTGCTGGACTTCTTTATGGAGTATCACAAAGCCGAGAAATGGGGTTTTCACGGCGCGCCGCTGCACGATCCGTGCACCATTGCCTGGCTGCTCAAACCGGAGATGTTTACCACGGTAGAACGGTGGGTAGGCGTGGAAACCCAGGGGAAATACACTCAGGGTATGACGGTGGTGGACTACTATTCGCTGACGGGCAATCAACCCAACACCACGCTGATGGTGGATATCGACCGGGAAGCGTTCGTGGATTTGCTGGCGGAAAGACTCAACTATTACAGTCAGGCCCGGTAAGCGATGGCCACCGGGCATGGTAGACTGCTCTGTGGCCTGATGCCCTCCCTCTGACCTGAAGGCAGAGGGCGGCTTTTACTTAGGGCTCAAACGGCCGACGCTGGAACTGATCGTGTCCACACTTTGGACACAGCGGCAACACATCCGGCGTATAGACCGCAATGTGGTGATGGCATTTCTCGCACACCAGATTCCCCAGCCCGACCACTTCTCCGCTGTGATAGACCCCGTGGTGGTTGAGGTCCTGAAAGACTTCACGCCACTCCAGCTGCGTTTTATCGGTGATATCCGCCAACTCCTGCCACAGGCTTTCTTTAATTACCCGCATAAAGACGCTGTCGGTAACCTCGTTCTGACTCTCTTCGTAGCTTCGCGCAAACTCTTCCAGGTCGCGGCGTACGGCGCGCGTCACCTCTTCCACTTCGGTTCGCGTTAACTCACCCGTTTGCGTCACGCGGGCCCGCGCCTGTTCCACCAGCGCATCAATATCACGCTCGCCGTTACGCAGCCGTTCCGTCAGTGTTGTCACCAGTTCTCGGTAAAATTGAGCAACCTTGTTCATCATTTTGCCTCCCGGGTAAGTAACTGACTCTAATAATAGACCTTATTTCGCCACCGCTTTGCCAGGTGAACCACAGACCCGACAAATTCCTCACGCGCGCATTTGTGCGAAAGGCTGTTTTGGCGCGGGCGTTTGGGCTATGCTATGCGGATCTGAATTACCACATCCATTGGCTACATTTGTAGCTGTATTGAAAACAGGACCACTGGCTGCCATGCAAGAGCAATACCGCCCGGAAGAGATAGAATCAAAAGTCCAGCAACACTGGGACGAGAAGCGCACCTTTGAAGTAACCGAAGACGAGAGCAAAGAGAAGTATTACTGCCTGTCGATGCTTCCCTATCCTTCTGGTCGACTACACATGGGCCACGTGCGTAACTACACCATTGGTGATGTGATTGCCCGCTACCAGCGTATGCTCGGCAAAAACGTCCTGCAGCCAATCGGCTGGGATGCGTTTGGTCTGCCTGCAGAAGGCGCGGCGGTCAAAAACAACACGGCACCTGCCCCGTGGACGTACGACAACATCGCGTACATGAAAAACCAGCTCAAAATGCTGGGCTTTGGCTATGACTGGAGCCGCGAGCTGGCGACCTGCACCCCGGAATACTACCGCTGGGAGCAGAAATTCTTCACCGAGCTGTACAAAAAAGGCCTGGTGTACAAGAAGACCTCTGCCGTTAACTGGTGCCCGAACGACCAGACCGTACTGGCGAACGAGCAGGTTATCGACGGCTGCTGCTGGCGTTGTGATACCAAAGTTGAGCGTAAAGAGATCCCACAGTGGTTTATCAAAATCACCGCCTACGCTGACGAGCTGCTGAACGATCTGGATAATCTGGATCACTGGCCTGATACCGTCAAGACTATGCAGCGTAACTGGATCGGCCGTTCAGAAGGCGTGGAGATCACCTTCAATGTTGAGAACGACGATCGGACCCTGACCGTCTACACTACCCGTCCGGACACCTTCATGGGTGCGACCTATCTGGCCGTGGCCGCTGGTCACCCGCTGGCGCAGAAAGCCGCGGAAAACAACCCGGAGCTGGCGGCCTTCATCGACGAGTGCCGCAACACCAAAGTGGCCGAAGCCGACATGGCGACGATGGAGAAGAAAGGCGTTGATACCGGCTTTAAGGCTATCCATCCACTGACGGGCGAAGCAATCCCTGTCTGGGCAGCCAACTTCGTGCTGATGGAGTACGGTACGGGTGCCGTCATGGCCGTTCCAGGCCACGATCAGCGTGACTACGAATTTGCCACCAAATATGGCCTGACCATTAAACCTGTCATCCTCGCGGCTGACGGTTCTGAGCCAGACCTCTCCGCACAAGCCCTGACCGAAAAAGGCACCCTGTTCAACTCGGGTGAATTCAGCGGTCTGAGCTTTGAAGATGGCTTCAACGCGATTGCCGACAAGTTAGCGTCGCTGGGCGTCGGTGAGCGTAAAGTCAACTACCGCCTGCGCGACTGGGGTGTCTCTCGCCAGCGCTACTGGGGAGCACCTATCCCAATGGTGACGCTGGAAGATGGTACCGTGATGCCAACGCCAGAAGATCAACTCCCGGTGATCCTGCCGGAAGACGTGATCATGGACGGTATCACCAGCCCAATCAAAGCCGACCCTGAGTGGGCAAAAACGACCGTTAACGGCCAGCCAGCGCTGCGTGAAACTGACACCTTTGATACCTTTATGGAATCGTCATGGTACTACGCGCGTTACACCTGCCCGCAGTATCAGGAAGGCATGCTGGATTCCGATGCAGCAAACTACTGGCTGCCTGTGGACATCTACATCGGTGGTATTGAACACGCCATCATGCACCTGCTCTACTTCCGCTTCTTCCACAAGCTGATGCGCGACGCAGGCATGGTCAACTCTGACGAACCAGCAAAACAGCTGCTGTGTCAGGGAATGGTGCTGGCCGATGCCTTCTACTACGTCGGGGCGAACGGCGAGCGTAACTGGGTGTCTCCGGTTGACGCGATCGTTGAGCGCGACGAGAAAGGCCGTATCGTGAAGGCGAAAGACGCCGAAGGTCATGAACTGGTTTATACCGGCATGAGCAAGATGTCGAAGTCTAAAAACAACGGCATCGACCCTCAGGTGATGGTTGAGCGTTACGGCGCAGATACCGTGCGTCTGTTTATGATGTTTGCCTCTCCGGCTGACATGACCCTGGAATGGCAGGAATCGGGCGTTGAAGGGGCTAACCGCTTCCTGAAGCGTGTCTGGAAACTGGTTTACGAGCACACCTCTCAGGGTGATGCTCCGGCAGTGAACGTCGCGGCACTGACTGAAGATCAGCAGGCGCTGCGTCGTGATGTTCATAAAACGATTGCAAAAGTGACCGATGATATTGGTCGTCGTCAGACCTTCAATACCGCAATTGCGGCTATTATGGAACTGATGAACAAGCTGGCAAAAGCCCCGCAGGACGGCGAGCAGGATCGTGCCTTAATGCGTGAAGCGCTGCTGGCCGTCGTTCGCATGTTGAACCCGTTCACCCCGCACGTCAGCTTCACCCTCTGGCAGGAGCTGAAAGGCGAAGGCGATATCGACAACGCACCGTGGCCAGTGGCTGACGAATCCGCGATGGTGGAAAACACCACGCTGGTTGTGGTCCAGGTTAACGGCAAAGTTCGCGGTAAAATTACCGTGGCGGTCGATGCTACCGAAGAACAGGTTCGCGAACGCGCAGGCCAGGAACATCTGGTTGCGAAATATCTTGAGGGCGTTACCGTACGTAAAGTGATCTACGTACCGGGTAAATTGCTGAATCTGGTCGTTGGCTAAGCGCGGGAGGAAACGTGCGACAACTGGCAACAATACTCTTATCTCTGGCGGTGCTTGTCACCGCTGGTTGTGGCTGGCATCTGCGCAATACCACGGCAGTGCCTGCTGAAATGAAAACGATGATTTTCGACTCATCGGATCCGAATGGTCCACTCAGCCGGGCAATTCGAAACCAGCTGCGTCTTAACGATGTTGAGTTGATTGAGAAAGGGACGTTACGTCAGGATGTTCCATCCCTGCGCGTTCTGGGCTCAACCTTAGCCAAAGACACGGCGTCCATTTTCCAGGACGGCCGTACCGCGGAGTATCAGATGGTCCTGTCGGTTAATGCCGCCGTTCTGATCCCGGGTAAAGACATCTACCCAATCAGCACGAAAGTGTACCGTTCGTTCTTCGATAACCCGCAGACGGCTCTGGCAAAAGACGCCGAGCAGCAGATTATCATTAACGAAATGTACGATAAGGCCGCAGAGCAGCTGATCCGTAAGCTGCCGGGCGTTGCCGCGTCAACGAAACAGGGTTCTGACATCATCGAAAAACCGGATGCCAACACGCCTCCTGTTTCTGCCTCCATGGGTAACTGATGATCAGGCTGTATCCTGAACAACTCCGCGCGCAGCTCAATGAAGGGCTGCGCGCGGCGTATCTGCTTCTCGGAAACGATCCGTTATTACTTCAGGAAAGCCTGGATGCCGTCCGACAGGCGGCGGCCGCTCAGGGCTTTGATGAACACCACACCGTCCAGCTGGATAACAACACCGACTGGAATGCCCTCTTCTCGCTTTGCCAGGCGATGAGCCTCTTCGCATCGCGCCAGACCATCCAGATCCTGCTGCCGGAGAATGGCCCTAACGCGGCCATCAATGAACAGCTGGCAACGCTGGTCAGTCTGCTGCACAGCGATCTGCTGTTTATTGTGCGCGGCAACAAGCTCACCAAAGCGCAGGAAAACGCGGCCTGGTTTACCCAGCTCGCGGCCAATGCGGTTATGGTGACCTGTCAGACGCCTGAGCAAGCCCATCTGCCAAAATGGGTCGCGACAAGAGCGAAGCAAAACAATCTTCAGCTGGACGACGCCGCAAACCAGCTTCTCTGCTACTGCTATGAAGGCAACCTGCTGGCACTGGCGCAGGCGCTGGACAGGCTCTCCCTGCTCTGGCCAGACGGTAAGCTGACACTGCCACGCGTGGAGCAGGCCGTTAACGATGCCGCGCACTTTACGCCCTTCCACTGGGTGGATGCACTGCTGGCAGCGAAAAGCAAACGCGCCCTGCATATACTGCAACAGCTGCGTCTGGAAGGTAGCGAACCGGTTATTTTGCTGCGCACTCTTCAGCGTGAATTATTACTGCTGATTACCCTCAAGCGTCAGTCTGCACATACGCCATTACGTTCGCTGTTTGATAAACATCGCGTGTGGCAAAACCGTCGGGCGATGACCACCGAGGCCATCAACCGCCTGAGTCATGAACAGCTGCGTCAGGCCGTACAGCTTCTGATGCGCGCTGAGCTTACGTTGAAACAAGATTATGGTCAGTCGGTCTGGGCGGAGCTGGAAAGTCTCTCTCTGCTGCTCTGCCATAAGGCGCTGGCAGACGTATTTATCGATGGATAGTATGCATTCTTTACAGGCCCTGTACGGTGGTACCTTCGACCCGGTCCATTACGGACATCTGAAGCCGGTTGAAATTCTGGCGAATCTGATCGGCCTTCAGCGCGTAATCATCATGCCCAATAATGTGCCGCCACACCGTCCGCAACCTGAAGCGAGCAGCGAGCAGAGAAAAGAGATGCTCGCTCTGGCGATCGCGGATAAACCGCTTTTTAGCCTTGATGAGCGAGAATTGCGCCGCAACACACCGTCCTGGACGTCGCAAACGCTGCAGGAGTGGCGAGCCGAGCAAGGGCCGGACACGCCGCTGGCCTTTATTATTGGTCAGGACTCCCTGCTCAATTTTCCCACCTGGCACCAGTATGAAACGATTCTGGAAAACAGCCACCTGCTTGTCTGTCGCCGTCCGGGCTATCCGCTGACCATGCGAGAAGAGCAGTACCAGCAGTGGCTTGAGGCGCATCTCACAGACAATATTGAAGACTTGCACAACCAGCCTGCCGGGAAGATTTATCTGGCAGAGACGCCGTGGTTCGATATTTCTGCGACTCTCATTCGCGAGCGTCTGCAGCAGGGATTAGCCTGTGACGATCTGCTGCCATCAGCTGTGCTGGACTACATTCACGCGCATGGGTTGTATCAGAAAAGCGCAGACGCATAGCGGGGGCGCATGAAAAAGCGGCGTAATGATTATCCTGCCTTGACAGGTTAAGCCATACTGTTATCCTCCGCTGCCAGACTTTCCCGCCGATCATTGCTTTACAGAAATTGTTTTACAAAAATGGCGATGCAATCTCAGGCGGAGGGTGGGATGATACCCGCCTTCAAAAGCCCGGCCGGAGACATTTGTCCCGACACTGGCGTCAGTTCAGGTATACTGTCTGGCCACGAATTCATAGTTATACAATCTCATTCACCCCAGGGGGAAAACTTGCAGGGTAAAGCACTCCAGGATTTTGTTATCGACAAAATTGATGACCTGAAAGGTCAGGACATCATCGCTATCGACGTTAAGGGTAAATCCAGCATCACCGACTGCATGATTATCTGCACCGGTACTTCAACGCGTCATGTTGTTTCGATTGCCGACCACGTTGTTCAGGAATCGCGTGCAGCAGGCCTGTTACCGCTTGGCGTTGAAGGTGAAGCGACCGCTGACTGGGTGGTTGTCGATCTCGGCGATGTGATTGTCCATGTCATGCAGGAAGAGAGCCGTCGCCTGTATGAGCTGGAAAAACTCTGGGGTTAATGCGTGAAGTTGCAACTGGTCGCCGTCGGCACCAAAATGCCGGACTGGGTACAAACCGGTTTTACTGAATATCTGCGTCGTTTTCCAAAAGACATGCCGTTCGAACTGGTGGAAATTCCCGCCGGGAAACGCGGCAAGAACGCCGATATCAAACGTATTCTCGATAAAGAGGGAGAGCTGATGCTGGCTGCCGCAGGCAAAAACCGCATCGTCACCCTCGATATTCCAGGTAAACCCTGGGATACGCCGCAGCTGGCGCACGAACTGGAGCGCTGGAAGCAGGATGGTCGTGACGTCAGTCTGTTGATTGGCGGGCCTGAAGGGTTATCTCCTGCCTGCAAAGCGGCGGCAGAACAAAGTTGGTCTCTCTCCGCGCTGACGCTTCCCCACCCGCTCGTTCGGGTACTGGTGGCAGAAAGCCTGTATCGCGCGTGGAGCATTACTACCAACCACCCATATCACCGCGAGTAGTGACTGACCAGGGTAGATTAAGCAGCGGATGAAACTACAGAATTCTTTTCGCGACTATACGGCTGAGTCCGCGCTGTTTGTGCGCCGGGCGCTGGTCGCCTTTACGGGGATTTTGCTGCTTACCGGCGTGCTGATCGCCAACCTCTATAATCTGCAAATTGTCCGCTTTACCGATTATCAGACGCGTTCAAACGAAAACCGTATCAAGCTGGTGCCCATCGCGCCCAGCCGCGGCATTATCTACGACCGTAACGGCACTCCGCTGGCGTTAAACCGCACCATTTATCAAATCGAAATGATGCCGGAAAAAGTCGATAATGTGCAGGATACGCTTGAAGCGCTAAAAGGCGTTGTCGATCTGACCGACGATGATATCGCCGCGTTCAAAAAAGAGCGTGCCCGCTCCCACCGTTTCACCTCAATTCCGGTTAAAACGAACCTGACGGAAGTCCAGGTGGCCCGCTTTGCCGTGAACCAGTATCGTTTTCCCGGCGTGGAAGTGAAAGGTTACAAGCGTCGCTACTACCCTTACGGTTCCGCGCTGACGCATGTCATTGGTTACGTTTCCAAGATCAACGATAAAGACGTTGAACGCCTCGATAAAGACGGCAAACTGGCGAACTACGCGGCGACGCACGATATCGGTAAGCTGGGGATCGAACGCTACTACGAAGATGTCCTGCACGGGCAGACCGGCTATGAAGAGGTTGAAGTTAACAACCGTGGCCGCGTCATTCGCCAGCTCAAAGAAGTGCCACCGCAGGCGGGGCATGACGTCTACCTGACGCTCGACCTCAAGCTGCAGCAGTATATTGAAACCTTACTGGCGGGCAGCCGTGCTGCCGTTGTCGTCACCGATCCGCGTTCCGGCGGCATTCTGGCGATGGTGTCCATGCCAAGCTACGACCCGAACCTCTTTGTCGATGGTATCTCCAGCAAAGACTATTCCGGTCTGCTCAATGACCCGAATACGCCGCTGGTGAACCGCGCCACACAAGGGGTTTACCCGCCAGCGTCAACGGTAAAACCGTACGTGGCGGTCTCTGCGCTGAGCGCGGGCGTCATCAACCGCAATACCAGTCTGTTTGACCCGGGCTGGTGGCAATTACCAGGCTCTGAAAAACGCTATCGCGACTGGAAAAAATGGGGCCATGGTCACCTCAACGTTACCAAATCGCTGGAAGAGTCTGCGGATACCTTCTTCTACCAGGTTGCGTATGACATGGGCATTGACCGCCTGTCAGAGTGGATGAGCAAATTCGGCTATGGACATTACACCGGCGTTGACCTTTCAGAAGAACGTTCCGGTAACATGCCAACCCGTGAGTGGAAGCTGAAGCGCTTTAAGAAGCCGTGGTATCAGGGTGATACCATTCCGGTGGGTATCGGTCAAGGCTACTGGACGGCGACCCCGATTCAGATGAACAAAGCGATGATGATCCTCATCAACGATGGCGTAGTGAAAGTTCCGCACCTGCTGCAAAGTACGGTTGAAGACGGCAAAAAAGTGCCGTGGATCCAGCCGCATGAAGCCCCGGTGGGTGACATTCATTCCGGTTACTGGGAAATTGCCAAAGACGGTATGTACGGCGTGGCGAACCGCCCGAACGGGACCGCACATAAGTATTTCGCCGGCACACCGTATAAAGTGGCCGCCAAATCCGGTACTGCGCAGGTCTTCGGTCTGAAAGCCAATGAAACCTATAACGCGCACCGCATTGCTGAACGTCTGCGTGACCATAAGCTGATGACGGCCTTTGCCCCTTATGATAACCCGCAGGTTGCGGTGGCGATGATTCTGGAAAACGGCGGCGCAGGTCCGGCCGTGGGGACCATCATGCGCCAGATCCTCGACCACATTATGCTGGGTGATAACAACACCGAACTGCCGGCTGAAAACCCGGCCGCCGCTGCGGCGGAGGACCAATAATCATGACGGATAATCCAAATAAAAAATCGCTGTGGGATAAAATCCATATCGACCCAGCCATGCTGCTGATCCTGCTGGCTTTGCTGGTTTACAGCGCCCTGGTTATCTGGAGCGCCAGCGGCCAGGACATCGGCATGATGGAGCGCAAAATCGGCCAGATCGCGATGGGCCTGGTCATTATGGTGGTCATGGCGCAGATCCCGCCGCGGGTCTATGAAGGCTGGGCACCGTATCTGTACATATTCTGTATTGTGCTGCTGGTTGCGGTAGATGCCTTTGGGGCCATCTCTAAAGGCGCGCAGCGCTGGCTGGATCTGGGCGTTGTCCGCTTCCAGCCCTCTGAAATAGCCAAAATAGCGGTTCCCTTGATGGTGGCGCGTTTTATTAACCGTGACGTCTGCCCGCCTTCGCTGAAAAATACCGCCATTGCGCTGGTGCTGATTTTCCTGCCGACGCTGCTGGTTGCGGCGCAGCCTGACCTCGGCACCTCGATTCTTATCGCCCTCTCCGGCCTGTTTGTCCTGTTCCTGTCGGGTTTAAGCTGGCGTCTGATTGGCATTGCAGTCGTGCTGGTGGCAGCATTCATCCCGATTCTCTGGTTCTTCCTGATGCATGATTACCAGCGACAACGCGTCATGATGCTGCTCGATCCGGAAACCGATCCGCTGGGTGCGGGTTATCATATTATTCAGTCCAAGATTGCGATCGGTTCCGGCGGCCTGCGCGGTAAAGGCTGGCTGCACGGCACCCAGTCCCAGCTGGAGTTCTTACCGGAACGCCACACCGACTTTATCTTTGCGGTTCTGGCGGAAGAGCTGGGCCTGGTTGGCATCCTGATTCTGCTGGCGCTGTATGTGCTGTTGATCATGCGAGGGCTGTGGATCGCCGCGCGTGCGCAAACCACCTTTGGTCGCGTGATGGCAGGCGGATTGATGCTGATTTTATTCGTTTATGTCTTCGTAAATATTGGTATGGTGAGTGGTATTCTGCCGGTTGTTGGCGTCCCGCTCCCGCTGGTGAGCTACGGAGGCTCGGCACTGATCGTGTTGATGGCCGGGTTTGGTATCGTGATGTCGATCCATACCCACAGAAAAATGTTGTCAAAAAGCGTATAAAAATAAGGGGATCGGAATGCGTAAGCAGTGGCTGGGGATCTGCATTGCGGCAAGTTTACTTGCGGCCTGCACAAGTGATGATGGTCAGCAACAGGCAACCGTCGCGCCGCCGCAGCCTGCGGTTTGTAATGGCCCGATCGTTGAAATCAGCGGTGCCGATCCCGTTTATGAACCGCTCAATGCCAGCGCGAATCAGGATTACGAGCGCGATGGCAAAAGCTACAAAATTGTTCAGGATCCCTCCCGCTTTAGCCAGGCTGGCTTTGCCGCCATTTATGATGCCGAGCCAGGCAGCAACCTGACGGCGACTGGCGAAGCGTTCGATCCGATGCAACTGACGGCGGCTCACCCGACCCTGCCTGTCCCGAGCTACGCCCGTATCACCAACCTGGCGAATGGTCGTATGATCGTGGTACGCATTAACGATCGTGGTCCCTACGGTAACGACCGGGTGATCTCCCTGTCACGCGCGGCTGCAGACCGCCTGAACACCTCGAACAATACCAAAGTCCGTATTGACCCGATTATCGTGGCGCAGGATGGCACCCTCTCCGGGCCAGGTACCGCGTGTACGACGGTGGCGAAACAGACTTACGCCCTTCCTGACCGCCCGAACCTGGACGGCGGCATGGGAAGCGTCTCTTCTCCGGCAGAGCCTTCTCAGCCAGCAGGAGAAGTGCGCCCAATCAGCAATGATACGCTGCAGAGCGAAGACACGACGGGTGCGCCGGTAAAGAGTAGCGGCTTCCTTGGCGCGCCGACAACGTTAGCCACCGGCGTGCTGGAAGGCAGCGAACCAACGCCTGCACCGGCTCCTGTTGCCGCTCCTGCCACTGAGCCTGCGCCCGTAACGGCTCCGGCGACGGCGCAAAGCACACCGGTTGCGGCTCCGGCGGCGGCCAGCGGCGGCTTTGTGGTTCAGGTTGGGGCGGTAAGCGATCAGGCCCGTGCGCAGCAGTATCAACAGCGTCTGAGCCAGCAGTTTGGTGTTCCGGGACGCGTTGCGCAAAACGGCGCAGTATGGCGTATTCAGATGGGACCGTTTGCCAGCAAATCGCAGGCAGCGTCTCTGCAGCAGCGCCTGCAAAATGAAGCCCAACTACAATCATTTATCGCTGTAGCGAAATAATGAACTGGCGGCATCCAAAGTGTCAATTTGTGTAAAACACATTCACAAACTCATGCTTAAAGTCGGATGCCTGCCTGAATAGCATTTGCTATAGTAAGGCACTTTTTTTAATTCCATCACGGATGTCGTTGTTCTGACCATGAAGACCACTTTTTCTGCTCGTTTTGTGCAGCGCATGGCGCTGACCACGGCCCTTTGCGCAACTGCTCTCTCTGCAGCTCACGCCGATGACCTGAATATCAAGACCATGATCCCTGGCGTTCCGCAAATCGACGCGGAATCGTATATCCTGATCGACTACAACTCTGGCAAAGTGCTGGCTGAACAGAATGCCGACGCCCGCCGCGATCCGGCCAGCCTGACCAAAATGATGACCAGCTACGTTATCGGCCAGGCCATGAAAGCAGGGAAGTTCAAAGAAACGGATCTGGTCACCATCGGTAACGATGCGTGGGCAACCGGCAACCCGGTATTTAAAGGTTCATCATTGATGTTCCTGAAACCGGGCATGCAGGTTCCTGTTTCTCAGCTGATCCGTGGTATTAACCTGCAATCCGGTAACGATGCGTGCGTGGCAATGGCCGATTTCGCCGCAGGAAGCCAGGATGCCTTCGTCGGTCTGATGAACAGCTACGTCACCGCGCTGGGTCTGAAGAACAGCCATTTCCAGACCGTACATGGTCTGGACGCAGATGGTCAGTACAGCTCCGCACGTGATATGGCGTTGATTGGTCAGGCGCTGATCCGTGACGTGCCGAACGAATACTCCATCTATAAAGAGAAAGAGTTCACCTTCAACGGTATCCGTCAGACCAACCGTAACGGCCTGCTGTGGGATAACAGCCTGAACGTTGACGGTATCAAAACTGGCCATACCGATAAAGCTGGCTACAACCTGGTTGCTTCTGCCACCGAAGGCCAGATGCGTCTGATCTCTGCCGTGATGGGCGGTCGTACCTTCAAAGGTCGTGAGACGGAAAGCAAGAAACTGCTGACCTGGGGCTTCCGTTTCTTCGAAACCGTGAACCCGCTGAAAGCCGGTAAAGAGTTTGCTTCTGAGCCAGTCTGGTTCGGTGATAACGACCGTGCTTCCCTTGGCGTGGATAAAGATCTGTACCTGACCATTCCTCGTGGTCGCATGAAAGATCTGAAAGCCAGCTACGTGCTGAACACCACTGAGCTGCACGCGCCACTGCAGAAAAACCAGGTGGTGGGCACCATCAACTTCCAACTGGATGGTAAAACCATCGATCAGCGTCCGCTGGTTGTTCTGCAAGAAATCCCGGAAGGCAATTTCTTCGGCAAAATCATTGATTACATTAAATTGATGTTCCATCACTGGTTTGGCTAAAAATTGAACACTTGAAAGTGTGATTTTGATCCCCATATACTAGATATCCTGATAACTCCCACCTGTCGTGGGAGTTATTCTTTTTGACGTTACGCCGGAGCTGACATGAAAACCAAACTTAACGAACTGCTTGAATTCCCTACCCCGTTTACCTACAAAGTAATGGGTCTGGCGAAACCTGAGCTGGTTGATCAGGTGGTTGAAGTGGTACAGCGCCATGCGCCGGGTGACTACTCTCCGTCAGTAAAACCAAGCAGCAAGGGCAACTACCACTCGGTATCCATTACCATTACCGCAACCCACATTGAGCAGGTTGAGACGCTGTACGAAGAGCTCGGCAATATCGAAATTGTTCGTATGGTGCTGTAGTCCCTCTGCGGTTACCCGGTTTGCCGGGTAACCCGCCTCCCCGCTTGTGATATACTCTCCCTCACCTTTTGTCCCTCGTCTTCGGAGACGTCCTTTTGTATCAGGATAAAATTCTTGTCCGTCATCTCGGGCTGCAACCTTACGAGCCTGTCTCCCAGGCCATGCATGACTTCACCGATTCACGCGATGACACCACCCCTGATGAGATCTGGCTGGTTGAACACCTGCCGGTATTTACACAGGGACAGGCGGGAAAAGCGGAACATTTATTGATGACGGGTGATATCCCGGTAATTCAAAGCGATCGCGGTGGGCAGGTCACGTACCACGGGCCCGGGCAACAGGTGATGTACGTTCTGCTGAACCTGAAGCGCAGAAAGCTCGGCGTTCGCGAACTGGTTACCCTGCTGGAACAAACCGTGGTTAACACGCTGGCGGAATACGGTATTGAAGCCCATCCGCGTGCCGATGCGCCGGGCGTCTATGTGGGAGAAAGTAAGATTTGCTCACTGGGGCTGCGTATCCGCAAAGGCTGCTCCTTCCACGGGCTGGCACTGAATATTAATATGGATCTTACCCCTTTCCAGCGCATAAACCCCTGTGGCTACGCCGGAATGGAGATGACGCAAATGCGCCAGTGGGTTGAAAGCGCAACGCCCGAGAATATTCGTCCTGTGCTTTTGAAGAACGTTTTAGCCCTACTTAACAATCCATCTTACGAATATATCACTGCTTAATATATCATGCATCATGGCTCGATTATTTGACGGGCCACTGTTTATTTACCGCTTTTACGCTTTACAATAATCCGCTTATTCTATATTTTCGAAGCGCCCGAATATTACCGCTACATATTATTTAGCCTCCAGCCAGAACTGCATACAGGGCGTAAGTAACTTGCGTGATAATCACACAACTGTTTGTTTTTGATAAACAAGTGAAACAAAACCAACACTTTACGAATCTCTACAAGCATAATAAATAAATTCAACTATCATTCATAATGTGAATGTATACGGAGTGAAAGCGTGGAGTATAATAATTTACCAGCCAAACGACTGAATGACCCAGGTGGTGAGGACAAGCCACAAATTTTTCGGACTTTACGTAATATTGATCTCAATTTGTTGACTATTTTTGAGGCAGTATATGTCCATAAGGGTATCGTTAATGCTGCGAAAATTCTTAATCTCACGCCTTCAGCAATAAGCCAGTCAATTCAAAAACTGCGCGCTATATTTCCCGACCCGTTATTTATTCGTAAGGGCCAGGGGGTTACGCCGACGGCCTACGCTACCCATCTGCATGAGTACATCAGCCAGGGGCTGGAGTCGATTCTGGGTGCGCTGGATTTAACCGGCAGCTATGACAAACAGAGAACCATTACTATCGGCTGCACCCCGTCTGTCGGCGTGCTGGTGATGCCCGCTATTTTTCAGGCGATAAAAGAGCATGTTCCCCAGCTCCTGCTGCGAAATGTGCCGCTCAACGAGCCTGATATTCAGCTTGCTCAGTTTCAGACCGACCTGATTATAGAAAGCGGCAGCTTTAGCGCCCGAGCGCTCGGACAACATGTCCTGTATGCGGATAACCTGGTGCTGGTGTGCCGCCAGCAGCATCCCGCCCTGAGCGGGCCGTTGACCATTGAAAATCTGCGCAACTACGATCATTCGTCTTTCATGACCGAAGGACAGTCCAACCATGCGCTGCGTCAGCGAATCGATGAGATATTCCCGGAACGCCAGATCAGCTTCAGTAGTTACAATATGTTCACCACTGCCTCCCTGATCGGCAGCAGCGACATGCTCTGCATCATGCCTTCGCGTCTGTATACCTTGTTGCGTAAATGTTGGCCGCTGGAGAGCATTCCTCTCAACCAGCTCAATGCGGAATCTATCGAGATTTCACTGCATTACAACAAACTCAGCTTGCGCGATCCGGTACTGGAAAACGTTATCCGCGTCATCCGCCAGGCCTTCTGACTGGTTGATACAGCACAAGCCCCTGCCCCCTGCCGGGCAAAACGCACAAAACAACAACTATTTTACAAATTGGCGACCTGGCAGGCTGCTTTACCGACCGTTTCAATGATATACTGCCTGTCGTTCGTTCAAAAATAGTTGATAAATACAACATTCCCTTGAATAGAAACGCTTTCCTTCGATATTCGCAACTGGAACACGCACGCTATGAGTAAACCCATTGTGATGGAACGCGGTGTTAAATACCGCGATGCCGATAAAATGGCCCTTATCCCGGTTAAAAACGTGGCTACAGAGCGCGAAGCGCTGTTAAGAAAACCGGAATGGATGAAAATTAAACTTCCGGCTGACTCTTCGCGTATCCAGGGGATCAAAGCGGCGATGCGCAAGAACGGCCTTCACTCCGTCTGTGAAGAAGCCTCTTGCCCGAACCTTGCTGAATGTTTCAATCACGGTACCGCGACGTTTATGATTCTGGGTGCCATCTGTACCCGCCGCTGCCCGTTCTGCGATGTGGCTCATGGCCGCCCGGTAGCACCCGACGCCAACGAACCTCAGAAACTGGCACAGACCATCGCCGATATGGCGCTGCGTTATGTCGTTATTACCTCCGTTGACCGTGACGATCTGCGTGATGGCGGTGCTCAGCACTTCGCTGACTGCATTACCGCTATTCGTGAGAAAAGCCCGAACATCAAAATTGAGACGCTGGTTCCAGACTTCCGCGGCCGTATGGATCGCGCGCTGGACATCCTGACCGCGACGCCACCAGACGTGTTTAACCACAACCTGGAGAACGTGCCACGTCTCTACCGTCAGGTACGTCCTGGTGCGGACTATAACTGGTCTCTGAAGCTGCTGGAGCGTTTTAAAGAAGCGCATCCCCATATTCCAACCAAGTCAGGCCTGATGGTTGGTCTCGGTGAAACGAATGCTGAGATCATCGAAGTGATGCGCGATCTGCGCCGCCACGGTGTGACCATGCTGACGCTGGGACAGTATCTGCAGCCAAGTCGCCACCACCTGCCCGTGCAGCGCTACGTGAGCCCGGATGAGTTTGATGAGATGAAAGCCGAAGCGATGGCGATGGGCTTTACCCATGCAGCCTGCGGCCCATTTGTTCGCTCCTCTTACCATGCCGATATGCAGGCAAAAGGCGAAGAAGTGAAATAAAGCTGTAATATTCACTTACAGTAATACAAAAAAACCGGCCTCTTGAGCCGGTTTTTTTTCGCAAGCCCTCAGGCATTGCCGTTACTCTTTGTGAGAAAGCTTCTCTGCCGGGATGTCACCCTCGGCGCTTTTCTTCGCAGCCGCATCATCGTCGTTCATTGCTTTCTTAAAGCCTTTGATGGCGGCACCCAGGTCACCACCCAGCGTGCGTAACTTCTTGGTACCAAACAGCAGGACGACCAGTGCGGCAACCACCAGCAGTTTGGTAATACTAATCTCACCCATAGATACCTTCTTTACATAAACCAGGCTGCATTCAGCGCCAAAAACCTGATTGTATTAACGGTCATTTGACGCGTGCACACAATAGCAATCTGTAACAAGGTGAATCAAGCATTGTTGAAAAAAACATCACAATAATTGCGGTGGCGCAAACCGACGGTTGCGAAGAACCGGTAATTGCTGCCGTGCAAGCGTAATCCTCTCCCGCTGTAATTCTGTCATCAGCAAAACCGGGACCTCCGCTGCAGCGGCTATCGTAACACCCAGCGGATCCACCACCCTGCTCTGCCCAATGTTCTTATTGCCGCACTCCCCCGAGGCCACAACATAACAGGTTGTATCCAGCGCACGTGCTGCAAGGAGCGTTGCCCAGTGATGCTCTTTAAGCGGCCCCTTGACCCACGCGGCAGGCACTACCAGCACGTCAGCCCCCTTTAACGCGAGCGTAAGTGCCAGCTCAGGAAAACGCAGGTCGTAGCAGGTCATCAACCCAATCTTAAAGCCATCGACATCAAGCAGCGGTGGGATGCTGTCTCCCGGATCCACCCGCCGTGATTCCTGAATGCTGAAGGCATCATAAAGATGGAGTTTGGCATAGCGCGCAACGATCGCGCCGTCACGGATGGCCACGAGGGTATTTACCGCCCGTCCCGCCGTCGAGGGAACATGCACCGTAAAGAGGGTGGTCAAACCATTGCCCGCACTTTCCGCCAGCAGGTGCTGTAAAAATCCGCCGTCCAGGGGCTGGGCAGACTTCACCGACAGGTCCGGGTCGTTGTCATCTCTTGCCAGCAGCGCCTCCGGCAGCACCAGCAAGGATGCTTCTTTCAGGCGGGCCTGCCTCATCAGAGAGACACATTTATCTGCATTCTCTTGCCAGTCAGGCGTAACCGCAAACTGTCCTACCGCAACATACATATTTGTCCCCTCAGCAAAAACCGCGTTAAACTCGCCACTCTTACACATCAAATAGCAGGTATTTACAGTGTTACAACTACTTTTAGCCGTTTTTATTGGTGGGGGTACGGGTAGCGTTGCGCGGTGGTTCTTGAGTATGCGTTTTAATCCCCTGCATCAGGCTATTCCAATGGGTACGCTGGCGGCTAACCTGATAGGCGCTTTCATTATTGGCGTGGGGCTGGCCTGGTTTAACCGTATGACGCATATCGATCCCGTGTGGAAGCTATTGATTACCACCGGCTTTTGCGGCGGTTTAACCACCTTCTCAACGTTCTCGGCGGAAGTGGTTTTCCTGTTTCAGGAAGGGCGTGTCGGCTGGGCGCTGATGAACATTGCGATTAATATGCTCGGCTCCTTTGCGATGACGGGGATCGCATTCTGGCTATTTTCCTCCGCCACGACGCACTAACAGACGCTGCGTTAATGTTGGCTTAATTTTTCTCTGTCACTCTGAACGCAATACAGAACGAGGGTGACAGAATGAAACAGAACCTGATGAGCGCAGGTGTGGTGTTGTTGAGCGTGCTGATCGTTGCCAGCTTCCTCAAAATGTATCTGCTTAGCTGATTCAACGCGAAAAAAAACCCGCTCAGTGAGCGGGTTTTGAAATTCTTGCTGACGCGTCTGAATTACAGAGCGATTACGTTAGCAGCAGAAGGGCCTTTGGCACCGTTAGTGATTTCGAACTCTACACGCTGACCTTCAGCCAGAGTTTTGAAACCATTAGACTGGATTGCAGAGAAGTGTACGAACACGTCTTTGCTGCCATCTTCAGGAGTAATGAAACCGAATCCTTTGGACTCATTAAACCACTTAACGTTACCTTTAATCTTAGACATCAAAATTACCTTTACATTAAAAAACGACACAAATGCTGTGTCGGGTACCAGTACATCAATTGTGGGACCTTTTGTCCAGCGGTTCTTTGATAAAAAGTGACTAAAGTCGCGTTAATTTCTGCTGACGGTTTTTTATCTCAACGGAATCAACGGCTGTACACTTTTTCACCAGTACGTGACGTTTTTTCAGTTAAAACTGAAAACGCATCCAGGCGAAGTAAACGTTACCGTTGTTGTATGTCCCCGGAATATAGGTCATCTGGAACGTTGCCGGACCATAGCCGATAGAGGCCAGAGGCAGCAGCACCGGAATCGGAATGTAGTTCCAGTTGTCGCGTGCGGTCACACCGGCGGTGTAGCCCAGCCCCACATGGAAGTTTTCATCGGCTAACGGATGCCAGGTTTTCTCCCAGCCATAACCCCCGATCGGTTCCCACTTGTTAAAGGAATCTTTAAAGGCCATAAGATAGATACCATGCCAGTTCCCTTTTTCGTCCCAACGCGACTGACCAAAACCAGCCCCCCACGGGCGCTCGTTATATTTGTCAGTCTTTTCTTTGTCATAGGCAAAACGCGCATGCCACGTTATTGCCGGAACATACAGGTCATAATGCTCTGGCGCAGTCCAGGTCTGCGACACATTATCAGTGAAGGTGGAGAACCAGCCTTTATCGGTTGCATTGCTCTCAGCGTGTGCAACAGACGACAATGCTAACTGCCCAAAAATAAACAACAAAATGAGGAAAAATTTATTACGTACAATCACAATGCAATTACCATTCTTAGTATTCGAGGCAAAGTTTACCATAAAATAGTTTAATCAAAGCTTAACAGCATCAGCGTTATTCCTAATTAATCAGCGTCTTCCTGGGAATATTCTGAGAGGAACATACCTTCACGCCATAATAAGCACAATAAAAGTAAGCCTTTATTAGGCTTTAATACGCTGGACAACCTCACCAACGCCAGCAATGACGGTCTCCAGGGCCCGTTCCGGAGGGCTGCCGGCAGCCATTAAAAACCCAGTTCTCAAAGGGTTTTTGCCTTTTCTTTCTGCGGCGAATTTAAACCCACAAAATATTTAACAACCCATTATCATTTAATTGACATATAGTAATATCTCTACCGGTCAATATGCGCATGAGATAAATGCCGGGGCGATGGCAAAAATACCGTTAATATCTTCTTTAGTAGTCTGTTTATTGATTTTAATCAGCAAGGACAGAACATTAATTCGGCACATTTCATCCTTCTTTTTTATTGATTATTTGTGCTCTCGGGCAGCAAGGATACAGGGGAAACCATGCTTACGTTTATCGAGCTCCTTATCGGAGTCGTCGTCATTGTCGGTGTAGCGCGCTACATCATTAAAGGTTACTCGGCCACAGGGGTGTTATTTGTCGGCGGGCTAACCCTGCTCATTATCAGCGCCATCATGGGCCATCAGGTGTTACCGGCCAGCGCAGACAGTACGGGCTACACCGCCACTGACATTGTTGAATACATTAAAATCCTGCTCATGAGCCGCGGTGGCGACCTGGGTATGATGATCATGATGCTGTGCGGTTTTGCGGCGTACATGACCCATATCGGCGCGAATGATATGGTGGTTAAACTGGCGTCCAAACCGCTGCAGTACATTAACTCCCCGTATCTGCTGATGGTCGCGGCCTATTTCCTTGCCTGCCTGATGTCCCTTGCCGTGTCGTCCGCCACCGGTCTGGGCGTACTGTTAATGGCCACCCTGTTCCCGATTATGGTTAACGTCGGTATCAGCCGCGGCGCGGCCGCCGCGATTTGCGCCTCGCCGGCCGCCATTATTCTTTCCCCCACCTCCGGTGATGTCGTGCTCGCAGCCAAAGCCGCTGAGATGTCGCTTATCGACTTTGCGTTCAAAACCACGCTGCCCATTTCTATCGTCGCCATTGTCGGCATGGGCATCGCGCACTTCTTCTGGCAGCGTTATCTCGATAAGAAGGAGAACATCAGCCACGAGATGCTGGACGTGAGTGAAATCACCACCACCGCGCCGGCGTTTTATGCCATTCTGCCGTTCACACCTATTATTGGCGTGCTTATTTTTGACGGTAAATGGGGCCCGCAGCTGCACATCATCACCATTCTGGTGATCTGCATGCTGCTGGCCGCCCTGCTGGAGTTTGTGCGTGGGTTTAACACGCAGAAAGTCTTCTCGGGTCTGGAAGTGGCCTATCGCGGTATGGCGGATGCGTTTGCAGGGGTCGTTATGCTGCTGGTTGCAGCAGGCGTCTTCGCCCAGGGCCTGAGCACCATCGGCTTTATTCAGAGCCTGATTTCCATCGCCACCTCGTTCGGCTCGGCCAGTATTATCCTGATGCTGGTTCTGGTAGTGCTGACCATGCTCGCCGCCATGACCACCGGTTCAGGTAACGCGCCGTTCTACGCCTTCGTTGAGATGATCCCGAAACTGGCTCACTCCTCGGGCATTAACCCGGCCTATCTCTCCATCCCCATGCTGCAGGCGTCAAACCTCGGTCGCACCATTTCGCCGGTATCGGGAGTAGTCGTAGCCGTTGCCGGGATGGCAAAAATCTCGCCTTTCGAAGTGATCAAACGCACCTCCGTCCCCGTGATTGTGGGGCTGATTATCGTGATTATTGCCACGCAGGTGCTGGTACCCGGCGCAGCTTAAGCTAAATTCCTGATATCCAGAAAGCGCCTGCGGGCGCTTTTTGTGCTTTAATAATTTCCAGAAATTATTCATGCTCATTCGATCAGGAAATCACATGTTCAGGAAGGATATCGTTATTCCGTCTGGCGCAATCGCGCTGGCACTCTGTGTATTCTCCGCACAGGCCGACCCACTCAAGGCAACGCAGTATGGCGATTTCGATCGCTACGTTCTGGCTCTTTCCTGGCAAACCGGGTTCTGCCAGAGCATGGCCGACCGTAACCGCAACGAGCCCGAAGAGTGCCGTTTACAAAAAGAGAGTGATAACAAAACCGATTTTCTGACCGTGCACGGATTATGGCCGGGGCTGCCAAAGTCTGTTGCCGCACGGGGGGTGGATGAACGTCGCTGGATGCGTTTTGGCTGCGCAACCCGTCCAATCCCGAACATGCCGGAGGTGAAGGCCAGCCGCAAATGCGCTGCCGCCGAAACCGGACTGTCGCTTTCAGGTGCTGCGAAGCTGAACAGCGTTATGCCAGGTGCTGGCGGTAACTCCTGCCTGGAACGCTACGAATATGCCAAACACGGCGTGTGCTTTGGTTTTGATCCTGACGCGTATTTCGGCACGATGGTGCGCATGAATCAGGAGATAAAAAACAGCGCGGTCGGCAAGTTCCTCGCCGATAACTATGGAAAAACCGTAAGCCGCAGCGACTTTGACAGCGCCGTGGCCAAAGGCTGGGGCAAGGAGAATGTCAAAGCGTTCAAGCTTACCTGTAATGGCAACCCGTCCTACCTGACTGAAATGCAGATCTCACTGAAGGCAGACACCATTAATAACCCGCTTTCTGCAACCTCATTTGCTCCGCAGCCACACCCGGGTAACTGCGGAAAACAATTCGTCATTGATAAAGCCGGTCACTGATTGACGATCGGTCGGGTCATGTCAAACCGGTGCTCGTCACTGATGCCATAGTAAGCCGTCGGCCCACCCGCACGCAGGATGGGCTGCGCTTTCGCCGTCTGATAAATCCCCTCTTCCAGCAACGTTTCGGCGATGTGAATACCCACCACTTCGCCGAGCACCAGCCAGGTATCAACCGGTGTGCCGTCGGCCCCGGTAAGCTGAATACACTGCGACAGGCGACACTCAAAGTTAACCGGGCTTTCTGCCACCCGCGGGGCGTTCACCAGCTGGCTGGCCGCTGGCGTTAATCCCGCAAAGGTAAATTCATTTTCATCGTGGGGAAGCATAGCCGAGGTCGCATTCATCGCTTCAGCCAGATCGCGCGTCGCCAGGTTCCAGACAAACTCGCCGGTTTCGGTAATATTACGCACGCTGTCTTTCCAGCCGTTGCTGGAAAAACCGATGATAGGCGGACGATAGTTAAAGCAGTTAAAGAAGCTATACGGCGCGAGATTCAGCTGACCGGCGTTGTCGCACGAGGAGATCCAGCCAATCGGGCGTGGGCCAATAATCGCGTTCAGTGGGTCATGCGGCAGGCCGTGTCCCAGAGAAGGTTGATAGAAATACATAGTGCTCTCTTAATGGTGGGGCAGACACGAATTGCGTTTCGCTCAGTACCCTGGATCAGGACACTCAGCGTAACGCAATCCGCCAGGAATTAAGACTGAATAAATTTCAGCAAATCGTCATTGATCTGGTGCTTATGCGTGGTGCATATGCCGTGAGAACCCCCGGCATAGACCTTCAGTTCAGCGTTCGGCAGGAGCTCTGCAGCCACCCGACCACAGGTCTCGATCGGGACTATCTGGTCGTCGTCGCCGTGGATCACCAGCGTCGGGATAGTCATCTTTTTCAGATCTTCACGCAGATCGGTTTCAGAGAACGCTTTGACGCAGTCATACAGCGCCTTGATCGACCCCTGAAGCCCCTGCTCAACGAAGCTCTCCCGCACCGCTTTGGACTCTTTCGCCCCCGGGCGGTTATAGCCATAAAACGCCTCGGTCAGCGCATAGAAGAAAGCTGCGCGATCGTTAATCACGCCTTCCCGAATACCATCAAACACCTCTTTCGGCACACCGTTCGGGTTGAAATCGGTTTTGATCATAATCGGTGTCACGGCACCAATAAGTACCGCTTTCGCCACGCGATCCGTACCGTGGCGACCAATATAGCGCGCCACTTCGCCACCGCCGGTTGAATGCCCCACGTGAACAGCGTCTTTCAGATTCAGACGCGCCGTCAGCTCAGCCAGGTCGTCGGCGTACTGATCCATATTGTGCCCATCCCACGGCTGCGCTGAGCGGCCATGTCCGCGGCGGTCATGTGCAATTACGCGAAATCCTTTTGACCCCAGGTATAACATTTGGTCTTCAAAGGCATCCGCCGTCAGCGGCCAGCCGTGGCTAAACACCACGGGTTGCCCGCTTCCCCAGTCTTTAAAATATAAATAACTGCCGTCTTTCAACGTAATTTTGTCGTAATCGCTCATGAGATCTCCTGAGAAGAAACACTGAATGCGGATAGTCGCCCGCAGGGGGCGCTTAAAAAGAATAATGCAAATTGGCAAGGGAGCACGTTTTTCACCGAAAATTCATATGACCCATGAATGTGACCTGTATCACTTCAAAGTTGTGCGCTCAGCCAGTATCATCAGAAGAGTTAAACCCTCGCTGCCAGACGGCGAGGGTTTTCTTTTGGATTGGTTTCTGCGTTACACGCAGCATTAACGACATGGAGTAAAAAATGTCCAGACCCACCATCATCATCAATGAGCTTGACGCAGAACGTATTGACAGACTGCTGGAAAAAGCAGAATTCGCTTCGCTTCCGGTGGCTGACGCCCTGAATGAAGAGCTTGACCGGGCGCAGATGTGCACGCCTGAATCCATGCCTCACGACGTGGTCACCATGAACAGCCGGGTTAAATTCCGTAACCTGGCCACCGGTGAAGAGCTGACCCGAACGCTGGTCTACCCGGCGCAGATGACCGACAGCAGCGCACAGCTTTCGGTCCTTGCCCCTGTGGGTGCCGCGCTTCTTGGTCTGCGTACGGGAGACACCATCAACTGGGCGTTGCCGGGCGGTGCCGCGGCGCATCTGGAAGTGCTGGAGCTGCTCTACCAGCCAGAAGCCGCGGGCGACTACCTGCGTTAACCCCATCTGAACAAACGCTCCCGCGTTGCACAGAGGATGCACCCGCATCCTCTTTCCGCAAATTCACCCGATTATCCTATATCGCCCGAAAACCCCTTAACCCACGCTTAATCTGTTTGGGTGCCGCGGGGACGGTCATGAGTGAGATAGTGGTTATCACACTTATTTTTCTCATTATTCTGGCGATCATCGTCATGGCGGTGCTTTATCTTGAGCGTCATCGGTAAGCGATAATCTCACACCACCCCACCCGGGAAAGCATTGACCAGGCCTTTCACCTGCTGTGCCGCCGCGTCAGGCGTTTCCGCCCCCGGCACCAGAATGACCTTGCGGCACTCCTCCTCCCGTTTTTCGAAAATCTTGTAGGCGCGTTCCGCATCCGCCAGCGGCAGATAGTGGGTCACAATCTCCTCCGGCGTAAGCAGCCCTTTTTCGATAAGTGGCAGCAACTCGCCCAGCCAGGCGTGGACGTGTGTCTGCCCCATCCTGAAACTCAGCCCTTTATCGAAGGCATCGCCAAACAGGAAGCCGTGAATAAACCCGGCGTAAACGCCAGGGACGCTGACAACGCCGCCGCGCCGGACAGCCGCGATACACTGCCGCAGCGCTTTGCCGCTGCTGCCTTCAATTTTAAGGTTGCTGAGGATTGTTTCCGTGGTGCTGCCTTTGGCTTCGAACCCGACGGCATCAATCACCGCATCGACACCACGCTGGCCGGCAGTTTGCTCAATGATTTTTTCGGCGGCATCGTTATCATCATCAAAGTTGACAGGGATTGCGCCGTAGCGCGCCTGAGCGAATCGCAGGCGATACGGGTGATGGTCGATGACGAAGATCTGTTCCGCCCCGAGCAGCCGCGCGCAGGCAATGGTCAGCAACCCCACCGGCCCGGCGCCGAACACGGCCACGCTCGATCCTTTTTCGATCTGCGCATTTTTTGCCGCCTGCCAGGCGGTGGGTAAAATATCTGACAGGAACAGCGCTTTGTCATCGGACAACAGCGGCGGCACCTTGAACGGCCCAACGTTCCCCTTCGGTACGCGAACATATTCCGCCTGGCCTCCCGGCACGCCGCCGTAGAGATGGCTATAGCCAAACAGCGCGGCTGGCGCGGGGATCTGCTTTTTGTTCAGCGCGGCGCCCTGCGCGGCGTTGGTCGTCTCGCAGGCCGCGTACTGCTGCAGACGGCAGAAGAAACAGTCACCGCAGGCAATCACAAACGGGATAACCACGCGATCGCCCTTCTGTAAATTCTTCACCTCCCTGCCACACTCAACGATTTCCCCCATAAATTCATGACCAAAAATATCGCCGTGTTGCACCTTCGGGATTTTGCCGCGATAGAGATGCAGATCGGACCCGCAAATCGCCGTAGCCGTGACCCGCAGAATAATATCGTCTGGCTGTTCAATGATGGGATCGGGGACATTCTCGACGCGAACATGATGCGGGCCGTGATACGTGAGTGCTTTCATGCAACCTCCGAAAGGATCCAGGACAGTGTATAAAGGGTAGCTACCCCAGAAGACTTGCCCGTGATGACGGATCTTTTGAGATTTTTCCTGGCGAGATCAAAAAGTGGCGCCGCGCTTACAGAAACCATTCATATTTTGTGGTTGAATGAATTCAGCGTTTATAAACAAGGAGAAACGGGTATGTATCAGACAATCATTATGCCGGTTGATGTTTTCGAGATGGAGCTGAGCGACAAGGCCGTACGCCACGCGGAGTTCCTGGCGCAGCAGGACGGGATCATCCATCTTTTACACGTGTTACCGGGTTCCGCCAGCCTGAGTCTGCACCGCTTTGCCGCCGATGTACGTCGTTTCGAAGAGCATCTTCAGCACGAAGCTGAAAATCGTCTACAAACCATGGTCGGGCATTTCAGCATCGACCCTTCACGTATCAAAACTCACGTCAGGTTCGGTAGCGTGCGGGATGCCGTTAATGAACTGGCCAATGAACTGAAAGCAGACGTAGTGGTGATCGGTTCCCGTAATCCTTCCATTACCACCCACCTGCTGGGCTCTAACGCGTCGAGCGTGATCCGCCACACCCACATTCCGGTGATGGTCGTCAGGTAAAAAAAAGAGGCCACCTTTCGGTGGCCTCTTGCTGTTGCAGGTGTAGTCTTGCTTTCTTTTTATGCCGTTTTGGTGCGAATCAGATAATCGAACGAGCTCAGAGACGCTTTCGCCCCTTCACCGGTGGCAATGATGATCTGTTTGTACGGAACCGTGGTGCAGTCCCCTGCCGCGAACACCCCTTTCACGCTGGTTTCGCATTTCGCATCGATAATAATTTCGCCCATGCGGTTGCGCTCAATCGCGCCGTCCAGCCAGGTGGTGTTTGGCAACAGACCAATCTGTACGAAGATCCCCGCCAGCGCCACGCTATGCACGTCACCGCTCACGCGGTCGCGGTATTCCAGACCGGTCACTTTGCTGCCGTCACCTTTCACTTCCGTGGTCTGCGCATTCAGCACGATATCGACGTTTTTCAGGCTACGCACTTTGTCCTGCAGCACCTGGTCCGCTTTCATCTCTGGGGCGAACTCCAGCAGGGTGACGTGTTCAACGATACCCGCCAGGTCAATCGCCGCTTCCACACCGGAGTTACCGCCGCCGATCACCGCCACGCGTTTACCTTTAAACAGCGGGCCGTCGCAGTGCGGGCAGTAGGTGACGCCTTTGGTGCGATACTGATCTTCACCCGGGACGTTCATGTTGCGCCATTTGGCGCCGGTGGCAATGATAATGCTGCGCGCTTTCAGCACCGCGCCGGAGGCGGTTTCAATCTGGTGTAACCCCCCTTCAACCGCGGCCGGAACCAGCTTGCTGGCGCTCTGGCTGTCGATCACATCCACTTCATAATCGCTGACGTGCGCCTTCAGTGCGCCAGCCAGTTTCTGGCCTTCGGTCTTCGGCACAGAGATGTAGTTTTCGATATCCACGGTGTCGAGCACCTGGCCACCGAAGCGTTCGCCCATCAGTCCGGTACGAATGCCTTTACGGGCGGAGTAAACCGCCGCCGCCGCGCCCGCCGGGCCGGAGCCGACAATCAGAACATCATACGCGTCACGTTTGTTCAGCGCTTCTGCCGCACGTTTTTTGGCACCCGTGTCCACTTTGGCAACGATTTCGGTCAGCGTCATACGGCCCTGGCCAAACTCCTGACCGTTCATAAAGACCGCCGGAACGCCCATGACGTTACGGTCGGTGATTTCGTTCTGGAACGTACCGCCGTCAATCGCCGTGTGCTTAATGCGCGGGTTCAGCACCGACATCAGGTTCAGCGCCTGCACCACGTCCGGGCAGTTATGGCAGGAGAGTGAGTAATAGGTTTCAAACTCAAAATCGCCGTCAATGTCGCGGATCTGCTCGAGCAGCGCCTGCGCCTCTTTTGACGGATGACCACCGGTCCACAGCAGTGCCAGCACCAGCGAGGTAAATTCGTGGCCCAGTGGAGAACCGGCAAAACGCGGCCCCTGGTCAGAACCCGGATTGGTGATCAGGAAGGAGGGCTTGCGCACCGCCAGATCGTTATCTTCTTTGAAGGTCACGTTCGGTGACAGTTCGGCGATCTCTGCCAGCAGTTCCTTGATCTCTGCCGATTTAGCGCTGTCGTCCAGCGTGGCAATCAGCTCAACAGGTTTGGTCAGTTTCTCAAGGTAGGCCTTGAGCTGGGTTTTCATATTGGTGTCGAGCATTGTTCTTCCCTCTCTAAAAACGTCATCATGCAAGCTGCCTTATTCGGGCGGCCTGAATGCAACTTGCATCATGGTGCTGGAATAAAATGGGCGCGGGCGCGCCCATTACGACTGTCATTTCCGGAGCCTGTCGCGTCAGAGCAGGCGATGCTCTGCGCGAAAGACGGCGGGAAACTTAGATTTTGCCAACCAGGTCTAAAGACGGTGCCAGAGTCGCTTCGCCTTCTTTCCATTTCGCCGGGCAAACTTCACCTGGGTGAGAAGCAACGTACTGCGCCGCTTTCACTTTACGCAGCAGGTCAGAAGCATCACGGCCGATACCTTCAGCGGTAACTTCGATTGCCTGGATAATGCCCTGCGGGTCAACAACGAAGGTAGCACGGTCAGCCAGGCCTTCATCTTCACGCATGTTGTCGAAGTTACGGGTCAGGGCGCCAGTCGGGTCGCCGATCATCGCGTATTTGATTTTCGCGATGGTTTCAGAGCTGCTGTGCCATGCTTTGTGGGTGAAGTGGGTGTCGGTAGAAACAGAGTAAACGTCTACGCCCAGCTTCTGCAGTTCGTCGTAATGGTCTGCAACGTCACCCAGTTCGGTCGGGCAAACGAAGGTGAAGTCAGCCGGATAGAAGAAGAAGACGCTCCAGCGGCCTTCGGTATCTTTCTCGGTCACTTCGATGAATTCACCGTTTTTGAACGCCTGGTTTTTGAAAGGTTTAATTTTGGTATTAATCAAAGACATCTGTACTTCCTCCGTGTTTTCGTTGAGATGTAAGGTAACCAACTTTCGCCGGGTGGGCTAATGCGTTTGCTTTATCAAATCAATCAGCCATACCTAACAACCCGAACAAGACAACGTGATGAACTGAATTAACGAAAAGCCAAAAGTAAAAAGGCCGCCCTGGTGGGCGGCCCTGATACCTGAACTTTCCACAGGAACTTTCAGTGCCAGCAATTGCTGGCGTTGCGTTGCGCTCTACATACCTCATATCAAGGCCGTAACAGCGCCTTGATTACAACACCCGCACAGCGCGAGGGCAATGCACATGAGCGCCAATCGTATCTATGGCTGTGATAGGTTTCATCGAACACGGTTTATCGCGCAGAACGTAAGACGCGCCGGCGAGGATTAATAAAAATGAATGATAATTATTTGTCTATATATAATTGAGACTATTTTAATGCAAACACCCTCGCAGTTTTAGAGATAAAAATATCTTAATATTCATTGAAGCTCTATTTTATAAATCTGCCATCGTGATATATTAAGTCAACATACAACTCTAATTAAGTAAGTTAATTGCATGGATGGTAAATGATTAACTTCCTTCTATAGTTATCAGTGATGTGTTAACGCAACGCAGTCCACTCAGGATGAAACATGGCTAATCTCTACGATCTAAAAAAATTTGATCTTAATCTGCTGGTAATTTTCGAGTGTATTTATCAGCACTTAAGCATCAGCAAGGCAGCAGAAACGCTCTATATTACGCCCTCGGCGGTCAGCCAGTCGCTGCAAAGGTTGCGTAATCAGCTCAACGATCCCCTGTTCATTCGTTCCGGGAAAGGGATTACGCCCACCACGGTAGGCGTGAACCTGCACCATTATCTTGAGCAAAACCTCAACCAGCTTGAGCAGACGATTAACATCATGCATGGCTCAACGCTAAAAAAGAATTTTGTGGTGTACAGCCCGCAAATTCTGACCACCGAAAACCTGCTGGGTCCGCTTAAATTATTGATGCGAGAGCACAATTACGAGATTGAACTGCATGACATGCTACTCTCTGCTGACTCCGCAGAAGATCTGCTGGCATACCGTAAGGCAGACTTAATTTTCTCAATGGCCCCGGTTAGTAACCGTTCAATGATTTGTGTGCCATATGCATCTTATTCCGTCCTGCTGGTCTGCAGCCAGGATCATCCGCGGATGAAAGAGGTGGCCACCATGGAAGAGCTTCAGGAAGAGAAGTTTACGATATTCCTCAGTGATGAGCCGGGCGTTAAAACCTACCAATCGATGGCAGAAAAAGTGCATGCGGAAAAGACAATCGGTTTTCGCTGTGACTCTGTATTTACTATTATTTCTATGATAAGCGCCTCTCATTTAATTGGTTACGTACCGGAAATCTTATTTGATAAATACAGTGAAGTGCTAAGACTCAAAAAAATCACTGCACCGTTCACCCTTCCCTCGCTTGACATTTTTATGATTTATAACCGCTCGGCATTGAACAGTACGGCATTCGCGAAATTTATTAACGAAGTAACAGAAAAATAACAGTGACGGGCTGTGTCGCTCACAGCCCGTTCTCTTTGTTAATACATAATCCTGACTTATATTTTATAACGCGCTTTCACGTTATTTTGACTGATATTACTCTCACTTATTATAGGCAGACCGCCGTTATTCTAACGTGAGAGGGATGAGACGCTCAGAGTGTATTCAGCCGCTCCGCCGCCGCGAGAAGCGTCGATTCCTGTTTCGCAAAACAGAGCCGGATCAGCTTATGCGGGAACGGGTCGGCGCAAAATACGGACAGCGGAATGGCAGCAACGCCCACCTCTTTTGTCAGCCACTGGCAAAAACTCACGTCATCCCGATCTGAAATCGCGCTGTAGTCCGCCAGCAGGAAGTAGGTCCCTTCGCAGGGTAAAATCTCCAGACGGCTCTGGCTTAGCGCATTCACAAACAGATCCCGACGCTGACGGTAGAATGCCGGCAGGTCGCGGTAGTGCTCCGGTTCGGCGCGCAGCATATCAGCCAGGGCCAGCTGGGCCGGCGTGTTTACGGCAAACGTCAGGTACTGGTGCACTTTACGCAGCTCAGCGCTGATGGCCGCGGGAGCCACGCAGTACCCCACCTTCCAGCCGGTCATATGATAGGTTTTACCAAATGACGATACCGCCACGGCACGCTCGCGAAGCTGCGGATGGGCCAGCACGCTGGCATGCCCTTCCTGCGCAAAACAGATGTGCTCATACACTTCATCGCTCAGCACGTAAATTTCACGCCCGGCAATCGCCTGCCACAGCTTAGCGAAATCGGCTTTCTGCCATGCGGTCGCCGACGGGTTGTGTGGGGTATTGATAATAACCAGACGGGTTTTGTCGCTCAGCAAGGCAGCAAACGCCTGCCAGTCCGGACGGAAATGCGGTGGCTGTAGCGCGATACGTTTCACCACGCCGCCGGAGAGTTCAACCGCCGGCGCGTAGCTGTCATAACTCGGGTCAAAGCAGATCACCTCATCACCCGTGCGCACCAGCGCGGTAATTGCGGCATACAACGCTTCGGTCGCCCCTGCCGTCACCGTGATGTCGCTGGTAGCGTCTGGCTTATAGCCATACAGCTCAGCCGTTTTGTCTGCTATGGCGTCCCGCAGTGCCTGCACGCCCGTCATCGGTGCATACTGGTTCGCCCCCTGCGCAACGTGGTACGCCAGACGTTCCTGCAAATAACGCGGGCCATCAAAATCCGGGAACCCTTGCGAGAGATTAATGGCGTTGTGCTGCTGGGCCAGTGCGCTCATTTGCGTAAAGATGGTGGTGCCAAGACTTGGAAGTTTACTCTGAGGAATCAATGCGTTATTGCTCATTGTGTTGTGCCTGCATGTAATACTTATGTTGCTGACACTATAACACGATGTTAGTCTTTGGCAATCAAGACGCTTAGACGTCTAAACAATATGAATATTCCTGACCGAGAGGGAAAAAGGAAGATGACCGACAACCTGCAACTCACACACCTGGTCGACGCCTGCCGCTGGATCGGCGCCAAAGGCTGGGCTCCCGCGACCGGCGGCAACATGTCCGTGCGTCAGGATGCGCATCTGTGCTGGCTCAGTGAATCCGGTAAAGATAAAGGCAGCCTGACCACCGACGATTTTCTGCAGGTGGAGATTGCGACCAACCGTGCACCCTCTGGCCGCACGCCGTCGGCTGAAACCGGGCTTCACACGCTCATCTATCGTCTGTTTCCCGAAGCCAACGCGGTTCTGCACGTCCATACCGTCAATGCCACGGTCTTGTCGCGGCTGGTCAAAGAGCCCGAACTGAAGATCACCGGCTTTGAGATGCAAAAATCCCTCTCCGGGCAGAGTACGCATCTGGATACGGTCGCCATCCCGGTGTTTGATAACGACCAGGATATCGACGCGCTCGCCGTGCGCATTGCCGAATACGCTCAGACGCACCCGTTTAATTATGGTTTTCTTCTGCGCGGTCATGGCTTAACCTGCTGGGGACGCGATGTGGCCGAGGCCCGCCGTCATCTGGAAGGACTGGAATTCTTATTTGAATGCGAAATGCGTTTACGACACTGGGAGAGAGTATGATTCGCGCGATTGTGACGGATATTGAAGGGACCACCAGCGATATCCGTTTTGTCCATGATGTTTTGTTCCCCTACGCGCGTGAGCGTCTGGCGGCCTTTGTGTCCGCGCAGCAGTACGCCGAGCCGGTCAAATCGATTCTGGACAACCTGCGTGATGAAATTAACCACCCGCACGCCAGCGCAAGCGACCTTATCGACACACTCTTTACGTTTATGGATGAAGACCGCAAGTCAACCGCGTTAAAGGCGCTGCAGGGGATCATCTGGCACGACGGCTACGTTAACGGCGATTTTACCGGCCACCTCTACCCGGACGTACTGCCTGCGCTGGAAAAATGGAAAGCGCAGGGTATTGATCTCTATGTTTATTCCTCAGGCTCCGTCGCGGCGCAGAAACTGTTATTTGGCTACAGCGACGAAGGTGATATTACTCATCTGTTCAGCGGCTATTTTGATACCCACATCGGTGCCAAGCGCGACGTGCAGTCTTACCAGAACATTGCGGCACAAACGGGTATCCCCCCGTCGCAGATCCTGTTCCTGTCGGATATACATCAGGAGCTGGACGCCGCTGAGCTGGCAGGTTTTCGCACCCTGCAGCTGATTCGCGGCGATGATGACGGTGCAAGCCATCACCATCAGGTACACCAGTTCGACGAGATTAACCCGGAGCAGATCCCTTCATGAGCGCATTGACCATTTATTCCGATAAAGACCCCAGTCAACCTCGCTGGCACAGCACCGACGCTGCCGACATCGCCCAACAGCTCAACGCCAGAGGGGTGCGTTTTGAGCGCTGGGCCGCAGACCGCGACTTAGGCCGCGATCCTGCCCCCGATGCGGTTATCGCGGCTTATCAGCATGCGATCGACACGTTAGTGGCAGAGAAAGGTTATCAAAGCTGGGATGTCATCAGCCTGCGTGCCGACAACCCTCAAAAAGAGGCGCTGCGCGCTAAGTTCCTGAACGAGCATACCCACGGGGAAGATGAAGTGCGTTTCTTTGTTGAGGGGGCGGGGCTGTTTTGCCTGCACATTGGCGACGAGGTGTGTCAGGTATTGTGTGAGAAAAACGACCTGATTTCCGTGCCCGCTGGAACGCCGCACTGGTTTGATATGGGCTCAGAGCCGAACTTTACCGCCATTCGTATTTTTGATAACCCCGAGGGGTGGATTGCGCAGTTCACTGGCGATGCGATTGCGGATGCGTATCCGCGTCTGGCATGATTTTTCCCCTCTCCCTCCAGGGAGAGGGGGCGAAAAAACGTCAGTGTTTCAATCCCTTCGTATACGCCACCAGCTGGTCCAGCACAATGCCCCACCCTTCGTGGAAGCCCATCTGTTCATGCTGCTCGCGGATTTCCGCCGTTGGGTGGCGAGCAATGGCGGTATAACGCGTTTTGCCCTCCCCCACATCATCCAGCAGTAGAATGGCCGTCATAAACGGCTTTTCGGCGGGCTTCCAGCCTTCCGTATAACCGTCGGTAAAGACCAGCTTCCTGCCGGGATCGATTTCGAGAAACACCCCCCGGTTATCCATCCGTTGCCCGTCTACCTCAAACACCGTGTTAAATCGCCCGCCAACGCGCAGGTCAAGATCACACTCGGTCACTTTGTGCGGAACCGGAATGAAGAAGTTTTTGATGTGCTCGGGTGTCGTCCAGCAGAGCCACAGCAGATCGCGCGGGGCATCCACCACGCGTTCCAGTTTTAAGTCTGTATCAGGATCAAGCGTCACGTGACTGTCCTCCTAAAGGGAACCCCTTAAAGGATAGTCGTCCTCAGGCGAATTTCCCTTTTGCCACCTCTTCCGGCGTGACGATGCCCGTATCCAGCACCCAACCGCTTATCAATGCCGCTGGCGTGACGTCAAAGGCCGGGTTGTAGACCTGCGCGTTTTCAGGAGCCCACTGCACCGCGCCAAAGCTCCCGGCCACGCCCGTCACTTCACTGGCCGCACGTTGTTCAATGGGGATTGCCTCACCGTTCGGGCACGCCGGGTCAAGCGTGGTATGCGGGGCGGCGACATAGAACGGAATACCGTGGAACGTTGCCAGAACCGCCAGAGAATAGGTGCCAATTTTATTCGCCACGTCGCCGTTGGCCGCAATACGGTCTGCGCCCACCCACACCGCGTCAACCAGCCCTTTTGCCATCAGGCTGGCGGCCATGGAATCGGCGATCAGCTGGTACGGCACGCCCAGTTCGCCGAGTTCCCATGCGGTCAGTCTTCCACCCTGCAACAGGGGGCGGGTTTCATCCACCCAGACAGAGCTGACGCGTCCTTCCTGATGCGCGCGGGCAATCACGCCGAGCGCGGTGCCAACCCCTGCCGTCGCCAGCCCGCCGGTATTGCAGTGGGTCAACAGACGGCTGCCGGGTTTCACCAGCGTACTGCCGGCATTCGCGATGGCCTCGCACAGCTGCTTGTCTTCATCAATCAGACGCAGCGCTTCCGCCACCAGCGCAGGCACAAAATCCTCCTGCCAGAGAGCCAGCTTCATGCGGTCGAGGTTGTTCATCAGGTTCACCGCCGTCGGGCGGGATGCCCGCAGGGTCTCCAGCGCCACAGCCAGTTCATCACGGCTTTTGCCGTTTTCCGCCAGAAGGGCCAGCAGCAGGCTTGCAGAGAGACCAATCAGCGGTGCCCCGCGTACGCGCAGGGCGTGAATATGGCCGACCAGCGCCTCTACCGTCGAGGCGTCAAGCCAGCGTTTCTCCTGAGGAAGCGCCTGCTGATCGAGAATAAATAACTGATTCTCCGCCACTCGCAGGCTGGTCGTCTGTAATGTCTGCATGTCGTTAATTCCCTGTTGCGTTGTTGTAGCACATTGTGTCAGGATGAAATCCAGATGTATAGACGTCTAAATGTCTTTATTAGCTAAACCAGTGAGGAACAGGCAATGTCGCAATACCGTACCTTTACCGCCCAGGATGCCGTGGAGTATGCAAAGCAGTTCGGCGGCCTTGATGATCCCTCATCGCTGGTGGAGGCGCAGGAAGTGGGCGACGGTAACCTCAATCTGGTGTTCAAAATTTACGATACCGAGGGCGTAAGCCGCATCGTTGTTAAGCAGGCGCTGCCGTATGTGCGCTGCGTCGGCGAATCCTGGCCACTGACCCTGGATCGCGCCCGCCTGGAGGCGCAAACGCTGATCGAACACTACCAACACAGCCCGCAGCACACGGTGAAAATCCACCACTTCGACCCCGAACTGGCGGTGATGGTGATGGAAGATCTCTCCAGCCATGCCATCTGGCGCGGGGAGCTGATCAAAAATACCTACTACCCGCAGGCGGCGCGTCAGCTGGGTGAATACCTCGCGCACACGCTGTTCCATACCAGCGACTTTTACCTGCACCCGCATGACAAGAAAGCGCAGGTCGCGAAATTCCTTAATCCGGAGATGTGCGAGATCACCGAAGATCTGTTCTTCAACGATCCGTACCAGGTCCACGAACGTAACAACTACCCTGCTGAACTGGAAAAAGACGTTGCCGCCCTGCGCGATGACGCTCAGTTAAAAATTGCCGTGGCCTCGCTGAAGCACCGCTTCTTCTCACACGCTGAAGCCCTGCTGCATGGCGATATTCATAGTGGCTCGATTTTCGTGGCAGACGGCAGTCTGAAAGCCATCGACGCAGAGTTCGGCTATTTCGGCCCCATCGGTTTTGACGTCGGCACCGCCATCGGCAACCTGCTGCTCAATTTCTGCGGCCTGCCGGGGCATCTGGGTATTCGCGATGCTGCCGCGGCCCGTGAACAGCGTCTGACCGACATTCAGACGCTGTGGAACACCTTCGCGGAGCGCTTCCAGATCCTGGCCAGTGAGAAAACGCGCGATGCGGCACTTGCTGCCCCGGGCTACGCCTCTGAATTCCTGAAAAAGGTATGGAAAGACGCGATCGGATTCTGCGGCACGGAGCTGATTCGCCGCAGTGTCGGTCTGTCGCACGTGGCGGATATCGAGACCATTCAGGATGAAGCAATGCGCCACGAATGCCTGCGCCACGCGATTACGCTTGGCAAGGCGCTGATTGTGATTGCCGACCGTATCGACACCGTCGAAGCGCTGGTGGCGCGGGTGCGTCAGTACAGTTAAACGCCTCGGCCCTCTCCCGATGAAGAGGGCCGTCAGAAAGACACCAGCGCGCCGTTACCCCAGATACTCAATCACCGACAATCCACCGTTATAATCCGTGCTGTAGATAATGCCCTGCGCATCGACAAACACATCGCATGACTGGATCACCTGCGGTCGATTCGGCCGCGTATCCATCATCCTCTCAGGCGCCGCCGGCACCAGCGCACCGGTTTCAACCGGACGGTAAGGATTGGAAATATCAAACGCGCGCACGCCCGCATTCTGCCAGGTCGCAAAAATCAGCGTAGAGCTGACAAAGCTTCCCGGCCGGTTCTCGTGCAGGTTGTGTGGACCAAAATGCGCCCCTTTGGCCACATAATCCCGCTCCTGCGGCTGCGGGAATGTGGAAATACTTACCGGGTTCGACGGCTCGCGAATATCAAACAGCCAGATGAACTTCTCACCGTCCTCCTGGTTATCCAGCACCGCTTCATCCAGCACCACCAGCAGGTCACGATCCGGCAATGGCAGCGCGGTGTGCGTGCCACCTCCAAACGGCGGGCTCCAGTTGCGATGGCTAATCAGCTTCGGCTGCGTGCGATCCTTCACGTCCAGCAGCGTCAGTCCCCCGTCGCGCCAGCTCCCGTAAGCGGTATCCCCGGCAATAATCGCGTGGTGCAGCGCGTAGCGTTTACCTTCCGGCCAATTGGGTTGCTCACCGTCGGCCTGGTTCATCCCCGGCAGCCACCAGCGCCCGGCCACCTCAGGCTTTTTCGGGTCGGCCAGATCGATCGTCAGGAAAATATAGTCGGTAAAGCCGTCGATCAGCGCCGAAACATACGCCCAGCGCCCGCCGACGTACCAGATACGGTGAATGCCGATGCCGCTCAGGGATAAAAAGCCGATCTCACGCGGTTTGTCAGGGGTGGAGATATCAAACACCCGCATCCCGGCGCTCCAGCCTTTGTCCTGCACGTCGCGTACGGTTTCCCCTACCTGACGGGTGTAGTAGACCTTTTCGTCAGCGAAACGGGCATCCGCGAACAAGTCTCGCGCATTAATGACCAGCAGGAGATCGTCGTGCGCCTGAAGATGAACGTTCCAGGTGCCGGGCGGCGCGGGCATATAGCCTGCCGGTTTGGGATGTTTCGGGTCGCGCACGTCCACAATGGAAAAGCCCTGCGAGACCATATGCCCGATGTACGCGAAACCGCGATGCACCATCAGCTGCACGCCGTCCGGGCGACCGCCCTGGTCGCTATGGCCAATCAGCCGCATATTGCGGCTGTATTCAGGCGTGGGAAGCACACTCATTGATGTTTCGCTTCAAGCGTCGCAAACCACGGGGCGATAAAATCTTCGGTCTGACCCCAGCCTGGAATGATTTTCCCCAGCGACGCCACGTTCACTGCGCCTGGCTGGGCGGTCAGCAGCGCCTGCGGGATCGCCGCCGCTTTGAAATCATACGTGGCGGGTGTGGTTTCACCGGCAATCTTGTTGGCAATCAGACGTACGTTGGTTGCACCAATCAGCTTCGGATCCACCGCCACGCTCACTTTCCACGGGCTGCCTGGCTCGCGCATCAGCTGAAGATCCTGGTTTGAGATATCGATGCTGTAGAGTTTGATCTCGGTGCGGCCGTTCTCTTTCAGGGCTTTGTAGGCCCCCTGGCTGAAGGCATCCCAGGTTCCCCAGATGGCGTCAATTTTGCCTTTCGGGTATTTCGCCAGAATAGCGCCCACTTTATTCGCGGTATCTCCCTGCACGTCAGACGAAACGGCACCGATAGACTCCAGCTCTTTAATGTCCGGATACTGCTTCTGCAGCGCTTTATAGGCTGCCTGACGACGTTCCATCGGCGGGAAACCGGCAACCCACAGCTTCACGATGTTGGCTTTGCCGTTGAAATCTTTTGCCAGCTGGCCGAAGGAAAGATGGGTCAGGGAAGCATCATCCTGCTGGGTCACGGTCACCCCGGGAATGTCGCCCTGAACGGCGGTATCAAACACCGACACTTTAATGCCGGCATCGACGGCTTTTTTCACCAGCGCGGTCGCATAGGGGTCGCGCCCCTGAGAGAGGATAATCCCGTCATATTTCTGGCTGATCGCCTGATTAACGAAGTCCTGGAATTTGGCGTCGTCGCCATTGCTCAAAAAGGTGCTGACCTTAAAGCCGAGCTTTTTGCCCTCCTGAATGGCACCGGCGACAAACTGCGTGGTGTTGTCGTCAGAGCCGAGGTTACGGATCACCGCAATACGGATGGGGCCGTCATGATTTGCAATGGCGGGCGGAAGCGGTGCGGGGGTTGCCGCAAGGCCTGGCAGCGACGTCAGTAACCCTAATGCCACCAGAGAGAGGGTGATTTTTTTCATTCTGTTTTCCCGTTGTGTTGTGATCAATCGTTAGCGTTTTTGTATGTAGGTAATCGCCAGCGCCACGGCGAGCACCAGCCCTTTTATAATGTCCATCGCATAATAGGGTACGGAAAGCATCACCAGACCGTTCGACAGCACGCCAAGAATGACTGCCCCGACGAGCGTACCCAGCGCGTTCGGTTTTCCGGACCCGGCGAGCGAGAAGCCAATCCACGCCGCCGCAACCGCATCCATCAGATAGCCGCCGCCCGCATTCACCTGTGACGAGCCAATCCGCGAGGCCAGTAAAATGCCGCCTAGTCCGGCGAGCAGAGAGGCAATCACGTAGGCCGCCACCTTGTAGCGCGTGGTGCGAATACCGGAGAGACGTGCCGCCTCCGGATTACCGCCGATGGCATACATGCGTCGTCCATGGGTGGTCAGTGACAGCCCCAGCTGTGCGAGGATCGTCACCACCAGCATGATGATCACGATAGTCGGCACCTGTCCCAGCAGGCTGAACGCCGCCGGAATGGTCCCCTCAGCCATGTCGCCGCTCGGCAGCACCATGTTTTCGGTAATTGACCCGCCGTAGCTGTAGGTCATCGCCACGCCCTGGATAACAAACAGGCTGGCAAGCGTGGCAAGCATGTCCGGGATCCGCAGGATGACAATCAGAAACGCGTTAAACAGGCCAACCAGGGTACAGAGCGCCAGGGTAATCAGTATCGATTCGGTGGTGCCGAAGCCGTACCAGACGAACAGTGACACCACCAGCGCGTTAGCCAGCGATGCCGTTGAACCAACCGACAGGTCAAACCCGCCGATGGTCAGCGAAATTGACACCCCGATAGCAATCACCGTCACGATGGCAATTGAGCGCAGGATATTGATAATGTTGTTCGGATCGAGGAAGTTGTCCGACGCCAGGCCAAAGATGGCCACCAGCGCCACCACGGTCAGCAACATGCCCCACTTGTAGAGAAAATCAAAAATTTGCTGACGGCCAGACGCCGCCGCCGTTACTGAAAGGGCCTTGCTCACGACGCCGTTCCTCCGGTTGAATAATAAAGTAGTGTCTCTTCGTGGGCCTCGGCCCCGGCGATTTCCGCCACAATACGTCCGTCCCACAGCACGCAAATGCGATCGCACAGCCCCACCAGTTCAGCGAATTCACCGGAGGCGTAAATCACCCCTTTGCCCTCGCGCGCCAGGCCGTCAATTAACTGGAACAGATCGGTTTTCGCTTTGACATCGACGCCTTTGGTCGGCTCATCGAAAATCAACACGCTGGCGTCGTTGCGCAGCCACTTGCCGATGGCAATCTTCTGCTGGTTGCCCCCCGACAGACGACGTAGCACCTGCCCCGGCCCACGCGCACGCACGCCGACGCGGGCAATCACCTCTTCCGCCCAGCGCCACGCCTGACGGTGGCCGAACAGACTCCAGCGCGAGAAGCTGTTATCCGCGGTGACCGCCAGGTTCATGCTCACCGGTTCATCAATAAAAATGCCCTCTTTACGCCGTTCCTCCGGTACCAGCGCCAGACCGCGCAATACCGAATCCGCCGGATCGCGCGGCTGCCAGGGCTGATGATTTAGCTCACCACGCGCTACACGGCTTTTGCTGGCCCCAAACAGCGCCTTGCAGAGTTCCGTTTTGCCCGCTCCCGCCAGCCCGGCAATGCCCAGAATTTCGCCTTTTCGCAGGTGCAGGGAGATATCTTTCAACAGCGCGTCATCGTGCAGCCCTTCCACGCGCAGTAACGTCTCGTCACTGTGCGCAGGACGGGCCGGCGGATAGATATCGTTAAGCTCATGGCCAAGCATCTTCTCAACGATTGCGTCACCGCTGAGGTTCGCCATCGGGCCGGATTCAATCAGCTTGCCGTCGCGCAGCACGGTTAAGGTGTCGCAAATAGCGTTCAGTTCGTGAATACGGTGAGAGATAAACACCACGCCAATCCCCTGCTTTTGCAGACGTCTCACTACGGCGAAAAGCCGTTCGCTTTCATGGCTATCCAGCGGCGCGGTCGGTTCATCCAGAATCAGAAAACGGCAGTGGTGTGAGAGCGCCCGCGCCAGCAAAATCTGCTGCTTTTCTGCCAGCGTGCAGGTGTCGACGATGCGTCGCACATCCAAAGCGATACCCAGCTGCGCCAGCGCCTGTTTCGCCTGCTGGCGGATTGCGCGCCAGCGATAGCGATGCCCCGTCTGTGCGAGCTGATCGAGCATGATGTTTTCGGCAATGCTCAGCCCTGGTATCAGCGCGACGTCCACTTCCTGCTGCACCAGGTGGATACCCAGCCGTTTGGCATCAAGCGGCTCGCGGATCGTCACCGGCTGGTTATTAATGCAGATCTCACCTTCGTAGCGATCGTAAGTGCCGCACAGCACCGCCATCAGCGTCGATTTCCCCGCGCCGTTTGCGCCGGTCAGCGCATGCACGGAGCCGCCCATTAACGTCAAATCCACGCGCGACAACGCCTGAAAGCCGGAAAAGGCCAGGCTGATACCGCGCATCTCAAGGCGACTGGAAACCATCCGCGTTAAATCCTTCTTTCATATTGTGATTTATCGAATTTTTCACAGCTCCGGTTGACTGACAACGACGGAAAAGGCATAAGATAAAGCGAAATATTATTAGCCATCCGGATGTCCAGACATAACATCGGGTTAGCGCTTGCTAAAAAAAGGACAACACATGAGCAACACCGATATCCGCGTCGTGCCGGGCCCGGCGAACTATTTCTCGCATCCGGGAAGCCTTGCGCACCTGAATGATTTCTTTACGCCGGAACAGCTCTCCCGCGCGGTGTGGATTTATGGCGAACGCGCCATTGAAGGCGCGCGCCCTTTCCTGCCGGAAAGCTTTCACGCGCCGGGGGCAAAACATCTGCGCTTTAAAGGGCACTGCAGCGAACGTGACGTCACCGATCTGGTGACGGCGTCTGGCAATAACGCCAGCGTGGTGATTGGTGTCGGCGGTGGCGCACTGCTTGATACCGCCAAAGCGGTGGCGCGCCGTCTCGGCGTGCCGGTGGTGGCTATTCCCACCATCGCCGCCACCTGCGCCGCCTGGACGCCGCTCTCCGTCTGGTATAACGATGCCGGTCAGGCGCTGCAGTTTGAGGTGTTCGACGATGCTAACTTCCTGGTGCTGGTGGAACCGCACATTATCCTCAATGCCCCAGCGGAGTACCTGCTGGCAGGCATCGGCGATACGCTGGCGAAGTGGTATGAAGCGGTGGTCCTGGCCCCACAACCCGAACACCTGCCTTTGACCGTACGCCTGGGGATCAACGGCGCGCTGGCGATCCGCGACGTGCTGCTTTCCCGTAGCGAAGAGGCGCTGGCCGACCAGCAGCGTGGCGAAGCGACGCAGGCGTTCAGGGACGTTGTGGATGCCATTATTGCCGGGGGCGGAATGGTGGGCGGTCTGGGCGAGCGCTATACCCGCGTGGCGGCCGCGCATGCGGTGCACAACGGTTTAACCGTTTTGCCGCAAACGGAAAAATACCTGCACGGTACCAAAGTGGCCTACGGCATTCTGGTGCAAAGTGCGCTGCTCGGCCAGGATGACGTGCTGGCCGAACTGGTGGCGGCCTATCAGCGCTTTACCCTGCCCACCACGCTTCACGAACTGGAGGTGGATATCAACAACCGCGACGAGCTGGACAAGGTCATTGCCCATACGCTGCGCCCGGTGGAATCTATCCACTATTTGCCGGTCGCGCTCACCCCTGCGGTTCTGCGCGCCGCGTTTGAGAAAGTGGAATCCTTCAGCCGTTAATCGTTCCGACCGACTATACCTAATGATGATTCTCATCACTCTCGCAACGAGGTCATCATGCAGATCGATTTAACAGGTAAGAAGGCGCTGGTTACTGGCGCCAGCCGTGGGTTGGGTCGTGCCATCGCACTTTCACTGGCACGCGCCGGTGCCGATGTGGTTATTACGTATGAAAAATCCGCCGACAAAGCCCAGGCGGTCACCGAAGAGATAAAGGCGCTTGGGCGCCACAGCGAGGCGATCCAGGCCGACAGCGCCAGCGCACAGGCCATTCAGGATGCGGTTACCCATGCGGCGCGCTCCCTGGGCGGGCTGGATATTCTGGTCAACAACGCCGGGATCGCACGCGGCGGTCCGCTGGAGTCCATGACGCTGGCGGATATTGACGCCCTGATTAACGTCAATATCCGGGGCGTGGTGATCGCCATTCAGGAAGCGCTGGTGCATATGTCTGACGGCGGGCGCATTATCAACATCGGCAGTTGTCTGGCAAACCGTGTGGCGATGCCCGGTATTGCCGTCTATTCGATGACCAAATCTGCACTCAACTCCCTTACCCGGGGTCTGGCTCGCGATCTCGGCCCGCGCGGCATTACCGTGAACCTTGTGCATCCTGGCCCGACAAACAGCGATATGAACCCGGAGGATGGAGAACAGGCTGAATCTCAGCGCCAGATGATTGCGGTGGGACATTACGGCCAGCCGGAAGACATCGCCGCCGCGGTCACCTTCCTGGCCAGTCCTGCCGCCGGACAAATATCCGGCACGGGACTGGATGTCGATGGCGGGTTAAACGCCTGATCGCATGTTGAATGTAAACAAAAGCAGATCAGCCTTTGTTTACCGAAAGAGGGTTAACAGCACTTCGCGCCGCCCTTGCCGCCGTAGCGGGCGTCCTGGCGGTCGCGGAAGAAAGCTTCATAGGTCATTGGCGTCTGGTCAGGGTGGTTGACGCGCATATGCTCGACGTAGTTGTCGTAATCCGGTACGCCGATCATCATTTTGGCGGCCTGGCCCAGGTATTTTCCTGCTTTGGAGAGGGTGTCGAACATAGTGGATGTCTCGTCTTTTATCCCCTCTCCCCGGCGGGGAGAGGGTGAGGTTGAGCGATTAATGCGCCCCTTTCGCCTGGGTCACAATCTCTTCCAGGTTCTCAGGCATTGGCTCATACGGTGTCTCTTTTGCCGTCGGCTTGTCTTCTTTCAGCGCCGCCAGTGCAGTCTTCAGAGAATACAACGCCAGCACCACAACCACCACCATAAAGAAGATGGTCAGCCCGGCGTCCAGACGGTTGTTAAACACCAGCTGCGACAGCTGTGATTCCGTATATTGCGCCGGGATCTTACCGCTGTCGATCATCGCCTGGAACTTGTTGGCAATAGCCAGGAAGCCCACCTTGTTGTCCGGGCTGAAGGCTTTCTGCCAGCCTGCCGTCAGGGTACAAATCAGCAGCCATGCGGTTGGCAGTAACGCCACCCACGCATAACGCTGACGCTTCATCTTGAACAACACTACCGCACAGAGCATCAGCGCCATGCCCGCCAGCATCTGGTTGGCAATACCAAACAGCGGCCACAGGGTGTTAATCCCCCCCAGTGGATCGACGACGCCCTGATGGAGGAAATATCCCCACGCCAGTACGCACAGCGCCGTTGCCAGCAGGTTCGCCGGTAATGAATCGGTACGTTTCAGGTTCGGTGAGATCACCCCCAGCAGATCCTGTAGCATGAAGCGTGCCGCACGCGTTCCTGCATCCACCGCCGTCAGAATAAACAGCGCTTCAAACAGAATGGCGAAGTGATACCAGAACGACACGTCCATCAGCCCGCCCAGCGCGCCGTGCAGAATATACGCCATACCCACCGCCAGCGTTGGCGCGCCCCCCGCACGGGAAATAATAGACTGCTCGCCCACTTCACTGGCGATATGGGTCAACGTGTCTGGGGTAATGGCAAAGCCCCAGCCGCTCACCACCTGCGCGGCAGAGGCCACCACGTCAACGGTGCCGGCCGGTGCCAGCAGCGCCATTGGGCTGTTCATCGCGAAGTAAACGCCCGGGTCGATAATACAGGCCGAGACCAGCGCCATTATCGCCACGAACGATTCCATCAGCATGCCGCCGTAGCCAATCAGGCAGGCCTGATTCTCATTGGCGAGCATTTTCGGCGTGGTACCGGAGGCAATCAGCGCGTGGAAGCCAGACACCGCGCCACAGGCGATGGTGATAAACAGGAACGGGAACAGGTTGCCGGTCCAGACCGGGCCGGTGCCATCAATAAATTTGGTCAGCGCAGGCATGGTCAGCGTCGGGCGCATAATCAAAATGCCGATTGCCAGCCCCACAATCGTGCCGATTTTTAGGAAGGTAGAGAGGTAATCGCGCGGGGCCAGCAGCAGCCACACCGGCAGCACCGCCGCCACAAATCCGTACCCTACCAGCATCCACGTCAGCTGTACGCCGGTGAAATCGAAGAACGGCGCCCACGTCGGGCTCTCAGCCACCCAGCCGCCGGAGATAATGGCAAACACCAGAAAGACCAGGCCGATGACCGACACTTCACCAATGCGTCCCGGACGCAGGTAGCGAATGTAGATCCCCATAAACAGCGCCAGCGGAATGGTAAAGGCCACGGTATAGGTTCCCCACGGACTGTGGGTCAGCGCTTTCACCACGATCATCGCCAGCACCGCGAGGATGATCACCATGATCATAAAGGTCGCGATCAGGGCGATCACCCCGGCCGTGGCTCCCATCTCCTCTTTCACCAGCTCACCGAGCGAACGTCCGTCGCGGCGGGTGGAGACGAACAGCACCATAAAGTCCTGCACCGCACCGGCCAGTACGACGCCCGCGAGGATCCAGATCATCCCCGGCAGGTAACCCATCTGCGCCGCCAGGACTGGCCCCACCAGCGGGCCCGCGCCGGCAATCGCCGCAAAATGGTGACCGAACAGCACTTTCTTGTCGGTAGGCACATAGTCCAGACCGTCGTTATGACGAACCGCAGGCGTCATGCGCGTGCCGTCGACCCCTAACACCGTCTTCGCGATATAGCGGCCATAAAAACGGTACGCGATCAGATAAATACAGACCGAGGCGACAACGATCCACAGCGCGTTGATCTGTTCCCCCCGGTTGAGGGCGATATAGCCCAGGGCAAATGCTCCCACAACGGAGAGCCCTGCCCACGTAAGGTATTTCCCTGAGTTGTTCATAGTTGTTGTCCGTTGTTGTGAAACAGTGAGATGTTACATTTTGTTTCTAGAACAACGCTCAAAATTTAACAACTTTGAAACGCAATAATGCGTGGTCAAACCAGACATTTACACCACATTGTTAAGCCGATCACCTTCCGCTGAAACACCCCTGCCGCCACGGGTCACACTTTTGCCTTTTTCGTCCCGACACCGCCTTACGAAATGATTTGTATCATTTTTTTTGCTCAAAACCTCGCCAGAATGACCCTGCGCAATCGCGTGCATACAAGGAAAAGGATATGAACAGTTCAGTACCTCAGGATCTCAAGGTCGGGCCCGGCGCGTACGTTGCGCTGGCATTCGCAGCCGTTTTCTTCTCTGGCCTGCTGGGCGGAAAAGAGTGGTACGGCGTGTTTGATTTCACCACCCTCAACGGTGCGTTTGGCAAGGTGGTCAGCAAGGCCAGTCTTGAAGACGGCACCCTGACTACCGCCACCAGCGCCTTTCGCGGTACCGGCGGCAGTGGCGCAATGGACGGGTTTCTCTTTGCGCTCGGTTTAATTCCGGCCGTGATGTTTGCGCTCGGGATGATCAACGTGCTGGAGCACTATGGTGCGCTGCGTGCAGCCCGTAAGCTGTTAACGCCGCTGCTGCGCCCGCTGCTGGGTATTCCGGGCACCACCGGGCTGGCGTTGATTGGCAGCCTGCAGAGCACCGATGTGGGTGCATCCCTCACCCGCAACCTGTCCGATGAAGGGCAGATTAGCGAAAAAGAGAAAGACGTTTTCGCCATGTTCCAGTTCTCCGCCGGGGCGATGATCACCAACTTTTTCTCCTCTGGTGCCATCCTCTTTACCCTGGTCGCCGTTGACGGGACGGCCGCGGTGCCGACCTCCATTGGTGCCTGCATCGCCGTGATGTTCATCATGAAGATTGTCGGCGCGAATCTGCTGCGCCTGATCCTGACCGTCATCGGCAAAGATGCCCCTGAGCAACAACCGACACAAGGAGAGACCGTATGAGTGCCCCACAATCTCATCCCGTGATTACCGATGTGTTTGTCGAAGGCGCACGCAAGGGCTGGAGTATTGCCACCGGCAGCACCCTGCCCAACGTGGTCATGGCTTTTATCATCATCAAGGCGCTGGAAATTACCGGGGCACTGAAAGGGCTGGGGATGATCTTCTCCCCGCTGATGGGCCTGTTTGGCCTGCCGGGTGAAGCGGCTGCCGTGCTGATTGGCGGCTGGATGTCGATGGGCGGTGGGATCGGCGTGGCGATCGGCCTGTTTGATAAAGGCATTATTACCGGCGAGCACCTGGCGATTCTGGCACCTGCTATCTATCTGATGGGCTCACAGGTGCAGTATCTCGGCCGCATTCTGGGTGTGATCGGCACCCGCGCCAAACGTATTCCGCTGATGATTGCCATTTCGGTCATCAACGCCTTCTTAGCCATGCTGCTGATGCGCATTATTCTCTGAACAGGACGTTACTATGAACCTTGACCATTATATTGAAGAGCTGAAAACCCTGGTGAACGTGGACTGCGGCACCCGTACTGTCGCAGGCGTCGAAACCGTGGCTGGCATTATTGAAACGCTCTGGCAACGCGAAGGCTGGCACATCGAACGGGTCAATCTGGGCGACAAGGTCGGCCCGGGCGTATTCGTCAGTAATAAGCCACAGGCGGCACAGTTCGACGTTCTGCTGGTCGGCCATCTTGATACGGTATTTGCCCCCGGCACCGTCGCCGAGCGTCCGCTGAGCGAGGACGCCACCCGTCTTTATGGCCCTGGCGTATCGGATATGAAGAGCGGCCTGCTGAATATCTTGTGGGCGATGCGTGAGCTGGACGCAGCCGACCACGATCGTCTGGCCATTGCGATCGCCATGAATCCCGACGAGGAGACCGGCTCCGTCTATTCACACGAATGGATTGGCGAACTGGCAAAACGCGCCCGCTGCGTGCTGGTATGCGAAGCCGCGCGCGCCGACGGTTCGCTGGTGAAGGCTCGCAAAGGGATGGCGGGCTATCACCTGACGTTCAGCGGCGTGGCGGCACACGCGGGTAACGAACCGGAGAAAGGCCGCTCGGCGATAACCGCCCTGGCAAACAGCATTATTGCCATTAATGCCCTGACCGACCAGGAACGTGGCACCACGCTCAACGTCGGCGTGATCCACGGCGGCAGCGCGGCAAACGTGGTGGCCGATAAAGCCGTTGCCGAGCTGGACGTGCGTTTCTGGGAAAACGATGAGTACAGCCGGGTGAACCAGGCGCTGGAGGCATTGTGTGAAAAAGGCTTTTTAGAGGGCGTCACGACCTCGCTGGCGCGCGTGAACCACAAACCGGCGATGGCAGCGAGTAAAGCCACGCAGGCGCTGATGCAGCAGGTTGAAGCGGCAGGTCAGGCGGAAGGAATAGCCATTACCTGGCAGGCGGTCGGTGGTGGCAGTGATGCCAACCACACCGCCGCGCTGGGCATTCCGACCCTGGACGGGCTGGGGCCAATCGGTGCCGGGTTCCACAGCCCGGCGGAGTGGCTGGATAAAGCGTCGATTGCGCCGAGAATACGCTTGTTGAAGCGGGTGATTTCAATGCTGTAAGCCTTCCCCCTCTCCCCAGCGGGGAGAGGGGTGTTGACCGTGCAACGCTAGCCCAAAATTTGGGTACTCAACCGGCAGGTACAGCACCGCCGTCCCTGCTCGTCGAACACCACAATCTCCCAGCTCTGGCTGGTTCGCCCAAGATGCAACGGCTGACACACTCCGCGCACCTTCCCATGCGATACCGCGCGATGGTGCGTTGCGTTCAGCTCCGTTCCCACCACGCTTTGTCCGTCGCGGGTCATCAGAAACCCGGCCATCGACCCCAGCGTTTCCGCCAGCGCCGCCGATGCCCCGCCGTGCAGCAGACCGAACGGCTGATGGGTACGCGCATCCACGGGCATTTCGGCCTCAAGCGTATCGTCACCGATGCGGGTATAGACGATGCCCAGATGCGCCACCATGGAGTTCAGACTGGTGGCGTTCATTTCTTCACGCGATAAGTGACGTTTCCAGATCATCTACGCCCCCAGCGTGGAGCCGCCGTCCACCACGATATCCTGCAACGTGATATGGCTGGCAGCATCGGAGGCGAGGAACAGCACCGTGCTGGCAATCTCCTGCGGACGGGCGATTTTGCCCAGCGGAATACCGAGCTTGAACTGCTCGCCAAAGCCGCGAATACGCTGCTGCTCAGCATCGTCGCTTTTCCACAGGGTGCGCTGCATATCGGTGTCCGTTGACCCGGGTGACACCAGATTACAGCGCACGCCACTGCCCGCCAGCTCAAGCCCGACGGTCAGCGCCAGGCTTTTTAGCGCCGCTTTCGACGCACCGTAGGCGCTCATGCCGATACGCGGCGTGTGGGCCGCGTCAGACGCCACGGTGACAATCGCCCCGCTTTGCTGGCGACGGAACTGGCCCATCGTCTGCTGGAACAGGTTAAATGCCCCGCCGACATTAACCGCGAAGGTCTGCTGCCAGTCCTCCTGCGCAATCTGGTCGGTCGCGCCCATACGCAGAATTCCCGCCGCGTTCACCAGCACGTCCAGACGCTCAAGCCTTGCCAGCGCACGCCCGCATACCTCGCGGACCTGTGCGGCATCCGCGATATCCAGCGTTTCGGTGGCAAAGGGATACGCTTCCTGCGGGAAGGCCAGGTCAAATCCGGTGACCTGCGCGCCCGCTTCAACAAACGCCCGCGCCGTCGCGTAACCGATGCCCTTACCCGCGCCCGTTACCCAGACGGTTTTGCCGGTAAAATCGAACCCCGCCATCACTTCACCTCGCGGGAGAGCAGCGCCCACCAGGCGTCGAGGGTGGGATTTTTCGCCAGCATCACAAAGTCGATATCGCCGTGCACTTTGCGCCAGCGGGCGGCCAGCGCCATCATGCGCACCGAGTCCAGACCGTAGTCGATCAGGTTTTCGTCATCCATCGGCTCATCTGATTCATCCAGCAGCGGCAGGATGATGTCACGCAGCGCCGCTTTCGTGGCCGGAATGGACTGCAGCAGGTCGTCCGTCATAACCACCCGGCCGGCGCGCCCTGCGACGTAGTTCAGGGACATCAGGTGCTCATCGCGGGTAAAATCGGCCAGCGCATCGGCGATAAAGAACGGTTTGATATCCCGCATAAAGGCGTCTGTAGCGGTCGTCATGCAGCCAATATGGGCGTAAACCCCGGTGATCAGCAGCTGGTTGCGCCCCGTCTCTTTCAGCATCAACTCCAGCGGCGAGCGGTGGAACGCGCTGTAGCGCCACTTCACCAGTACCGTATCGGCTTCATCCGGCGTCAGCTGAGACACAATGCGCTGCTGCTCTGGTGAGCGGGTCAGCCCCGGTCCCCACATATCGTTCAGCAGGGCGCGGTCTTCATCGCTCTGCGCTTTCGGCTGCGCGGTGTAGTAAACCGGAATATTGTGTTGCTTGCAGTAATCGCGAAGTCTGGCGATATTCGCGACCACCTGGGCCATCATCGGGCTGTTTTCGCCCCAGAAGTTCAGGAAATACTCCTGCATATCATGGATCAACAGCGCGGCACGTTCTGGCTCAAACGCCCAGTTCACTTTGTTGTCTGGCAGGTCTGCGGCCGTCGGCAGCGCATAAGCGGTTAATTGTGGAATGGCCATACTCTGTTCCTTAGCCCCGGGCGCGTTCAGCTAGCCACAGGCGCAACTGTTTCTTATCGACTTTGCCGACGGGCGTTAACGGAAGCGCATCAACGCTCTCCACGCGGTCCGGCAGTTTAAATTCTGCAACGCCCTGCTCACGCAGGAAGCGGCGCACCTCCACCGCACGCAGTGGCTCTTTCACCACCAGATACGCGCAGCTCTTTTCACCCAGCAGGCTGTCCTCCATGCTCACCAGGGCCGCGTGGATCACCGCGTCGTGGCGCAACAGCAGGTTTTCAATCTCTTCAGCGGCAATCTTTTCGCCGCCGCGGTTAATCTGATCTTTCTCCCGTCCCTGAACGGTGATGTAGCCCTGTTCGTCAATGGCGATCAGATCTCCGGAGCAGTAAAAGCCGTCCGCATCAAAGGCGCTGGCGTTGTGCTCCGGACTGTTGAAATAGCCGCGGAAGGTATACGGCCCGCGGGTCATCAGACGCCCGACTTCACCGCGCGGGAGCGGATTACCGTGCTCATCCGCCACCCACACTTCGTCATCCGGGCACATCGGGCGCCCCTGCGTATTGATAATGCGTTCCGGCGTATCATCGAGCGCGGTGTAGTTCACCAGCCCTTCCGCCATACCAAACACCTGCTGCAGCTGGCAGCCAATTTCTGCCGGAATACGCGCCGCGAGCGTCGCGGACAGGCGCGCCCCACCGACCTGCAGCAGCGTCAGCGATGAGAGCGGGGCATTCCCTGCACCGTCGGCAATCGCCTGCAGCCACAGGCTGACAGCCGGGGGCACCAGCGAGGTAACCGTAATCTGATGTTTTTCTATCAGCGGGAAGCAGATTGTGGCGCTCGGATCGTTTGCCAGCACCACGCAGCCCCCCGCCGTAAAGACGCCTAACGAGCCGGGTGAGCTCATGGCGTAGTTATGGGCCGCTGGCAGCGCATTCAGATAACGCGTGTCCGCGGTAATCCCGCAGATCGCATTGCTGCGACGGATGCTGTAGTCATAGTCGTTATGCGTACGCGGGATCAGCTTCGGCGTGCCGGTGCTCCCGCCCGAGAGCTGGAAGAACGCCACTTCGTCGGCAGGAGTCGGGTTCGGAATGAAATTTTCTGCCGGATGCGCAATCGCCGCGTCCAGCGCATGTTCACCTTTGTCGCCGCGCAGCAGCACGACGCGTACCGAACGGTGCTCATCGACAAAAGTATTGAGGAAGTCATCCCCTGCAAACAGGGCGTGCTCGCGATCGGCTATCAGCAGCGCAGGTTTGATCTGCGCGGCGTAGGCGTTCAGCTCCGAGCGCTGATGGCTAAAGAGCGCATTGACCGGCGCCACGCCCACCTGCAGCAGGGCGAAAAAGGTGATGTAAAACTCGCACACGTTGCCAAGCTGCACCAGCGCCGTTTCACCGCGATGAAGCCCCAACGCCTGCAGCCGCGATGCCAGGTTATTCACGGCCTGGTTAAACTCGCGGTACGTTATGCGACGGTCACCGTCGACGATCGCCACCGCATCGTTATTCTCCTGATCCGTCAGGATGTGGGTCAGCGGCAGATCCTGCCAGTAGCCTTTTTCACGGTAGCGCCGGGCAAAATCCTCGGGCCAACGGGTAAAGGGAAGGGTCATGAGTGTTCCTTAGTGCAAACCAAAAACATTGAGCATGGTGGAGAGTTTTACGCCGGTTTCACGCCACTCGCCCACGGGTGAAGAGGCCGGGACAATGCCCGCGCCGGCAAACAGGCGAACGGTATTCTGCTGCAGACGAGCGCAGCGGATGGTGACCACCCATTCGCCATTGCCTTCACTGTCACACCAGCCGACGATGCCGCCGAACAGCTCGCGATCGAACGGCTCCAGCCCGGCGATCAACGCCTTAGCAGCCTGATGCGGGAAACCGCTCAGGGCTGGCGTCGGGTGCAGCAGGCAGGCCAGCGTCAGCGCGTTTTCGTTTTCACGCGCCTCACCTTCCACCGGCGTGGCCAGATGCCAGAGCGTGGGAGTGGTGATCAACTGTGGGGAGGAAGGCATGCTGAGGTGATGGCTGCGCGGTTTGAGAATGGCTTTCATCGCCTGGGTCACCAGGTCATGCTCGTGACGATCTTTTTCGGACGCCAGCAGCTTGTTGCCCGCCTCACGATCCAGCACGTCATCCGGCTGACGACGCGCGGAGCCTGCCAGCGGCAGAGAGCTAAAATGCGCCCCTTCTTTACGCAGCAGCAGTTCCGGGCTTGCGCCGAGCAGCACGCCACCGTCTTCCAGCGGTACGTGGAAGTTGTAGCTGGCCGGGTTCTGGGCTATTAGCCGCTCCATGAGCGCACCGCTATCAATCGGTTTGTCGGTGACGATATCAATCAGGCGCGACAGCACCACTTTGTTCACCTGCGGCGTGGCGGTGAGGGCAGCCGCGCGGGCGACCATCTCTTCAAATACCGGCTGCGGCGGGATCTCGGTGCGTTTTTCCACCTTCAGCGCCTGTGAGCCGGCAACATAGCGGGCGGACTGCTGACGCGCCGGGCGAGAAAAGGTCTGCCAGCGTTGCGGAATAAACAGAGACGACGGCTTGCGGGTATCAAACGGAATGGCACCCACCATCACAGGATGGGCAATGCCGCTGGCTTTTGCGTTGCGGAAAGCCTGGGCTAATTTCTGCTGAAACTGTCCTGCCGGATCGTCACCCCCGACGGCGGATTCAGAGAAGCGGGAAAAACAGCCGGACGTGGTAAAACTGCGGTAAGGCGACATAAAGAAAAAGCTGTCTGATTGCAGCGTGCTGGCGGTGTGCTGAACTTCCTCAGCCAGGGACGTATCCATTTCATCCTCCTAAAATGATAAAGACAGTAATAATGATTATCATTTATATTTACGCTCGCTAACCTAATCTCACATCGCGTCGCTGTCAACCGCAGAGCAAACATCTTCTTCGGGTAACGCTTGCATCCCGTCATCGCAAACATGAAAATGAGAAGCATTAACTTCAACAGAAACAGGATGCCACGTTGTGAAATGTCTTGCCGTCTGCCGTAATCCCCTGCTTTTCATCGGACTTTTTGTTTTAGGACTTACCTCAGCGCTTGCCGCCGACTGGCCGCGTCAGGTGACAGACAGCCGCGGCGTGCATACGCTTGAGCACAAACCGACGCGCATCGTCTCCACCAGCGTGACCCTGACCGGCTCCCTGCTGGCGATTGACGCGCCGGTTATTGCCAGCGGCGCCACCACGCCCAACAACCGCGTGGCGGATGCGCAGGGATTCCTGCGCCAGTGGGGCGATATTGCGAAACAGCGTCAGCTTGCGCGTCTGTACATTGGCGAGCCGAGCGCCGAAGCGGTGGCCGCCCAGATGCCGGACCTGATTTTGATCAGCGCCACCGGCGGGGATTCGGCGCTGGCGTTGTATGACCAGCTTTCAGCTATCGCGCCGACGCTTGTTATTAACTACGACGACAAAAGCTGGCAGGCGCTGCTAAAACAGCTCGGCAAAATCACGGGTCAGGAAAAACAGGCCGCCGAGCGCATCGCCGCGTTTGATAAGCAGCTTGCCCAGGTGAAACAGCAGATGACATTACCGCCGCAGCCGGTGAACGCCATCGTCTACACCGCCGCCGCACACTCGGCAAACCTGTGGACGGCGGAATCCGCTCAGGGCCAGTTATTGCAGCAGCTGGGCTTTACGCTGGCTGAACTGCCTGCCGGATTGCACACCTCCAAAAGCCAGGGTCAGCGTCACGATATTATTCAGTTAGGCGGGGAAAATCTGGCGACCGGGCTGAACGGCGAAGGGCTGTTCCTGTTTGCCGGTGATCAGAAAGATGTGGATGCGATTTACGCCAATCCGCTGCTGGCGCACCTTCCTGCCGTGCAGAACAAGCGCGTCTGGGCACTGGGAACAGAGACGTTCCGCCTGGATTATTACAGTGCAATGCGGGTACTGCAGCGTTTAGACGCACTGTTCAGGTAAGAGGCTAGCCCGGCCCTCTCGGTGAGAGGGCCGGTGTGAACGCGTCAGGCCGCACTGTCGTTCAACACAACCTCCTGCCTGAACCGACGCAGCTCAACCAGAACCACCAGCAATATCCCTCCCAGCATAGCCAGGACAAAGCCGCTGCTGCTCGCTGAAGCCACCGGGGTCATTATCGCCCCCAGCCCGCCGAGGATAGCCGCGCCAATGGCATCGCCCGTCACGTTCTGTGCGGTCCACAGACCGTTGATACGCCCCAGCATCCCTTCCGGCGTCTGGGTCTGGATCAGGGTGTACTGCAGCAATGAACTGATGGCGCTCAGCCAGCCAAAAATCACCAGGCACATTACGCCCAGCGCCCATATCGGCATCAGGCTGAAGAAACCAATCGCAATAAACGACGCCAGGGTAGCCAACAGCATAATCAGCCCGGGGCGCGCACTCTGCGCCAGGTTACCGCTGGTCAGCGCGCCGCATGCCGCGCCGAGCGGAATAGCCGCGTACAGCACGCCGATTTCCGACGCGCTCATCTGCCACACGCCCGCCAGCGCCGGGTAAAGCACGCGTACGGCGCTGGCCATCGTCAGCAGACCGCCGAGCAGCGCAATGCCACCTATCAACGGATTACTGAACAGAAAACGGATTGCGGCCATCAGTGATGTCAGCGGATGTTCACGCGGCTGTGGCGGAGGCGGCAGGTGCGGCAAACGCAGGAGCGTGAGCGTAGTGATAAAGGTGCCCGCCGCCGCCAGCCCATAGTTCCACGCCACGTTGCCGGTCGCCAGCAGCAGGCCGCCGACCATCGGTGAAATTACCGACCCGAGGCGCACGGTCAGCATGGTGATTGCCCCCGCCTGCATCAGGTTTTCGCGCCCGACCAGCGCGGGCGTGGCTGCCAGCAGCGCCGTGACGCCGAGTGACGCAAAAAAACCGTCCCACAGACCGAGGGCGTAAATGGCAATCAGTGACGGCTCCGGCAGCATGGCGTTCAGACACAGCCCGATAAAGCCTACGCCGCAGGTGCCGCGTGCCAGCAGGATCAGTTTTTTACGCTCATACCGGTCCGCCAGCACGCCGCCCACCATCAGGCCGATAAACATCGCCCCACCGGTTAAGGTAACCGAAAGCCCCACCAGCCAGCTGGAGTGGGTCATGGACTGGATCTGCACCGGCACGGCAACGCCAAGCAGGCCGAGGGAGAGGATGGAGATAAAACGGGCGATAAAGACAGCGCGGTATGCGGGGTGCGTCTTCAGCAGGCTGAGGTTGAGCAGCCAGGATTTTTGATTCATGACAAGGCCTTGAGTGTATTTCTACCAATTCCATTGGCGCACATGCTAACATAGCCAAATAAGATAGATAACGATAATCACTATCATTATCAAATCATGGATGTTGCTATGTCGTTTTCCTCTTCCGCGGTGCGCGCCGTTGCCGTGCCCGTGTTATTGCTACTGTTAATCCTTGCGATTGCACTCAGTTTGCTGGTCGGCGCGAAGCCGCTGCCCGCGTCCGTTATTGTCGATGCGCTCACTGGCAGCTGTCAGAGCGCCGACTGCACCATCGTGCTCGATGCCCGCCTTCCCCGTACCCTTGCCGGACTGCTGGCAGGAGGGGCGCTGGGTCTTGCCGGTGCCTTAATGCAAACGCTCACCCGTAACCCGCTGGCCGACCCCGGTATTCTTGGGGTAAACAGCGGTGCCAGCTTTGCGATTGTACTTGGCGCGGCGCTCTTCGGTTTTACCTCTCCGTCTGAACAACTGGTGATGGCCTTCTGCGGCGCGCTGGCGGCGTCGCTGGTGGTGGCGTTTACCGGTAGCCAGGGTGGCGGACAGCTGAGTCCGGTACGCCTGACGCTGGCGGGCGTGGCGCTCGCCGCCGTGCTGGAAGGGTTATCCAACGGCATCGCCCTGCTTAACCCGGATGTTTACGACCAGCTGCGCTTCTGGCAGGCCGGTTCGCTGGATATCCGCACCCTGGCAACCTTAAAAGTGGTGGTGATCCCGGTCGTCATCGCCGCCGCCGTCGCGCTGTGTTTAACCCGTGCGCTCAACAGCCTGAGCCTCGGGAGCGACACCGCAACCGCGCTCGGCAACCGCGTGGCGCGTACGCAGCTAACGGGTCTTGTCGCGATCACCGTACTGTGCGGCAGCGCAACTGCAGTTGTCGGCCCCATTGCTTTTATCGGCCTGATGATGCCCCACATGGCACGCTGGCTGGTGGGTGCCGATCACCGCTGGTCGCTGCCGGTCACGCTGCTTGCTACCCCTGCCCTGCTGCTGTTCGCGGATGTTGTGGGTCGCCTGCTGGTGCCTGGTGAACTGCGCGTCTCGGTGGTAAGCGCGTTTATCGGTGCACCGGTGCTGATCTTCCTTGTGCGACGTAAACGCGGAGGTGGCGCATGATGGCCCCGTCCCGACGTTTAGTCACCAGCGTGTCGTTGCTGGCCGTCGTCATTCTGATGCTGGCGGTCTGGAGCCTGCGCAGCGGCGCGGTCACGCTCGATTTCGCGCAGGTTTTTAACGCGCTGCTTGGCAGTGCGCCGCGCAATGTCACCCTGGTGGTCACCGAGTGGCGACTGCCGCGCGTGGCGATGGCGATTCTGGTGGGCGCGGCGCTCGGCGTCAGCGGTGCCATTTTTCAGTCGTTGATGCGCAACCCGCTTGGCAGCCCGGACGTGATGGGGCTGAACACCGGCGCCTGGAGCGGCGTGCTGGTGGCGATGGTACTGTTTGGTCAGCACCTGACGGCCATCACGTTCACCGCGATGACCGGCGGGATAGTCACCGCGCTCATTATCTGGGCGCTGGCCTGGCGCAACGGTATCGACACCTTCCGTCTGATCATTATCGGTATCGGCATTCGCGCCATGTTGATGGCTTTCAACACCTGGCTATTGCTGCAGGCTTCGCTCGACACCGCGCTCTCTGCCGGGCTGTGGTATGCCGGTTCGCTCAATGGCCTGACGTGGGGCAAAACCTGGCCCGCTGCCCCGCTGATCCTGGTGATGTTTATTGGCGCGGTGTTGCTGGTACGCCGGATGCGCCTGCTGGAGATGGGTGATGACAGCGCCTGCGCGCTGGGTGTGGGCGTTGAGCGCTCGCGCCTGATGCTGATGCTGGTGGCGGTGTTACTGACCGCTGCCGCCACCGCCATCGCCGGGCCGATCTCGTTTATCGCGCTGGTTGCACCGCACATTGCCCGGCGCATCAGCGGCACGGCGCGCTGGGGATTAACCCAGGCGGCGCTGTGTGGCGCAGCGTTACTGCTGGCCGCCGACCTCTGCGCCCAGCGGTTATTTATGCCTTATCAACTTCCGGTAGGCGTCGTGACCGTCAGCCTCGGCGGGATTTACCTCATCGTCTTGTTAGTTCAGGAGTCACGCAAGAAATGACAAACAGCACAACCCGCTTGCGCGGCGAACACTTAACCCTCGGCTATGGCAAAAAAATCATTGCCCGTGACCTGACGGTGGCTATCCCGGACGGCCATTTTACGGCGATTATCGGCCCGAATGGCTGCGGTAAATCGACCCTGCTGCGAACCCTCAGCCGCCTGATGACGCCGGTTGAGGGCTGCGTGTATCTCGACGGCGAGCAGATCCAGCGCTTTGCCAGCAAAGAGGTGGCGCGCCGTATCGGCCTGCTGGCGCAAAACGCCACCACGCCCGGGGATATCACGGTGCAGGAACTGGTCTCACGCGGGCGCTATCCGCATCAGCCGCTGTTTACTCGCTGGCGTAAAGAGGATGATGAGGCGGTGAAGCGGGCGATGCAGGCGACGGGCATTACCGATCTGGCCCGGCAAAGCGTGGATACGCTCTCCGGCGGGCAGCGCCAGCGGGCGTGGATTGCGATGGTGCTGGCGCAGGAAACCGCCATCATGCTGCTGGACGAGCCAACCACATGGCTGGATATCAGCCATCAGATCGATCTGCTGGAGTTGTTGAGCGAGCTGAACCGCACGCAGGGCTATACGCTGGCGGCCGTGCTGCATGATTTAAATCAGGCATGCCGCTATGCCACACATTTGATTGCGTTGCGCGACGGCGAAATTGTGGCGCAGGGTGCGCCAAAAGAGATTGTGACGCCGGATCTGATCGCGCAGATCTACGGCATGCGCTGCATGATTATCGACGATCCCGTGGCCGGTACGCCGCTGGTGGTGCCGTTGGGCAAGCGTGCAGTCTGATGCCCTCACCCTCTCCTGGAAGAGAGGGTGAGAGTGAGGGGAAACCGCTACCCCAATATCGCCTTCAGCACCGGTCCTATTGTCTCAAACGCCTGCGGTGAAATGATATCCACGTGGTCGCAATCCTGGCTGTAAACCTCCAGTTCCCCCACCCACGGCGCCCAGGCCTGCTGCGGATCCAGCGTTTGCGTGCGCCCGGCAACAAACAACGTCGCTTTACCGTCGAACCGTGAACTGTGCGCCGTTGTCAGCAGGCGGACGGCATCGGCGTAATTCCCTTCGATGGCGTTAAAGAGCTCGCCAGAGCCTTGCCCCTGCTGCGCGGCGATAAACGCCTGACGCTCGCGTTCGATTTCTGCCAGTACGTCCGGATCGAGATCATTGGCCTCTTTCTCTGCCCAGTTCTGGGTTTCCGGCGGCCAGGTATCCAGCAAGCCGAGAAACGCCACCGCGTCCCCCTGCTCGCGCAGACGGGCCGCAATGCCCTGCGCCAGCGTGCCGCCAAGCGAGTAGCCGAACAGATAATACGGCCCCTGCGGCTGTTGCCCGCGCAGCGTCTGCAGATGCTGTTCGATCACCTCGTCCAGCGTAGCGCACTGCTGCATCGGCCCTTCCGGACGCGGCGACTGAATGCCGGTGATTGACCAGCGCGGGCTGAGATAGCGCGCCAGCACGCTAAACTGCCAGGCAAAGCCGGATGCCGGATGGAAGCAGAACAGCGTCGGACCGTTGCTTTCACGCAGCGGCAGAAGGGTCTCGTAGCCCAGACGCTGTGCCTGTTCGTCATTCATCGATGAATCCAGCAACGCGCTGAGCATGCTGACCGTTGAGGCCACCATAATCTGCCCCGGAGTGACCCTGCGGGCAAACGTACGGCTGAGCTGCGCGGCCAGGCGCATCGCCAGCAGGGAATGACCGCCGAGGGCGAAGAAATCGGCATCGATGTCGTTCACCTCACAACCGAGCAGGGCAGAAAATGCCTGCGCGACGGCCACTTCAGCGTCTGTTTCTGGCGCCCGCCCGGACGTCTTGCGGGTCAATTCCGGCAACGGAAGCGCCTTGCGGTCAAGCTTTCCGTTGGCAGAGAGCGGCAGCGCACTGATTTGCAGCAGCACCACCGGCACCATATGGGGCGGCAATTGAGCTTTAAGCGAGTGCAGCAGCGCATCGCGGTCCAGCGGCAAGCCGGACCCGGAGACGACATACCCTACCAGCTGTCGGGCATCGCCCCCGGTTGCCGCCGCCTGATTAAAGACGCACGCGTGCGCTACGGCCTGCGCCACGTCAGGCAGCGAAAGCATCGCACGATCGATTTCGCCAAGTTCGATACGCTGACCACGAATTTTCAGCTGATCGTCACTGCGGCCCAGATATTCCACCGCGCCGTTATCCAGCCAGCGCGCCACGTCACCGGTGCGGTACATCCGCTCGCCAGGTGCAAAGGGATCGGCAATGAAGCGGCTGGCGGTCAGGTCCGGACGACCGAGATACCCCTGCGCAAGCTGGGTCCCGGTAAGATAGAGGTCACCGGCCACGCCGAACGGCACCGGACGCATCATCGCATCCAGAATGCGCAGCCCCGTATTCCACACCGGGAAGCCAATCGGCACGCTGTTGCCCGCCACCGCCGCCAGTTCCGGACCCGACGCCGGATACCAGCTCACGTCCACCGCCGCTTCCGTTGGACCATAAAGGTTATGCAACGGGACATGAGTAAGGTGCTCCCACTCCCGACACAGTTCTGTCGGCAGCGCTTCCCCGCTGCAGAACACCTGCTTCAGTGTCTGACAGCAGTCGGCATTTTCCGGCGTCAGCGAGGCAACGAACGCCGCCAGCATCGACGGCACAAAGTGTGTCGTGGTCACGCCATAATGCGCGAAGAAGTTCTGCATCGCCTGCGGATCGCGGTGCGCGTCCGGCTCGGCCATCACCAGCTTCGCGCCGGCGATAAAGGGCCACCAGAACTCCCAGACCGAGACGTCAAAACTGCACGGCGTCTTTTGCGCCACCACGTCATGCGCGTCCAGCGGATAGTGATCCTGCATCCACATCAGGCGGTTAACGATGGCGGTATGCCCTACCATCACGCCTTTTGGCCGCCCCGTTGAGCCTGAGGTAAAGATGATGTACGCCGTGTGCGCCGGCTTTGCCAGCCGCAGCGGTTCACTGCCCGCAGGAGGTAATAGTGTGTTGTAACTAAATACAGGGACCGGCAGATCGCGAAAGCGCGAAAGCTGATCGTCAGAGGCGATCAGCAGGGACGGTTTCGCGTCCTCCAGCATCATGCGCAGACGATCGTCCGGGTAACCGGTATCCAGCGGCAACCACGCGGCGCCCGCCTCCACGATGCCGTGCAGCGCCAGGGTAAGAAACACCGAGCGCGGCAGGGCTACCGCCACGCTGTCGCCAGGCTTAACGCCGCGTTCCCGCAGTAATGTCGCAAGAGCCACCACCTGCTCGCGCATCTGGCGGTAATTCAGTTCGATGTGCGCATCAGCAAGCGCGGGGGCATCCGGCGTTTTATCCGCCTGGTCTGCCACCAGCTGAGCCAGCGTGGTTGACGGTAGCGCCAGCCCGGTATCATTGATACGCGCCAGCTGCTGGTATTCCTGCTCTGAAACGGTTTCTGCTTCGCCGCAGCGCAAATCCGGGTTGGCAGCAAACTGCATCAGCATGGCGTTCAGGCGTGCAACGTGGCGCGTTAGCGTCGCTTCATCGTAGCGCTGCTTATTGGCAAGGATTTCAATACTCAGGCCGCCCTGCTCGTCCGGGAACAGCGCCAGTTCAAGGTCATTGACCGGGCCAGTGGCCAGCGTATGGGTGATGGCGTCCACGCCATCCATATCCAGCTGATAATCAAACACCTTGACGTTCAGTACCGGGCCAAACAGCGCGTCATCGCCCGCGGCACGTCCGCTGTCACGCACGATCTGCTCGGCGTCATAACGCTGATGGCGACGCATTTTTTTCAGCTGATTTGCCAGACGATGCGCCAGCGCAGGCAGGCTTTCGTGCGGGGCGATGTTCACCGCCAGCGGCAGCACGTTCAGCACCGGACCGGTTGCCGTTAAGGCCGCCGACCCCATTCGGCGCATAAAGATAAACCCGGCGGCGTAGTCCAGCCGTCCGGTCAGACGCCCGATCCACAGCGCCACCAGCGCAAGCGCCAGATCGGTACGCTGAACCGGCCCCGCCACCTGAGCAAGCCGGGTAAAGGCGCGGCGGTCAGCCGTGACCTTCAGACGCAGAATATCGGTGGTCGCCGCACGGCCCGGCAGCGGTGCCGACGACAGCGAGACCGGGGAAGGAAGCTGCTTACGCTGCTCCGCCCAGAACGCCCCGTCGCGCTGATACGCTTCGCTGTCGCGATAGCGCTGGTACTCCTCCACCACCTCGACGAAAGGGGTAAACGGCGACGCGGGCGTGGGCTCGCCGTTTTGCCATGCGCGATAAATAGCGGCGATCTGACGGGTAATCGCCGGAAAACTGAAGCCATCCACCACCAGATGATGATATCGCTGATACCAGTACCAGTGCCCTTCGCCTACCTGAATCAGCTGATGGAACGCCAGCGGCTGACCGCTGTCCACGCGCAGGTTCTGGTTTAAATCCGCCGCCATCAGGGCCATCGCCGCGTCATGGGATTCGGCGCAAACCACGGACGGTTCAGGCAGTGACATAGCGTCATCCACCCATTGCCACACCTCGCCATTCTCTTGCACAAAATGCATGCGCAGGGTGTCGGCCTGCCGCATCCCTTCAACAATGGCTTTTGCCAGCAGCGGTGCGTCAATATTGCCCTTCAGCTCGGTGTAGTGCGCCACGCTCCAGGCGTTTGGCAGGGAGGAAAGCTGCTCCGCCATCCAGATACCCGGCTGGGCGGCGACAAGAGGAAGACGGTTCATGCTTTCTCTCCCGCAAAATACGACGGTTGCAGGGTTTGCCAGTGGTCGGCGAGCCACTGCTGACAGGCTTCCTGAGACTGTGCTTCACAGACCACGCGCCAGCCCGCCGGCAGCTGGCACTGCTGCGGCCACAGACTGTACTGTCCCTGGTCGTTACGCAAAATCGCAAACTGACCCTGCGGATTATCGAAAGGGTTGCTGAATTCCATACAGACTCCGTTAGTGAATAAGCGGCTGCCAGAGGGTCATCAGCCCCTGCGTCAGCCCACCGCGCCAGCAAAGCGCGTCGTGTCCGCCGTCAACCTGACGCCAGATAACCGGTTGCTGCGGGTGCAGTTCGGCGTAGATCGCCTGATTCGCGCGGAAGATGAGCGGCTCATTGCGCCCGGCTTCAAGAACGATACGCAGCCCGCGCGCGGTGAGGTCGCCCGCTTTAAGTTGTTCGATGAGCAACCCGTCCTGCTGACCGCCACGGTGCGGCCACCAGTAGGAGCCGGACTGGCTTAATACGCAGCCAAAGCGCTCGGGCCAGTTAAGCCCGGCATAAAGTGAAGAGAGGCCGCCAAAGCTTTGACCCGCGACTACCGTTCGGTCGGCGCGGTCGCTGAACGGAGTGCGGCTGTTCACCCGCGGGAGAAGTTCCTCCTGCACCGCCCGCCAGAAATCAGGGTTGCAGGGCAACTCGTGATTGCGGTGCGCCATGTCGATCACATCGATTAAGACGTAGACGGCAGGCGGCAGTTTGCCCGCGTTTGTCAGCGCGGTTAGCGGAGACCACACGGGCATGCTTTCGGCCCAGAACTGGCCGTCGAGCAGTACGGCAAGCGGCCGCTCCGGGCTGTCTTCACCGGTGGTGAAAACCCACACCCGGCGGCGGTTATTCAGACGCACGCTTTCCCATTCAAAGCAGACGGGCGCGTTGCCGGGCGTTGCGGGCGTGTTCCAGCCGGGCTGAACCGGGGCCTCGGGCATTTCGAGCGCCGAGACGGGATGCCCGCGCCCGCCGCGCCAGCTTTGCGGATTTAAAGGGTCGGCCATCGCCGCGGGGAGCAACTTTCGCCAGCCTTCACGCAGCGCCAAACGATCGGGTTGCTCGCCGTGGAAGACCGCGTCGGCAAAATCATCTTCGTTCACTGAGGGGATAAAACAGTAGCTGCCGCGCCATTGCGGGGTGAACGCGCCCTGCCACTGCCAGACGTCAGTATTAGGAATGCGCTCAAGGGATTGCGGACGGGCATTTTGATGGTGATCGGTCACGCCGGTGATGTAGAGCCAGACGCGTTTTAGCGGCGAGGTCTTTTGCGTTCCTGCCGGATCACGCCACCAGAAAGTGACGCGATAGTGCCCCTTCTCGCGGGTCCATTCGGGTCCGTTTTTCGACTGCCACCAGGCTTCACTTCCCGTTTTTAACCCCGTCACCCGTATAACCTCATGTTTATCAGTCTTTTTTGTTTCAGGACAAATTTTATTGATAATATTATTGATAACTATTTGCATTTGCAATAGCGTAATGGCCGCGCTGTGGGAAGCGCGCTTATAAAACAACCATGCCACGCGTTGTGTGCGCTCGAGGACGGGGCTGCTTACGCAAACTGCGGGTGACACCATGCCGCCTCCTCTCCCTTTCGGGAATGGAGCCCGGGGATGCGGCGCGAAAAGCAGGACGTACAATGAATAAGAAGATTCACTCCCTGGCCTTGCTGGTCAACTTAGGGATTTACGGCGTTGCGATGCCAGCGCTGGCAGACGACAACACCGCCAACGCGCAGCACGAAGACACCATGGTGATCACCGCCGCAGAGCAGAACCTGCAGGCACCAGGGGTATCGACCATCACCGCCGATGAAATCCGTAAAAACCCGCCCGCACGTGACGTGGCCGAAATCATCCGCACCATGCCTGGCGTTAACCTGACCGGGAACTCCACCAGCGGACAGCGCGGCAATAACCGTCAGATTGATATTCGTGGTATGGGTCCGGAAAACACCCTGATCCTGATCGACGGCAAGCCGGTCACCAGCCGCAACTCCATCCGTCTGGGCTGGCGCGGCGAGCGAGATACCCGCGGTGACACCGGCTGGGTACCGCCAGAGATGATTGAACGCATTGAGGTCATTCGCGGCCCGGCCGCAGCTCGCTACGGTAACGGTGCGGCAGGCGGCGTGGTGAACATCATCACCAAAAAATTCGACAACCAGTGGCATGGCTCCTGGAACACCTATCTGAATGCTCCAGAACATAAGGATGAGGGTTCCACTAAGCGCACCAACTTCAGCCTGAGCGGCCCGCTGGGCGGCGACTTCAGCTTCCGCATGTTTGGTAACCTGGACAAAACCCAGGCCGATGCGTGGGACATCAACCAGGGTCACCAGTCCGATCGTACCGGTACCTATGCCGACACCCTGCCTGCAGGCCGTGAAGGGGTCGAGAACAAAGACATTAACGGCGTGGTCCGCTGGGACTTCGCGCCCATGCAGTCCCTGGAGTTTGAAGCGGGCTATAGCCGCCAGAACAACCTCTACGCGGGTGATACCCAGAACACCAACAACGACAACAGCTCCAGCGGTCTGGTGAAGAAAAACTACGGTAAAGAGACTAACCGTATCTATCGTCAGAACTTTGCGGTGACCTGGAACGGCGGCTGGGATAATGGCATCACCACCAGCAACTGGGCGCAGTACGAGCACACCCGCAATTCGCGTCTCGGCGAAGGCCTGGCAGGCGGTACGGAAGGATTGTTCAACAGCAATAAATTCACCGACACCGACCTGGCTGATGTGATGCTGCACAGCGAAATCAACCTGCCGATTGATTTCCTCGTCAACCAGAACCTGACGCTGGGCACCGAGTGGAACCAGCAGCGCATGAAGGACTCGACCTCCTTCTCGCAAACCCAGCAGGGCGGGACCATTCCGGGGCTCAGCAACGATCGTAGCCCGTATACCTCGGCGGAGATCTTCTCCCTGTTCGCTGAAAACAACATGGAGCTGACGGACAGCACCATGCTGACCCCGGCGCTGCGCTTCGATCACCATACGATCGTCGGTAACAACTGGAGCCCGTCCCTGAACCTGTCGCAAGGCCTGGGTGACGACTTTACGCTGAAGATGGGTATCGCCCGCGCCTATAAAGCGCCGAGCCTGTACCAGACCAACCCGAACTATCTGTTGTACAGCAAAGGCCAGGGCTGCTACGCCAGCTCCGACGGCGTGGGTTGCTACATGATGGGTAATGACGACCTGAAAGCCGAAACCAGCATCAACAAAGAGATTGGTCTGGAGTGGAAACACGACGGCTGGCTGGCGGGCGTGACCTGGTTCCGTAACGACTACCGCAACAAGATTGAAGCGGGGTATGCGCCAGTCGGCCAGACCTCCACCAGTAAAGTGACCACCGATATTTACCAGTGGGAAAACGTGCCTAAAGCGGTGGTTGAAGGTCTGGAAGGCTCCCTGAACGTGCCGGTCAGCGACACGATCAACTGGACCAACAACATCACCTATATGCTGCAAAGCAAGAACAAGGAGACCGGCGACCGTCTGTCGATCATCCCGGAGTACACGCTGAACTCAACCCTGAGCTGGCAGGTACATCAGGATGTGTCGCTGCAGTCGACCTTCACCTGGTACGGCAAGCAGCAGCCGAAGAAGTACAACTACAAAGGCCAGCCGGTGACCGGGTCTGAGAAAGACGAAGTCAGCCCGTACAGCATCGTTGGCCTGAGTGCGACCTGGGACGTGACCAAAAACGTCAGCCTGACCGGCGGCGTGGATAACGTCTTTGATAAACGCCAGTGGCGCGCGGGTAATGCCCAGACCACCGGCAACGCCACAACCGGTGCGTATATGTACGGCGCGGGTGCATACACCTATAATGAGCCGGGCCGAACCTGGTTTATGAGCGTGAACACGCACTTCTAAGGCAGGCTGTGTCTCCCCTCTCCTGCCGGGAGAGGGGCTGAATGTCTCCCTCTCCCGGCAGGAGAGGATCGGGGTGAAGGCATCAGGCCGCACTATTCCTCAACGTCAGGACGAGAAAACATGCGTACCACCCACTCCACATTTCGTCTTGCCGGAACCACGGTCCACCAAATTACCTTCGATCCCACCACCTTTACCGACGCCGACCTCCTCTGGCTTCCTCACCAGGCCCAGCTAACCGACGCCGGGCGAAAACGAAAAACCGAACACCTTGCCGGTCGCCTCGCCGCCGTCCACGCACTCAGAGCGATTAACGAATGCGCCGTTCCCGGCATCGGTCCCAGCGGGGAACCCCTCTGGCCGGAAGGCATCACTGGCAGCATTACCCACAGCGGTACACAGGCGATGGCGGTGGTTGCGCGCTATCCGCATACGCTAATCGGCATTGATCTGGAAGCCATTCTTTCCGAAAACGAAGCTCACGAAATAAAGGAAGGTGTCGTCGACGCACAGGAAGAAACACGCCTTTTACAGTCGGGCAAGCCTTTCGCGCTTACATTGACGCTCGCATTCAGCGCCAAAGAGAGCCTGTTTAAAGCGCTTTTTCCTGTAGTGAGGGAATACATGGGATTTGAATGCGCACGGGTCAGTGCATTGAATGAGAAAACGCTGGTATTAAAACTTGCCCAACCCATAGGGTGTTATTACGATGGATTGTGTTTTAACCTGGCATGGCAAATTATGGACGAAAGCGTATGCACGTTGCTCGTCGTTCAGGAATAGTTTTGACTTTTTATCCGAAAAATTCAACACCCTACTCTTTTGATAAAATATCATTACTGAAAACAAAACAATTATTAATATAAAACCCAACCACAAAGAAATATCCTTGCAGCTTTATCACGCCTACGATCATGTATAAAAAATATAGCACCTCACAACCTATCTCGATGTGGGAAACATACACCCCTTGAGTGCAAATGTTAAGAGAATCTATCCCTTCCTACTACTTTTAATAGTTAGATAAAACCAATTTAATTTTAGAACATAATCCACAACTCGCCACCATGCTTTCCATAACAGAATTATGCAACGAAACTTAGAGGTAGATCAAAAACCCAAAGATAAAAAAACCGTGAAAGATGAAATAAGTCATTTCCATTTTCTTTATTTCAGGAACATTATGTTAAGGCTGTTTTACTTTAACTCCATATAACTAAGGAAAGTCTAATGCGTGAATTAAATCAAAATGAAATGAGTATTGTGGCCGGTGGTATTGGTGCCGGTAATGGGAACGGTAATCACAGTGGCAACGGCAATGGCAATAGTGGTGGTAATGGTGGTACCTGTAATGGCGGCAATGGCGGTAATGGTGGTCGCGGCGGTAATGGCGGTAATGGGGGTAACGGCGGAAGCTGCGGCGGTGGCAATAATGGCGGTCGTCGATAGCCATCATTAAAAACCAAAACGACGACCCGCTGTAAGTTTGTCATGGCGGGTCGTTGTGCGTGATGCATTACTTTATCAGGAGTAAAAATGCGAGAACTACTGAAATCAGAGAGTGAAGGTATTTCTGGGGGTTCGCAATGCGATGGTGGAAGTGGAGGTAACGGGGGCGCAGGCGGTAATGGCGGCCGCGGAGGTAATGGAGGAACCTGTGGTTCTGGAAATGGTGGCCCTGGAGGGAAAGGGGGCAAAGGCGGTAAAGGTGGTCCCGGTGGACACGATGGCCGTAACGGTAGGGATGGTTGAGTCGTCGAAGAAATAGTATTACCGAAGCGCAGCAAAGCAAATTACATATGCAGGAAAAAACACGATATCCCTGGATATGCAGAATAACCAGGTGCAATTGACTTAAAATTGTCACCTGGTGAACCACACAAAATCACGAAATCTTTTAAAAAAAGGAAAAAGTGCGTGTATCGCCAAAAAGCGGTTGATCACAAAAAATTGAGATGGCAAGGAAGAGCCATATTACTGCCTGGGATCCCTGTTTGGTTGGTTGCAGGGCTATCTGTTTTTTTTGTTATTGCTTTTCTAACCTTCGTCCTAACGTTCACCTATACGAGAAGAATAACTGTAGTGGGAGAAATAACCACCTATCCTCGTTCATCTAACGTTTACGCCAGTGTTCAGGGGGTGGTAGTTAAACAATTTGTCAAAGAAGGTCAACTGCTCAAAGTAGGTGATGCTATTTACATGATCGATGTTAGTAAAAGCACACGTAGCGGTGTTGTCAGCGATAATCAGCGTATGGATGTTGACAACCAGCTGACACGCATATCTCAAATCATGTCTCTTCTCCAGGAAAATAAAAAAAACACTCTTGAGATGCTCAAAAAACAAAAAGAACAATATAGCGCTGCTCTCAAACGTTCCTCAGATATTATCACCCAAGCCCAGGAAGGCCTCCATGTAATGAAAACTAACATGGAGAACTACCGGCATTATCAGGCGCGTGGTCTTATTACTCAGGATCAGCTGATTAATCAGATAGCCTTATACTACGAACGACAGAATAACATGATTAACCTGTCTGCCCAGAGTGACCAAAACGCGTTGCAGGTGACAACACTGGAGAGTCAGATTCAGACGCAGGCCGCTGAATTTGATAACCAGATTCATCAAATGGAACTTCAGCGCTATGAATTGCAAAAAGAACGTCTGAGTATTGATGCTGGAGGCGCTATTATTATCCGAGCCATGGCTAACGGGAGGGTAGATTCCCTTAGCGTCACCGTCGGGCAGATGATCAAGCCGGGCGACAGTCTGCTACAAATCATCCCATACAATATCGATCATTTCTCTCTTGTCATTTGGGTACCGAATGACGCAGTCCCCTATCTTAATGCTGGAGACCGCGTGAACATCCGCTATGAAGCCTTTCCTGCTCAAAAATTCGGTATGTTTGGCGGAGCAATTTCTGTCATCTCACGTTCCCCAGCCTCCCCACAGGAAATGCAAACCTATCAAGGGGCGCTTAAAGTGGCCTCATCTTCAGCTGCACCCTACTACAAAGTTATTATCAAACCTGACAGACAAAATATTGCGTACGCGGGTAAACGTCTGAGCTTGGGTAATGGAATGCAAGCTCAAAGCACCTTATTTCTGGAAAAAAGGAAGATCTATCAGTGGATGCTTTCCCCCTTCTACGATATGAAAAATAGCATAGAGGGCCCGATAAATGAGTAAACGTGCTTTTAAAACGCTTCTCGGACAACTCGATCTTCATCTGCGTTCTCGGGTTCCACTAGTTCATCAAACGGAATCCTCAGAATGCGGTTTGGCTTGTCTTGCGATGATTTGTAATCACTATGGAAAAAATAGCAATCTCATCTCCTTGCGACAACAATTCAACCTATCTGCACGTGGGACAACATTGGCAGGAATGAAAGAAATTGCTGAACAATTAGGACTTGCATCTCGCTGTTTATCCCTGGAACTTCATGAACTCAACTCGCTTAAGATCCCCTGCATCTTACATTGGGATTTTAACCATTTTGTAGTTCTGGTCGGTGTGAAACAAAATCGAGTGATCCTACACGACCCTGCCAGAGGCCGTAGAACGATAAATCTCGAGGAAATGTCTCAATACTTCACTGGCATAGCACTCGAAGTATGGCCTGGAAGTACATTTACCGAAGAGCAAGAAAGTCACCACTTCAGCCTCAAAGCCCTTGCAGCAAAGGTACATGGTCTTAAGGGTACGCTAGCGAAAATATTTTTCTATTCGCTCATTATTGAATCCATAAATCTTCTTATCCCGATAGGTACTCAGCTTGCACTGGATCATGCTATTCCCGCTGCAGATGTGGGCTTACTGACACTGATTTGTATTGGTCTGTTACTCTTTACTTTCTTACGCCTGGCATTGAGCGCACTGCGTTCATGGTCTTCATTATTAATGACTACGCTCATCAATGTTCAGTGGCAATCCGGGTTATTTTCACATTTACTGCGGCTACCTTTGAGTTATTTTGAGCGACGCAAGTTAGGTGACATTCAGTCTCGCTTTGGATCGTTGAACACTCTTCGGGAAACCTTTACCAGTAGTATCGTTGGAGCACTCATCGATGGAACAATGTTGATCGGTGTTGTCATTATGATGGCACTTTATGGCGGCTGGCTCACAGGCGTTGTTATGTGTTTTACTGCTCTATATGTCCTCATCCGTCTTATGACGTACAGTACCTACCGCGAATTATCGGAGGAAATTCTCGTTAGAGACGCCCGAACCCGATCTTATTTCATGGAAACGTTGTACGGTATAGCGACCATTAAAATGCAAGGTTTTAGTGAAAGAAGAAGCATCCACTGGCTGAACCTGGAAATTGACACAATTAACACTGAAATAAAAATCACCAAAATGGATTTGCTTTTTGGTGGCGTAAACTCCCTTATCACTGCTTGCGAGCAGATAGCAATGCTATGGCTGGGTTCAAGACTCATTATAGATAACGATATAACAATTGGGATGTTCATCGCTTTCGGTGTATTCAGAGAACAATTTGCCGACAGAGTTTGGTCATTAACTAATTTCCTGACTAAGTTGCGCATGATGCACCTTCATAATGAACGTGTGGCAGATATTGCACTTAATACTCAAGAAAAGAAAAAGCCCGATAGAGAAATATTAAACACGATGAAACCTGTAGCCCTAGAAATAAATGCATTAAGCTACCGATATGATGACCATTCGGCCGCTGTCTTTCGTGGTCTTTCTTTCCAGGTTTTAGCTGGAGAAAGTGTGGCAATTACAGGCCCGTCAGGTGCAGGTAAAACAACGCTTATGAGGGTTCTTTGTGGATTGTTTGAACCGCAGACAGGTTCAGTAATGATCGATGGTAATGACATTCAACAACTTGGTTTAAACAATTACCGCAAAATAATCGGGTGCGTAATGCAGGATGATAAGTTATTTTCTGGTTCAATTAGAGAAAATATTTGTGGCTTCGATGAAAATGCCGATTACGAATGGATGGAAGAGTGCGCTCGCGCAAGCTTTATCCATGGTGCTATTGTAAAAATGCCCATGGGATACGATACATTAGTTGGAGAACTTGGTGAGGGGTTGTCTGGAGGACAGAAACAACGCATCTTTATTGCCCGCGCACTTTATCGTAAACCCGGGATATTATTTATGGATGAAGCAACCAGTGCATTGGACGAAGAGAGTGAAACGTATGTTAATCAGGCTATCAAAAAGCTAAACATCACCCGAATAATCATTGCTCACAGACAATCAACCATCGCATCTGTTGAGCGTGTGATTCGATTAATGCCACAGACAGAACAGCATGGACTGCACTCTGAATGAAAAATTGCGTAAGACTAAGTATAAAACCGACATTATTCATAATAGTCATTTTGTTTGGCTGCGTTTTTTTCACTCATGCCCATGGGAGAAACGCAGATGTTGACAACAACGTAGATCCTTATCGCTGGATGGAAACCGACGGACAACAGACAGCTCGTTGGCTAAGCCATCAATCAGACCAGGCGGTTAAAATATTACACACCCTCCCCTGGCGAAATGCACTGGCGAAAAGACTAAGCATACTGGTTAACACAGAACCAACTCTATCTGATATCTATGATGCGGGCGATCGTCGTTTCTACCTACGATCGACAACTGAACATCCTTATCTGCGGCTTTTTGTGCAACAAAAGGGAAAACCTGAACGAGTGGTTATTACCCCTCCCGTCGGATATGGGATTAATTTTTTTAGCCCATCTCCAGACGGTCACTATGTGGCTTTTGGATTATCGAAAAATGGTACTGAAACTACGGCAATAAATGTCATCAGAGTTGCGGATGGTGTCGTATTAAAAGATGAAATTTCCGCGGTTCGCTATCCTAATGTTGTCTGGGCAGCGGATAACCAGTCATTTTATTACAGTCTTAACGATACAACTCATGATACCGGGCGACAAACATGCGGAAAAGTCTACTACCATCATTTAGGGAGCCAAAATGATGTTATGACTTTTGACTGGCATACTCTCCCGGAATTGACACAGAAGAAATGTGAAAACGTTAATTTGTTTGCATCCCCCGACTCTGCATATCTCATCGTTTATTTTTCGAAATCAATCAGCGGTTATGGCGGCTATCTTTTTTCAGCAAAAAACGCTCCCGCACTCAACGGAATATTACACTGGGCCAAAATCATTGATGTTGATGAGAATGTTTCTGCCTTTGTTTGCTCTGGAAAGTGGATTTATTTTGCTAACATGAATTCATCATCAGGTTATGATATCTCAAGAGTCGATCTGAGTACTCCTACTTCAAAACGAGAGCATGTGATGAGCTGGGCAAATGGTGAGCTCACCCAGCTAACCACCAGTCGGGATTCACTTTATATTGCATACCATGACTCTGGCACCAATAAATTCGTACGTATTCCTTTTGAAGACCCGAATAAACACCAGTTCATTCCAGCACCAGCAGATGAAAATGTGAGTGCAATATTCGCCAGCAATAACCGCAAGGATATCCTCTTCACCCGACAGAGTTGGCTCACGCAACCTGCTATTTTCCAGTATAACCCGGTCAATAATCGCATCAGAGATACGAATTTAATATCACCGGTAAAACAATCCTTTACAGACTATGTGACGGAAGAAATATGGGTTCTCACAGCAGATAACGTCCGCGTTCCGTTAACTTTAATTCATCATAAAGGGATTGAACACAATGGTGCCACCCCCATCTGGTTGACAGCTTACGGCGCTTATGGAGTAAGTACTCTTCCTGAATTTGATATTTCCCGCTTGCTCTGGCTTGAACAAGGCGGAGCCATCGCAATCGCGCATGTTCGAGGAGGAGGTGAACTGGGTCCAGCATGGCATGAAGGAGGTAGAGCGAATAAGAAAGAAAATTCTATTAATGATTTTATTCGTTGCGCTGAATATCTCGTTGATAATAATTACACCTCACCGTCAAAATTGGTGATCAGTGGTGAGAGCGCGGGGGGGATTATAATGGGTATGGCAATGACGCTTCGCCCAGAACTATTTTCAGCTGTGGCGATAGACGTCGGAATACTTAATACCAGTCGACTGGATAAAATTCCAATAGGCGAGATGAATTTTGAAGAGTTGGGTTCACCTTTTACACAATCAGGCATGCTCAATTTGTTAAAAATAGACGCTTATCAGCATCTGGTTCCAGGTAAACGCTATCCCCCGGTGTTGTTAACGGTCGGCCTGCATGACCAACGTGTCTCCCCCTGGCAGACAGCAAAATTCGCAGCCCGATTGCAGACAATAAACAAACCGTGGAATGTTCCGGTGCTGGTATTAGCTTACAGTCAAGGAGGACACAATGCGGCCACCTACGCAGAAGCTGATTCAAAATTAGTCGACACTGTGAGTTTCTTTATATGGAAAACCGGTATTCATTTTCAGAATCATTAATATTGCGCAGCACGAATGTGCCACGCCATTAAAAAAAGCGGTACCCTGCTCCAGGATACCGCTTTATTCACTTAGTTATCCCGCTCAAACATCCGGGAACATCACGCTATTCCCCGGCGCCTCGCGATGGAGGTGAATAAAGTTCAGGTGCCGCTCATACTGATCCAGTATGTCCGTTATTACCTGTTCCTTACTGTAATCCATCAGGTCATTCCCCTGGCTCCCTTCCAGCAGGAACGTCTCAAGGCGGTAATACGTTGATTTCCCACTGCGTGCGCGATAGGTAAACCCGGGCACCGAATACTGCTGTGGCCAAATCTGGTAGACAAAGTTTTGTTCGTCGCCCATATGCACCAGCAGATCCAGGTGTCCCAAAGTCTCACCGTCGTCCGGCGGCAGGTTTTTCAGTTCAACATACGCACCACGCAGCTTCAGCTCCTGCGCTACCTCTTCCATCGCCGGGAAGCAGACCGTTTCCATCATCTGTTTGGTGTAGCGCGTGCCCGGATAGTTCATCAGACGTGACAACCGCTTTTTCCAGCTCAGTCTGTCCTGCGCACCCATCGGGCGTGGCGCGGTGTCGCGGCTGGCGCTGACGCGGCGGTAATCTTCCACCTTGAGAGATTTATACAGCCCGGCCATCACGAAGAAGATCACGAAACTGAACGGCAGACCCATGATCACCGTGGTGTTCTGCAGGGCAGAAATACCGTTGGTCATCAGCATGCCCAGGGTCAGCAGGCCAATGGCGACAGACCAGAAGATGCGCAGCCAGTTGGGAGCATCGCTGTTGATGTCCTTGAGCTTCGAGGTGAAGTTCCCCAGCACCAGCGCGCCGGAATCCGCCGAGGTGACGTAAAACAGCAGGCCGGTAATGGTTGCAACAGAGGCGCTAAAGGTAAACGCCGGATACTGCGCCAGCAGGCTGTAGAACCCCCGCTCCGGATGCACCATCGCTTCCTGCGCAAACGTCGCATTGCCGTGAATGATCTCGTGCAGCGCGCTGTTGCCGAACACCGACAGCCACAGCAGCGTAAAGGTGAACGGGATAATCAGCGTGCCCATCACAAACTGACGAATGGTACGTCCACGCGAAATACGCGCCAGGAACAGGCCAACAAACGGCGACCACGCGACCCACCACGCCCAGAAGAACAGCGTCCAGTTGTTCATCCACTCGACCGGGCGATCGAAGGCGAAGCTGTTCAACGTCATACCCATAAAGCGGTTCACGTAATCACCCACGTTCAGCACTAACGCATTGAGCAGGAATGACGTATCGCCCATAAACAGCACGAACAGGATCAACCCCAGCGCCAGCGCGACGTTCAGCTCAGAAAGCACGCGAATGCCCTTGTCCACGCCGGAGGTAACCGAAATGGTGGCGATAATCACCGACAGCGCGATCAGCGCCGCTTTGGCCGCCATGGAATCCGGGATATCAAACAGCACGCTCAGACCGTAGTTGAGCTGCACCACGCCGATACCGAGCGTGGTGGCGATCCCAAAGATGGTGCCAATCACCGCCGCAATATCCACGGTGTGTCCAATCGGTCCGTTAATTTTTTTACCGAAAATCGGATAGAGCGCGGAGCGGATCGTGAGGGGTAAATTATAACGATAGCTAAAGTATCCGAGCGCCATCCCCATCAGGGCATACATCGACCAGCCGGTTAAGCCGTAGTGGAACAATGTCCAGACCATCGCCTGTCGCGCGGCCTCCATCGTCTGCCCCGCCCCTTCCGGTGGCTGCATATATTGCGTGACCGGTTCCGCCACGGAGAAGAACATCAGGTCAATACCAATGCCCGCGGCAAACAGCATCGCGGCCCAGCTCAGCAGGCTGAACTCGGGTTTTGACTGTTCCGGCCCGAGCTTTACCGAGCCAAAGCGCGAGCAGGCGATGCAGACGACGAAGACGATATAGAGCGTCGCCGCCAGCAAGTAGTACCAGCCGAAGGTCTTCGACACCCAGTTAAGGGTGCGCCCAATCCACTCGGCAGAAAAATCGCTAAAGAAGATCGTCATCAGGGAAAACAACAAAATCAGTCCTGCGGATGTATAAAAAACAACCGGATTGATTTTGTCCTTTTCTCTGTCTTGCGAAAGATCTGTCATCCAGTATCCCCACTGTTTTTGTAACTATTGAAATCCAAAACCGCAACAATTAAGACACATTTTATATTGAACGTCCAATCAAAAACCGCTTTAATGGTTAACCAACGCTGATGAATGGAGTGGCAAAAATGCCCAAAGTGGGGATGCAGCCAATCCGGCGCAGGCAACTGATCGACGCCACGCTGGAAGCAATAAATGAAGTGGGAATGCATGACGCGACCATCGCGCAGATCGCCCGTCGGGCGGGCGTTTCCACGGGGATCATCAGTCACTATTTCAAGGACAAAAATGGCCTGCTGGAAGCGACCATGCGCGACATCACCGGCCAGCTGCGCGACGCGGTATTGAACCGTTTGCATGCCTTACCGCACGGCAGCGCTGAGCAGCGTCTGCAGGCGATTGTCGGCGGCAATTTTGATGAAACCCAGATCAGCGGCGCGGCAATGAAAGCCTGGCTGGCCTTCTGGGCGAGCAGCATGCATCAGCCAATGCTCTACCGTCTGCAGCAGGTGAGCAGCCGCCGTCTGCTGTCGAACCTGGTGTATGAGTTCCGCCGCGAGCTGCCGCGCGAACAGGCGCAGGAGGCGGGTTACGGGCTCGCGGCGCTGATTGACGGGCTGTGGCTGCGCGCCGCGCTGAGTGGCAAACCGCTGGATAAAACCCTGGCCCAGTCGCTCACCAGCCACTTTATTAGCCAGCATTTACCGACCGATTAACCGAGGAGAATTTATGTCCCGAATGGCAGAACAGCAGCTTTATATCAATGGTGGTTATACATCGGCCACCAGCGGTCGCACCTTCGAGACCATCAACCCGGCCAACGGTGAAGTCCTGGCGACCGTTCAGGCCGCCGGACGCGAGGATGTCGATCGCGCCGTAGAAAGCGCGCAGCGCGGGCAAAAAATCTGGGCGGCAATGACCGCCATGGAGCGCTCGCGCATTCTGCGCCGTGCGGTAGACATTCTTCGTGAGCGTAACGACGAGCTGGCGAAGCTGGAAACCCTCGACACCGGCAAAGCGTACTCAGAAACCAGCACCGTTGATATCGTCACCGGCGCGGACGTGCTGGAGTACTACGCAGGGCTGATCCCGGCGCTGGAAGGCAGCCAGATCCCCCTGCGCGATACCTCATTTGTCTATACCCGTCGTGAACCGCTGGGCGTGGTCGCGGGCATTGGCGCGTGGAACTACCCGATCCAGATCGCCCTGTGGAAATCCGCGCCAGCGCTGGCCGCAGGTAACGCGATGATCTTCAAACCGAGCGAAGTGACGCCCCTCACCGCTCTGAAGCTTGCCGAGATCTACACCGAAGCGGGTCTGCCGGACGGCGTGTTTAACGTTCTGCCGGGCGTGGGCGCAGAAACCGGCCAGTTCCTGACCGAGCACCCGGGTATCGCCAAAGTCTCCTTCACCGGCGGCGTTGCCAGCGGCAAAAAAGTGATGGCCAATTCGGCGGCCTCGTCCCTGAAAGAGGTGACGATGGAGCTGGGCGGGAAATCCCCGCTGGTTATTTTCGACGATGCCGACCTGGATCTCGCGGCGGACATCGCCATGATGGCCAACTTCTTCAGTTCCGGCCAGGTATGCACCAACGGCACCCGCGTGTTCGTGCCGGCGAAATTCAAAGCAGCGTTTGAGCAGAAAATTGTTGACCGCGTGGCACGTATTCGCGCGGGCGATCTGTTCGACGAACGCACCAACTTTGGCCCACTGGTGAGCTTCCCGCACCGCGAAAACGTGCTGCGCTATATCGCCAAAGGCAAAGAGGAAGGCGCGCGTGTACTGTGCGGTGGCGACGTGCTGAAAGGCGAAGGCTTTGACAACGGCGCGTGGGTGGCTCCCACCGTGTTCACCGACTGCACCGATGAGATGACCATCGTGCGCGAAGAGATCTTCGGGCCGGTGATGTCCATCCTCACGTACGAAACCGACGAAGAGGTGATTCGTCGCGCCAACGACACCGATTACGGTCTGGCGGCAGGCATCGTGACTGCCGACCTGAACCGCGCACACAGCGCGATCCACCAGCTTGAAGCGGGTATCTGCTGGATCAACACCTGGGGTGAATCCGCGGCAGAGATGCCGGTTGGTGGCTACAAACACTCCGGCATTGGCCGCGAGAACGGCGTAATGACGCTCCAGAGTTATACCCAGGTGAAGTCCATCCAGGTTGAGATGGGTAAATTCCAGTCCATATTTTAACCGGGAGGTTTTTTTGCAATTTGACTACATCATTATTGGTGCCGGCTCTGCCGGCAACGTACTGGCAACACGACTGACGGAAGATCCCAATACCACCGTTCTGCTGCTTGAAGCGGGCGGCCCGGATTACCGTTTTGACTTCCGCACCCAGATGCCTGCCGCGCTGGCGTTTCCCTTGCAGGGCAAGCGTTACAATTGGGCGTATGAAACCGAGCCCGAGCCGCACATGAACAACCGCCGTATGGAGTGCGGTCGCGGCAAAGGGCTGGGCGGCTCATCCCTGATCAACGGCATGTGCTACATCCGCGGTAACGCGATGGATCTGGACAACTGGGCAACTGAGCCGGGTCTGGAACACTGGAGCTATCTCAACTGCCTGCCCTACTACCGTAAGGCTGAGACCCGTGACGTGGGGCCAAACGACTACCACGGCGGCGACGGCCCGGTGAGCGTGACCACCTCTAAACCCGGCGTAAACCCGCTGTTTGAAGCGATGGTAGAAGCCGGTGTGCAGGCGGGCTACCCGCGTACTGACGATCTTAACGGCTATCAGCAGGAAGGTTTCGGCCCGATGGACAGAACCGTGACGCCGCGGGGCCGTCGCGCCAGTACCGCACGCGGCTATCTGGATCAGGCGAAATCACGCCCGAACCTGACCATTCGCACCCATGCCATGACCGATCACATTAGTTTTGACGGCAAACGTGCGGCAGGCGTCGAGTGGCTGGAAGGCGAGAGCACGATTCCGTCAAAAGCGACGGCCAGCAAAGAGGTGCTGCTGTGCGCCGGGGCGATTGCCTCTCCGCAGATCCTGCAGCGCTCCGGCGTGGGTAACGCGGAACTGCTGAAGCAGTTTGGCATCCCGCTGGTACATGACCTCCCGGGTGTGGGTGAAAACCTGCAGGATCACTTAGAGATGTACCTGCAGTACGAGTGCAAAGAGCCGGTCTCTCTCTACCCTGCCCTGCAGTGGTGGAACCAGCCGAAGATTGGCGCGGAGTGGCTGTTTGGCGGCACCGGCGTGGGAGCGAGCAACCACTTTGAAGCGGGCGGGTTTATCCGCAGCCGCGAGGAGTTTGAATGGCCGAATATTCAATACCACTTCCTGCCGGTCGCCATTAACTACAACGGGTCGAACGCGGTCAAAGAGCACGGCTTCCAGTGCCACGTTGGCTCCATGCGCTCACCAAGCCGCGGGAGTGTACGGATTAAATCACGCGATCCGCATCAGCATCCGGCGATCCTGTTCAACTATATGTCCCACGAACAGGACTGGCAGGAGTTTCGCGATGCTATCCGCATAACCCGTGAGATCATGCACCAGCCGGCGCTGGATAAATACCGTGGACGGGAAATCAGCCCGGGCATTGAGTGCCAGACCGACGAACAGCTGGACGAGTTTGTGCGTAACCACGCTGAAACCGCCTTCCACCCGTGCGGCACCTGTAAGATGGGGTATGACGAAATGGCCGTGGTCGACGGCGAGGGTCGCGTTCATGGGCTGGAAGGATTACGCGTGGTGGATGCGTCCATTATGCCGCAGATCATCACCGGCAACCTGAACGCCACCACCATCATGATTGGCGAGAAAATTGCCGATGCCATTCGCGGACGCGAGCCGCTGGCGAAGAGTACCGCGGCATATTATGTCGCCAACGGTGCACCGGTTCGCCTGTAACGCAGTTTGCTAAGCAGCCCCTCTCCCAACGGGTGAGGGGCATATTTTACAGACGAAACGCCTCCAGCTTTTTACGCTGCCGCCCTTCCCCGTCAAAATTCGCTTCAGCCAGCCAGGCGCGGAGTTCGGCATCCCGCTGTGGCCATTCGCCATCAATGATTGACAGCATGTCGCTGTCGCGGTTGCGCCCTTTGCGCACCAGCTTCTGACGCAGCCGGCCTTCCCAGACAAACCCCAGCCTTTCCGCCGCATTACGCGAGGCAGTGTTCATTGAATCGCACTTCCACTCCAGCCGACGATAGCCATGCTCGAATGCATTCCTGAGCAGCAGCCATACGGTTTCCGTGCCAAGGCGGGAGCCTTTCATCTTGCGTGACCAGGTGACGTGGCCGATCTCCACCGACCCTTGCATGCGCTCTATTGCCATATAGCTCACCAGCCCCACCGCTTGCCCGGTACGCAAATCGATGACGGCATACGGCACCAGTTCATCATCCAGTACTTTGCCAAGGACCCATTCTGCGGTGTCTTCAACGCTCACGGGCTGGGTGCTGACAAGCCACGTCCAGTCGCTGTCGTCCCCCAGCGCATAGGCCTCATACAAATCTGCCGCGTGGCGTTCGGCATCCAGCGGCTCCAGACGACAATACTGACCGACGAGCGGAGTGCGGGTTAACGCACGGGCGCATTTCCAGTCGGGGACGATATCGTTAACAGTTTGACCATGTTGATTAAGCTCGGGCACGGCGTTGACTCCCGGAAGGATAAGGGTTTTGTTATAGCAGGTTAAAAAGCGGACGAAAAGAGACGCGGCGTATTGCCTGCTGGGGAAAACGGGAGGGAGTGGCGTTTGCACGCCAGGATGACAGCGGTACGCCGGGTAAGACGTCGCCCTACCCGGCAAAGCATTATTTCAGCAGCTTCACCGTAGCGTCGATGTCGATCTCATCTTCCGTGAAGATCATCGTCGTATTCTGGAAGGTGGTGATAGCCAGCTTCTTCACCGTGCGCATTTCACCCGGTTTTTTGTCAGACTTGGGTTTGATGTTGTTCATCAGCAGCCCCACGGACAGTACCGCGTTCTCTTTATCGATACCGGTATCTGCTGGCTCTTCTTCGCTGAACACCACAAACGATTTGATCGAAGTGAGCTTCACGCGCTCGCCTGCGATATAGAGGTGTTTGCTTTCCGGGATCACCTTCACCGCATAGGCGGAAAGGCCTTTGTTGTTGGTTGTGGGCTCGAAGGTCACCGCTGCGTCTTTCTTAATCAGATCAGGGTTGGCGACCTTAATCACATGAAAATAGCGGTTGTCACCGTTTTCATCTTTGATAAATCCAAAGCCTTTATCTTTAAACCACGTTGTGATTGTACCGTTCATCGCTGTTACCGCCTGTCAGATCTCTAAGACTAAAGTTTTGCAGCGCGCAGTGTAATCCACAATGGCTGAGGAGACAAAAAAAAGCCCCTGCACGGGGGCAGGGGAAAACTCATGTCAGAGCTTATTAGTATTTAGTTGAACACCATACCACCGTCAATCAACAGGGACTGACCGGTCATGTAGTCGGAATCTGGCCCGGCGAGATAAGAGACGCAGGCGGCCACATCTTCGGGTTCGGACAATCTGCCAAGCGTAATGCGTTTGGCAAACGTTTCAGTGCCGTAGCCGAGCGGTTTACCCGCCGCTTCGGAGACCTGGCGGTCAATTTCCGCCCACATCGGCGTTTTGACGATGCCCGGGCAGTAAGCGTTAACGGTGATCCCTAATGGCGCAAGGTCACGTGCCGCCGTCTGGGTTAACCCGCGTACCGCAAACTTACTGGAACTGTAGACCGCCAGTTCAGGGTTCCCGGTATGGCCTGCCTGGGAACAGGCGTTGATGATCTTGCCGCCGTGCCCTTCTTTACGGAAGGCGTCAATGGCGGCCTGGATACCCCAGATAACCCCTTTGACGTTGATGTTGTAAACTTTGTCGACAATTTCCGGGGTGATCGACTCAATTGGCGTGGAAGGCGCGATCCCGGCATTGTTGACGATCACGTTGAAACCGCCCAGCGCAGTGCGGGCTTTTTCCACCGCTGCAAACACCTGCTCGCGGCTGGAGACATCCACCTTCACGGCGACGGCCTTCCCCCCATTGCGAGTGATCTCATCAGCAACGGCTTTTGCCGTCTCTTCGTTGTAATCCGCGATGGCGACGGCAAAACCGTCTTTCACCAGGCGAAGCGCAATCGCTTTACCAATCCCCTGGCCTGAGCCTGTTACGAGAGCAACTTTTTGCATTTCTCTGTCCTTATATTGATTCACAAAATCTGGCTGAGATGGAGCTGGCCCATCAGCAGCGGGTTATCGCTATAGTCGACGGGAATGGCGACCACGGCCGGGCCATCGACATCCATTGCAGCACGCAGCGTAGGCTCCAGCGCATCCGCGCTCTCGACGGCAAAGCCTTTCGCCCCAAAGGCATCGGCATAGACTTTGAAATCGACCGGGCCGAACTCTACGCCGGAAAGGCGCTGGTATTTTTTCTCTTCCTGGATCGCCACCATGTTGTAGGCGTTGTCCACCCAGATGATGTGCAGCACATTGGCGTTAAGACGCACGGCGGTTTCCAGCTCCATGCTCGACTGCAGGAAGCCGCCGTCACCGGACACCGAGACCACCTTGCGGCCAGGATTGACCAGCCACGCACCAATCGCCCACGGCAGTGCAACGCCCATGGTCTGCTGACCGTTAGAGATCATGACCTGACGTGCGCGGAAGCTATAGAGATAGCGGGCGATCCAGATGTGGAAGCTCCCCATATCAACGGTAAGCGTAACGTCGTTATTGACGATGTCCTGCATGGCCCGCACGATGCGCAGCGGATGCAGGGCAAACTGGTTAAGCGAGGCGCCACGGCGATCGAGCAGATCACGTTGATGCTGACGATCGACCAGGATTTCTGACGCGCGCGCGCTGAGCTCCAGCTTGTGGGCGATCCGGCTGGCGAGCAGGTTCAGCGTTTCGGCGATGTCCCCCACCAGCTCGAGGTCAGGCACATAATTGCGTTCTTCATAGGCGGGCAGCACATCGATATGCACCAGCGTGGCGTCGCCGCTGTTCCACATGGACGGTTCGTATTCCACCGGGCTGTAACCGATGCAGATAATCAGATCCGCCAGATGCAGCAATCTGTCGCCTGCCTGGTTGTTAAAGAGGCCGACACGTCCGGCAAAGCGGGTGAAATGTTCCTGATTCACCGCCCCAGCCGCCTGATAGGTACTGGTGACCGGGATGCGGCTTTTCTCCAGCAGCTTACGCAGCGCGGCGCTGTTGGCAGGCTGGCTGGCCATCAGGCCCAGTAAAATGACCGGATTCTTGGCTTTTTCGATAAGCTTCGCCACATCGTTAATGGCGGATTCCGGTGCTGGCCCCATTTTGGCAGTACTGCTGCCCGGCAAAATCGCGCCCGTGGCGGGCTGGTCGACAATATCCTGCGGCAGGCTGACGAACGCGCCCCCAGGCCTGCCGTGCTCGGCGGCGCGAAACGCGTTCGAGACCACTTCGGCAATCGCATCCGGTGAACTGACCTCCACGGCGTATTTCGTCACCGGGCTGAACATGGCGACCGTGTCCATGCTCTGATGCACCAGCTTCGCTTTATCTGCCCGCTTCACGGCACCGCCCAGCGCGACCACCGGGTCGCCCTCACTGTTGGCGGTGGCAATCCCGGTGATCAGGTTCGAGCAGCCCGGTCCGGAGGTGACCAGCGCAACACCGGCCTTGCCGGTGAGGCGCCCTACCGCTGCGGCCATAAACGCCGCGTTCGCTTCGTGGCGCACGGGAATGATTTCGATGGAGGAATCGAGCAAGGAATCAAACACTTTGTCGATTTTTGCACCCGGAATACCGAAAACCTGCTTCACGCCCTGCGCTTCCAGCTGGCCTACGACCATATCGGCGCCATGCGCCCACTGACGTGCCTGTTTATCACTGTTCACGGTGGTTCTCCTGTTAGTTTTCGACGGAACGGATTGCAGCATCAAGGTTGCTGGGGTGAAGGTTGGCCTGTAAAAATGCGCTGTCGGCAGGCAGGTCGATCATCAGTTTGTGAATTTCACCGAAGGTCAGCACGCCGCTCTCCAGCTGGTAGTCGAGCAGATGCCCGCCGCCCTGACGATCGTCGGTGATAAAATGTTCGTGATATCCCGCGACGTTAATGCCCTGCATATGCTGCGGCGTGCGGAACCCGACCAGTACCCCTTCTCGCTGGTTAAAGCGGAACACCGGCTGGTCGTCCAGCACGTCGGTCATGGCACGGTATGGCGGCTTCTGACGTGGAACGGTACGGGTGTGGGCGTGGCGGAAATTACCGTCGATGCGTAACGCACAGAACAGGTTATCGGAGGGGATTTGCTGGTCGATCACGTCGTGGATCTGCTGACGGCTGACCGGCGCATCGAAGGTTTTGCGATACTGCGGCTGGAACCAGGTCATCACCGCAAACGGTGTTTTTTGCTCCGGCTTCGCGGCACGGGCACTCCCGTCGGCGCGCAGCTGATACACCTGGCTGCTGAAGGCAATCATTTCGCCATCCAGCTCGTTGAACGTACCCAGACCAAAATCGCCGTGCGCAAGCAGATCGGCGATAGTGGTATCCCCCTCGTACACGCCGCTTAACAGGGCGCTCATTAGCGATGTCTGATAGATCACGCTGTCAGGATGCTGGGCAGAAAACCCACGCAGGGTCTCGCACAAACTGGCCTCACAGTCGCATGCAGATGAATGCACCATCATGCTCGTCCTCTTCAACTTTATTTAGAAAGGTTAAATAAATGTTGACCCGATTCAGCATAGAGTTCCAATATAGAATCCATGCTGGTTTGAGACGTTTTTGATATGGAACTTCGTTATCTGCGGTATTTTGTCGCCGTTGCACGTGAGCGACACTTCACCAAAGCGGCCAAAGCGCTGGGTATTTCACAGCCTCCTCTGAGTCAGCAGATTAAACGGCTCGAGGAAGAAGTGGGCACGCCGTTATTCAGACGCCTGACGCGAGGCGTGGAGCTGACTGAAGCGGGAGAAGCCTTCTATGAGGACGCCTGTAAGATCCTGGCGCTGAGCGACGCCGCGCTGGAGAAAGCCCGGGGCATTGCCCGCGGGCTGAACGGCAGTCTGTCGATTGGGATCACCAGTTCAGACGCCTTTCACCCCAAAATCTTCACCCTTATTCGCCAGTATCAGTTGCAGAACATGGCGGTGAGAGTGCACCAGGTGGAAGCCAATATGTCTTCGCTGACGGCGATGCTGGCGGAGGGTGAGCTGGATATCGCGTTTGTGCGTCTGCCGTGTGAGAGCAGCAAAGCGTTTGAGCTAAAAATTCTCGACCGTGAGCCGATGGTTGTGGCGCTGCATCGCGACCATCCACTGGCGAAGTGTGGATCGCTGGCGCTGGAACAGCTTCGTGATACGCCGGTCGTTTTGTTCCCGCAGGAGGTCGCGCCAGGGCTGTACGATCGCGTTTACGGCTGCTGCGAGCGGGCCGGAATTGACGTGCAGCACACGCTGCAGTCTTCGCAACTTTCCTCTTCCCTGAGTATGGTGTCCGCTGGCGGCGGGTTCGCCCTGGTGCCGAAGTCGATGGCCGCCATTTCGCCTCCCAATGTGACCTACCATGCGCTGACATCACCGGAGCTTTATACCGATATCGCGCTGTGCTGGCGGCGTTTTGAACGTTCGCGGACGGTGAAACGGTTTCTGGCGATGCTGAGTGAAGGGTAATGGCGCGGCGTTGCTTACGCCCGCTAAGGCCTTTCTGGAAGCCGCCTCGCAAACCTGCAAGTAACCTTGTGTAATTCAGGGTTACTGCTTTTCTTACTCTCCTCCCGGCCGTAAAGTGCCTGCGTTGCGGCACATCCGCAACCGGGCGTAGGAACCCGCATATCACGATACGACAATTATTTTGTCGCGGCAGCGCTCATCCCGTTACACTACGGTCGCGCTGGCGGAGCAACCGAAAGGTTGGCCGTTTTTGTCGTGTGCGGTATTCCTACCTCCGTCAGCGCTACCACCCATGAGCGTAGGAACTTATTGGATGGTCTGGAGTTTTTTTAAAATGGAAAATCACATGACAACTGTCCCTTCCCTGTCTTACGCGCTCTCTGAAGAAAGCGCTATTCACCATCTGATTCATCTACAACTGCCTGAATCTGCAGATCTCTTCGAACTGGCCGATGCCTGCACCGCGTATGTAAGCGTGCTGGTAGAAACTGACGATGCGGTCACCCATGCAACACTGTGCACGCGTTTGCTGGCAGTCCTTAAACGCCTTCGCGCGCGTTGTGATTCTGCCCTCCCGCCTTATCTGGTCGAACAGCTGATTGCAGGAGAGAAGATTGTCTCCTGCGTTCCGGACTGCTGGCAGGATACGTCGCTCCAGGTGGACTATGCGCTGGCGTTAACGCAGGCGGTAATGGGCGGAACATTGCCTGCAAACGTGGCAAAAGAGCTGACCGGTCTGCTACATGATATGGTCTGGCTGCTGGCGGAGTTCGTGAAAGAGCCGTATATCACGGCGCACTAAGGCCAGAGCTTAAGGGCCGAAATTCAGCTGGTCTGTGAGCCAGAATTTCGGCCTTAATAATCTAAAAAACCCATGCAGACGAAGGGTTAAAGTACTGAGGTAGCCTCGTCCAGCCAGCCGGGAAGCGTTTCTCTGTACCAGTTCAGGTACAGCTCAAAATCTGTTTTATTTCGGTCATAGAGCAGGGACACCACCTCTGACACAATCCATGCTTTAGCAAGGGTTATTTCCGTCGCTAGCTGTCGGGCAGGCATATGCAGATAATGCACGCTGTAACGCTCCGCAAGCTGTAAAATGCTTTGCCTGGAGCCCATTCCCTTTACCAGCGGGGCGAGGTCGATAGCCGGACTGCCCGTGCCAAACCTTTCCCAGTCAAAGAGAACCCACTCTCCGTTTTCTCTTCTCCCCCAGTTACCGGCATTGGTATCCCCTGAGATTAAACATTTCTGCCGAAACAAAACGCTGCCCGCTTGCTGAAAACAGCGCATCTGGTGGGCCGCGCGGTCCGGTAATTTCAAAAGCGCCAGTGATTTTTCAAGCGCTTTCTCGGACCAGGAATGAGGGTGATACACCCAGGTTGGGTCTGGTGGAGTGCAATGAAGATGAGAAAGGCATTTCAATATGTCATCCCCCGACACCTCATCCTGAGACACTTTTCCAGGGATATATTCCAGCCTTAACCGGCGTAGATGTGGATCGGCAGACAACAGCGTCGGGGTTTTGATTCCCCTGCTGTTGAGCTCTTCCGCCGCATACTCGTAGAAAGCGTATTCCACAGGGCTAACAGGGCATTTATCTATGACTTGCTGACCATATTGATCCACCAAACGCTGCACTTTTGCCGCACCCATTTGGGATAAATTCTCCGCAGACATACATGACTCCCTGAGTCAGGTTTGGCTTTAAGGGATAAGTGTAGTGTGATGCGGAGAGATCAGGGGCATTGCGTTTTACGGGCAGTGTTGCGGGTTGTGGGAAGGTCCGTTTTGAGCGAAGAGCGGAAGCTGGCTCTTGTACAGACTGACAGTACAATGGTAGACAAATTCAGCCATCACGACGGAGAGTGTTCAAAGGCCTCTACTGACGCCCCAATATGGCTTTACCGCCGTCTCCGACTGATGAACACGTCAATGTCATCGAAGATATCGGCGCGAGCCAGATCCCGGGGTTTGTAGACCCGTTTTTCTGATTCATTGCTTTTTCAGCGAACTGAAGTAAGGCCGTAGAAGTAAAACAGTACCGCTGGCAGATGGGGCATTTTCTCGCGTTAGCCGAGGTCATCACTCTGCTTAGATTCAGCTTATGACGTCAGCCGATAGTGTGACTGTACCAGACCCGAAGGGAAGCTACGGCTGGATAATAGCGTCAAATCGATATCATGGGGCAGCACTCCGAACAGCGGTTTTCCCGAACCGAGCAGGACAGGAACAGTAGTGATAACGATATCGGCGACCAGACCTTCGCGAAGGAACGACTGTATTAACTGCCCACCATCGATATAGGCCCGGTGCACGTTCTTCTCCATTAGCTCAGTAAGAGCCTCCCTTGGCGTGCCGCATGAAAACTGCACTTTACCCTTCAGCGCTTCGGGCACGGGGGTACCGGTTAGCTGCCGGGAAAGCACCAGCACGGGTCGATCATAAGGCCATTCGTCAAAAGTCAGCACCTTCTCATAGCTGCCTCGCCCCATAATGATCCATTCTTTGTCCGCGATGAATGCGGCATAGCCATGATCTTCTGTCGGGTCATCGCGCTTCAACAGCCAGTCGATATCACCATCCTGTCGAGCGATATAACCATCAAGACTGACCGCGATGAAAACATGTGTGGTGACCATCACGTGCTCCGTATTCAGGTTGCATATATCTCGTTGAGTTTAGCAATGTTAGCGATATTGATATGCTGCGATAAAGTCACATCACAATGTTAGCAACATCTGCTCCAGGCACGCAGCGAGCAAGTTACCTTAGCTGAAGGTCCGCTGTGAACGAAAAGCGGACATTCCAGTTGCATCACGTCCGGGCTTTACGTTGCGACCAGGACGGAGCGGGAATATAGGGCAAGTTCACAGCTGCGATATCGCATCCTGGGTGCCACCGTGCGCGGCGATAAACATGGCGACGGCCGACCGACAATATGATTCGATTTCGTTGTCGTCCTCTGCTCTGGCCGCATCGAAGCGCGCGATAATCAGAAGGTCAGAGCCTTTGAAAAGCGCGGCAAACAAGCGAGCGGATTGAAGAGGATCGGGAACGTTCAGAAGCGCTTTCTGGTGCAATTGACGTAAAAGAGCTTCGATTTGGGCGATGACATGAGCGGGGCCAGCTTCATAATGGAGCTTGCTTAACGACTTTTGATTCGTCTTGTCAGCCATGACCATGGCTTCGACGCTACTCACGTCGGGCCTCAACAACGTGCGCAGCAGTAATGATCCCACCGCCATCAGTTGATCTTCAACCGAACCGTCAACGCCTTCAAGAAGGGACTGTGGTGCAAACAACTGATGACAACCGGCCACAATGGCCGCACTGAAGAGTGCCTCCTTGTTCTCGAAGTGCCGATAGATGCTGAGTTTGGATATCTTCGCTCGCTGGGCGACTTTGTCCAGGGTCGTCGCCTGAAATCCCAATTCTACGAATAGCTCGGAGGCGGCCTCGACGATTGTCTGGCCAAGCGCCTCGTTGGCAGGCCGGCCCCGCCGGGTCGGGTTGTTTTTATTGGTCACTATAAATACAGTCCTTGACAGTATCGTAATTATTTAATTACGATACCATGCAGTTTCATAAATTTGCAAGGTGCGCCAGAGCTAGCACATCTCCTTACATCCTCAACACGGAACTCATCACCATGAATGACGTCATCATCATCGGAGGCAGCTTTGCCGGTCTTGCCGCCGCCCTGCAGCTTGGCCGTGCCCGTCGCAAGGTTACGGTCCTCGACACTGGCCGGCAACGTAATCGCTTTGCTGCCCGTTCACATGGTGTGCTCGGCCACGATCACAAGCCGCCACAGGACATCCTGGCCGAGGCGCGGCAGCAACTGGCACGCTACCCAACGATCAAGCTCGTCAACGCTCGCGCCGAAAGCGTATCTGGCACCATCGACGATTTCTGCGTCGTCACGGACGATAACGAAAGCCTGCGGGCGCGCCGCTTAATTCTGAGCTATGGCGTCGCTGACCAGATGCCTGATATTCCCGGCTTTGCCGAAAGCTGGGGTACATCCATCATACCATGCCCCTATTGCGACGGCTTTGAAGTCGCCGACCAGCACTGGGGCCTCATCTGGTCTGGCGTACAGTCGCACAATCAGGTCAGGCTCTTCCACGACTGGACAAACAGATTGACTGTCTTTGGCAACGGTCACGACATCAGTCTCGACATACGGGCCGATCTGGCCACCCGCCAGGTACCTCTCATTGATGGCAGGATCACTGAAATCGAACCTCACGGAAGCCATAGTGCCACCATCAGGATCGAATCCGGCCCCGATGTTTCAGTCGATATTCTGTTCGCGCATCCCCGGACCAGGCCGTCCGCAAGCCTTCATGATGCACTGGGCCTCGCCACGGTCAATACGCCAACCGGCATCGCCCTCAAGACCGACGAGCGCCGCGAAACCAGCATGCCTGGCATCTACGCCGCCGGTGACCTTGCCAACCCCGGTATCCCCTCGGTCACTACGGCAGCATGGCAAGGCACGATGGCGGGTATCTTCGCTCAGCAGTCGATGCTCAGTTAAGTGCAGGCAGCATCGTTCATCCAGTTCAATTTACTGTAGACAGGAGTGCCGCCATGGCCGCGATAAAACCATTTAAACCTCTGGACGAGAAATTTCCGTTTGACCGCCAACTAGGCGTCGCGGTCGCACCTCTCGTGCTAATCAATCTCTTCGCGGTCTTGGATCCCGCCGACGAAGCAGGCTTCCTGGACGCTTTCAAGGCAGCTGCCGAGGTCATAACAAAGCAACCGGGCTTCATTTCCATGCAATTACATCGGGCGATCGGCGATAGTCCGACTTACCTGAACTATGTAGTGTGGGAATCCACCGAGGCGGTTCGCGCGGCCTTCACTGTTCCCGAGTTCCTCGCGAAACTTCCAGCATATCCTTCATCCGTCGTAGCCAGCCCTCATCTGTTCCAGAAGGTCGCTGTCCCCGGCTTCTGCACAGCCTGACTCTGGAAATATAGTAAAGCGCGCCCCCCTAACTGAGCCGTAAGGTCCGCTACGAGCGAGGAGCGGACCTACTGATGTTCATGGTATGACTAACCGCGCAAATCAAAGCGAGATTTTTGAAAATCGCGGTACACTTCCTGATTAGTAAAAGCTGGAAAGGTGGCTTTCTGGGCTGCTGATTTTACCGCTTCGCAATATGCTTTATTACCGTCGCTAGTTGATATGTTTAAAGCCTTACCATTCTGAGCAAACTCTATGTGTAATCGACACTTCTTCCCTTTCCAGTTTTGTGGGTCAGCCAGTTTTGCATTTATCGCGGCTCTGATCGCCCGCGCTTGCGCGCCCCATTCACCCTGATCGTCCCAGTAGCCAGAACCGCAATTAGCCCTTGCAGTGGTTTTATGGCATCCGGAAGGTTTTAATGGCGTGCATCCCGTTGCCAGACTGGCAACAAATGCCAGCATAAAAAATTTCCTTACCATTTCATTCGCTCTCACTCCCTGCACCCTCACTCCATTAAATTCGTTATGTACATTGATAGATTATTCCGCCATCACAAGTACATTTTCAACTGCCCATTCTGGCGATGACGAGGTCGTTATTAAGCAGTTACTGGCTCCCTTTTGATAACCTCATGGAGTTTTTCAATGCCCGCCTCTTAAGCGCTCTCAAAATGCCGATTATTGCGAAATTCGACAGAGGGTAGTTCCGGTAAGAAGCACGAGCTGTCTCACGCCTGAACGACTTGATGAGGCTCTTAGAATGACGCCAAAACAGCGGCAACGCCATATAAGCCAATACCAAATACAATGTGTGTAAGCAGGCTTAACAGACGCGAAAGCCATGGATGAGGTGTACGTGAGGCCGCGATACCAAAGCCAAACGCGGGTTGCAACATCAAAAACGGGGCAGTTAACGTTATTAAGCCTGTCAACACGCCAATTAACAGCGAGGGTTCATGGAGCCAGCACTTTCCGTCAAGCGAAAACGGGATAAACGCAAAAAATATACCGGTAAGGTAATGGAATATCCAGCCAGTAAGCATCTCTCCATGTATCTGCGGCGATGAAAGAATGGTGTGATGCCTGAATTTCCCCTTAGGGAGGAGTAAAACCCAGCGCCCAACCAAAGCATAATTCAATGGTGGTATTTTCAGAATGTACTTCTGAAAAAATGACCACAAATCCATAACCAGCGTTGCGCCAATTCCCGTGATGATCGTTTTGAAAATAATATCCAAAGTCCACTTCCTTTTCTCAGTGAAATGATAAGCTGATAATCAGTGTGCAACTTAAAGTGCGGTTTAAGTCAACAATGAAAGAACTGGATATCAGAGAAGTTGCCAACCTTACGGGAGTTACACCATCGGCATTGCGATATTACGAAAAGAAAGGGCTTATTAAACCTATTGGTCGTAATGGCCTTAGGAGGCAGTACAACGAGATTGTGGTCAATAAATTGCAATTAATCGCTCTGGGACAGGCAGCAGGTTTTTGTCTTGATGAGATTGCCGACATGTTCAGTGAAGACAACAAACTCATACTCAACAATGTTCTGCTTCTTCAACGAGCAAAGGAGATCGACAGTACCATCCGCCGGCTCCAGTTGTTAAGCCAGGGACTGAAGCATGTTGCTTGCTGTTCGAAAAGCGTGCATTCCGAATGCGAGGAGTTCAAAAAGATTGTCTCAAAAGGACTTCGGCTCGTCATATAAATGACGATTAACGAATCGGGCACGCCTCATGACACCAGGCGGATTAACAAAAGAATTGTGAAGTCTCCAGCAGCAAAAAGTGGACGACATTACCAGTGGGAAACATCGCTGTTAATATCTGGACAGTCCATGCTCCCCCCCGTGTGACATTTTTCATAGACAATTAAGAAGGACTATTCATGGCTGCTGTTGAGGAATTGAAAGTGAAGTATCCAGGTGCAAATGCCTGGCAAATGGGTGACAGCCCGGAACTGGCCAGTGAGCTTGCGGATCTGATTAAAAAAGGGATCAAAACAGCCTCTTGCGGATCATTTGCCTCTTATCAGCAGGAAGAGCCTGCGCCGAAAATTGGGAGCTATAACATTATCCTTGATGGCCAGAGCATCCCGGTCTGCGTAATCAGGCTGGTTTCAATGCGACTGGTTCGTTTTTGTGATGTTACTGAGGAGTTTGCCCGCAAAGAAGGTGAAGGCGATTTAAGCCTTGAATACTGGCAGAAGGAACATCAGCGGTTTTTCACCCGCGAAGGGTATTTCTCTGAAGAAATGGAGCTAATTACAGAAGAATTTGAAGTGGTTGAACTACTGTAAGATGAGCTAAACGATCTTGCGTTCAATCCCCTGCCCTTTATAACAACTCCCGCTTCTGGCACAAAGCGGACCGACATAAGAGCCGCAAGGTTTGCTAAGAGCGATAGGCGACCCCACAAGCTTACAATAAGCGTGGAGTAATGCTGGCATTTCAGGTCACTCCGTCGGCTGGCTTAACTCACCCCACTTGAGATCCAGAAATCGTTTTCTGCGGTGCGCTCCTGGAACCTTATCCGCTCTCCGCTTCAGGTGTCCCCTGATGGAATACCAGTTTCCATTGCCCGCTCCCGGCCCGCTCCCAACACGAAGAACGCAAAGTCGGGCGAGTGCCGTCTGCATTGAATGTCCTGTAGTGCAATATCGCGACATCCTCTCTTATTTGGATGAGCTGAAAGTCGCTGCTGAGAATGGTCGGGATAACTGTTTCGGCAGAAAGTGCCTCTATTGTCTGCGAACGATCGATCAACACACCTGATCGTGTCATTTCCCTGAACTGGTCGTGAAGTATCTGTTCAAGCCATTCACGATCGTTGCGCCTGCTGCCATGAAGCGTGCGCTCCAGCGTTTTCAACTGTTCCAGAAGCATGGCATTTACCCTCATTCAAATTCGACTGTCAGTTTCATGGCCATAAATGTTTTGCGTCAACTCGTCCGCCAGCATGTGAAGTGTCGTCTTCAGCCATTTGGTTGCCCCTCTCTGGCCACTGCGTTTATGCGAGTAAATCTTTACTTCAAACGGGCTTATGGTGAACGGCAATGAAAAAATCTGAATACTGGCAGCATGTTTCAGCTTCTCAGCAGCAAAACGGGGAATGGCCATTAGCAGGTCACTTTCCGCAACGATAAACGGGGCACTCAGCATGGATGGCGTCTTAAGCGCTATCTGCCGCGTATACCCCAACTGCTCAAGCCGTAAATCCAGTACCCCCTGCTTTTCATTCCAGGGGGTTATCACCAGATGCCGTGCGGCAAGATAATCTTCCAGCGTCAGCTGTGTTCGGCGGGTATTGCTGATGACAACATACTCATCCTCAAACCAGTTTATCTCGTCCAGTTCATTGTGGCGGATATCGTCGGGTGTACTGAATCCCAGCGCCAGATCCACTTCTCCTGCCAACAGTTCGTTCAGCGCCGGGCTGTGTGGCAAATAGCGTAAATCAAAGCGCAAGCCAGGTGCTTCCTGCTGCAGTCTCTGCATCAACGTCGGGAAAATGCACAACGCGGTAAAGTCCGTAATCGCAATCTGGATCCGCTCCGTGCTTTCGCAAGCCACGAACGCCGGTTGTACAGTCAGCTCCTGATTGAGACATTTTAGTGCTGATGCAATAGACGGCGCGAGCTGGGTGGCATACACGCTTGGGCACATCCGGTGGCCTTCCCGGTAAAATAGCGGGTCATTGAGCGCAATACGCAGTCGGGACAGTGCGTGGCTCAACGCAGAGGTGCTCATCGCCAGTTCATCCGCGGCGAGGCGAACGGAACAGTGCCGATAAATGGCGTCAAAAATGAGCAGCAGGTTTAAATCAAGACGTCGTAGCGCTGGATGCATAATATTCATCATGGGGTGATTTCATTGCACTTAATTCTTCCGACAATACCCCCTATGCTTAACGCCATCAATAACGATGCCTTGCAAAAAAGACAGGAAAACATATGAGTATCAGCCTTCGCCAGGCCCGCCCGGAAGATGCCTCCGCTATTTACGATATGATTTATGAGCTGGCGGTTTACGAAAAAGCCCCGCAAGAAGTGGTCACCACACCGGATGAGATTCGCGAAACACTCTTTGGCGACGGCAGCCATACCGAAGCATTAATCTGCGAGATTGAAGGGAAAATCGCCGGGTACGCCGTGTTCTTCACCAGCTACTCCACATGGCTTGGACGTAACGGTATTTATATGGAAGATTTGTATATTTCCCCCGATTATCGCGGCAAGGGCGCGGGAAAAGCGATGCTGAAGAAAATTGCGCAATATGCCGTGGAACGGCGCTGCGGACGCCTTGAATGGAGCGTACTGGACTGGAACCAGCCCGCAATTGATTTTTACCTCAGCATTGGCGCATTACCTCAAAACGAATGGGTACGGTATCGCCTGGAGGGTAACGCGCTGTTGAACTTTGCCGAATAACGCGACCGTGTTGCAGCAAATTGCAGATGCAGGCTGCTTCTGTTGAGGGGCAGTCATGTTCGCGTTGAGGGGAGTATCAGGAACACATTGATCAGGCTTCGGGCCTGTTCAACCGCGGCGTGTTCGTCGGTGGAGTATTTCTTCGACATAATGGTCAATGGCAATATTGTGCTCACGGCTCACGCGCGAAATGAATATGTGCAAAAGCGCCAGCGATGCGTGGAGTGTGACTGCGACCAGATTGTCGAAGTCTTTCTGAGTGAAACGGTCATTCCCCTTCAGTGTCGAATGCTGGAGCAAGGTGTGGGCCGTGATCTCGAGGACGGCTCGCCTGTAATCGCTCGACAACAGGACATCCAGATCGGTCTGGCGAAGATCAAACGTGAAGTTAAAACTGACAAATCCGGAATCGACCGGCAAAGAGTAGGTCAGTCTGTCGCCCTGTTGCTCAACGTACGGTTCATACCCCTCCCCCATCAGCCGTTGCGACTGCATATCGCCCTCTCTTCTCTTCCAGGCACCAGGCACACCTGTTGACCAGGGAGCGTCACCGCAGGATTAAACAAGTGTTTCACCCGCTTTGATTGATTGACTGATAAAGGGCGCGGGCTTTCCAAAGAGATAACCTTGTGCCAAATCACACCCTAAACGTTGAAGGCACAAAAGTTGATCATTGGTTTCAACGCCTTCAGCAATAATTATCATATCAAGGCATTTCGCCATGCCGACCATTAATTTTGCGATGGTCTGAGTTTCTTCATCCGTGGATATTGTTCGCACAAACGATTTATCGATTTTTATTTTATCAAAGCCTAACTGAATCAATCTTGAAAGGGAGGAATACCCCGTACCAAAATCATCAATAGAGATTTTTATGCCCAGCACTCTGAGCGCCATAAGGATTTCGATGGGGGTTTCACTGTCGGTAAACAGCGAAGATTCTGTCACTTCCAGTTCGAGTCGGGTCGCGGGCAACCCCGTTTCGGCCAGCACTGCGCGTACTGTATCGACAAAATTCATACTGCTTAACTGCACCGGAGACACGTTGACAGAGATCCTCGCCGGCACCTTCCATGTCGTCGCTTCCTTGCAGGCGATTTCAAGCGCGGCTTTGCCTATCTCATGGATGAATCCCGTTTTCTCTGCTACCGAAATAAAATCATCCGGCGCAATGATGCCCTTAACGGGATGATTCCAGCGCAGAAGGGCTTCATAGCCATATATTTCAGTGGTGTACGAATCAACAATCGGCTGATAGTAAACGACCAACTCTTTATTTGCGACTGCCACTGATAAATCACGCTCCAGGGTTCTGCTTTCCTCGAGCTTTTGCAGCATGATGCGGCGAAACACTTTGATCATGTTCAAGCCTGCACGTTTAGCTTCATACAGAGCAAGATCGGCAAACTTATAGAGGTAATCTGAACGTCGTTCTAGCTCTGAAACAACAATACCGACGCAGGTACCAATGGTGACGTTAGAGTTACCTATTATGTAAGGCTTTTTAATGCACTCACAGATTTCCATGGCCAGATTAACGGCACTTTCTTCTGTCAGCTCATGCGACAATAATGCAAACTCGTCGCCCCCGAGCCGATAGAATGTATTTGTTTCGTTGCTCATGGAGGATAAACGGTGCGCAACCTCACGCAATAACAGATCGCCGGCATCGTGACCAAAGCTGTCATTGACTTCTTTAAAGCGATCGAGATCAAACAACATGACCGTGACTGGCCTGTGTATGCGGCTCGCTATCGAGATGTTATTAATAAGATCATCCCAGAAATAAAGCCTGTTTTTAAGCCCCGTCAACGAGTCATGGTAAACGTCATACGCCAGTTTTTTATTCTGTTGCTGGAGTATTTCCTTCGATTTCTGGAGTTCATTTGCCAGGCTGGTAACCTGTCGGTGAGTTTTAAGTATCTTCCTGTTCTGGCAGACATTTAAAACACCCAATATCGCACTTAAAATAATCAGCAGAACCGAAAGGCCTGAATAGATACGATACAGCTTTTGTATATTCTGGTTTGTCTCGTTGATGGAGTTAACATCATTGGAGAGTGCACTGGATGAAAACTGGCTAAGGGAGGAATCAAGCGCATACATTTTCTCAAGATAATCAGCAAGTTGAGCGCGAGTCATACCTTCCAGATGATGATCAAGGTAATCAAGCGTTTCATGCAGGTTTTTTGCCAGTGCATTATGGCTTTTATTCGACTTTACATATTTCCCTAAATCGCCTTCTTTCAGTAACTCGCGCTGGCTAAGCATGATCTCCAGCCGCATGCGGAGATCGTCCATGGTGATATCAGGATTATTGTCAGAATAACGGCTGATCCACGACTCCAGCCTGTAGTATTCTGAAACCATCTGAGAGACAGACCAGGAGTCCTTATAATGGTTGAGTTTTTGCAGATCCTCCTGCCGCTCATGCAAAAGAAATGAAATATACCCGGTTGTAATGAATAGGAAAAATATAATGCCTACCAGGATCCTGTTCATGCATTTCTCCAGATTATTACTCTACGACCATTTTGCTAATCTGCCATGCTGATCTCGAGTAATAGACCTGGTTATCCAACTCTTTGTTACTTTCATAAGGATAGACAATAAACAGAGGGCCCTTGTCGCGAACGCGCATATATTGGCCGTTCATTTTTATTGCAAGGATCACGTTATATTTTGTGAAGTCTTCAATGGGAATTTCGGTCGTATAATCATTGAGCGCGGTTACACTCAGAACAGTGCCTTTGGCGCCGACCAGTTCCATGAGTTTTTTCATGGGAATACCCTCAAAGCTTGTCTGGTCATTATACCATGGGTTACGGGTACGCATGGTAACGAGGCCGATTTTTTCCAGGCCAGCGATATCAAAGACTGCAGCGCCATTTTGATTACTGTTCTCGATTTTCCCGGAGATGGTTAACACGGGTTTCCCTTCAAGCTTAGGGAGTTCCTTCCCCCAGGAACAGGTCGAAATAATCAAGAAAAGTAGGGTGATTGCCATTCTCATGCGCGATGACTCCATTAAGGAAATAGGTATGTCTTGTCGTCTATTCTGACACAAATTGTTACCAGCCAACCAGATAAGACTCCAGGACGAAACGGTCCCGTTATACTCTCGTTTAACGGTCCATGACAGCCATCCCGACGTTGTTGCTTGCCGTATCGTCATTAACAAAGATTAGCCTTCAGACGTGTCCCTGTCTCCCTTTTACACCATGATAATATGAGACAGAGCAGGTTATTAAAATTGGACGAAGGCGGAATTTGAAAAAATTGTCGTTTCTAATCCCCCGTTGCGTCTTAAACGGTCAGAATTTGTGCGGAGTGGTCAATTATTGCTACGGAATACCCTCAGGAGAGGTGCACATTGCGCCCTTATAAGCAGGTTAAAAGAGCAATGTCGTGCTATCGAGCGATCAATCCGACACAAGAATATTGTCGATCACCGGCTGGACGATTTGCTGAAATACTTTCGCGTCGTTAAACGCGCGTGCGGCTAACATGGCACCATGTACCGTTGCCATTAACTGCCCCGCCTCGCTGGCGTGGGTTGACCGGACAGTAAAGCATTTTTCCCTTTCTCCTCTCTGAAGCAACTCCGTCAGCCAGCCAGAGAGATCGGCGAAATGTCCCGTCACTTCCGAAGCGACTTCGGGCGGCAACGTCGGCAGTTCGGCGGCAAGCATCGCGCAGATACAAAATGGCGCAGAACCGTCCTGGATGCATTTGGCCCAATAATCGGCATAGGCCTGAAGTTCGGCAACCGGATTATTTAGCTGACGGCTTAATGCCTGCATTCCGGCGCGGGCCTCCTGGCGATACTCGCTCACGACGACCCTTACCAGCTCCGCCTTGCTTGAAAAATGGTGGTGAATACTCGCCTTGCGAATATTCACCTTTTCAGAAAGGTCGGCAAAACTGAAGCTTCGGTAGCCACCGGTGGTAAGCAATTGTCGGGTGAAAAATATAATGTCGTTTGCTTTCTGTGAACGTTCGGTGGACATAGCCGTAACCCATTGTCAGTATACAGATCAATAAGATATCAGAGAGCAGAGCGAAAACCTACCGACAGGCCGCCTTTACTGCCGCCGTCTGCCGGTCCCCGCCATACTGTCAAAGACGCCATCACGCAGCACTAACGCATGAAAAAGCGCGGCCGCCAAATGCAGCATCACGGTAGCAAATAGCATCAGCGCAACCAGAGAGTGCAAAGGCCGCAGAATAGCAAACCAGTCGTTATTCACCGGAACAATGGGTGGCAAAACAACCCCGCCCCCGAGGGTGATGGGGTACCCCGCCGCTGACTGCATCGCCCAGCCAATCAGGGGCTGAAGGAACATCATGATGTATAACGCCCAGTGTGAGAGATGCGCTATCAGGCGCTGCCAGGCCGGTATGGAAGCCGGTAGCGAAGGGACGGAGGTATAAAACCTCAGCCATAGCCTGACCACCACCAGAACCAGAATCATCAGCCCCAGCGGTTTGTGGATCGCCACCAGCAGGGCATGTTTCGACGAAATGGTTGAAACCATCGCGATGCCGATAAACAACATTGCCACGATAGCCGCTGCCATGAACCAGTGCAGAATGCGCAACGCCGGATGGAAATAAGCAACCTGTTTCATAAGCCAGCTCCTGACTGTCGGGACTGTTCACGGGTACGCGCATTGTAGGATTTGGCATAGGCCGCCGAGCGCGCATTGAGTAAAGGATCGTCCGAAGGGGCAATGCCATCGGGCAAAATCAGCGGATCGTAGTTGATGTCATTGCACGGACCGTTTTGCTGCGGTGTTGCTCGCGTCAGCACGAGCATGCCGGCATTGATGGTTTGCCGATCTTCAGGCCAGACCTGGCTTGCATCGTTGCCCGGATCGCCCGGTTTAGCGACGGTAATCATCAGATCCCATTTCAGCGGCCCTTGCTTCAGGCGCTCTTCAAGATCGTGTTGCAGAAAATCTTTATCATTTTTATCCGCCTCGCTCATCGGCTGAGAGCCAATATGCGGCACCATACTCCAGCGGACCAGATGCTCTTTACCCGTTTTATCAATAAAGCGAAATGCATTCAGGCTATTAAAGCGATCGCTTGCCCAACTGGATGAAGGTACATACTGCTTTGCCCAGGCGAGGTAGGGTTGCATCTGAGGATGCGCGATCACAAACGCCTTAAGCTTATCGGGGTTGGGTTTACCGGTTGCCGGATCGGGCAGAGTCAGGTTTTGCAGCGCATAGAAGTCTTCAACGGTAGAGACCGGAAAGCGTGGCATCGCGTTCATGCCTGTTCGCCACTGCTCGCCGTTGCTCTGCCTGAATTGCAGCGCCATGCTGCGCACGGGAACGGCATAATCCGGCGCTTTTGGGTTACCCCCTGCGATGGCGAAACGGCCCGTAACTGGCGTTTCGCCAGGGGCAAACAGCGCTGCTCGCGATAACGAACTGACCTGGCCGTTAGAGATAAAATCCCCCACCACGCACACGCCCTTCGCGTGATTGCGGCGAAAACCGGGATGTTCCCCACCCGATTTCTGCAATACCGAAACCAGTTTGTCAGACGTCAGACGATTCGGCGTCAGCCAGCCGCCTGACCAGAGAAACAGCGCTATCAAGACAAGGGGAATAATCGCGACCAGGCACAGGCGGACTATTTTTTGGCCGGTGGAAAGTGAAGTGTTCGTCATATTTTTGCTCACACAGTGAATACACAATCAAATACGCGAGAACGTATTCCTGAAAACATTAAGCACGTCTTTCGCTGCTGGCGTGATAACTCGCCCATTAAGACGCGCCACAGGATGAATGAAGCAGGATTTTTTTAACTGTAGCCCAGAGCCGCTCTTTATCTCTGTCACGTATTTTTTCATGCTGAATTTCTCGCATGAATGCCGCTTTATCAGCTCCGGAAAAGCCGCCCTCCGTTTTTAATTTCCGGGCGATACTGCGAAGCGTTGATTCATCGGCATGGGCAATTTTTGCTCTCACCACAGAGAGCGGCATCGGTGTCCTCGGTGTGTCTTCTTCCATGAGCCAGTCGGCACAATGGAAATGCTGGATAGCCTTCGCAATGTCCATCTGCAGTTGAATGAAAGACCTGACGCTCTCTCTTTCCAGCCCTGACGCGTGGGCGACAGCAAAGGCTCTTTCAAGCACGTCCCGTTCCTGTTCAGGGTCGGCAATTGCCTGACCCTGCTGCGCCTTATACGCCGCAACCTCTTTCATCAGGCAAAAACGCAGGTTGATACTCATGCCGGGGCCGGAAAAAACCTCGATCGCTGTCGTTGTTTCCGCAATGCCATCTCCCTGAATGGATGGCCCTGCCGCTAACTCATGCTTTTTCTCCATTACCGATCTCACTTATCGCATAGGTAAAAAAATAACGTTCTCAGGCCCGGATCCGGTTGGCTGGAAAGCGAACGAAAACCAACCTACCAGTTGGTAGGTTTAGTGTCAATTTCATCACTCATTTTTTACTCAATGCTGGATGCCATGTTTGTTCGGAATGGTTTTCAAAAGAATTCGGGGTAAGACAGGCTGCCGAAACGGCGAGCGAGGGGGAACGAAGAAAGATGAACAGAACTCAGAAAAAACATGCGGGCAGGAATACTGCATCCTGCCCGCATACCGGCCATACGGTCATTCCACTCCCCCAGCAAAAAAAATCGTATGGCGAGTTATCTTAGGCGTGAACCATATCTGCACAATACTGGATGCCAATACCGAACGCTCCGCCATGTTTCTGGCTGATCGAAGTGGTCAGTTCGTAGGTTTCATGACGTGCCCAGTCACGTTGCAGTTCAAGCAGGTAAGTCAGGGCAGTAATCGGCTTTGCGCCAGCCTGAATCATGCGTTGCACAGCGCGTTCATGAGCTTCTGCACTCATGTCACCGCTGGCGTCTGTGACGATATAAACGTCAAAACCTTGCTCAATGGCAGACTGAACCGGACCATTCAGACAGACCGAGGTCCACAGACCTGCAAACACCAGGCGGTCGCGCTCCAGTTTGTTGACGGCATCAACAAAATTACCATCTTCCCATGCGTTGGAGGTGGATCGGTTAACATACGACGCGTCATCCGGGAATACCGCTGAAACTTCAGGAAATACCGGGCCCGCAAAATCATGGCGTGAAATCGTTGAAACAAGGGTCGGAATATTAAACCCCTTGCCTGTTTCCGCGAGGACTGCGGTATTTTGTCTCAGCAGGCCGATATCAATATTTTTCACATTGAACGCCATCTGGCTCTGGTGATCCAGCAGGATCAGCGCATGGTTTTCCGGGCTTAACAGATTTCTGGCCGCTGCAGGTGTTGCTTTAATCGTCATAATAGTTTCCGCGATGTTTGTTTAAATTTATCAGTGTATTAATGACCTGATTCGTGAACACGAGAAAACTATACAAAACGAAATATTCTTTTGTCCGTTCATTTTTGCAAAGGGCTTATTGCAAAAATGAACGCTGTGAAATATTAATGAATTTTATATGAAAAAAGGAATTAATATGTCTGTCCGAATATTCTCTTTCTGTTCTCTGCTAAATAGTGGGAACAGTGATTCATAAATTCCCTTATTTTTGCTGATTTCCTCACATCAGGATGCGCGAGCAGCCAAATGTCTTCACCCAGTCCCTCCACGATGGGGCTAATCTGAGCCAGTTTATCTATCTGATTGCCATGCATGCAGGGTAACAAACCGATCCCAATCCCGCTTGAGATTGCCGACGCAACACTGAGAACGGAGTCACCGCGAAAGGTGATATTTTTCTCGGGAATATTTTTTTCAATCCACAGAAAGGCGTTTAACTTAGACATTGCGTAATGGAAGGAGACCCAGCGATGCTCCGTGAGCGCCATAGCATTGACTTGCTTTTTTTCCCATTGTTCACGTAAACCATACACTGCCCAGAACGCCGATCCCACCTTGCGGCCGGAAAGATGCTCCGGAATGTCTCTGGTGGCTCGAAACGCGATATCCGCCCCGCCATCGAACAAATTGACGGATTCATTTCCTGTCGAGACCTGAAAGGTAATGTGGGGATTTACCCGGCTAAATGACGCGATCAGCGGGTTAAGGTAATCCTGCAAAAGGGCATCCGACGTGGTGACCCTTATCTCCCCCGAAAAACCGCATTCATCCTCTTCAATGTTCTGTAGAACATAGTGGATATCCTCTTCAATGCGGTGTCCCAGGGCGATCAGCGCGGTTCCGGCTTTTGTCGGAACGTAGTGGGTGCGGCGACGCAGAAAGAGGGCTAATGCCAGCGACGTCTCAATGGCCCCCAACCGACGAAACAAGGTGGAATGATTGATGCCCAGAGCATCTGCGGCGCGTGACAGATTACCGTGCTCACCTATAGCTATAACGGTTTTCAAATCATCCCAGGAAAAGTTCTGGGAGGTCATTTTCTTCATACTCTTTAAATCCAAATATCTTATCGGCAGGCCAGCTGTAAAAATTGCTGGCGAATGCGCTCGGCAATGGCATTGACCACCGCCGCACTCTCATCAGTCGGATCAATATCAACCCGGAAGGGGCGTTTCCCGCAGGTGTATTGACGATATTGACTATTGCCTGCGCGGCATGACCGTGCAGGCCTCATCGCTCATTTACCCCGAAAGCGTATGCATCCGCCTGTCGGGGGGATTAGGCGAAGCCACCGTTTACACGAATAACCTGCGAGTTGATCCAGCTCCCGTCCGGACCGGCGATCATCGCTACTGCGCTGGCGATCTCTTCTGGGGTACCGATGCGCTCGAGCGGGGCCAGTTTTGCAACGGCCGCAACCTGCTCTTCGCTCTTACCGTTAAAGAAGAGCTCAGTCCCGGTGGGTCCCGGGGCAACGGCATTAACGGTGATATTTCTGCCCCGCAGTTCGTTTGCCAGCACGTGTACAAGCCCTTCCACGCCTGCTTTTGAGGCGATATAGGGACCATAAGCCGGGAAGGATTTGGCGATCACGCTCGTCGAAAGGGCAATGATTCTGCCGCCTTCACTCACGGTTTCAGCCGCATTTGCCAGCACCAGAAATGCGCCACGCAGGTTGGTATGAATGACACGATCAAAATCGTGAAGACCGGCAGGGGTAATCTTCGCCATTGGCATGATCCCCGCGCTGTGCACCACCACATCCAGTCTGCCGGTAACCGCTTTCGCTTGCTGGAACAAGTGGCTGACATCCGCTTCGCTGGCAACATCAGCCTGAATCGCCGTCGCACGGCCACCTTTAGCGACGATGCTCTGCACGGTTTGCTCTGCCGCCTCGGCATTACCTGCGTAATTCACGATAGTGGTAAAACCGTCCCGCGCGAGACGCTCAGCAATGGCGCGGCCGATACCACGGGAACCGCCCGTAACAAGGGCAGTTTTATTGACTTTGTCCATCGTTCTCTCCGGTTTCAGTGAAAGGGGGTCTGAATGGAGATATTAATGTTTTAGCGGGAGAGATAAATGGGTGATATTTGATAACATAATTCCATTATCGTTAATAATCGCCTTCAGGATCCGTGATGGATAAATTTGATACCATGCTGCTCTTCACCCGCATTGTAGAGCTTCAAAGCTTCAGTCAGGCCGCGGACCAGCTAGGGATCCCCAGAGCGACGGCCAGCAATGCAATAAAAAGCCTGGAGAAAAACCTGGAGTGTCGTCTGCTGGAGCGGACGACCAGACACGTGCGGGCCTCGCTGGATGGCGAGGCATTTTATGAACGCTGCGTGCATATTCTTTCTGAACTGGACGATGCGGAGTCTTCCCTGCGTCATTCCGGCGTAAGACCACAGGGGATTTTGCGCGTGAATCTTCACGGGGCCCATGCGACCCGCATTGTACTGCCCCGTATTGACGAGTTTCACGCCCGCTATCCCGCCATCAGGCTGGTTATCAGCAGTGGGGATCGTCTGGTCGATCTGATTCGGGAAGGCGTTGACTGCGCCGTACGCGCGGGCAAGCTCTTTGATTCATCATTAATTGCCCGGCCTTTAGCCCAGATGCCTCAGGTTATCTGCGCCAGTCCGGACTATCTTCGTAAGCACGGCCGACCGATGACCCCTGACGATCTGCTTTCTCACCAGAGCGTCAATTTCTTTTCCACCAGCCGGGGTAAGAACTATCCTCTAGAACTCATTGTTAACGGTAAAGAGAAAAGCTATCCGACCAAAGGCTGGATGACAGTGAATGACGCAGAAAATTACGTTATTTGCGCGTTGCGTGGATGTGGGCTGGTTCAGCTTCCACGTTATCATGTGGACGATGCCCTTCGGGATGGCCTGCTACAGGAAGTGTTAAGTGACTGGAAAAGCCCGGCCATGCAACTTTCGGCTATCTATCCACAGCACCGACAGCTGTCTCCCCGTGTCCGGATTTTTGTAGACTGGCTGGTTTCTCTCTACCGGGAACGCTTTGAGGTGAACGCTTAATGGCTGCGTAAACCGTCGCTCACGTTGACTGCGCCGCGGGATCGGCAAGCATCGCATCGGCGATATCCAGCATAACCCGCAGGCGATCCATATGTCGGAGGTCAGAGTGATACCCTACCCATATATCTTTGGACGGCGGTGGCTCCGGCATGCTGATAGCCGCTAAGCCGGTGATGGCATCACCAAGCGGACGCGGTAACACGGCGATGCCCATTCCGCGCTGGCACATCTGTGCCTGTACGGCCCGGCTGGTACTGGTGAACACACGTCGTGACTGGGGGAACCTGTCAAGCAGCCAGGCGACGTCAGAGAAGTGGGATTGTGCCGTGTTCATCAGAATAAGCCCCACTGCGGCCGGATCACGTCGGGCGGTATCGGCGATTTCCGGCGTTCCATATAGCGCATAGGGGATGCGCATCAGGCGGCGCTGGACAATATCCGGTTCGGTAAAGGGAACGATGCGAAACGCAATGTCGGCATCACGCCGCGACAGGTTAAGTAAGCGGTAGCTTGCGATAAGCTCCGGCACAATCGCCGGATGGCGGCGCGTCAGTTCCTCCAGGACCGGTGCGAGTACATAGTTGGCAAACCACTCTGCTGAAGAGATCCGCAATATCCCTTCAAGACGTTCGTGATTACCGGCGAGACGCCGCTCCATCGCCAGCGCGGAGTTTTCCATCGCTTCTGCCAGCTTCAGCACCCTGTCGCCGGCGTCGGTCAAAACCAGACCCTCCTGTGTCCGGCGAAATAGCGCTTGCTGCGCCTCTTCCTCAAGCGCCTTTATCCGGCGACCAATCGTCGGATGGCTCACACCCAGGCTTCGTGCCGCCTCGCCGAAAGAGCCCTTACGCATAACTGCAAGAAATACCCGGACGTCGCCCCATTCCATGCCAGTGTCTCACCGTACAAAAATGAACATTGAATATACAAAAGTGGCAGTTCCAAAACAACTTTGTCGATATCACTATAGCGTCCTCACCCCCCCAGTCAGGAAATGAATGACATGTACAAATTAAAAGACAAAGTGGCGATTGTAACCGGTGGTTCCAAAGGCATCGGAGCCGGGATTGCCCGTCAACTGGCGGCTGACGGCGCGAAGGTTATTGTCAATTACGCGTCAGGCAAAAGTAGTGCTGATCACGTCGTTGCCGATATACAGGCTGCCGGTGGGCAGGCGGTAGCGGTCGCGGCGGATGTCACCCGTCAGGCTGAGGTTGAGGCGCTGGTTAACGCGGCCATCGACATTTTCGGGCGGCTGGACATTGTGGTGAACAACGCCGGCATTTATGAGTTCGCCCGCATTGAAGAGAGCACAGAGGCACTCTACCGCAGACAATTCGACATCAATGTTCTGGGCCCGCTATTAATGTCCGGCGCTGCTGCGCCGCATCTGAATAAAGGCAGTAGCATCATTAACATCAGTTCGTTCGTCACCCGCGTCTTTATCGCCGAGAGTGCCATCTACAGCGGCACCAAAGGGGCGATCGATGCTATTACCGGGGTACTGTCACGAGAACTCGGCCCCCGGGGAATTCGCGTCAACGCGGTCAACCCTGGCCTTATCGAAACGGAAGGCAGTCATAGTGCAGGCGCGATGAACTCGGACTTCCAGACATGGAATGAAAAGCAGACCCCACTCGGCCGCATCGGTCAGGTGCAGGATGTTGCGCCGATCGTCTCATTTCTCGCATCAGACGATGCGGGATGGATCACCGGTGAGGTGATTCTTGCCTCTGGTGGCATGCGCTAACGCCCTGCCTCTCAATCTCTGCACATAACCATTACCTGTGGAGTGTTCCATGTCGCCCCCTATCCTCCCGCAAGCCGAGCCGCGTCGCTGGGCAATGTTTGTCATCCTGCTGGTTGGTGCATTTTTGCCCCCGCTCGATTTTTTTATCGTCAATGTTGCGCTGCCTGCTATTCAGGACGAGCTGAGCGCTTCTTCCTCTGCTGAACAGCTGGTCATTTCGTCCTATGCAGCCGTGTATGCCGTAACCTTAATTACCGGCGGCCGTCTGGGTGATATTTATGGTCGTGGGAAGATGTTTTTTATAGGGCTTATCGGTTTTGCGGCGGCATCGCTGCTGTGCGGTTTAGCCTGGTCACCATGGGTACTGATTAGTGGACGCGTGTTACAGGGTGCTACGGCCGCGATTATGGCGCCTCAGGCACTGGCTTCCGTACAGGCCATTTTTCCGGAAGCGGAAAAACCGTTCGCGTTGAGTATCTATGGCGCTGTATTTGGCCTGGCCTCGGTTATCGGGCAGGTAGTGGGCGGTATCCTGATCTCAGCGGATCTGTTTCACCTGGGATGGCGGGCTATTTTCCTCGTTAACTTGCCGGTGGCGCTGCTGGTCATTCTCTTCGGGTTGCCACTGCTGAAAGAGACGCGTGCGCCATCCGCACAACGACTGGACCCGGTCGGCATGTTACTGGCGACCGCCACGTTGAGTGCGCTGATTGTGCCATTAATTGAAGGCCGTGAAGCGGGATGGCCCTGGTGGACATGGCTATCATTTCTGGCTGTCCCGCTGCTGGCGTCGCTGTTATGGCGTTATGAGCGTCGCCTTAGCCAGAACGGCGGTTCGCCTCTGCTTGATCCGGTCGTATTACGCGCGCCGGGGCTGGGCCAGGGGCTGGCGATCGTTTTGCTGTTTTATTCTATCGGGGCCTTCTTTCTTTTGTTCTCCGTTTATCTACAAGATGCGTTGCAGTTAAACGCCCTGACTGCGGGCCTGCTTTTTCTGCCTTTTGGCGTGGGTTTTCTGATCGGTCCGTTGCTAACACCTTATCTGAGGCGTTTTGTCGGCAATTACCTGAGCGCAATCGGGATGGGATGCGAGACGTTGGGGTTAACAGGCCTGGCAGGGTTGATTGCCCATACCATGACGGGTAGCGCACCGGCCATGCTGCCGCTCGCTGTATTGCTTTTTATCACCGGCCTCGGCCAGGGACTGGCGATGCCGACGCTGGTCCGGATGGTGACAGGCCGCGTTGCACCGGCGTTTTCAGGCATGATTGCCGGAGTAACCAGCTCGACACTCCAAATCAGCACTGCACTGAGCGTCGCCGTCATCGGTGGCATTTTTTACAGCATGCTGGACACCGGCAGAAGCGGTGCAAATATTACGCATGCCTTTATCGTCGCCCTTCTGGCGATGGCGATATGCCTGGCCACGGGTGCCGCGCTAAGCATCCGGCTTACCCGGCAGGCCTCCGGTTTATTTTCTGCTGCGAGCGGCGCGTCTATCAAGTAACGTAACAGACAATCAACTGGCTGAGGCGTGGACATCCTTGCTCATGTTCCTCCCCAGCGTGCCGTTTACCCGCAGCAGGTACTCATGCGTCAACCTGAGAAAAAATCATGAAAAAATCGATAGTCCCTGAAGAATTCCAACATTATTTCGATGACTGGCACTTCTCGCCTGTCATCGAAGCAGATGGCACGGTGTATCTCTCTGGTGTTACCGCGGCACGGAAGGACAAACCGATAAGTCAGCATCCGGAAGAACAATTCCATGATGCGTTTTATAAGCTTGGTGTTTATTTGAAAGCCGCAGGCTTAGGGTATGAAAATATTCTTGAGATGACCACTTTTCATATTGATCTAAAAAAACATATAGACGTTTTTTCTAAAGTGAAAGATGAATATGTAAAGGCGCCCTACCCGGCATGGACCGCCATAGGCGTATCAGCGTTCATTCCAGAAAATGCGCTGGTGGAAATGCGGATTGTGGCTAAAAAGTAGTGCCACCGTGTGTCCCCAAATCACCCCGGGTACGAACCGGATCGACTTAAGCGCCGCAAGGTCTGCTACGAACAAACGGCAGACCTCGACGAGACGACAATGTCTTCATCAACTGCAATAGGCTATGTTTACAGATTCAGAAACCCTGGCAATGGCACTGCGGCCAGAAAATGGGACTTGCCGATGAATGCAGAGAACCTTCCTGTGGTACTTATCCCGGGATTTATGCTTGATGAAACACTGTGGGACGATTTTATCACCGCATTTCCCGAGCGCAGGCTCTTTATACCTGCGAGCCTGGGCCAGGGAACCACAATCCAGGATATTGCCGCTAATATAGTCCAGAAACTACCGGAGCGTTTTGTGCTGGCCGGCTTTTCTCTAGGTGGTTATGTTGCCAGGGCTATTTATGAGGCTTTTCCGGAACGGACAGCAGCGATGATCCTCATTGCCACGTCTCTCAGAGAGGATTCGGCAGAACAGATAAATACCCGTGTTGCTGCAGCGAATATCAATTCCTCCAGAGAATTTAGTGGGCTGAGCACAATGGCCATTAGAAAATCACTTCATGCTGATCTCGCCAGTAATACGGCCATTATTGAGAAAATCCGTAATATGGGAAAAAGGCTGGGAGCCGATGTATTCAGAGTCCAGTCAGGGCTAAACCGCGAGCGAATATCATTAAAACCCATTTCATGCCCGACCTACGTTATTGCAGCGAAACATGATCGGCTGCGTTCAACAGAAGAGGCAGAAGAACTCGCCAGGCTAACCGGAACCTGTGTGGATTATGTTGACGGTTGTGGACATCTTATTCCTCTGGAAAAACCGGATGAACTGGCCCAGCGTGTGTCCAGATGGCTCGATAAAACAGGCCTTTAAAATAACGTTGATGCAAACAGAGTCCCCCTATTCTCTGCGAATAAAACGCCAGGTCGTTTTTCTGATTTGTCTGCTTCTGGCCTCTGCTACGCATTTTCGGCTATCGGAGTTGGGAAATCGACAGTGACCAGCAGCCCGCCTTCTGCAGACGTACACAGGCCTACGCTGCTGTTGTGTTGCTGTGCAACCGCGTTGACGATTGCTAGCCCCAGTCCACTCCCGCTTTGCATCTGGTTGGGGTCGCGAAAAAATCGGTCGAACACACGCTCCCTCAATTCAGGCCGAATACCGGGTCCGGCATCTGAGACACGAAGCTGCGTGGCTTTATCCCGCGATCGTATCTCTACTTCAACCCGTCCACCCTCAGGGCTGTACTTGACTGCGTTCTCAATCAAATTGTCAATCAGCGACATCAGGCGCTCCCTGATGCCTGTGATCCAGACTTCATCATCAGAGACGAATTCAAGCTCTATCCTGCGCTCCGTAGCCAGCGGTTCCAGTGCCGCCATTCGCTCCTGAATGAGCGTCGTCAGCGGCACTGGCTGCATAACGGTATCAATACGTGCTTCACTGTGCATCATCAGCAATAATTGATTGACGAGTCGGGCGGCCCGGCTGTTGCTGCGAATAATCCCCGCCAGTAATTCCTGTTGAGTCTCATTGCTTACATACGACTGCAGCGCCTCCACGTTGATTCGCATTGCAGCCAGAGGAGTACGCAGCTCGTGAGCGGCATCAGCAATGAAAATCCGTTCCCTTTCCGCGCTTTCGCGCACCCTGGCAAGAAACACGTTTATCGCGTCCACCATTTGGCGAAGCTCCCTGTGTTTTGGCATGGCTTTTAATGGAGAGAGATCGTCTGGCGTTCGCAAGGATATTTCATTTACGACCTTGCTCCAGGGTCGCATTGCAATACGAATTGACAGCCACGCGGGAAATAAAAGAAAAGGAATGCACACCAGTAGCGGCAATATGTAATAGCCACGCGAGTTCAGGTAGATAAAGAAGTTCCAGCCTCCGGCAGGCGTCACAAGTGTCACCTCCACATCGGAGTTCCCGGATTTGAGCGTACGGCTGGTCCAGGTGCGCCCCTCACTCTCAATACGCTGTAATTCCCCCAGTTGGGTGTTTACGACCCCTGTTGGTGCGCCATCAGATGAATAAATTATCTCGTTATGTTTGCGAATAATGAGGCTGATTGACAGTTCGGGATCTTCACCTCCGCCATATCCCTCCCGCAACGCCTTACTGAACGTGTTCAGCACATCGGTGCGTTCCTGGGGGCGATCGTCCATACTGTCCACCAGCGTAAAAAGGGTTTCGTAGGTCTTACTGCCCGTTAATATCGGGGGGCTACGCAAGTCCTCCCACAAAACAAAAGTCAAAAAAAGACACCACAGCAAGGTCAGCAGCAGCATCTGGGCGATGATGATTCGCCGTACGAGCGTGGGGAGTCTCAGGGTGCGCCAGATATTTCGCATCAATCACCGCCTTTGTAGATCGGTACAGTATCAATGACATACCCCACCCCTCTCACCGTTCGCACATAACCGTCCCCGATTTTTCGACGCAAATTCCCCATATGCACGTCGAGAGCATTACTCAGATTTTCTTTGGTGCCGAAGATTCTTTCTTCCAGAAATCGTCGTGTAAGCACGCGGTCAGCGCGCAACATTAACGTTTCAAGCAGCGCGTATTCGCTTGCCGTCAACTCCACGTGACGGGCACTCACCGTCACGCGACGCGTTGGCACATGCAGAGATAACCCTCTGATTTCTATTGCCTCATTCTGAAAACCGTAACTGCGGCGCGCAAGCGCTCTTACCCTAGCCAACAACTCGGCGAGAATAAAAGGTTTAACAAGGTAATCGTCTGCACCGGCATCCAGCCCGCACAGGCGATCCTGTAGCGTGCCTCGAGCAGTCAGGATGATGACAGGGATCCCCTTGAACTGTTGCCGCAAGCAGGTCATCAGGCCCATGCCATCGCCATCGGGCAGTCCCAGGTCGAGCAATATCAGTTCTGGCACGCAGGCATCAAGCTGATGCAGCGCATCCTCTTTGCGGCGAACCCATATGACATCAAATCCTTGATCTGCAAGGGCGATCCGCACGCCATTGCCCAGATCCAGGTCGTCTTCGATTAGTAGAATTTTCACATTGGTTACGGTATCAACAGTGAATGAAGAACGTCTTAAGAAAAAAACGGTTTCGATAAATCTATCAGGTTTACTGCAGCGGTACTTGCTTCAGCGTTTCTTCATTTTCGGCTCATAAGAACCTTAGGGTGCGTATTCAAACTGAGAAAACTGGCGTGAATAACCGCTTGTATCGTCATCATTTGAATCCACAAGGACTTCTTTAATGAAAAACATCGCACTGCGTCATCAGTTTCCTCCTTTGCTCCCGCCTCGCAGCCTGAAAAAAATAGTGCCGGGAGTCGTTCTGGCGTTTCTGACCACCCCGACACTGGCGGCAGAACAGAACCAGGGTAACGTGTTGACCCTGGGGGGAGGTGTGGATATTGCGCCACGCTATTCTGGTTCGGATAAAAGCCGCGCCGCTACAGCATTAGTGCTTGATTACTCCATGGCAAATGGCGTCTTTATCAGCACCACGCGGGGTATCGGTTACGGTAACAGTGTCGGTAAACTGGAGTACAACGCTGCGCTGAGCTACCGCGCTGGTCGCAAGGATCGTGACGTGAACAGCGATTCAATAAGCTCCGGCAGTGACGACTTGCGGGGTATGGGTGACGTCAAAGGCTCGGCCATCATTGTGCCCGGACTGGGGTATAAGGTGACCGACTGGCTGAGTGTGCAATTGCAGGCTGAAGTGCCGGTTTCTGAAAGAAACAACGGTGAGGCCCTGCACTTCGGTATTATCAGCCCGCTTTATACATCACCGAAAAATTCCCTGACGCTGGCCCTGACCACCAGTTGGGGATCCAGCAAATACATGCAGACTTACTACGGGGTGAATGCCGCACAGTCAGCAGCATCGGGGTTTTCCCGACATGATGCTGGATCCGGTATTTATGCTTATTCGCTGAATGTGGACTGGACCCACAAGCTCACCCCGGACTGGAGCGTAGCTGTCGCAACAGGTGTTACGCAGTTGACGGGAGATGCAGGCAATAGCCCCATTGTTCAACGAAAAACATCGCCCACGGGAAGTTTGAAAGTGACGTACAGCTTCTGATCGTGATGGGATGAGTGCTTCCCGACGACTTCTCGCTCTGAACTCTCAATAAATATGTATTCGTCCCGCCCCTGTCAGATAACGGGGCGGCACTCAACACGCCCTGATGACCCCCTGACTCGGGGCATCAGAATCGATGATGCACTCTGGCGATCAGGCAGCTTTAACGGCTCTGATTTTTTTACTGCCAGCCGCATCTGGCTCGGGGTTATCTGTGGCAGTGGCGGCATTGAAATCGGGAAGCTTGCTGGTACGCAGAATATGCTGCACGGCCTCTTTCTGCTCGGCGAGATACAGCCCAAGATTTTCAGCCTGCGTTTCATCCATCTGCATTCCGCTTTGCAACAGCCAGTCGGTGAACGCTTCTGCCATGTCGAGCAGTTTGTCGTGAGCGTCAGCCTCTTTTTTACTGGCAAATGTCATTTTCTCTTCACCTTTTCGTACGACAACATATTTTGTTTCAACAGCCATTACGCACCTCTCATACTGTATTTATATACAGTATAGCATGTCCAGAATTGTGTTGCAGTCAAATTGTACTTTCGTTTTAGCCCGAGCCTGCAGACCACTGTGTCAGTAGCGCATGCAGTTTGGCTGGCTCCAGCGGCTTACGCAACACCAGGTAGCCTTCCTGCTCCGCTTCCAGCAGAACCGGCGAGTTAAACTCCCCGCTGACCATCGCGCCGCTCATGTCGGGCAGACGTTCGAAAAGTGCTTTCAGGATGTCGAACCCGCTTTCGCCGGATCGCAGGCGCTGGTCGCACAGTACAGCAAATGGCGTGAAACCGTCGTCAATGATGGCAAAAGCGTCTTCGGCCGAGGCCGCGCAGCGCACGTTAATCCCCCAGAGGCTCATCAGGCTCTCCCAGGCGGACGTCACCAGCGGATCGTCGTCAACGATCAGGCAGGAGCCATGCAGTGGCGCATAGCGTACCGGTGTAGCGATGTTGTCACCGGCGGGCAGTGGATCCACCGCTTTCACGTCACCCGTGTATTGCGTAAAGCGCATCCAGAAGCGTGAACCTTTGCCTTCAATGGAGTGCATTCCATACTTCACGTTCATCAGCTTGGCACAGCGGGCAACCACCGCCAGGCCCAGCCCGTGCCCTGCGCTGTCGATCTTCCATGCCAGCTCGGGGCGGTAGTAAGGCGAGAAGATTTTGCTTTTTTCGTCGTCGGCGATCCCCACCCCGGTGTCCCATACTTCCACCAGACACTCGACACCGCGCGGACGGATGGCAACCAGCACACCGCCCTGTTGCGTATAGCGAAGGGCATTTTGTATCAGGTTAATCAAGGACTGACGCACCAGCAGCGGGTCCCCCATCACGAAGAGGCGACGTTTGGGCCGCCAGGTTCGCAGCCGCAGTGCGCGACTGTTGGCCTCTTCGCGAAACAGGGTGATCACCGAGTCGAGAAGCGTGCCGATGTCCATGCGTGTAGGGGCGGTCATTACATTGCCAGATTCAATTTTGCTGAGATCGAGCAGGGAATTGAACATCAGGTGCACCGAACGAACGCTCTGTTGCAGGTCAAGCAGCTGTGGCGTCAGGCTGTCGTCCTGGTTTCTGTGGATAATGGCTTCGATCAAAAAGCCCATGGCATGCACTGGCTGGCGCAGATCGTGGCTGGCGGTCGTCAGGAACTGATTTTTATCGAGCAACGCCTGTTCCGCTTCTTCTTTGGCCTGCCGGAACTGCTCCGCCAGGCGTGAGCTTTGCTCTTCCAGCAGCGCTTGCTGGATAAAAAACGCGTGGGACGTTAACGCATGGCGATAGATTGCGAAGCCGTACAGCAGGTTCAGCATCAGCACGATGAACATCAGGTCATCCAGTCGCAGGATGATACCGAGAGTCAGAACCCCCCAGGAGGCAAAGAAAAACCGTGTGAAGGTGCTGATGACCGGCGTCAGATGCGTCGCATTGGCAGCGACAATAGCGGCAATGCTGATATTAAGGAGCAGGAAAAAGTCAAAATTCTGCGTCTGCGGGGTAATTAAATAGAGTGATGAAATCCCCAGCCCGTGAAAAAAGGCCACCTTATTAATGCGCGGAAGCCAGCGGCGCAGGACGGCCTCATCATCATTTTCTTTAACCTCTCGCTGATAGCGCCGATGCACTATTCGGATCGCCACAGCACAGAGCAAGTAAATTATTATCCAGATAATGGTGGGACCCAGATCGTCCCCCAGCAAATGGATCCAGATAGCGAAAGGAATGCCGACAAAAGGCACAGCGCTAAAGCTGAATACCAGCCGCAGAAACGTATTATTCAGCAGGCGAATTTGCGCGGGGGGAGAGATGCCATCGTTCTGTAAGCCCTGGAAAAACCTCATTCCGACGGCTCCCGTTTGCCATGCAGTAGCGTGATGGCTTCCACCCGACTGTTAACGCCTATCTTTTTCAGAATATTGCTGATGTGTTCTTTTACCGTGGGTTCAGAAATAGAAAGCTGGGCGGCAATTCTTTTATTTGGCAGGCCGCGCATAATCATATTCAAAACATCAATTTGCCGCGGCGTTAAGTTAAATTTACTTAACTGCTCATTATTCGTCTTAACGGCACATTCGTTTGCACAAGGAAACCATGTCAGATTATCCGCCAGGGCAAAAACGGCCCGTGAGAATAATTCAGGAGGTTCGCTTTTCAATACGAAACCGTGTCCTCCGGCCGTATGCACTTTCTGCCAGATATCGTTATTTTCATCCCCACTGACGACCAGGAGGCGCACCTGAGGGTAAAGCTGTTTCACTTCTTTGAGTAATTTCAACGCCGTACCGGAAGATAGCCAAAAATCGATTACCAGTAAACGTGGCGGGCCATTTTCCCTAATATGACGGTAGCAATCTTCTTCATTCGTCACGACATACGCCTGTTTGAACCGGCAATGTGTAATCAGAAAATTGGCGATGCCGCTTGCTACCAATGGATGATCATCAACGACCAACGCATAATTCTGCCCCAAAGGAATCTCCTTTCACCTTCGCGTATCTGAGAGTACAGATGAATTATTATCGACCCACCCTACTTTAGGAGGGTTTTTTCAATTAGGAAAGAGAAATATATTACCCGCTGATTTGGGTAATAGAAAACATAAATACAATCAGTGATTTTAACTGGTTGGATATAAAGGATAATTTATGAAAAGACCACTAATCGCTTTAACCGTTACGTTGATGCTAGCCGGTTGTTCCACCCTGAAAACCGATCAGGCTATTCCATTGCTGCAGGCGGAAACCGCTAAAATGCTGGGGCTGGGCTCGTCGGACGAAATAACGGTGACCAACGTGAATGGTGCCCAGCCGGATGCGTTGGGCGGCCAAAAACTTTCTTATCGCGCCACGACAGAAAAAGGGCGAATTTTCGATTGCTCATCAATGATGATGCCTGGAATTTTAGGATCTGCGCCGACGCTAAGCGCGCCGACCTGTACGCCGGTTGTCACGCATAAATAATTTCCTCAATACCAAAAGGCGTACAAATAATAACGCCTTTTAAATTTCCCGACACATTTGAGTTTCATATAAAAACGATTTTCCAGACATCATGCCAATGAGTACGGAGATAGCCCGTGAATAACTCTACATCGCATTCTTTAGCGGTTAAGACACCGCTTTCCAGACTTTACCTCGCTCTATTTTCCGCACCGCTGTTGATGCTCTCCCCTGCCGATTTCGCTCGCGCAGCGGATGCCATTTTTGACGGCGACGCGCGTGTTACCGAATCTTTAGGCTACACCGGCGATGTTTACGTCGGCCGTAACCAACGCGGAAACCTGCTGATCGATAATGGCAAAATCACTGCCTATAACATCAATATCGGTCGACTGTTCAACGGCCAAATTTATGAAAGCGCGGTCACGGTCCGCGGACCAAACGCCGAGCTGAACGCGGTTAACGATCAGTACATTCTGCGTGGTGGCCTGAATCTTGGCCTGGGCACCCTGCGAGTCGAAGACGGTGCGCTGGCCAGCGCGAAGGAGATCGTGGTCGGTACCACCCGTGGCTACGACAGCCACCTAATCGCTACGGGCGCCGGTTCACGCGTAGTGAGTAATTTTCTCAGCGTTGGCACTGACCTGGGAGCCCGCTCCACGCTGGCGATTGAAAACGGTGCGTCGCTCAACACCACCTACGATGCCCGTATCGGCAATGGTTCCGGCCCAGATGAAACCGACAAGCTGAGCCCGAAAGCCACCGTCACGGGATCCGGTTCGCAATGGAATGTTGGCCGTACGCTCACGCTTTATGGCGATCTGGACGTGCTCAACGGCGGAGCGGTTAACGTGGGCAACATTCAGGTGGCGGGCGTCTCTGGCGCACGTAAAACCGCCGAGCTGGTCATCGCGGGCGAGGGCTCGCGCTTTACCAGTGCCAGCAGCGTTAGCGTTGGCGATTACGGCAATGGCGTACTGTCGGTCATGGACGGCGGTGCATTTTCCGCTGGCGGTAATGAGCTGGTAATAGGGATGACGGGTTCCGGCTCGAACCGGGGCGCGCTGATAATCGGCAGCCGCGGCAATATGGACTCCGGCACCGGTTTAACGGAGCCGACGCTCAGCGCGGCGGGCGGCGCGGGCACTCTTGATGCGAAGACGGCAATCAGCCTTCGGGGTGGGTTATTCGGCAGCTATGTCTATTTCAACCATACCGACGGAAATTACGTTTTCAGCAACAAGATGAGCGGCGAAGGTGAAGTGATCAATACCTCCGGTCAGACCACGCTGAACGGCGATCTTTCAGGGCTCAAGGCGAACGTGACCGCGCGCGGTGGAAAAGTCATTATTGCCAGCAATATCAACACCCAACCCGAAGACGATATTTTTGATGTGCAGACGCTTAGCGCCGAGAACGGCGGCACGCTGATCCTCAACGCGACGGCGGGATCGGAGGTCAGTAACGGACAAGGTTACAGCAGCGCCGCGTCGATCAAAGCCGGCGGCACGCTGGGCGGTAACGGCACGCTGGGCCAGACAGAGATCCTCTCCGGCGGCCATATCTCGCCCGGTGATGGCACTATCGGCACGCTGACGCTGAAACGCTACCTGAACTTTGTGGGTGAATCGTTCTATGACGTTGATATCGCCGGTGACGGCCGCAGCGATCAGTTACTGGTGTCTGGCAAAACGACCATCAGCGATCAGGCTAAAGTACAGGTTACCGCACTGGATCCGCAGACCAGCTACAAAACGGGCCAAAGCTATCGCATTCTAACCTCCGAGGGGGGAATTGACGGCCAGTTCGCCGGGGCCATCTCCAAATCCGCCTTCCTGGACGTGGCACTGAAACAGAGCACCGACGCTGTCGATCTCACCATCGCGCAGAAAGAGACCGGCGGAGAGAATCCTGGGGGTGAAAATCCTGGGGGTGAAAATCCGGGTGGTGAGAATCCGGGCGGTGAGAACCCTGGGGGTGAAAATCCGGGTGGTGAGAATCCGGGCGGTGAGAATCCAGGTGGCGAGAATCCAGGCGGCGAGAATCCAGGCGGCGAGAATCCAGGCGGCGAGAATCCAGGTGGAGAAAATCCAGGAAGCGGTAAACCGGGTATTTTCCAGACGGTGGCCAACACCAGCAACCAGTGGAATACCGCCGGCGCGCTTTCCACGCTGACACAAAACGGCCCTTCCCTGGCGCTGTATAACTCTCTGCTGGTACTCAGCGCACCGCAAGCGCGCGAGGCGTTCAACCAGCTGTCAGGTGAAGTTTACCCGTCGGTACAGTCTAACCTGATCGCCGGCAGCACTCAGCTGTTCAACGTACTGAACCAGCGCATGCAGCGCGCGTTCGATAATGACAGTCTGCCGATACCGCCGTTAGCGATGTCGCTGGTACAACAGCCGGAGCAACAAAATAACGGCGTATGGGGCCAGACCTTCAGTTCCTGGAGCAGAACGCGCGACAACGGTAACGCAGGCAAGCTGGACGGCAACACCACCGGCTTCCTGCTGGGCGCGGATCGCAAGTTGGCTGACCATAACGTACGTGTCGGGGGGTACTTCGGCTATAGCCGTGGTGATTACGACGTCGATAGCCGTCGTTCATCCACGGATACCGACAACTATCACCTTGGCCTGTATGCCGCAGCGCAACAGAATGCGTTCTCACTTCGCGGCGCACTGGGTTACACCTGGCACAAGATTGAAGGCGAGCGCAACGTTGATTTCAGTGGTTTCTCGGACCGCCTGAAGTCAGATTACGACGCCAACTCGCTGCTGGCGTTTACCGAGGCGGGCTACCGTTTTGGCCAGCCGGCGATGAATGTTGAACCGTTTATCAACCTGTCCTGGATTCGACTGCATACCGACAGTTTCAGGGAAGATGGCGGTGCCGCCGCGCTGAGCGTGCGTAATGAAACGATGAACACCTTCTACTCCACGCTCGGGATGCGCGGCGTCACCGAGCTGCCGAAAAACGTTAACCTGTATGGTTCGTTGGGTTGGCAGCACGCCTACGGGGATAAAAACACCTCATCGCGGATGGCATTTGCCGGCAGTGATGCGTTCATCACCCAGGGCCAGGCCGTTGATGAGGACGTGATGGTGGGCGATATCGGCGTCAGCGTACAGCTGTCGCGCGCTGCGACGCTGGATGTCGGTTATCAGGGGCAACTCGGTCAAGACACCCGCATCAATTCGGTCAACGCTAACCTGCGTTGGTCGTTCTGATTACCCTTTTCAACATTTATACAGGCCCGCGTACTGCGGGTCTTTTTTTGTCCGTTTTCTGTCCATCGCATCCTGATGTCTGGTGAGGCTGACCTGTGCCCATTGGTTAACACACCAGGGTATTCGTCGTGAGCGTTTCGCCACGACAGCACACAATCGGATCTGTCGAATTACGTCAAAACACATATATGCTTAAATCAGAGAGCATTAATTAATGAAAGACATATTTCCCGTCAACACATATCAGGAGGCCTGTTTGCGAATTGAAACAACTCGATTGTGCCTTCGCCCGGTAATGGCATCAGACGTAGCGGATCTCTTCAGAATTTATGGTGATCCGGCGACGAACACGTTTAACCCCGCAGGCCCCTACCCGGATATTGATCATGCAAAAACGGTTCTCAATCGCTGGCTCGCCCACTGGCAAACTCACAGCTTTGGTAGCTTCGCCATATCGCTTCTCGAATCCCCTGAAAAAATCATCGGATTTGGTGGTCTGAGCATCCGTAGCTATGGCGATTGTGTGATTAACAATCTTGGATATCGGTTATCGACAGATGCCTGGGGAAAAGGCCTGGCGACAGAATTTGCTACACGCGCGGTAAGGTATGGTTTTGATGATAGGAAACTCACCGAGATCTCAGCCGTTGTCAGAGCTAACCATCTGGCGTCACAGAACGTTCTTGAGAAAACGGGACTGAGATATGTCAGAGATATACATGATATTAAAGACGCACCGCCGAGCCTTTTGTATTCACTCACCTTAACGGAGTGGATGAACAAAACCAGGTAAACATCACCGTCCGTCGTTAAGGTGAAAAGTACGCATACAGGTAAATGCCAGTGGGTTATGTTTTCACGTGAGCGTATATTAAAACGACAAACTCGTTGAGTATAAATTCATTTTAAGGCATGGAAGTTGAGGTCCTGGTGAGAAGACGTTATGTGATTGCAGATGTGTTTACTGATAAACCGTTTTGCGGTAACCCGGTAGCTGTCGTTCTGGATGCCGAGGGATTGACCACTGAGCAAATGCAGCTGCTCGCGTTAGAATTTGGCTACAGTGAAACGACGTTTGTTTTACCTCCTGAAGAACCATCACATACGGCTTGGGTACGGATTTTTACCCCGACGCGTGAAATCCCTTTCGCTGGTCATCCCAATATTGGGACTGCTTTTGTCCTGGCGTATCAGGCTGAACTGAATGGCGAATCGCTACCTGAAACGCTGATATTCGAAGAGGCTGCCGGGCGGGTACCTGTCAGGATTATCAGAGAAAATGCAAAGGTCACGGGTGCAGAGCTTCTTGTTCCGCAAGCTTTATCCTGCCACTCAGAAGTCAGTCCAGAAAACGTGGCGGCCTGCCTCTCTCTTGAAGCCAGTGATATACGCACTGAAATGCATATGCCTGTCGTCGCCTCTGTTGGCCTGCCTTTCTTGATTGCCGAACTCGCGACCCGAAATGCGCTTCGCTGTTGCGTACCCAATTTGCAGGGTTTCCGGGCTATTTTGCCCCTCGACGGTGCGGTGTCCATTTACGCCTATACGCTGGAAACGGATCCTGAAGACCCGTGTGATTTGCAGGCCCGGATGTTTACGCCACGCATGACCGAAGATCCGGCAACAGGCAGCGCGACTGGCGCAGTAACAGCTCTGCTGGCTCAGCTTCGCAATAAAAAAGAGCTCTCTCTTCGCGTAAGCCAGGGCGTTGATATGGGGCGCGCCAGCATATTATTTTCAGGTTATGACGGCACTGCAGAAAGCCCGTCAGTTCGGGTAGGAGGAAAAAGCGTTGTTGTCATGGAAGGCTCATTTACATTGCCCTGACGGCCGCGGTGAATGAGGTGCGGATGTCGCAATTTTTATCACACCCGATGAAGACTGACTCAGAGCATAGTGTATAAATCAATCAATGGAGAGCTGGTCATGAATATTGAGAGTACGAGCCAGTACCTCTTCAGGCCTGGCTCCCATAGTCATGTATTTTCCGTCAATCGGCAGAATAATTTTTAACTAAAAATCATAGCTTCAACTACTTTATATCCGTCCAATTAAATTTCTTACCCGTTGTATCCTTAATTACAATCGGTTCTTGATAGTCCTGTAGCCACTTTTGCAAGCTAACGATATCATTTTCAACCCGATGTATTCCGAGCCATAATTCGGAAAGGGTATTCGCATCATCGGTAGACCATGGCGTATCGTAGTCTCCGATCAACTTATTCTTTCTTTCAACTTTAGGGCTATACCAAATGAAAGCTGGGACAGATAACGCTTCCCGGGGGGGATTAGCCCCTGCATGGTAATATACCACTGAACGTGAAGGATCGCGTATTAAGGCATGGTCAGAAAAGTAAAATACAGAAGAGCGTGTATTTGAAAGTTGGCTAAAAACTTTCCCCATAACATAATCCGTGAAGCGCACAGAGTTATCATAGCAATCATCATCTTTATTTCCATCTTTAAAGACGGATGCATCTTTTGGGAAGCGCGCGCAGGCTGGTTCGTGGCTACCATATAGATGTAGCACAATTAATTTCTTACCAGATGTTTTCAGCGTTGATTCAAGTTCCGGGAGCAAAGAGTCATCGAACCCCTGATCAATCCACTGATGGTGTTTGGTTTTCATAGCGATACCTGTAATCACATTATTATATGCGCCCCCTTTTCCCTGGTGGCTATACCAGTACGTATCGTACCCGGCTTTGTTCGCTATACTAATAATATTGTCACTGTACTTAACGGGATCTGCTTCCTGTACTGAATCAGCAGTGAGCGCAAGTGGCACAGCCATAATGGTCACTGGCGCGGGGCTAATGGCATGCTGGAACAACAGAAGATTTTTCCTTTCTGCTTCCAGTTCAGGAGTCGTGCTTCGCTCATATCCATATATGCTCATATTTGCACTGCGCTCAGACTCTCCAATAATAATCACATAATTATCAATTCCGGTATCTGATAGTGATATTGAATAGTCAGGTGTATTATTATTAATACTGGAGGCAATACTCATATCAGAGATGGCTTGCATAAAGACTGTAGCCGTGCTCAGCGGAGTTGAATTGACAACACGTTGAGCAAGGCTATCAACATTGCTTTTTCGTAATTGATGCAGTATACCCTGTACAGTATAGCCAGTTAGCAAAAGCACGAATAATATTGCAGGGTATCGCCTATACTTTAACGGCAGGGTACTTGTGCTACAGTTAATAGTTAAAATAAATAAACACAGCAACCCCATAAAAATTGCACAACTTCTCCAATAAACGCCTAACATTGAAAATGCTTCGCTACCTGTAGTATTTATTACACTTAATGCAAAACCATAGTCAAATTTAGCATTGAAGTGATTCCAGGCATACATCTGAAGAGATAAATCAGCAGCGATTAATGTTAAGGCTATAAAGCCAATAAGGTTTTTTAATACTTTGCTATTAATGCAAAGAAGTGTTAATAACAGAAAGGCAAAAACCAAGGTGCGATTAATGACCAAATTATAACGCGCACCAATAAAATTAACAATAACAACAATGGATACTGAAATTATAAAAAACGCCCCACTTAAAACAAATCTAAAATTATCATAACAAGTTTTTTTAAGAGTTAATAACATTTCATAGCACCTAAACTGGCTCGGTTTTTATCCGTTTTATTTAAATATAGAAAATAGTGTGGTTCTTGTTTATTATATAATCAGCTGAGCTTGATTAATTAATGCAAATATGCTCCATAAGCTCAAAGGGTTCACAGAATCAGGACGCCTTGTTTAGCTTTCTTGAGGACTTTTAGAATATGAAACGCTGCGGGTGCCAGAGTCTATAGTATGCCGGCAATCTTCGGTACTACGAGGATTAGTAGATTTCGATTTTCATACTTCGCTCTTTATCATGCTCCCTACTCCACTCAATGCGTTGTACGTCCGCATAACAGCCTATGGGCAGGGATGCGGCCATGAGGCCATATGCCAATATTCCTCCTTTTCATAATATTGCCCATTATGGGATTGGTTGTGTTCATAATTTAACCCAGACGATATATTCAATAATAGTACCTTGCATTGAATTTAGAATAAGTCGAGAAAAATAATGTCCACTCCCGGCACAAAGCGGACCGAAATAAGAGCCGCAAGGTCTGCTAGCAGCAAGGAATGAACATCAACAATTTTCGATCATAAACAAAAATGTACCCGAGCACCTAAACCTCGCGTTTTTCTGCCCATTTCAGCATCGCATCGAGAGCCGGACACAGCGCCTGCCCCCACTCAGTGAGCCGATATTCGACTTTCGGTGGAACCTGGGGATATACCCTACGTGACACAATGCCGTCGGCCTCCAGCTGTCGCAGCTGTTGTGCCAGCATCTTCTGCGAAATTTCGGGGATCAGTTTTTCAAAATCAGAATAGCGTTGCACCTTTCCGTCGAAAAGATGAAACAGAATAATGAGTTTCCAGCGACCTTCCAGCATTCGCAGAACTTGTTCCACGCCGCTTGCGGCGGTTTCAGGGCTATATAACTTACTCATAATTCAGTTGCTCACTTTTTTGTGCGTACTTGTCAATTTTAAAGTCTATGTTAAAAATTCCCGTACTGTAAATAACGGGAGTAAGGGCCATGTCATTATCTCTACCGCAAGCTATTTCAACCTATTTTGCGATCGGCAATGGTGCCGATATTGCCAGCGTTAAGCGCTGTTTTACCCTCAATGCCGTCGTGTTCGATGAAGGTAAAACCCATCGGGAGCACGCGGCAATCGAAGCGTGGCAACGCGCGGCGCGGGCTGCGTTCGACTATAGCGTTCACCCCATTGAAGTTCTCACGCAAGGCGATCGGGTAATAGTCACCACGAACGTTGTCGGTAATTTTCCCGGTAGCCCCGTGATGCTTACACATACTTTCGGCCTCGCTGGCGACAAGATTGCGACTCTGGAGATAATCTGATGCTGATGGATCTTGATTTACAGGGCAGACGTGTTCTGGTTACCGCAGGTACCAAAGGGATCGGCAAAGCAGTTGTCCACCTTTTAATACAGCAAGGGGCAACGGTGCTAACCACCGCGCGTCACGAGCCCGCAGAATCTACCGCAGACGCTTTCGTGGCGGCGGATCTGACCACCATCCAGGGATGTAATTTAGTCGTGGACGCCGTTCAGAAACACCTGGGCGGCGTCGATATCATTATCCACGTAGCAGGCGGTTCTACCGCTCCCGGCGGTGGGTTTGCAGCCCTTGGGGAAGAAGAATGGCAACAGGAGCTCAATCTTAATCTGTTGCCTGCGGTACGCTTAGATCGCGCGTTGTTGCCAGGGATGTTGGCGCAACAGGATGGGGTGATCATCCACGTCACCTCTATTCAGCGTGAACTGCCGTTACCGGAATCGACCACCGGATATGCGGCGGCCAAAGCGGCACTGTCGGCGTACAGCAAAAGCCTGTCGAAAGAGGTGTCCCCTAAGGGAATTCGGGTGGTGCGTGTGGCGCCTGGCTGGGTAGAAACCGAAGCATCGGTAGCGATGGCGGAACGACTTGCTCAGCAGGCAGGAACGGACTACGAGGGCGGTAAGCAGATCATCATGAATGCACTCGGTGGAATTCCGCTGGGCCGTCCCTCAAAGCCCATCGAAGTGGCGAACCTCATCGTCTTCCTCGCGTCATCCTGTGCTGCCACTATTACCGGTACGGAATATGTGATCGATGGCGGTACTGTCCCGACGGTATAATTTTATATCTTAAACAGTGCATTATTTTGAGCCTTTACGTTTCCTCACGACAAACGAGTGGCCAGGCGTAACGTCCGCTTAGGGCATAAAGCGGCCTGATATAAGAGCCGCAAGGTCTGACTTGAGGCATAGATGAAGGCAAAAAGTCGCGTGGCGTTGAGTCCATAATGAAACGAAAGCAGCAGTGAATGCCGCCGGGAATGGGTTTCAGCGTCAGCTCATGCTACGGAGCAGAACGCTACGCGCAACTTCAGGCCCGCGTAGAACAAAGGGCAGACGACCTCTTTGCAGACACTCAACATGCTGTGTCCAGCAATAAGCGATTACCTACCCTACTGAGACGCTTCAGCCAGTAATGCAGCCTGTACAGCAGGTCGGGCATTTATTTTTTCCATGTACGCCGGTAGCGCTGGCCAGCGTTCCAGTTGGATTGAGAAGAATTTACACCAACCCAGCACCGTAAAAAGATAGGCATCCGCTACGCTGAAGGATGAGCCAGTCAGAAAAGTGTTTTCGTTGAGCCTCGCCTGGAGTAAATCGAACTGTCGGAAGAGCTTATTCTGAAAAATCGCTTTGATGTCCTCGGGCAGTGCGGGGTTGAACAGCGGTGCCGAGCCAGCGTGTATTTCACTAGTGATAAAGTTTAGCCATTCCTGCAGACGCACCCGAGCCCAACTGTCTGCGCGCGGTGCCAGGCCATATTCTGGTTTAAGATCGGCGAGGTACTGCACAATGGCTGGCCCCTCAGTGAGTATCTGCCCATTATCCAATTCAAGTGCAGCGACATAACCTTTAGGGTTAATGGTGCGGAAGTCGCGACCATCAGCAGTGAGCTTGCTTTTGTTGTTAACCTTCACCAGTTCAAATTCAATTTCCAGTTCGCGCAGCACAATGTGCGGTGATAACGAACAGGCATCCGGGGCGTAATAGAGTTTCATGTTGTCTCCGTTAAATGTGTAAAGCCATCGAGAAATTCGAAGCAATTCTGAACTCACTGTATTTGACGCGTATTTCGCTGTAAAATTAATGATATAGAATCTAACTATTAGCTGAGCTACTGATAATCATGATGAATCTTTTACACTGGCGCCTGCTGGTGGCCGTCGCCGATGCCGGCAACATCTCGCGCGCCGCAGAAGAGATAGGAATGACTCAGTCAGGTGCCAGCCAGGCCATCGCCCAGCTCGAAGCTTCGCTTGGATTTCCGGTATTTACGCGTGAGCGACGGTATATCGGTATTACCGCGCTGGGTGAGCAGGTTATTGAAAATGCACGAAACATGCTTTTGCAGCTGAATGCCATTCGCATACTGGCTGATAAGAGCCGAGACTTACACCGAGGGCGCATTCGCCTGGCCAGTTTTCCCTCAGTGACATCCACATTGTTGCCAGGGCTTCTGCGCGACGTTAAGCGCCTGCACCCGGGTATTGAAATCGTTGTCCTGGAAGGCTCGGACGAGGAAGTCGAGGAGTGGCTTGCCGCTGATACCGTAGAACTTGGGGTGGTCATGAATCCCGGCCCCGGGCGTGCAGAGGTTATATTAGGACAGGATGCATGGGTCGCGGTAATACCAGCTAAACATCAGCTGGCACATCATGCCAGGGCTTATGGCATAACGCTAAAGGCGCTGGCAGACCAGCCCTTTATTCTGGCGACAGGCGGATGTGTCGTTAATGGAAAAAGCCTGATGGAAATGGCTGGTTTGCAACTTTCTGATATACGCGTGACAGTACGCGACTGGATTAGCGCCTGTAAGCTGGTCGGGGAAGAGATGGGCGTCGCCCTTGTACCTGAATCAGCCCTGCCGGAGACGCTGCGCAACCTGTGCGTGGCGCCTTTGACGCCTGCTATACACCGGGAATTTGGGCTGGTTTGTTCGTCATCTGGAGCGTCTTCTGATGCAACGCAGACGCTACTTAATGCGCTACGTAAGCGAAGATGAGCCAGCTGGTGTTATTCAATTCAGCGCCTTGTTAAATGTCCGCTTGTGGCACGAAGCGGACGAACTGACTGAGCAAAAGGTCCGCTATGAGCAATCAGCAGACGTTCATAATTAAGTCGCCATAGATCTTGCTCACAATGTCGTGTATCAATCAACTGGGAACAGGTCAAACTATATCAAAACTGTTAGTGATACAGTGGTATGCGAATATTTCAGAGACTAATCAGTATGAAGATTGTTTTTATCCCTGCGTTGATCATAGTCCTGATTGATAAAGAACAGGGCATGGGACGTGAATTGACCCGCGATGAGGTTGAGTCCATCCGCGATGACGCTACAGCCATCCGCCTGCCGGCCGAAGCAGCCGAGGATATAATCAGAGAGCGTGGCTACCGCGATATTGATCCAGAGAATGTCTGGCGCGAGTGGCAGGCGTATAAAGCTGACAGAATGTCGATGGGAACACGCTGCTTTAGTGGCACATGAAAATTGTGCACTTACACGTATGCGTTTACTCCGCGCCTGACGTGGAGCTGAGGAGCAACTTTGAGCGAACAGTGGAAGTTCGGCATGCATATTGACATCGAGAGTCTTGAGCAATGGGGAGCAAGTCAAAGGTTCGAAAGATAGCCACCTGGAAATGCTCTCCTTTGTACGTCATTGAGCAAGATCGGTCAGGCAAACTGAATCGCCTTCGAGCATATTAAGCAGCACGGAGGAAGTCATGTGTGATAATAAAACTGATAGTTACGCCAGACGCTTTAAACAGGTCTTTGATTATATTGACCACCATCTCGATGACGCTTTATTACTGGAAAAACTGAGTGAAGTGGCTCACTTCTCGCCATTTCATTTCCATCGTCAGTTTTGTAGTTATTGTGGGATGCCACCTGGCCGTTACATCCAGATGATGCGCTTAAAACGCGCATCTTATCGACTGGCTTTTAATCCGTTAGAGAAAATCACTGATATCGCGTACGACGCCGGTTTCCAGCATTCTGAATCATTTAGCCGTGCTTTCAGACAAATGTTCGGTCTATCACCGACGCAATTCCGCCAGCAGCCCCCCTGGGTGGATTGGCATAAGCGCATATCCGAACCTTACAAAGCCAGGAGACAAACCATGCAAAGCCAGGTCAGGATCATTACTTTCCCCGCGACGTCAGTCGCAATGCTGACACATTATGGACAACCGGAGCGAATAAACGAAACGGCGGCTCGCTTTATTGAATGGCGAAAAACCACGGGTTTTTCACCGGTTGCCAGTAGCCAGACATACGGTATTGCACCACACGATCCAACCTTAACGCCGCCGGATGAATTTGAGTTCCATATTTGCGGAACCGTCACGTCACCCATTATTGAAGACAATCGCTTCGGGGTGATAAATAGTGACATTCCGGCTGGTCGCTGTGCGGTGTTACGTCATCAGGGATCGCATGATGCGTTAACCGAGTTGGCTAAGTCTCTGTATCGTGACTGGTTGCCAGAGAGCGGAGAGGAACTTCGCGACTTCCCGCTTTTCTTTCATTACCACAACTTTGTGCATGAGGTAGCAGAACATGAATTACTCACGGATATCTTTTTGCCGTTAAAATGAGCTGATTCAGGGTTATTGTTTATCGTTGACCTGCTCCCCATCGATTAAAACAGTGATATTTGCAACGTCCGCTTCTGGCACAAAGCGACCAAACTAATTGATCAGAAGGTCCACTACGAGCGAGGAGCGGACCTTAGTGCTGTCCGCCGATTGGTCATGTTTCGGCGAGCCGAGTGGTAATTCAGCTGGCTGCATAGTCATGCATCCGGATATATTTTACCGGGCGCGTTTCCAGTCGTTTTCCGGGTCAATACATAGCAGTTTTATCTTTTCTCATCGTAAGCGTCGCCAGTAACTCAAAGGCGCTACCGGTAACGACGTTAGGGTAAATCTCCTGCTTTTAACAAGCCGATTGCATGGTCAAGTTGCTTATAGAGTTTGTGTCTCAAATCATCTAACTCGTCATTTTCTCGAATTAGAGGTATTCCATTTTTATGGAGAACAATATCGTTAAATGACCCCATCCCGCCGTAGAGTTTTTTCAATGAGTAAATGGATGACTCACAATCAACATCGAGTTCGATGGCCAGTTTTTCAAATGTTTTTGCCCATGAACCCTCCTCATTTGAGGATAGTATTTTAATGATGTCAGTTACTGTTTTCTTTATTTCATTTTTCATTTCAAACCACTACTTCCAAGTATCTTAACGTCAGGTATTTTCCACGGTGCAGGTACTACAACTTGCTCAGAGCCACCGGAAAAAAGGTCTGTTTGATAGTGTAGTGGCTCATTAAATTTTGTCCTTCGAACAGAGGAGACCGCGTCCGCTCCTGGCACAAAGCGGCCAAACTAACGGAGCAGAAGGTCCGCTGTGAGCGATGAGAGGACGTTGAGTTTCTAGTAAAACTGACATGAAAACGTCCAAAGTCCCTCTGGGGATTTGTGAAAGTAGCCGATACCATTGTCCGCCCACATCCAGTTTACTTTTTCTTCTGACCCCACTTGAAAGACAAAATCTTGAATCCCCACACCATGTTGTATCTCCATTGGATATCCTCCAACCTTGGTTCCCCTGTACCGGTTAAAACCATCATAGAATCTATCACTTGCATCCTCATCATCGTTTACGTCAGACAAGTCAATAATATCCCAAGCATCCTCCCATCCTGGAGCATCATCATTGACACTCACCCACCGAACCGGAAATGCTCGATATGGAGTGTTAATTGCAGGCAATAACTCAAGCCCATCAAGGGTGGCGTATTCTCGTATTAGCCACCCCTCGCCATGAGGTTTATCAAATGGATGGCTTTCCATATTATGATAAAGCACTAAGAGCGCGATCCCCTTCAGTTGTTCAGGAATCACGGGAAGCTCATCTACGCGAATCTGGAGAAGCGGAAACATCGGCTGCCCCTTCCAAACTGGCAACCCTTCACCTGGAAGAGCGACTCCTTTTAAAAACCAGGATGTAATTGGGTCTGCTGTAGGGCGGAAACCACCGACTTGTGCCACAGATGCAGTACGTAATTTGGATCTGAGTTCTTCTAAAACTAACGCACTCTTGGATTTCATAATTGCATCCTTGCGTATGCCCATACTCTTGGATTCTGAAATGGAGGAGTTTTTATTATATATCGTAATTATTACCCAACAGACCTAAATATTTCTGTGCTTCCTCTTCAGAATAGTAACGGAGGTCCGCTTCTTGCACAAAGCGGACCGACATAAAAGCCGTACGATCAGCTACGAGCAAAAAACGGAAGTGACCTAAATTTATCATGGTCATGAGATTCAGTCTGAAGCAAGGTGAAGAATGTCCGATAAATCGATGTGCGAGATAGCGTTCTTCGTTAATCACACCATGAGGTGCTTTCTGGTGATATGGTTATACCCTCACCATCCTTAAAGAGAGAACACTAATGATTGTAAGGACCTGGCATGGATGTGTTCCGCTTGAACATGCGGAAGGTTTTGCAAAACACCTTGAAAAAACAGGGGTAGAGCATTCCAGGAGCATATCGGGGAACAAAGGCGCGTTCGTTCGCAGAGAAACGCAGGGAAGTTGGGAGCATTTCTTTCTGGCAACTTACTGGCAGGATCTGCAGTCAGTGAAGGCATTTGCTGGAGAAAACTATCATGTGGCGGTCACTTACCCGGATGATGAAGAATTTAAGCTACTTTCTGACCCTTACGTTTTCCAGCATGTTGTTGAGGCAATTTCACCGCTTTAATGTCATCTTCCGGGTATCCTGTCGGTATCCCTGAATTGTCGTAATCCCTGATTTGCCATAACCCCCATATTGACTCAACGCATCCACTTAGGGCACAGAGCAGCCTGTTTCATTTGGTATCAACATGCTGCTCTGTGCGAAGACTGTTCTGTTTAACATCCCCCCGATTTAGACCCTATCACTCAGGTCTTCGCGGGTTGGACCTTGAAAGTAGAGGCTACTTATATGACAACTGCGCGGTTGAGCCAACACAAAACGAATCGCTTCCCAGACCGATCGCCCGTTCAAGAGCCGCTCTCCCATTCTGCATTGACTATCGACACTCGAATCTAACCCTGTAAGTTCGAAATCAGGAGGGTACAGTCCGGTAACCCGTATATTTTCTTTGGACAATTGCTGTGCGAGTTTTGTTGTAAATCCGCTGAGCCCATGTTTGCTGGCGAAAAAAGCGGGGTGCGCAATTGAATCCGTGAAATTCGGGATCCCGCAGGAAGAGATAATTGAGACGATATCAGCACTGTCTGAACGTCTTAATCCAGGCATCAGAGCCTGCGTCAGAAGAATCGACGCTGTCAGGCCGGAACTGACGGTATTAATAATGTCGGTATCAGGCTGGTCGTCTAACGTTCCTGACAACCACTGGGCAGCATTGAGAATTAAAATATCGATGGGCTTGTCTGAAGTTAATAGCTGTGAAGAAAACGCAGAAAGGGATTCAGGCCGGGTTAAATCACAGATATACCCTTTTGCCATACCGCCTTCAGCAGTGATGATGCTGCATGTTTTTTGAATATCATCAGCCCGCCGCGCGCAAAATTCTACCTCAACGCCTTCCCGCGCCAGCCATACGCACAGCGCCTGACCAAATCCCCTGCCCCCACCCGTAATAACCGCTCTTTTGCCTCTCAGCATCTCCATACGTCCTTTCATTAATGGGTATGTTTATGGAGATATAGCATGAGGAGAGGGAGTGACATCTTTCCGTGAGTGCTATTTTAGATGCGGGCATGGCGTCTGCGATGCGCGATAAACGCCCCCTGCAATGAATACCCTCCTGAGTTCAGGCCATCATGACCACAATACTTAGCGTTCAAGCGCAGTAAGGATTGCGGCTTCCATTTTCTCGGGGGTGGTGATCGGCGCAAAACGCTTGAGCGGTTTACCGTCGCGTCCGATCAGGAACTTGGTGAAGTTCCACTTGATTCGTCCCCCCAGCACGCCGGGCAATTCGTTTTTCAGATAGCGAAACACCGGATGCGCTGCGGCTCCGTTGACCTCGATCTTCTCGAATATCGGGAAGCTCACACCGTAATGAATGTGACAGGTCCTGGCGATGTCGTCGGCATCGCCGGGTTCCTGTTTACCGAACTGGTTGCAGGGGAACCCAAGCACCACCAGCCCCTGAGCGGCGTATTTCTTATAAAGCGCCTCAAGGCCGCCGTATTGTGGCGTGAAGCCACATTGGCTGGCGGTATTCACGACCAGCACCACCTTGCCAGCGAAGTCGAGCATAGCGACAGGCTCTCCATCCAGACGGGTGGCTGTCAGTTGATAAAACGTGGTCATAGCGGGATCCTCAACGCAGAACCTGTTCGACGCCAACATTACCACGTCGCGCACAGCGGCGGGGAATGAAACGTGGGAAGTCGGTTCTGTTTCTGGTTGCGCGGCAGGTCTGGAAACTTACCCTAAATAATAGCGAAGTATAAAGGCAAACATCACGCCGGAGATCACCGTCACCGGCATTGAAAAGCGCATTGCAACAATCAACGTTAACCCTAACGCGATCAGATCTGCGGGATTTCCGGAGGCAAAAAAAGGCGCAATGAAAGCCAGCATGACACAACCGGGAGAGGATTTAAGTACCGTCATCGCCCTGGGCGTAAGCACCCGGTTTCGTAATATAAGATAAGCGGTCACACGCGTTGCATACGTGGTGAGTGCCATTAATACGATGGCGATGAAGGTCTGATAATCAGGCATCCTCTCCCCCTAAAAATGCGGCAACGGCTAATCCTGCTAAAGGGCCAGCAATGACGTACCACAGGCCGGCAATAAAATGACATACCGCCACGGAGACGACCAGACTGATTATCCAGGGCACGGCTTTACGAATGCCATTCCACATGCCTCTGACCAGCACAAGAAAGACCGCCGGAAAGGCCATATCAAAACCATACTGGTGAACATCGCCCAGCACCGGGCCAATTAACGCACCGAGTGCGGTACAGAAAACCCACATCGTATAGAAAGATAAAGAGACCGCCATATAATATGGCATGCTGAACAGTGGCGCCGTTTTGTTATTTCTGGAATGCGCGTCATTATAACTGAGTGCCCAACTCTCATCCGTCATAAAAAAAAGCGCAGGTAAGACTTTTCGTTTTGGAAAACGAGAAAGTAAGGGAACCAGCGTCGCCCCCATTAAAATATGACGACTGTTTACCAGTAATGTTACGGCCATAATAAGTAAAAAAGGTGGCGGCGACGTCCAGATTTGTATGGCGGCAAATTCAGACCCGCCGGCAAAATTTAATCCTGTCATCAAGGGAACGTCGAGAGGCGTGAGCCCCTTATGGCTTGCCTGCGCACCCAACACCAGCGCAAATGGGATCACGCCCAGTAATACGGGTAACCCATCTTTCAGGCCACGAAGAATTTCTTTTTTCTTCGTTTCACTCTTATCCAGTAATGGTCTGGCAGAACTGACATCCACACGTTGTTCACTCATGCGTTTCGCTCATTTCGTCTATTTCAAATACTGGCGCCAGAATAAAAGATGTGACACTATCAGTAAATATAAATAGTGTCACATTACACTTATGGTAATCTCATGCGCGAACGTTCTCCGTGGCAACCCCATCTTGCAGAAGGCAATTCATCCCCTACCGATCGGCTGGTCCAGGCGTTGTCAGACGATATTCTTTCAGGCCTGCTGAGGCTCGGCGCGCGCCTTCCGGCGCATCGTGAACTGGCAGATACGCTCGGTATCGCGGTGGGTACTGTAACGAAAGCCTATGGGATCCTGGAGAGACGGGGTCTGGTGCGAAGCGTTAAGGGCAGCGGAATGTTTGTCGCGCTGGCCAATTCCAGAAGCCGAACCTTTATCGACCTGTCGCAAAACACCCCGCCGGCAGCACTGACCTCCCGGTCACTGAGTAAGACACTCACCACCCTCGCCCGGCGTCCTGACATGGATATGTTTAACACTTACGCCCCGGCAACGGGCCATGATGAACACCGGCGGCTTCTTGCGCAGTGGTTCAGTCGTCTGGGTGTCCCGGCCGATTACCAGCATCTCATCTTAACGAACGGTGCTCAGCATGCGCTCTCTGTAGCGTTGTCTACGGTCTGTGAACCTTTTGGCCGACTGTACGTTGAGGCCCAGACCTATTCAGGGCTGATTCAGCTGTCGCATTTACTGAAGCTCACATTAGTGGGGATCCCGATGGATGACGAAGGCATGGATGTCTCTGTTCTGGAAAAGACCCTCGATGAAAATGCGGAAAAAGGCGGTGCTGTCTATGTCACGCCGCTCTTACAAAGTCCGTCCACACGCATTATGAGCCTGGCCCGCCGTCAGGAACTGGTTCGGGTTTGTCGGGAAAGGGGCATAAAGATTATTGAGGATGATGTTTATCGGCTGATGAGCACGACAGAATTGCCACAGATTGCCAAAATAGCCCCCGATATCACCTTATATGTGAATAGCTTATCTAAGATCCTTAATCCAGCATTGCGGATTGGCGGGCTACTGGTACCGGAGGCGCTGTATTCACGAGCAGAATCCATGCTGAGGGCAACGGCGATGATGGTCTCTCCGCTAAGCAGCTCCATCATGGAGCAATGGCTGATTGATGGCACAGCAGAAACCGTCACCCTCGCAATTGAACACGAAACCCGGCGTCGTTACCAACTCGCTATCGACATTTTAGGAGAGCACGTTTATCGCTCGGGGCTGCCCAGCTTTCATCTCTGGTTACCGTTTTCACGCGATGATGCGCACTCTTTCTACAATGCAGCGCTGGCGACAGGCATCAAAGTGACAGCACCGGCCTCGACTGAAGTGGGTCAACAGTCGGATCAGTACGGCGTCAGGTTATGTATTGGCGGAACGGAGTTCAGCCAGTTAAAGCAAGCACTCTTGAAACTCAACGAGATTGCCGGGCAACTCAAACAGAAACCAGACCCGTTCCCGCTTTTTAATGTATGAATGACAGGATAGGTCTGACTCCTGTTTCTTCTGACGAGGGTAATGTCATTCCCTTTATGTGCTCAAAAAATCAGCGGCGATTCGATCAGCATTTTTTCATAATATTTTTATCAGTCGCCATGATGAAATAGACAATGCTTATACAATCGGTAAAGCGTATGGATGGGTCTTATGCTGCCATTCGACGCGAAGCGTAAACGCTTTTTTACGGGCCAGGTCAGGCGTTGTCTGCTTCAAAAAAATTGCCGTATTTGTTATATTGTTACTTATTGATTATTCACCTCTGCGGTGCCAAAAAGAACAAGATTCACCGCAACCCAGGACAAAGAAATGTTAGATTACCGCTTCCCGACAGCTTTGCAGATGGTTCTCAGCGTAGCGATGGCGGAGCAATCGGGTGAACGTTCGACGAGTGCGATTCTGGCCTACGGACTGGAAGCAAATCCGAGCTTTATCCGCAAGTTGATGGTTCCGCTTACGCGTGACGGCATTATCGTCTCAACCCTTGGCCGTAACGGTTCTATTCATCTTGGTCGTCCGGCGGATAAGATCACCCTGCGTGATATCTATGTTTCTGTCATAGAAGATAAAAAGCTGTGGGCGTCGCGTCCTGACGTACCGGCTCGCTGCGTCGTCAGCGCCAATGCGTGCTGGTACTTCAAATCTATCGCCGATGAAGCGGAGCAGGCTTCGTTAGAGGTTCTGGCTCAACATACCGTGGCCAGCGCGCTGGAAAAGGTCAAAAAAGCCGATACCAGCGGGTGCGATCCGGTGCCTGAAATTGAAGGCCTGCATAAAAAAGCGTAGTCATGCCCTTCCTGATACGAAAAAAAACCGCCTTAACGAGAAGGCGGTTTTTTTGTGCCCTGTAAAAACCTAGGCAGGTAAAACGTCGTTGACCGGTTTGCCGCGCGTAACGAATTTACGCAGCGTCACGTAAAACACCGGCGTCAGGAACAGACCAAACAGCGTCACGCCCAGCATCCCGGAGAACACCGTGATCCCGGTGACACCGCGCACTTCTGCGCCTGCGCCGTGGCCGAGGATCAGCGGAATCGTCCCGGCAATAAAGGCGATGGAGGTCATCACAATCGGGCGTAAACGCAGGCGGCATGCTTCCAGCGCCGCTTCCATAATCCCTTTCCCCTGAAGCTCCAGCTCGCGCGCAAACTCAACGATAAGAATCGCGTTTTTACATGCCAGCCCCATGAGTACCACCAGCCCCACCTGCACGAAGACGTTGTTATCGCCCCCGGTCAGCCAGACACCAAACAACGCGGACAGCATCGTCATCGGAACGATCAGGATCACCGCCAGCGGCAGGGTCCAGCTTTCATAAAGTGCGGCCAGCACCAGGAAAGCCAGCAGCACCGCGACCGGGAAGACGATCAGCGCCGTGTTGCCCTGAGTGGCCTGCTGGAAGCTCAGATCCGTCCATTCAATATTCATCCCGTTCGGCAGGATCTGCTTAGACATTCCGTCCAGTTGCGTCATCGCCTGTGCCGAAGAGAGAATGCGCGGATCGGCATCGCCAATCAGATCCGCCGCCGGATAACCGTTATAACGGATCACCGGATCCGGCCCGTAGGTGGTGCTGATATTCACCATACTGCCGATCGGCACCATTTCGCCCTGATTATTACGGGTGCGCAAATTCGCAATGTCTTCCACGCTGTCACGGAACGGCCCGTCGGCCTGCGCCATCACGCGCCAGGTACGCCCGAACTGGTTAAAATCGTTCACATAAGACGATCCCAGATAGGTTTGCAGCGTACCGAACAGATCGGTCAGCGACACGCCCTGCGCTTTCGCCTTATCTCGATCAACCTGCACATCCAGCTGCGGAACGTTAGCCTGGTAGGTTGAGATCGGGAAATGCATCCCCGGCGTCTGCATAATCGCACCGGACATGGTGTTCACCGCGTTTTGCAGCGCACCATAGCCCAGACCGCCGCGATCCTGGATGTACAGCGAATAACCCGACCCCTGCCCCAGCCCTAAAATCGGCGGTGGCAAAATGGAGAAACCAAAGCCCTGCTGAATTTGAGCGATTTTGGCATTGATCTCAGCGTTAATTTCCGCCGCCGTATGTTTACGCTGATCGAACGGTTTCAGACCAAAGAAGACCGTCCCGGTATTCGGCGTGTTGGTGAACTGCAGCGCGTTAAGCCCAGGAAAAGCGACCGCATAATCCACGCCTTCGGTATTCATCCCGATTTCGCTCATTTTGCGGATCACCGCATCGGTGCGGGCCAGTGAAGAACCTTCCGGCATTTTCACGCCGCCAATTAAATACAGCTTATCCTGGGTAGGTATAAACCCGCCGGGGACCGCTTTAAACATGACGCCAGCCGCGCACAGCAGCAGCACATAAACAACAAACACCGCGCCACGGCGTCCGAGCGTTTTCCCCACCAGCCCCTGATAACCGTTTGAGCTACGGTGGAAAAAGCGGTTAAACGGACGGAACAGCCAGCCAAACAGACGATCAATAAGCCGGGTCGGGTAGTCTTTCGGGGCGCCGTGCGGTTTTAACAGCAGCGCTGCCAGTGCCGGCGAGAGCGTCAGCGAGTTGATGGCGGAAATCACCGTCGAAATCGCGATAGTCACCGCAAACTGTTTGTAGAACTGGCCGGTTACCCCGGAGAGGAACGCCATCGGTACAAACACCGCGCACAGCACCAGCGCAATCGCGATAATCGGCCCCGAAACTTCACGCATCGCCTGATGCGCCGCCTGAAGCGGAGAAAGCCCCTCTTCGATATTTCGCTCGACGTTTTCCACCACCACGATGGCGTCATCCACGACGATACCGATAGCCAGCACCAGCCCGAACAAACTCAGGGTATTCAGTGAGAAGCCAAGCAGGTAGAGAATGCTGAACGTCCCCACAACCGATACCGGCACCGCGATCAGCGGAATAATCGACGCGCGCCAGGTCTGCAGGAACAGGATCACCACCAGTACTACCAGCACCACCGCTTCCAGCAGGGTCTGCACGACCGCGCGAATGGAATCGCGAACGAAAACCGTCGGGTCGTACGGTGCTGCCCATTTCATATCTTCCGGGAAACGCGTGGCCAGTTCGTTCATTTTCGCGCGCACGGCGTTAGACAAATCGATGGCGTTCGCGCCCGGGGACTGGAAGATACCAATCCCGACCGCGTCTTTGTTGTTGAGCTGGGAACGCAGCGCATAGCTGCCAGAGCCCATTTCAATACGCGCCACGTCGCGCAGGCGTACCAGCGAGCCGTCTTGCGCCGTTTTCAGAATAATATTGCCAAACTCTTCTTCCGTGTGCAGACGCCCCTGGGCGTTGATGGAGATCAGGAAATCGCTCTCTTTCGGCAGCGGCTCGGCGCCAAGCTGTCCGGCAGAAACCTGAACGTTTTGCTCCTGCATCGCCGTCACGACATCCGAGGCCGTCAACCCGCGGGCTGCCACCTTGTCGGGATCCAGCCAGATGCGCATCGCGTATTCGCCAGAGCCAAAAATCTGAATCTGACCCACGCCCGGCAGACGCGCCAGTTCGTCCTTCACTTTAAGCGTGGCGTAGTTACGCATATACAGTGAATCGTACTTGCCGCCCGGCGAAAACAGATGCACCACCAGCGTCAGCGTCGGTGATTGTTTCTGGGTGGTAATGCCCAGACGTCGTACATCTTCTGGCAGACGCGCCTCGGCCTGTGACACGCGGTTTTGCACCTGAACCTGCGCCTGATCCGGGTCGGTACCCGGGCGGAACGTCACGGTGGTTACCAGTACGCCGTCAGAGCCTGCAACGGATTTCATGTACATCATGTTTTCAACGCCGTTGATGGCTTCTTCCAGCGGCGTCGCCACGGTTTCTGCAATCACTTTCGGGTTGGCACCCGGATACTCCGCGCGCACCTGCACGCTTGGCGGTACAACGTCAGGATATTCGCTCACCGGCAACAGCGGGATAGCGATTAATCCTGTGATGAAAATCAGAATCGACAGTACTGCGGCGAAAATCGGCCTGTCGATAAAAAAGCGGGAAAAGTCCATATGTCGGATTCTCGGGTAAGGGATCAGTTAAGCGCGGCGCTGGCGGTCATCGGAACGGTTTTCGCGTTAACCGGCATACCCGGCATAAACACTTTTTGTAAACCGTCGACGATGACTTTATCGCCAGGGTTCAGCCCCTGCTGCACGATACGTAAACCGGCGGCCAGACGTCCCGGCGTGATATCGCGGCGCTGCGCTTTACCTTCTTTATCAACGATATAAACGTATTTGCGATCCTGATCGGTCAGCACCGCTTTATCGTCGACAAGCGTGGCTTTGAATTCAGCGCTGCCCGGCAGGCGTACGCGGGCAAACAGTCCTGGCGTGAACTGACGCTGCGCATTATCCAGCAGCGCGCGCATACGGATGGTGCCGGTGCTCGGCGTTAACTGATTATCAAGAAAATCCACCTTGCCCTGATGGGGATAACCCTCCTCCCCCACCAGGCCAATCTCAACCGGGAGTGCCAGGTGATTACTGGACGCGCCCTGCCCGCTGCGGGCAAGATTTTGATAGTGAAGGTAGGTTGCTTCATCCACGTCAAAGTAGACGTAAACCGTTTTCAGGGAGACCAGCGTGGTGAGGACGCTGGCACTGTCACCCGCGGTGACCAGATTACCGCTGGTGATCAGCGCGCGGCTGGCGCGGCCATCAATAGGCGCGGTCACTTTGGTGAAATCGAGGTTAAGTTGTGCCGCGTCAACTGCTGCCTGCGCGGCGCGAATATCGGCCTGCGCCTGGGCGGCGGCCGAACGGCGCTGCTCCCACTCTTCACGGGAGACGACGTTGGTATTGACGAGTTTATCGGTACGGTTAGCCTCACTGCGCGCCAGGCTGGCCTGCGTTTTGGCTCTCGTTAAGGTGGCCTGCGCCTGTTCCAGCGCAGCGCGATAGGTTCTGTCATCGATAGTGAACAGCACCTCGCCCTTTTTCACTTCCTGGCCGTCGGTGTAATTCACTTTATCAATGTAGCCGGAGACGCGGGGGCGCAGCTGAACGCTTTCCACCGCTTCAATCCGGCCGTTAAAGCTATCCCACTGACTGATGGATTTCACTACCACGTCAGCGGCGCTCACAGCGGGCGCTTGTGGGACGGCATTTTGTGCCACGCCGTCATCGCATCCGACAAGCAGCATGGAGAGAAACATCGCTCCCAGCGCCGTCAGATGAACGTTAACCCAGGGTTTTTGCAGGCTCATTATTTTTATTCCGGTAATGGTGGCCGCCGGGCAAGACGCTGCGGGAGACGCGGCGCCACTTCCTTTGTCCGGACTGGCTTGAGACTATTTGTGTCGTTCATCGCCACAAAACTGTAACAGTTGCGAATACACTATCGCGGCGATTGTAGGAAGGCGTCAGATTTAGTGCAAGAATAATTAATACACTTTATGTGCTATTTGGCTCAGGGACAAAAGGCGCGTTTTCGGCAAGGATTTAAATGCAACAATAAAACTTGCATTTAATGTCAGAGCGAGTCATCTTTAAATGCAACAGACAAAAATGCTTTTTAAAACGCGGCGTGGGGGAAACCATGAACACTGACGCATTTATTCATGATCTACTCGACTGGATCGACAACAACCTTGAAAGCCGCCTGGACATTAACACCGTTTCCAGGCGCGCCGGCTACTCGAAATGGCATCTCCAGCGGATCTTCAAGGAACATACCGGGTATCCGCTGGCCGAGTATATTCGTGCACAAAAGCTGCAAAAGTCGGTCGAGCGCTTAACCCACAGCGATGAACCGATCCTGAACGTGGCGATCGCGCTGGGCTTTGACTCCCAGCAGTCCTTCAACCGCAGCTTTAAGCGTCAGTATGGCCAGGCCCCCGGGGCATGGCGTCGCAGTACCGTCTGCCCTGAACGCCAGCAATCAACCTAGTGTCGCGGCTTTCGCCGCGACCCGTACTGGCCGGTGGCAAACCGGCCTGTAATCATGTTCCCGTGTTCGCCGCTCAGCCGTCCGTTGAACGTGTTAACGCTTCCCAGCGATCGATTTCCTCACCTAAACGCGCGAGCTTTTCCCGCACTAAACTCAAAGCATCACTGCCAAGCAATAAATGCGTCGGCGGGTTCTGGCTCTCAATGATAGCCAGCATGGCGCGCGCCGCTTTTACGGGGTCGCCGAGTTGCTGACCACTTTTTTCCTGACGAGCCTGGCGGACAGGATCGAATAACGCGTCATAGTCCGGGATGCTGCGCGCGCTGCGTACCATCGAGCGTCCTGCCCAGTCGGTGCGAAACGAGCCCGGTGCCACCGCAGTGACATGTATGTTGAACGGAGCAAGCTCTTTGCTCAGCGTATCTGATATGCCTTCGAGCGCAAATTTACTGCCACAGTAATAGCTGATACCGGGCAGAGTGATGAAACCGCCCATCGAGGTGATATTAATAATATGGCCGTGACGACGCTGGCGCATGCCCGGCAGCACGGCTTTGATCATCGCGACGGCGCCAAACACATTCACCTCAAACTGGCGGCGCATGTCTGCGAGCGAGGACTCTTCCAGTATGCCTTCGTGACCGTAACCGGCATTGTTCACAAGGACATCAATCGGACCGACGGTAGATACACTCTGCGTAACCACTTCATCAATGTGCGCATAGTCCGTGACATCCAGCAGGCAGCCGAATGCCCGCTGCGTATCGAGTGTCTCGAATGCCTGCTTTGCTTCGGGGGTGCGCACGGTCCCCACGACCCGATGGCCTGCGGCGAGGGCTTCCTCCGCCAGAGCACGACCAAAGCCGCTGCTAACGCCGGTGATTAAGATTGTTTTTGCAGATGCCATAAATTACTCCCATGAACAGTGAAGGTTGCATGGTATTCTCTGCCCTGCCGTATTTTTAGGCCGTATCTTCTCTTTTTATTGCCTGATTTTATGAGGTGCAGTGATGTCCGGGATGATTACCTTAGTAAAAGCACTGGCGGTGCAGGAGGGGTACAACCTGACGGCGTTACCTGATGTGCGAATTTTGCGTGCCGACCGCCCGCTTGCGCGAACGCCCGTGCTTTACGATCCGGGGATTGTAATTGTCTGCCAGGGCAGCAAACGCGGCTTTTTCGGTCAGAAGACCTATCTGTATGATGAACAGCACTATCTGGCCGTGTCGGTTCCGGTGCCGTTTGTGATGGAAACCGACGCATCGGCAGAACACCCCTTGCTGGCGATATATCTGCATCTGGATTTTCAGCTTGCCGCTGAACTGATGTTGCAGATTGAGCAGCATCACGCCCCACATCCTCCCGCTGCGCCGCAAAGCATGATGTCGAGCCCGATGGACGACGCGGTAAAAACGGCCGTGCTGCGCCTGCTTGAAGTACTGAACAATCCGCTTGAGGCGGCGATCCTCGGCCCGGCGCGGGTGCGAGAGCTCTATTTCCGCGTCCTGACGGGTGCCCAGGGCAAGGCCATGCGCGCCGCGCTGGCCTTACAGGGGCAGTTCGGCAAAATTGGCAAAGTACTGCAGCACATCCATACCGCCTACGCTGAGCCGTTAACGCTTAATCAACTGGCGATGGAGGCCGGAATGAGTGTGCCGACGTTTCACACCCATTTCAAAGCGATAACCCGTATGCCGCCGATGCAATATGTGAAATCGGTGCGCCTGCACCAGGCAAGGATGTTGATGGTGCGTCAGCATATTACCGCCGCCGCCGCGAGCTACGCCGTCGGTTATGAAAGTCCGTCGCAGTTTAATCGTGAATTCAAACGGCTGTTTGGTTTGCCACCCGCAGAGGAAATAAAACGCATGCAGCGTAATTTCGCCGTTCCGCCTGTGCAGCAGGCATCGATATTTGTCTCTTCCCATTAAGCCTGATACTACATACCAGGCCTGAATACAGGCCTGGTATGTACACGGCGTCATGACGCTGCGGATTGTACTAACTCAGGAACTTACCTTTGAGCAGATTAAGTCCCGCAGACATCAGGTCGCCCTGGGCCGGGGCTTCGCCCTGCGGTGAAAGACCGTCGACGATTTTAGGCAGGTATTCAGCAATCAGCGTCGACGCGGTTTGAGAATCCACGCCCAGTTTTGCGCCGAGATCCTGCAGCGCAGGCGATCCAAACACCGATGTGATCTGTTCGCTGTTGACCGACTGATTACTCTGCTGGCTAAGCCACGACTCGACAACGCCGCCCAGGCCGCCATTGCGGAATTTTTCGAGGATCCCCTGAATGCCGCCCTGCTGCTCAATCCAGGTCATGATCGCCTGGAGTTGCTCCGTCTTACCGCCCTGCCCGCCGGCCAAGCTGCCGATTTGATCTAATAATCCCATCACAGACTCCCTACAAACATCGCTAACACGTCCTGATTGACGGCTTACTTAGCCGGGATAATCAGTACCTGACCCGGGTAGATTTTGTCGGGATGCGTCAGCATCGGTTTATTGGCTTCAAAAATACGCTGATACTCATTGGCAGAGCCATACATCGCTTTTGAGATGGCGCTCAGGGTATCGCCGGATTTCACCGTGTAATAGCGGCTTTCCACCCCGCTTTGGGTGACGGTCACGCTATCATTGACCTGGCCAATCCCGGTGACGTTACCTACCGCCACCAGAATTTTTTCTTTATCTTCCTGGGAGCCCACGTCGCCGGTCACCGTCGCCGTACCGTCGTCCGCGACATTAATGTTGACCTTTTCGGCACCAGGCAGGTTAAGACTATCAATATGTTTTTTCAGCTTGTCGGCCTGATCTTCCTTGCTACCGCCGGATACGGCATCCCAGATTTTCTCGCCCGCTTCTTTCACAAAACTTAATAATCCCATCTTCCACACCTCCATAACTGTTTCATGGTGAACATTTTCATTGGATCCCGTTGCAGGATGTACGATGCGGTGTCTCCGCTCTGGCTGAAAAATCCGGAAACAGCACAACCTGCCACATGAAGTATATCCAATAAGCGTCAGGGTGCAGGATATTTGCCCTGGTATCGCCGTTATGCCGCAACATTCCCTTTTGCCGACGTCTCACGTCTGGCGTTCCAGCCACGCGTTAAACCGTTCCATCTCTTCCAGCACACGGCTGACCAACGGTTCGATGGATTCCCAGCCTTGTTCGTTGTTGCAGGCGAGTTCCAGCGCCTCACAGGCCTCTTTCAGCGAGGTAAAATTCATCAACCGCGCACCGCCGTTAATCCGGTGCGCCATGCGGCCAACCTTGTCGCGTTCTCGCTGTTCAAGTCGCTGTTTAAGGTGTTCGGCGTCGTCATGATTCACGGCGATCATTTCGAGCTGAAGCTGGCGTGTTTTATCGTCAACGGTGGCGTCCGTCTTTCCGGCACTAGCGAAATACCGCTCCAGCATCTCCTGCAATTTTTGCGGCGTTAGCGGTTTTTCCAGATATTCATCCATCCCGGCATCAATACAGCTTGCGGCCGCTTCTGTGCCGCTCATGGCCGTCAGGCCAAAAATGGGGATCGCCTCACGCCCTTCCCGTTGTTCATGCTCACGGATCTGCCGGGTCAGTTCGTAACCATCCATCACCGGCATAGTACAGTCAGTAATAATGGCGGCATAACGCGCTGGCTGCGCTTTCCACATTGCCAGCGCCTCTTCTCCTTGCGTGGCCAAAGAGACGCGGTGTCCCCATGATTCGAGTCGCTGCTGCAAGGTCTGACGCGCGGGAGGATAATCATCCACCACCAGAATATGCAGGCTGGCTACGCTGTCCGGTGCCGGATGATGCAGGGCTATTTTCGCTGAGGGTGTCGCATTAAAGAGGAAACTCACCACACATCCTTCGTGCGGCTCGCTCTCAATGCGCACCTCCGCCCCGGCAGCGCGCGCCATATGCAGACAGGCGGGCAAACTAAAGCCGGTATCGGTCCACTCCGATTTAAGCGTCACGTTGTTCGCGCGTTCGATGATTTGTGCCTGGGTTGCTTCGGAAATCCCCGGCCCCCCATCGCACACCTCAATCACCAGCCGGACGCTTTCAACCTGTGGGTCACGGGTTCCCTCATACACCTCGATATCAATGGCATCGCCGTCAGCATGCTTGATGGCATTGCGCAGGAGGCTCGACAGAATGCGGATAATTAACAGCGGATCGGTATCGTAGCGTTGCGCTGAAAGCTCCATCAGCACGTTCAGGCTCATGCCTTTTGCTTCTGCCTGCTGACGATAGAGGGCGACCGTGCTGTCAATCAACTGCGGCAGGTTCGTGCTGCGCGTTAAGCCGAGCAGTTGCGGGTTATCGGCACGGAAAACATCGAACATGTCGCCAATTAACGAAAGCAGATTAAGGGAGGACTCCCAGATGAGGTTCAGATTCTCGTTGCGTTCATGGCGCTCGTCCAGCGCCTGAAGTTCCAGTTCCAGCAGACCCGTAATCACGTTAAGCGGTGTGCGAACCTCATGCCCCATGCTCAGCATAAAGGCATTTTTACTGGCAATCGCCTGCTCAAGATTACTTTTTGTTTCAGAGAGTTGAGCAATCAACAGCTCTTTTTCGGTGATATCCAGCCAGCCGCCAATTAACCCGCCAATCTCGCCCTGCCCGTCATGCCACGGCACGACCCACCCCTGCAAGTATCGTGGCTGCTCACCCACCTGAAACCTGGCGGACCATTTCTGCGGTTGACCATCCTGCAATGCCTGGCGATAGCGGGCTTCGATCGCCGCCAGCTCTGAAGGCTCAACCGTATTGATGGCGGTGATCGGCAGACCTTTCAGATCCTGCCCTGACAGGCCAATAGTATCGCTCCAGGCCTGGTTATAACGCAGTAAATTCCCCTGCCGATCGCGGACATAGAGCGCAACAGGAGAGGCGTCTATCAGTGATTGGGTAAATTTCAACTGCTCAGCCAGCTTCTGCTGCCAGACGTTGCCGCGGCGTAATGCACGGCGCAAATACTGGATCCACAGCCAGCAGCCCACCACGACCAGAAAGAGCAATATGCCCCACAGCAGCGAGTTCACGAACGTGCTTTTATTCCAGGTTTCACTGTTTTCTATCGCCGCCTGACGCCAGTCACCCGCCATTTGCATCAGCGCCCGTGGCTGCATATCGGCCAGCGCTTTGTTCAGGATATTGATCGACTGGCTGCTGTCCGTTTGCGCCGACAACACCAGATCGACGGGCGTCACAGGAAGGGTCACCGCCAGATGAAAACGGGTTGGATGGTGGAGAGTCACGAGATAACTGGCAATAAACTGCGGTGCAATCACCCCACGGACTTCTCCACGTTTTAAGCGTTCAAGGGCGTCGTCCATATGCGGAACTTTCACCAGCTTAATGGTGGGATACCAGGTGTCCAGCCAGGGCAACAGCGGGTCATTCGCCTGAATGGCAATTTTCTCGCCTTTCAACTGTGAGAAATCACTGGGGCGCTTGATGCCCTGATCCATCACCACCACGGCGGGCGTGGTAAGCAACGGAGGCGTTTTCGCTGCACCGCTTTTGGTTTGCTGCGGCGTATCGATAACCTGTTCAACAAACAGTGCGTCAGGGTGAGCGCGCTTCATTGCCAGAAGTTCAGCATCACTTTCAACGCTGAGGAAGGAAAAGCGAATGCCGTACTGGTCGTTAAACTGGTTAAGCAGATCGACCACCAGCCCCTGAGGTTCACCTTCGCTGACAAACGTGACAGGCCTTTGACGGCGGTCAATAATGACCTGAATTTGCCCGTGCTCGCGTAGCCAGCTTTCCTCCTCGGGATCTAACCCCAGTGGATTGGCGGTGATAACAAAGCTCCGGTTCAGACCCCAACTGGTCGCAATGCGTAAACGGCTGGCTAACGAGATATGTTTAAATACGGTATCGATGGATTCCGCCAGCAGCGGTAGCTGTCGGTCGATACCAAAACTCATGTTCAGATTAGGTATCGTCGGGCTGAACGTCCAGCTCAGGTCTCTGACCTGGTGGTATTGCGTAAGATATTCCGCACTGGCCCGGTTAATCCACAGCGCATCGATTTGCTTAAAGGCCAGCGCGCTGACGGCGGTGTTATACCACGACTGGAAGCGCAGTGTACTTTCCGGATACTGGCGGCGAAGCGCTTCACTGGCCTGGCTTCCTGAGACGACGCCAATCACTTTATTTCGCAGATCGACAGGCGTTTCACCCTGTGATTTTGGGGTCATCAAAACCGCTTTATCCAGCAGCCAGGGCGGTGAGGCTTGCAGGTCCGGGCTTGGCCACAGCTCCGGATTCCAGATAGCCACCATCTGTATTTCCTGGCGCTTCAGCGCGAGTAACGCTTCACTGCTGTTTTCGTAGTAATGCAGCTTAATTTTTACCTTAAGGCTGTCTTCCAGCATTGCCAGGTAATCAGCGGCAATGCCGCCAAAGACGCCATGTCCCATCCCTTCGCTTAACGGCGGTTGCTCCTGCCCCCAAACCCCAACATGCAGCGTGGAATGGCTGTCCAGCCAGCGTTGCGCCGCCTCACTGAACTGGACATGCGGCGCGTTAACCTGAACGCGACGCTGCAGTTCCAGTGGCTGGGCGTGCAGTTGCCATACACAACACACGGTAAGAAGCAGGCTCAATAGCCGGGCTGATAAAAAACGCATCGTACGAGTCGTTCCCTGAATAAAACATGCTGGAAAATAAAATTATACCGATGACCCGGCTTACCCTGAGTAAGCTTTGTCTTGTTCTGCGCAGATACCTCAGTGGCAGACAAGATCCCGACAGTATAAGACCGGACTTATTGTCGCGCCTGTTCCGTCCCGGTAAAAATTTCTCCTCCACTTTACCAGGAAAGTACTTTTTTACGTTTGAACAGGTTAATCCGTGATGAACAACAATATTGATAATCGCGATATCGCGCCAGAGGCCCTCACGGATGGGGACCGCGATACGCCATTTCCGGTGGTGCTGGAAATAACGCTCGACGACGTTTTCATTCAGAATGAAGCGCGTCTTTTTGCCGACGATACCAGCCAGCAACTGATGATAAAAGGTGATGCAGGGGATGAAATTAACCTCTCGGACCTACTTCCCGAAGGCGCGGAAATGGGTGAATGGACGAAAGCCCGGGGCTCAGTAACTGTCGATGGCGTGCAATATGCCGTATATCAGCATTCAGGTATGGAAACGGAACTGCTGGTTCAGGTCGGTATGCAGGTCGCCCTCAATAATATGTAAATGTAGGCGTCCTGCGGTCCTGGCGACACGCGGGACGCTGCGTTTCCGGGAGTCCCGCAATCTGTCTCAGATCTCCTGACGATCGTCGTCGTTCACTATCTCGACCTTAACGTCTCCCTGACGAACCCCCTCGGCAAGAAAAAAAGGCATCGGCAGTTTCCACTGCCCCTGCTGCACGGGTGCCGTATACCGCCAGGCATTACCGTCCATTTTCAGCAGCACAGCCTGCTTTTCCCCGTCTTGTTTATGGCTTGGCCCGGCCATTATCGTAAACCCGGCATTACTCCCGACGTGGAAGTGTTCTGCCTTCCAGCGAACAGGAGGATGCGCCGGCCAGGGTTCGGCATGATGAAAACCAAAAATAGCATCATGGCTAAGCAGACTTTGCCGCACGGTGGACCACAGCACCGCCTTCAGGAAATACTGGTCAGTGAAGCGCGCATTGCCCCGGTACTGCACGACAAACTCACGCATCATTCTTGCAACGTTCGGGAAGATGCCGCCACATCCAGCCCACATCCCGGCGAGTAACAACTCGGTATGCGTGAAATAGTCACGCATATGGTGAAAGTACCAGGGCGAACGTAGCCACGCCTCGACACAAACCTGCTCGCGTTCGGAGAGCAACGAGTCGGCATCACGAACTAAAAACCGCTCAACCGTCGGGTCGTCCATCACCAGAAAACGCCATAACGTGGGATAGATGGTTTTTTCGTGGCTCATATCGACCAGTTGAGCACCGCCCGCCTGCAGACGTTGCCAGACGTGCTGCGGCACAGAATTATCCAGATACACACGGCAGCACCAGCCAGGAAACAGCGAGTTTGCGGTTTCAATGTTTTTAATCAGCGTTTCGCAATAGCGCGGCCGATCGCCGAACAGGCTGAAGGCGATAATATTTTTTTCGCGCTGCGTGGCATCAAAAGGACGCGGCGGCGTTGAGGGAAGCGGCCAGCATTTGCCGTGACCAAAGCGTTGATCCGACAGCGTCAGCGACTCAAGGCCATAGGTGCGCATCTCCTGGGTTTTGCCCATGTGCCCACACAGTTCAGCAAAACCATCCAGCCAGGTTTCAGAGGCTTCATGACGCTGCGGCGACCGGTATATTTTACGATACACTTTATACGCCTGATCGTACTTTCCCTGACGCATCAGGCTTAGCGCATAGTCACTTTGCACTGACATATTTTTGGGCAATATGGCCAGGGCTTTTTCACAGCAGCGCGAGGCGCTGGCGTAATCCCCGTCTGCCATAGACTGGCGATAAATCTCCGCCAGTGAATGTAACTGCTGGCTTATTGCGGCGTGGTTAACAGGTCGACGTTGAGGTACCGGGCGCATAAAAATCCGCTCAATTATTTAATCAGAAAAATTAAGCCGATTTTTTCATTGTTACGGGTGGCTCACGATAAGACCCGTCTTGATATTCCCTGAAGAGAGTACAGCCCCGGTACTGGCAGGTAAAAAGCGATTTCCGCCTCTTATTCAATTTCACTTAAGCTGAGTATTTTACAGCAACTTAATTAATACCATTACCGTTTATAATGAGATGTTATTTCATTAAAAAAAATAACCAAGTCAGGTCTTATAACCCTTTATCGTCTGTTTCATCATACTGCGCACACATAAATGAGGATGACATCGGTATAATTCGACCCCGGTATTGCTGAGGTCAGGCATGAAGGATGTCTTTTCATCGGCTATACAGTAAGTTATGGGCTAGCCCGTACAGGTTGTTTATGATGTTTCATTCACAGCACACCCGATGTCCGGGGAAGATATTCCCAGGCTCACTTCGTCTTCAGGAGTCAGTTAAAGAGATATGCGTCACTATTTTCGCCTTTTTGTGCTGCTGGTTTTACTCTCGCTTTCAATGCCTTCAGCGATAGGCGATGAATATAAGATCCTGATGAGAACACCGGTCCAGGGATTACAGCGTTTATCTCTTACCGCCGATCAAGCCGCGTTTATTAAACAACAACGACAACTGAACGTGGGCGTGACCCATTATGATGCCCCACCGTTTGGCATGCGTAACATTCGCAATGAGTATGAAGGTTTGAGCGCGGATTATACGGGACTGGTCGCCTGGCAACTTAACCTCCCGGTTAAGATAAAAGTGTTTAGCTCCTCTGAAGAGGCGTGGCAGGCGCTGGCACGTGGCGATATTGACCTGATCCCGTCCGTGGCCGCCTTCCCGGATAACGATGCCTTTGCCTTTTCCTTACCTTATGCCAGCGATAAACCGGTGCTAGGGCTCAACGATAGCGATACCGCCCCTCTGGCAGAGGATCTACGTGATACCGACGTCGCAATGCCGAGGGACTATTTGCCCCTGTCACAGGCTCAGGCCGCCTACCCTAACGCCCGTTTTCGCCTGTTCGACAGTTATCAGGAAGCGTTGAGCGCGGTGGCGTTTGGTCAGTCGCGGGTTTATCTGGGCAACAGTTACTCGCTCAGCCGCAACTATCTGAACAATATTCATGTTGAGCGATTCTCACGCCTGACCAGCCGTGAAGTGGGGTTTGCCGTCAGCCAAAAAAAACCACAACTGCTCACACTGATTAATGCCGCAATCAAGGCCGTGCCAGAAGATGAAAAGCAGGAGCTTTATCGTCTCTGGCAGCCCGATCGCATTGATCTCGCACAGGGGTCGAAATCCCTTCTCTTTACCGAGCAAGAGAAAGCGTGGATCAAGAAACATCCCATCGTTAACGTTCTGATCTACAGCCAGGACAATGCAGCCCCGGTCTCATTTATTGATAATAAAGGTGTGCTGCGCGGTATTGCCGCCGATCTGTTTTCCGTTGTGTCGCTCAGAACCGGTTTACAGTTTCGTTTTGAAACAGGCAGCACCACCGAGGAACTGATTCAACAGGTGAACGAGTCAAGCGCGGATATGCTCGCCTCAATCACCCCCAGTGAAGCGCGTAAAAATAAAATTCTTTTCACCCGCCCCTATCTACGGAGCGCCTTTTCCCTGGCAACAGCGACAAATCGTAACGACATTCATATGCTGGCAGATCTGCGTGGAAAACGACTGGCGATGGTAAAAAACATTGGTGTGGAAAGTATGGTGCGCCAGCGTTACCCGGAAATTGAAATTGTTCACGTGGGCAATGAATCACAGCTGCTTTCCACCGTACTTGAGGGGAAAGCGGATGCCGCGGTGGGTATTCTGATCATGAGTGACTATCAAATCTTCACCAACTTTCAGGACAAACTCAAAGTGGTGTCGATTGTGGGGGACGCCCCTGTCTGGATCTCTTTCGGGGTCGGGCTGTCCAATCCGGAACTTCAGGGGATTTTAGATAAAATATTGCTGAGCATTCCCCCTGTTGAGCTGGAAAATCTGGCCAACCGCTGGCGGCCCAACGAACTGGTGGTTGTTGACAGCTTGTGGTATCGCTATCGGGAAGTGTTGATTGCCACCGCCGTCTTTAGCGCCGTCTTAATTATTCTGGCCCTGGGTTGGGCACTCTACCTGCGTCGGCAGATCGCGCGTAAAGCGGCACTTCGTCGTCAGATGAACACCCAGCTTGTGCAATTACGCGAGGTCATCACCGAGCGTGAAGCGCTGCTGGTTGAACTTAAGGAAGCCAAAGACAGGGCCGAGGATTCTAACCGCGCAAAATCCGTCTTCCTGTCGACCATGAGTCATGAAATCCGCACGCCGATGAATGCCATTATTGGCATGCTGGATATCGTGCTGAAAAAAGGACGCCGTGGTGAGCAAGATATTCAGGCGCTCGAGGTGGCGTATGAATCGGCAGAAGGACTGGTGGGATTAATTGGCGATATTCTGGATATTTCCCGTATTGAGGGGGGGCATCTCGATTTCAATCCTGAAGCCACGAACCTCGGTACGCTGATTAACAATATGATGCGGGTTTTCCAGGGCGTGGCCATTGAGAAAAATATCGAACTCACTCGCGCGTTCCCGACGGAACCGATAATCGATGTCTGTGCCGACCCCTTACGCATCAAGCAGGTTCTGTCGAACCTGTTAAGTAATGCCATTAAGTTTACCGACGTCGGCGGCGTATCACTGACGCTGCAGCAGGCTGAAGACCCGGTAAATGACAGCGTTCACTACATCATTGACGTCAAGGACAGCGGCGTGGGGATCGATGCCAGCCAGCAGGCAGCCTTGTTCAGGCCCTTTAGTCAGGCAGACAACCGCCGCGCAGGAACGGGGCTGGGCCTCTATATCAGCCGGACCATCTGCGAAAGCATGGGCGGCACGCTTATGCTGACCAGTGAGAAAAACGTGGGCACCACGGTGAGAGCAACCTTTACACTGCCGAAAGTAAAAACGGCGGCGGCCGTGGATGTCCAGCAGCACGAAGACGAAGACAAAATTCCGGCCCTGAAGATCCTGGTCGTGGACGATAACCCTGCCAACCGGATCCTGCTGGCTAAACAGTTGGCCTGGTTAGGACAGCATGCGTATCTTGCGTCAGAGGGAAATGAGGCACTGGCTATCTGGGAAAAAACAGATTTCGACGTGATCATTACCGACTGCAACATGCCCGGCATGAATGGTTATCAGCTGACTGACATAATCCGCACGCGCGAGCAGGAGCAGCACAGGGCCGCGGCCTGGATTATCGGCTTTACCGCCAATGCCATGCATGAGATCACGGCGCGTTGTTTACAGGCTGGTATGAATGATTGCCTGTTTAAGCCCTGCTCAATCAATCATCTCGCGGCTGCACTGCGAAATATTCATCCCATTGAGCACAAAGCATCGGACGATACCGTCTGACTGAAATAAAAAAGGAGCCTGTAAAAGGCTCCTGATAATGTCTCGGATGAATCGGTTGTAATGGGTTTAAAGCAGTTGGTCGTGCCAAAGAAACAGTTCAGAGTCCGTTTTCACGCCCAGCTTTTTCATGGCCGATTTCTTCTGTCCGCTGACCGTCTTACGACTACGATTGAATTTCTCTGAAATCTGCAGGACAGACATTCCACCGGTAAAGAGTCGCAGCACCTCAAGCTCCTTGGGAGACAGCTGATCCAGGCGGCCAATGCCCTCAATCACCTGCGGCGCGTTGTCACCCTCTGAACCCGATTTCGTGTCTGCACAAGGCTCTGAAATCAGGTAGAACTCTTTCTCCATGCTTTCTGAGAGGGAGATACGCCCCGCCGCGACCTGGCGCGCCGCATTCACCACTTCCGATAAATCACGGCTTTTACCGACATGCCCACGCACGCCGATTTTTAACGCCATGCGCACAATCGCCGTGTTTTCCAGCGTGGAGGAAAGAAGAATTTTCAGCCACGGGAAGGTGCTCATGAGCTGTTTGATCATCGGTAAACCGTCGATCTCTTCATCACCAAGCAAATAGTCAAGAACCAACACATCAACACGGTTGTTGCGTAAAAAATTCATGAGTTCGATACGAGTGGCAAAGCTGCCTTTTAGTTCGAAATCAGGCTCCTGGCTCAATATAATTTCCATCCCCTTACGGACAATCGGGTGATCGTCGAGTAAAGCGACGTATATTTTTTTACCTGAAAACGGGTTCATACATATTCTCTTTTATGCCTGCAGTGTGAGCCATCTTTAAAAAAGACTTAATTATTATTCCGTAACCATAACAATAAAGTACCGGAACTGGCATAGCTACGAAAAATAGCGGAATAGCCATCAAAACGGTTAGTCACTTCCGCGACCTGGTTGCCGTAAAAATCACTTTCTGCACTCAACACATCTAACAGAGTACGTCGACCGAGGTGATACCACTGATCGAAGAAATCATGACGAATACGATCGGATTCAATCGATAAGTTATGATACAACTCCGCGCGCTCCAGCATGCTATGGGCATCCTGATCGGCAGCACGTACCCGGTTATCCAGATCGCGGGATTGCTGTTCAATGGCCTCTCTGCTGGCATCTGCACGGCGTGCGGCAGAAAGCTCAGCTGCCCGCTGTGAACCGCCCCGGAAAATCGGCCAGCTTAAGTTTACATTGGTTTCCCACGCCTGTTCACGTCCCAGTTCATCGCGCCCGGTACTTTTGCCAACGTTCCACGTCACCGTTGGGTAGGCGGCAGAGCGCGCCGCTTCTGCATCCGCCAGTGCTGATGCGGTCTCTGCCTGCGCCTGTCGAATGGTAGGATGGCTTTCAATGGCGGATAACTGCTTGTTCAGCTCCCCTGGCTTCAGGTTCCACACCGCTGCTGTTGGCAGAGGAACGGGCGTATCCCCCAGCAGGCGGTTGAGGATGATTTCCGTATCACGCGCGCGCGATATGGCCGTATCTAAAGAAGATTGCGCCTGTAAAAATCGCCCTCTGGCCTGCGTCAGTTCACTGCGACGCCCCTGGTCAACCTTCACAATGCCGTCCAGCATTTCGACCAGTTCATTCATACGCGCCACGTACTTTTGGCTGAGAACAATGATCTGGCGCTGCTTACTCAACTCAATGAGTGCACTACTGACCTGCCAGGCAATGTTTTCCGCCTGTGCGCCCGTATTCTCTTTCGCGGCCAGATGCAGCGCTTCACGGCTTTTAATGGTGTTGCTGGTACGACCAAAATCGAGCAATGTGGTTGCGACATTCACGGTCACCGCCGGACGACTGTCGCTGTAGCCCCGTTCTCCGCCACCGAACTGGACGCTTTTTGAACGCGTCCCGACATCCACCTGCGGCCAGCGTTGCCCTTTCGCTTCATCAACGTTGGCCTGTGCCGCCTCGGTATTGAACTGCGCGCCACGAACCTCAGGGCTCATACCCAGTGCAGTATTGACCGCATCATTAAAGAGCAGACGGATTTCATTCTCGCCAGGCGCACGGGCGGTCTGCCGGTCATCGTTTGTCGCGTTGCTTTTCGCAAACGCGGTGTGGGTTGTGCTAGTAGCATGGTTATCCACCGCGCTTTTCTGCGCCACCCGTGGCGCGAGAGGTGCAGGCGGGGTGGAGGCCATCACCATGCCGGATTTTGCCTGCGGAGCGACAGGCTGAAAGGCTAATAAGCCCTCGCTACTGGCGACACTTTTCCCTGAAATCAGGCAAGAGAGTACCGTCAGCGTCGCCGCCAGGCGCCGCTGTACTGGAGAATACTTTTTCATCGTAAATTAACGCTCCCGGAAGGCTTCTTTCGCTTTGAAAATAGGTTTCAGCAGGTAATCGAGAATGGTTTTTTCGCCCGTACGAATTTCCACGGTCGCAATCATGCCGGGAATAATCGGCAGGGCTTTATCCCCTGCTTTGAGGGTGCTGCTGTCAGTTAAGACCATCACCCGGTAATACGTATCATCAGGACGGCCCGCCGCAGCTTTAGCGTCATCTTTTAACGTATCCGGACTGACGAGAGACACTTGCCCCTTCAGGCCGCCGTAGATTGCAAAATCGTAAGCGGTGATTTTCACCATGGCAGGCAAACCTGCATGCAGGAAGGCCACGTCAGACGGTTTGATCTTCCCTTCCACCAGCAGTTGATCTTCCAGCGGCACGATCTCCATGATGTGTTCACCAGGCTGAATAACCCCGCCAATAGTGGTAACCCGCACATTTTTGACCGTGCCTTTTACCAGTGCGGTAATGGTTGTGCGGTTCACAATGTCTTCGCGACCGGTCAGACTCTCTTCAGCCTGCACCAGATCCAGCTCCTGACGGATCAGGTCGGCGTTGGCATCCGCCTGATAGCGGTTGCGGCGCTCAACAATCTGCGATTGCAGGTCGTTTGCCTGACGGCGCATGCGCAGCAGCTCTACTTCGGAAAGCAGGCCGCGCGCCGCCAGCGGCTCAGACATGGCAATTTCGTTTTGCGCCAGACGATAGCTCTTCTCAAGCGAAGCCACGCCCTCTTCCAGCGCTTGCTTACGGCTGTTGTAAGCGCGGGTTTCCAGCTCGACCTCAGAAGGATACTTTTTCACGCGGTCGCTAAAGGTCAGCGGCAGACCATACGCTTCCGCACGCAGGCGGTTAACGGTCGCTTCCAGTGCCACCACCTTGCGCAGCGTCTCCTGATAACTCGATTGCGCACGCGTCGGGTCGATTTTCAGCAGTACCTGCCCCGGTTCAACGATATCGCCCTCACGGACGTTCAACTCTTCGAGTATCCCGCCCTCGAGGCTCTGGATAATCTGTTCGCGACTTTTTGAAACGATCTTCGCATCACCCTTGGTGATCTCTTCCACTTTGGCGAAATGCGCCCAGGTTAAGAAGCCGATGAACACCGCCAGGATGAGCCATAACACCAGTCGCGATTTTGGCGTGGTCTGGGAGAACAGCGCCTCCTGGATATCGCTCATCCAGGCGGCATCACGCGCTGAGAGTGGTTTATTTTTCTTCTGTTTTAGAAATTTCATGCGCTGGCCTCCGCCTGCTCTTTTACTGGCACAGCTTGCGCTGGCGTACTGTCGTTAGCGGGCGTCTGCTCAGGTTGCGCTGTTGGCGTGCCGTTGAGCGCAGCCAGAATCTGCTGTTTTGGACCATCCGCAACGATTTTGCCGTCCTCAATAATCACCATTCTGTCCACCAGCGCCAGCAACGACGGGCGATGGGTAACAACAACCAGCGTGTGTCCGGCAGTCGCGATTTTCAGGTGTTGCAGGAACAGGGCTTCGGTCTGCGCATCCATCGCGCTGGTCGGTTCATCCAGCAGCAACAGGTTAGGACGCGCCAACAGCGTTCGCGCCAGGGAGACCAGCTGACGCTGGCCGCCGGACAAACTGTTGCCCTGCTCGCCAACGGGCATATGAATGCCACGCGGGTGGCGCGCGGCAATGTGGTCCAGCCCGGTTAAACGCAGTACCTTGAGGAACTCATCAGACGACGCATTCTGACGGCCAATCATGATATTTTCGCGCAATGTGCCGTAAAACAGACGCGCATCCTGCCCCACAAACCCTACGTTGTTTCGCCAGTCAGACGGCTCAATTTGATTCACGTCCAGACCGCTACTGAAAATCTGCCCTTTCACCGGCGTGTAAAGGCGGGCAATGATGCGCAGCAGCGTGGATTTACCGCTGCCGATTTTCCCGACGATCGCCACACGCTCGCCCGGTTTTATCGTCAGATTCACGCCTTTGAGGATATCCGGGTTCGGCTGCATGGGCGGCGCCGGATAAGAGAAGGTAATGCCTTTAAGCTCGATATCACCGTTCAACTCAGGCTGTTTGATGTAGTCAATCTCACTGCTGCGATCGGTTGGGTTCTCCATCAGCTTGTTCAGCGAAGTCAGCGCGGCTTTGGCCTGCTGATAACGCACGGCTAAACCGACGACCTGGCTTAACGGCGCGGTCACACGGCCGGCCAGCATGACCGTACCGATTAACGCGCCCTGCGTCAGGGTGCCGGCATCAATCAGGTACACGCCGGTGACAATCAGCATGACCGTCTGCAGCTGTTGCAGGAAACTCACCGAATTCATCGCCAGCGTAGAGTAGTGCTTAGACGCCGCCGAGCTGGACGATTGCATGGCGCTGAACTTTTGCCAGCGGCTCTGCATCCAGGACTCGCCTCCCACGGATTTCAGCGTTTCCATCCCTTCGATGGATTCAATCAGGACGCCCTGCTTCAGCGATGCTTCTTGCAGGCTGGCTTTCATCACTTTGGCCAGCGGCCACTGAATGGCCATACTGACCAGCAGGATCATTGGCAGCATCAGCAGCGGGACAATCGCCAGCGGGCCGCCGATGGCGAAGATAATGCCAATAAACAGCAGAACGAACGGCAGGTCGGCAATGGTTGCAAGGGTCGCGGATGAGACGAAATCACGCACGGATTCGAATTCGCGCAGCTGGTTGGCAAAAGAGCCAGAAGAGGCGGGCTTATGCTCCATTTTCACCGCCAGCGCCTGACGAAACAGCACGCTGCCGACAATCAGATCCGCTTTTTTTCCTGCGGTATCCAGCAGGTGAGCACGCACGCTACGGGTTACGGCTTCAAAAATCATTGCCACCAGCACGCCAATCGCCAGCGACCAGAGCGTGGTAAACGCCTGGTTAGGGATCACGCGGTCATAAACGTTCATGGTAAAGAACACGGTGGCCAGCGCGAGCACGTTCACCAGCACCGACGCCAGCGCGGCGCTACGATAGTAACGACGGTAGCGCCACAGCGTACTGAACAGCCAGTGGCCTTTCGGCTGCGGCGGCGCGATATCGCTAACCCGACTGTCAATACGCGCAGTCGGTTTAGCCGCGATCGCGTAGCCAACATACAGCTCGTTAAGCGCTTCATGATTCAGTTCAACCGGCTCGTCAGAGACATCCGGCATGATCAGGGAATAGAACAGATCCCATTTGTCTTCGGCATTTTTACGACGCTCGCGTCCCAGCAGCACCATCCCGCCAGCGCCCTTACGCAGCAAAATCATCGGGAAGATCTGCTCCGGCAGTTCTGCGCTATTACGCTTGATGAGCCCTCCGGTCACACCGGCATTTTTGAGCGCATCAAGCGCTAAAGAGGGAGTGAGGAGTTGTTCGACAGGCAGACCCGCCAGCAAAACATCATCGCTTTTACCGAGACCATAATGCTCACACACCCAGGCAATACTTCTGAGCAGAGAATCATCACTTTGTCGGTTATCGCGAGCGGCGGCAAGCAGCTGTTCCTCCTGAAAATTTGCAGTTGAGGATTCCATATTTCGCGTTTTTCCTGATTGATTATTTATATTTAAATCAATGAATTAAATTGATTTATTGGTTTAAATTAAGAATATTCTGTCACGCGGAACAGTCTTAAATTAATGAGACCTGTCTCAATGGAACGGGTTATTTTTTGTCACGAAACAGGTTTGATGAGGGATACACGAGGGAAAAGAGAATGCCCTCCCATTGCGGGAAGGCAGGACGCAAGATTATTTTTGCTCAGGTGCAGTCACGTTCTGATCGCCGCTTACACGCACAACAACGCGGCGGTTTGGCGCATAGCAGGAAACCAACTCACGCTTGCCGGACGCGGCACAGTCATTAACAACCGGCTCGTTACTGCCGACGCTGGACGCCACCATCAAACGCGCCGGAAGGCCATTTTCTGCCAGCATCGTACGTACCGTCTGCGCGCGCTTCAGCCCCAGCGCGTAGTTGCTACGATCGCTGCCGATAGCATCCGTATGGCCAATCACCTGGATTTGTTTCAGCTCGACGTTTTCACGTTTTATTGTCGCCACCAGGTCTTTCACCGCCTGGCGGCCCTGAGCGGAAACGCCCTTTTCACCGGACTGTCCAAAGCGGAACATAATATCGCCGGACAGGGTGTAATCTTTGTACTGAGGCGCGGCCAGAGTCTTACAGGCTTCCACGCTGGATGCGCGAGAAAGCACATGGGTCTGCTCGCGCAGCCCCGATAAATCCTTCTCCGCCTGCTCGCGCGTACGGGCTTCCGGCACGGCATTCATCGTGTGGCTGACGCGCACGAAATAGGTTTGCCCGCCGTTCATTTCGACGTTGTAACCCTGTTCTTTACCACGATACTGCGGCGCATCGTTCTGGTATGCGCCGAGATTATGCTTACCCGGCGCCAGACAGAACACGGTATAACCGCCAGGCAGCAGCGCATCGTGGAATTCATTATCCACATAAATATGTGCCGCCCCGCCGGTGCTGTTACCGGCGTCACGGTAGTAAACAATTTGCGCCTGAGTCTGAGCGACGGGTGCAACAGGCTGATACACCTTGCCAAAATTCTCCGCAGCGGTGGCGGTGTGCATGAAAAATGCGGAGGAGGTAAACAGCGCCGCAAATAAAGAGGTCTTGAAAAAAGTCATAAATCCTCCAGAGGCCTCCCCGAAAGGAGGCCTGGAAAAGTTTAAGTTAGTGATTATTCACGTTGACGGTTACGCCAGCTTGTACCAGCAGCTCGACATCCTGGCTTTCCATGTGGAACACCTGATACTCAACACCCGATACCTTCACATTACCGGCGTTGGTCCAGTTGCCCGGGTCGCTGTTGTCAGGCAGCAGATCGCTCAGGTTTACCACGTCGCCTTTATTACCCTGCACCATCAGCTGTTTATTGCCATCGGTGATAAACAGATCTTTTTCAGCGTGGGTCAGCACGTCGTGCAGACTGATATTCAGCTTGTCCTGCTTGCTGTTGGTAATATCAATCGTCTTGTGCTGGAGATTATCCAGGTTGATTTCACGATCGTTCAGGGTGCTAACAACACTGGCGTTATCGTCATGCTGCTCTTCAGCGTTCATCATCATGCTTCTGGATGCTGAGCGCGGTGTGTTCACTGTCCAGCGGACATCATCAATCCAGTACTGATCGGTATTGATAGTGTTACCGCCACCCGACAAACCACTGCTTGCACCACGCCCCATACTGAATACGATATTTCCAATCTCACGCCCCGACGGGGCATTAACAGAGAAGGTTGACTCACCAACTGGCAGATATCCTGAAGAGATCACTTTCCCTGCCGTGTCGTAAACGGTGTATGTTGACTTCACAACGCTAGACTGGACGGAATCGTTCGCACCAGAAAGTTTCATGCTGACAGCATTTACCCCGTCAAAATGCATGGTGATATCGCCAGTCATTGCTAATACCCGACTTGTGGATGAAACGCCCCACTGATAAATCGCCGCACCATAACCAGGGTAATATTTATCGTTTAACGTAAATTTCAGACCACTTGGCAGTGTGACCAGACCCTTTCCAAAGTTCTGGAACGGTACAGTGTTAAAATCTTCGAACCCGCTCGATTTCGGAGAAACCACTGTCAGGCTGCGTGAAACACCCGCACTCTGGTTCCCTGCTTTATCGATAGAGAACACGCTAAACGTGTGGTTCCCCAACGGCAGTGCAGACGGCGTTAAGCTCCAGCTGCCGTTAGCGGCGGCGGTGACACTGTACGTAGAACCGTTCACCGCGATGTACACTGTGCTACCTGCTTCAGCGGTACCGTTCAGCGTCGGCGTGTTGTCATCCGTTGAACCCGCGTTGGCCACGTTGCCCGTTACCGGACCGACGTTATCCGTTACGCTGGTAATCACCGGCGCGGCGTTGACGGTATCTACAGTGATCCCAAATTTCGACGAGGTAGCCGAACGGTTTCCGGCCCTGTCGATTGAATAAGCCTGGAATTCATACAGCTTGTTGTAGTTGGTCGTCACTGGGTATGACCATGCGCCATTCGCAGCCGCAACCGCCGAGCCATAAGTTCCACCGGTTGCCGGGTCGATGATATACACCACGCTGCCCGCTTCCGCTGTCCCGCGTAAATCCAGGCCACGGTCGTTGGTTACGCCACCGTTGCCTACCAGACCGTTATACACACCACCCTGAACATCATCGTAAGAGCCGGTGATAACGGGCGCGTTATTCACCGTATCCACAGTGATCCCAAATTTCGACGAGGTAGCCGAACGGTTTCCGGCCCTGTCGATTGAATAAGCCTGGAATTCATACAGCTTGTTGTAGTTGGTCGTCACTGGGTATGACCATGCGCCATTCGCAGCCGCAACCGCCGAGCCATAAGTCCCACCGGTTGCCGGGTCGATGATATACACCACGCTGCCCGCTTCCGCTGTCCCGCGTAAATCCAGGCCACGGTCGTTGGTTACGCCACCGTTGCCCACCAGACCGTTATACACGCCGCCCTGAACATCATCGTAAGAGCCGGTGATAACAGGTGCGTTATTCACCGTATCAACCGTGAGTGAGAAGGTTGATGAGTTCGCTGAACGGTTTCCAGCATTATCGATTGAGTAAACCTGCCAGGAATATGTCTGGTTATAGTTAGTTGTCGCCTGATAAGACCATTTACCATCAGCTCCCGCCGTTGTGGAAGCCACTGTCGCACCATTCGCCGTGTTGACGAAATACACAACGCTACCCGCCTCCGCCGTACCGCGTAACTCAGGCGTGCGGTCGTTCGTTACGCCACCGTTGCCCACCAGACCGTTATAAATACCACCTTCTACGTTGTCATAAGCACCTGTAATAACTGGTGTCGCATTAACGGTATCCACGTTGATCGAATAGGTCTCAGATTTACCCGACACGTTACCCAGATCGTCTTTCGCAATGGTGTAGAACATATGCGGACGACCGGCAGCCGTGTCAGCAACCGCACGATCCCAGGTCCAGTTACCTTTCGCATCAGTTTTCACCGTATCCAGCACCGCGTTGTTATACGCGTTGTAGATATACACGACGCTGTTTGGCTCAGCGGTTCCGCGTAGCTGCATATTGCCGTCGTTGCTCAGCCCACCGTCTGGCACCAGGCCGTTATAGATGCCGCCTTGCACGTCATCGTACGCCCCCAGAATGATCGGAGCTGCAGCGCGGGTATCCACTTCCAGACCGTAGTGGTTGGATTCGCCAGAGACGTTGCCCGCCGCATCCTGAGACGTCACGTAGAAATCATGTTTCGCATCTGCCAGCGCAGGCGATGTCCACGTCCAGTTACCGTCCGCATCGGCATACACCGAAGCGATTGGCGTTTTGCTGTCCGGGCCATAGATTTTCACCAGGCTGTTTTTCTCAGCCGTACCGCGCAGTTCTGGCGTGGTGTCGCGTGAACGGCCACCATCCGCAATCAGCGTACCCGCATCGTCATACATGCCGGTAATGGTCGGCGCCGTTGGCGCATCGGTATCAATCGTCAGATCCCACGGCGCGGTTGGTGCGCTTTTCACACCGGTCGGGCTCTGGAAGACCGCGCTCAGAGACAGCTCGGTGCCGTTGTTCTGCGGTGGCAGCGTGTAGTTCCAGGTGCCGTCATTGCCTACGGTCACAGAATTAACAAGCGTGGTGCCGTCGTAAATGAACACGGTGTCGCCCGCACGGCCAGTACCGTGCAGCGTTGGCGTGGTGTCATCGGTCACCGCCGGGTTCGCCAGGTCGCCCTGCACCAGGCCTACATCGTCGGCAATGCGATCCAGCGTCCCTGTCGGAATGCTGGTGTCCAGCGTCAGCTCAAACGGTGCGGTAGGCGCACTGTCACCCGTCCCCGGATCTTCCGTCGCGGTGATCTGATATGTCCCATCCATGCTCAGCGCAGGGGTGATGGTCAGCTGCCAGCTACCGGTTACCGCATCCGCACGCACGCTATCGATATAATTGCCGTCAACGTACACCTTCACCAGTGCGCCCGGCGTCGCGCGGCCCACCACCGTTGGGGTCGTGTCATCGGTGTGGCTGCCGCTGCCCAGATTGCCGGTAATGGCACCTTCATCATCCACGACGTGGCTGATGGATACGCCGTTACCGCTGGTGTCCACGATGAAGTGGATCGGGTCGGACGCAGGGCCGACGTTACCCGCTTTGTCTTCAATCGAGACTTTCCAGGTGTAGTCGCCGTCCGCCAGCGCAGGTGCCGGGGTGTAGCTCCAGTTACCGCTGCCATCGACAGGAACGCGCACGGTAGTGCCATTACCGAGATCGATAATGGCGGTACCGCCCGCTTCACCTTTACCACGGTAGGTCGGGGTGTTGTCATCGGTGGTGTCGTTGTTACCAATCAGACCTGGCGTACCGAAGTCGTCCCACAGTTCCACGTCAGCCGCTTCGCCTGGTGCGACGGAGTCCACAATAATGACCCACTCGCCGGTTTCCGGGCTGCGGTTGCCGGTCACATCTTCTGCGACTGCGCGGAAGCGGTGCTCGCCCTGCGCCAGCGCCGAATCAAACTCAATGGTCCAGCGTCCACCGGTGACCACCGCGCTGCCGATTGGGTTCGGGTTCGCGCCGTCATACAGATAGACGGTGGTGCCATCCTGCGCCGTACCGGTAATAACCGGACGATCGTCATTCGTGATGCCACCGTTCTGTACCGTGCCGACGTGTGATTCGACATCGTCAATCACATCGGTGATCGCCGGTGCCGTTGGAATACCGCCCGCCAGCAGATCAAAGGAGAACGCATCGGAAGGATCCGAACGCAGACCCGCTTTGTCTTCGGCGACCACTTTCACGTCATAATGACCGTTCGCCAGCCCCAGCGGCGGCGTCCAGGTCCAGGTACCTTCATCGGTGGCGCGAACGGAAGCAACTTCACGGCCATTGACGATAATGTACACCAGGCTGTTCTCTTCGGCAGAACCCGCAAAGGTCGGGGTGCTGTCGTCAGTGATATCGCCGTTTTGCAGATAACCTGTTTGCTGACCCGCGTCGTCAAAGACGGTGTCGATAGTCGGTTTCACCGGTGGCGTGGTGTCAACGATAAAGCCGATCGGATCGGAAGGTTCGCTGGTGTTACCCGCGGGATCGGTGATGACCACCACGGCTTCATGCTCGCCTTCTGCCAGTGGATTTTCTGGTGTGACTTCCCATTTACCGTCTTCACCCACGATCGCGGTACCTACCACTTCATCGTCGATGATCAGTTCTACGGTTTCACCCGGCACAGCGCCTTCGCCGCTGAATACCGGCTGGGTATCATCGGTCACATCGCCGTTATTAATTGGGCCGATAACCGGACCCTGATCGTCTTCAACGTCACCAATGATCGGTTTCACTGGCGCTTCGGTGTCAATCACCAGCTTCCAGGGATCGGTTGGCGCGCTTTCAACACCCGTTGGGCCTCGGAATACCACACTCACATCCAGCGCGGCACCGTTCGTTTGTTCAGGCAGGGTATATTCCCAGCGGCCATCAGCGCCCACGGTTACGGAGCTAATAATGTCGCTGCCATTACGTACGAAAACGATGTCACCTGGACGGCCCGTACCGTGCAGGGTTGGCGTGGTGTCATCCGTCACCGCCGGATTCGGCAGGTCACCCTGATAGCGACCAACGTCATCCGATACGCGATCGAACGTCCCGGTCGGAACAACGGTATCGATGGTCAGCAGGAATGGACGTGTCGGAGGTGGAATTTCACCAGGACCGTTGAATTCCCCTGCCGTAATTTCATAGGTTTTACCCGACTCCAGCGCAGGGTTGATCTCAATGGCCCACGAACCGGTCGTTGGATCGGCAGTCATCGTACCCACCGCTTCCCCGTCAACATACAGCGTCACCAGAGAGCCGGGCGTTGCCGTCCCCACGATAACCGGTTTAAGGTCATCCGTGCTGCTGCCGCTGGCCAGCGGGTTGGTCAACGTGCCGGTATTATCTTCCGCGTGGCTGATGGAAACCGCATTACCCACGGTGTCGACGATAAAGGTCACTGGCGCGGTGGCTTCACCACGGTTACCCGCAGCATCTTCCAGCGCCACAGACCAGGTATAGGTTCCGTCCGCCAGCGCAGGGGCAGGCGTCCAGCTCCAGTTACCTTCTGCATTGACGGGTACGCGAACGCTCTGCCCGTCACCGAGGTCGATCACGGCCGTCATGCCCGGCTCACCCTTACCGCTAATGGTCGGGGTGTTATCTTCGCTGATATCGTTATTGTTAATTTCACGCGGGAACTGATAGTCGTTCCACAGTAAAACGTCGGTCGGCAGCGGCGGCAGTGTCGCCACAGCAGCGATGTTTGGCTCAGTATTGTTGTTAGAAGCGATGGTCTTTTTCATACTCAATATCCAACTATATTCTGTTTATGTTCGGGAAAATCCCTGGATTAAAAAAACGGCTAAACGTTTTTACTTTCCGGAGGCGCCTTAAAGGCGCCTCCGTTTCCTGATATCAATTAGTGGTTTTGCAGCGTGACCGTCACTCCCATCTGAACGAGGATTTCGGTATTCAGGCTTTCCATCTGGAAGGACTGATACTCCACTCCGCCAACGTTAACCGTGCCACCGTTTGTCCAGTTGCCCGGGTCTATATCGTTTGGCAACAGGTCGCTGAGATTGACCCGATCGCCTGTATCACCCTTCACCATCAACTGGTTGAAGTCGTTATCGTGGAACAGGTTCTGTGTGGCGTTTTCCAGCACATCGCCCGCGCTCAGCGTCAGGGTGTTGTTGCCTGTTCCCGTAATATCGAACACTTCCATTGACTGGATTTTGTTGGTCAGCGCGCTCATATCGAGATGCTGATCCGCACCCAACAGCTTCAGCGTGTCCGTCCCTTCTCCCCCCTGGATCACCGCGTCGGTCAGGCTGGCCACGTCACTCACCTGATAGAGGTTGTCCGCCGCGTCGCCATACCAGACATCGCCCTGGTTATCCGCCAGGAATTCACCCGGCGTGACGGTTTTCGCCGTGCCGCTCACCACCAGGTTATCGATACTGAAACCAAATCCGGTGCTGCCCGGCTGCTCCTGATGGTGGATTTCCATCCGGTAAACCGGCGTATCCTCCGGATTGTTGAACGACACATGGACGTTACGGTTGCTGATCGGCGCGTTCACAGGCTGAGAACCAATCACATTGCCGTTGATGTCATAGAACGTCACCACCGTAGACGGACCCGCAAATCTCGGGTTGAAATCGAAATCGACGGTTCTGGCGCCATACTGGAAGTCGACAAACATGCTGGCTTCCATCCCGCCATCTGTTGACGAACTGAACAGATACAGGCTGTTTGTGCTTCCCACCCCGATGGGCTGTCTGTCGAATTCGTAGTCAGCCGTACTGGTATCCGTCGTGTGTGAGAAACGCATTCCGTGCACCCACTGGCCCGCATTGATCGCCGTAAACTCATCAGCTGATTCAAAGTTGTTGGTGCTGGTGAAGTCGCTGGTACGGTAGTCCGAGCTGTTACCCGCCGCGTCCACAATGGCTGCCCCGACCGGAATATCGGTATAACCGCCCGGTGGCAGGCTCAGCGTCACATTACCGTTCGCGATATCCGCTGCCGTCAGCGTGTGCGTGACAGAGACATCTCCGACCTTCACCAGAACCGAATCACCCGCCGTCACGTTGCTGCCCGGCAGCGTGACGGTGACATCGTTACCGCTCCGCACCACGTCGGTCGGAGCGTCCGGTGCAACCTGATCCACCACCACGTTCTGCGACGACTCGGTGTAGTTACCTGCCGCATCAACAACACGGGTCAAAATGGTCCAGTCAGCGCTGTGGCCCTGCGTGTCCACATAGGCCCACTTATCGCCGTCGACCAGCGCTTCCTGCCAGGTCGCGCCGCCATCAACGGAGACAAGGACTTTGTCGCCCGCGTCCAGCGCAGCCGAGAGATGGCCGGTGACCAGGCTGCCAGGGCCGCTGTTATTGGTGATGAAGTCCGCATCGCTCACGCCGGAGTCTTTGCTCAGGCCGTCAGCCACCGCACTGGCCGTTGGCGCTTCGGTATCAATGGTGATTTTCCAGGAATCGCTCGGTGCGCTTCTTACGCCCGTCGGGCTCTGGAACACCACGTTCATATCCAGCTCTGTACCGTTATTCTGCGGCGGTAACGTGTAGTTCCAGCTGCCGTCAGGCCCGACGATGACGGAGTCGATCAGGGTCGTACCGTCGTAAATAAACACCCGGTCGCCCGCCACACCGGTACCGCGCAGGGTCGGGGTGGTATCGTCGGTCACAGACGGGTTCGCCAGGTCGCCCTGAACCAGGCCGACATCATCCGCTATACCGTCCAGGGTGCCGGTCGGTATGCGGGTATCGAGCGTCAGTTCAAACGGTGCGGTTTGTGGACCGTCACCGGTGCCGGTGTTTTCACTGGCGGTGATCTGATATGTGCCGTCGGCCGACAGCGCCGGGCTGATGGTGTACTGCCATTGACCCGTGGTCGGATCGGCCACCACGCTGTCAACCAGGTTTCCGTCAACGTAGACTTTCACGATGGCACCAGGCGTAGCGCGGCCCACAACGGTTGGCGTCGTGTCATCAGTGTGGCTGCCGCTGGCCAGGTTGCCCTGAATGCCACCTTCATCATCCACAACGTGGCTAATCGAAATTCCGTTTCCGCTGGTATCCACGATGAAGTGGATAGGGTCGGATGCAGGTCCGACGTTGCCCGCCTTGTCTTCAATCGAGACTTTCCAGGTGTAGTCGCCGTCCGCCAGTGCAGGTGCCGGGGTGTAGCTCCAGTTGCCGCTGGCATCAACCGGTACACGCACGGTGGTGCCATCGCCCAGGTCGATAATCGCCGTACCGCCCGCTTCGCCCTTACCCCGGTAGGTCGGGGTGTTGTCATCGGTCGTACCGTTGTCGGCAATAATCCCCGGCGTACCGAAGTCGTCCCACAGTTCAACGTCTGTCGCCTCGCCCGGCGCGATGGAATCAATGTTGATGACCCACTCGCCCGTTTCCGGGCTGCGGTTGCCGGTGGCATCTTCCGCTACCGCACGGAAGCGGTGCTCGCCCTGCGCCAGCGGCGTATTAAATTCAATTTTCCACTGTCCACCCGTTACCACGGCACTGCCGATCGGGTCCGGGTTCGCGCCGTCGTACAGGTAAACGGTGGTACCGTCCTGACCGGTCCCCACGAGGGTTGGGCGGTCGTCGTTGGTGGTACCGTTTTGCTGTACGGTGCCGGTGTGAGACTCAACATCGTCAATCACATCGGTAATTGCCGGCGCTGTAGGGACACCGCCCACCTGCACGTTAAAGTTAAAGTCTTCAGACGACTCAGAGCGCAGGCCAGCCTGATCCTCCGCAACAACGCGGACGTTATACGGACCGTTAGCCAACCCCGGAGACGGTTCCCAGGTCCAGGAGCCGGTTTCGGTGGCACGCACGGAATCCACCACTTTCTCGTTGACGATGATGTAAACGAGGCTATTTTCTTCAGCCGTACCGCTGAAGGTTGGCGTGTTGTCATCGGTGGTTTCACCTGCCGCCAGGTTGCCGGTTCTGTCGCCAACGTTATCGAAAACGGTATCGATGGTCGGTTGTGCCGGTGGCGTGGTGTCAACGATAAAGCCGATAGGATCCGACGGTTCGCTGGCGTTGCCTGCCGGATCGGTAATGACCACCACCGCTTCATGTTCGCCTTCCGGCAGCGGTTTTTCTGGCGTCACTTCCCAGTTGCCGTCTTCACCCACAATCGCAGTGCCCACCACTTCGTCGTCGATAATCAGTTCAACGGTTTCGCCAGGCACGGCACCGCCGCCGCTGAATACCGGCTGAGTATCATCGGTGACATCGCCATCGTTAATCGGGCCAGTGATCGGGCCGACGTCATCTTCCACGTCACCGATCACCGGTTTTTCCGGCGCAGTCAGGTCGACAATAAAGCCGATCGGATCGGACGGCTCGCTGGCGTTGCCTGCCGGATCGGTGATCACCACCACCGCGTTGTGCTGGCCTTCAGCCAGTGGATTTTCCGGCGTCACTGCCCATTTACCGTCTGCACCCACCACCGCGGTACCCACGACTTTATCGTCGATGATCAGCTCAACGGTGTCGCCCGGCGTGCCGTTTTCACCGCGGAATACAGGCAGCGTGTCGTCAGTGGTGTCACCGTCATTGATTGGGCCAACCACCGGACCGACGTCATCTTCCACCTCACCAATCACCGGTTTTTCCGGCGGGGTGAGATCGACCACGAAATCAATAGGATCGGACGGTTCGCTGGCGTTGCCTGCCGGATCGGTAATGACCACCACCGCTTCATGTTCGCCTTCCGGCAGCGGTTTTTCTGGCGTCACTTCCCAGTTGCCGTCTTCACCCACAATCGCGGTGCCCACGACTTCATCGTCGATAATCAGCTCAACGGTTTCGCCAGGTACGGCACCGCCGCCGCTGAATACCGGCTGGGTATCATCGGTAATATCGCCATTGTTAATCGGGCCAGTGATTGGGCCGACGTCATCTTCCACGTCACCGATCACCGGTTTCGCTGGTGCAGTCAGGTCAACGATAAAGCCAATCGGATCGGACGGCTCGCTGGCGTTGCCTGCCGGATCGGTGATGACCACCACCGCCTCGTGCTGGCCTTCAGCCAGTGGGTTTTCCGGCGTCACTGCCCATTTACCGTCTGCCCCCACTACCGCGGTACCCACGACTTTATCGTCGATGATCAGCTCAACGGTGTCGCCCGGCGTGCCGTTTTCACCGCGGAATACAGGCAGGGCGTCATCAGTGGTGTCACCGTCATTGATTGGGCCAACCACCGGACCGACATCATCTTCCACCTCACCAATCACCGGTTTTTCCGGCGGGGTGAGATCGACCACGAAATCAATAGGGTCGGACGGTTCGCTGGCGTTACCCTCAGGATCGGTGATGACCACCACCGCTTCATGTTCGCCTTCCGGCAGCGGTTTTTCTGGCGTCACTTCCCAGTTGCCGTCTTCACCCACGATCGCGGTGCCTACGACTTCATCGTCGACAATCAGCTCAACGGTATCGCCAGGGTTCGCACCACCGCCACGGAAAACAGGCTGGGCGTCGTCAGTGGCATCGCCGTTGTGGATAGGGCCAGTGATCGGGCCAACGTCATCCTCAACTTCGCCGATCGTTGGTTTGCCAGGACCTGTCGGTGGAGGGGGAATAACGTCGCCGTTATCACTACCGTCATTGCCGCCACGGTTATGGCGGATAATGGAGCCGATGCCAATCGCCGCACCAATCGCCGCTAATGCACCCAGTGCCAGCAAGGCAGGGGAAAACGCGGTACCCGCAACCGCCAGACCGTCAAGGCTGGCAATCGCGCCTGCGCCCAGCGCTTGCGCAGAGGATTCACCGTCCAGCAGGAAAGCAGCTTCGTGGTCATCATCACCGTCGGTGGCGATGTATTCATGCCACTGACCATCTTCCCCTTTACCGACCAGTTCACCCGGATTATCAAAGTAGTCTTCGATAATCAGCTGCGGCTGATCTTCATCAGTGCCTTCCAGCATGATGAACAGGTCTTTACCGACACGTTTCAGGGTAATGTTTTCTGGCGCAACGCCGTTTTCCCCTTCAGCAAGAATGTATTTTGCATTCGGGATGGCTTTAATTTTGACGGCACTGCCTATTTTTTCACTGCGCAGAACGTCGGCTTTGACAATCGTATTTTTATCAACGACTGCAATATTTACTGGCTTGAGATTCATTCGCTAAATTCTCGTGTAAATAATCGATCTGTGTCTGCGCAACGCGCCAGACGCACTTCCATACGGGATTCTTTCCCTGGCTGACGCTATCTTCCTGTCAGAGCGACGGAGTCTTAATAAGACCTGTCGCAAACGACCAGGTTAAGGTTGCAAGGAGACATAATAAAAGGAAGGATCCGTTACCTGGCAGGCCAGGCAGGGCAGCGCTGAGGAGGAAAATAAAGTCTCAGTTAAAGACAAGTCTTAGCCAAATTTGCATTGACGGGATAGAGAATAAATTTTTCCTTTCCCGATTCAGGACAACCAGGAATGTCAGGCAAAAAAGTCATTGTCATGGACGCCAGCCCACTGCTTCGCGCTGGACTCCAGGGCTTATTATCAGAACATGGTCATCAGATTGTTGCGCAGTTTGGCACAATGGAAGAATTGCTGGATAAACATTCGTTGTTCAACGCCGACTTGATAATAATGGAGCATCTGCAACAACAGCCAGACGTGTTTTCTTCTCTGGCTCAGTTAATAAAAAATATCCCTGATACACAGGTAATGATTTTATCCTCATCATCCAGTGATTTTCACATTCAGCTTAGCAGGAAGGCGGGGGCTGCCGGCTATCTTAATAAAAGCAGTACGCTGGACAACCTCGTCCGGACTGTCAATAAAGTCGCATCCGGCCAGTTCTGTTATGGCAATGAACTGAGGCTGCACCGGACAAAATACCCGCGAGACGCCTCGTTGTTGTTATCGCTATCCCATACTGACATCTGTATCTTGCGCTACATTTCTGCCGGCTACAGCAATCAGGTCATTGCCGGCATAATGAATATAAATAATAAACGCGTCAGCGCTTATAAAAAGCGCATCATGCTGAAATTTAAAATATCCAAATTGACTGAACTGGTGGATCTGGCAAAACGTAATTATCTCTATTGAACAGTAATGACGCCGGGAAATGACTAACGACCACGAAACTCGCGACGATAGCGGGAAGGTGAGGTATTAAGCTGCTTTTGAAAGTGGCGCCGTAAAGAGGTCGTGGAAGGGAAGCCGACGCGTTCGGCAATATCTTCCACTGGCCGATCGGTTTTTTCAAGAAAGCGCTGGGCAACGAGAATGCGCTGGTTCAAAAGCCAGTTTGAAAAACATTCCCCCGTCGTTTGCTGAAAGCGGCGGGTAAAGCTCCGGCGGCTCATGCAGGCTTTCTCTGCCACGCAGTCCAGCGTGATGGCCAGCTGTAAATTCTCTGTTGCCCAGGCCAGCGCGTCGGTGAAGTTATCTCCACGACGCGTATTCTGCACCGGCAGCTCCACAAACTGCCGCTGCCCGCCCTGACGATGAGGCGGCACCACCAGCAAGCGCGCCACGCGGTTGGCGACATCCGCGCCCCACGCCTGTCGGACCAGGTGCAAACAGCAGTCGATACTGGCTGCCGTTCCTGCTGACGTCACAACATCGCCATCATCAATGTAAAGCACATCTTTATCCATCTGCACTGAAGGATAAAGACGCTGAAAGTCCGCCGCCCATCGCCAGTGTGTCGTTGCCGGACGGTTTTCCAGCAGGCCTGCGGCGGCCACCACGAACGTGCCCATACACAACCCAACAATGCGGGACCCGGCTGCATGCGCGTTTTGTAACGCCGTTAACAGTTCAGGCTCCGGTGCATGCTCGGGCACATCCCAGCCCGGCACAATCACCATATCCATCCCGGCTAACGCATCCAGACCTCGGTCGACCACGATGGAAAAACCGGCATTGGTTTTAAGCGCACCGGGTGTAGTGGCACAAACCACGAGCTGACACAGGGCGTCACCCTGCGGCGTCAGTGCTTTCTCAAACACGGCATAAGGCACCGAAAGGTGAAAAGGAATAATGCCTTCAAAGACTACGATACCAATTTTCAATGTCATGACCGCCTCCGTAAGCCAGCCAGTATAGAGGGCTGGCTGGCCACAGGGATTTCAGTTCGGTCTTATTTTTCCACCGCCAGCGCCATCACCTGATCCGTGGTCATGATTTCAGCAAAGACATCCGCGACGCCTGCCAGCGCTGCACGCTGCAGCGTGTCGTGATCCACCACGCCCCCCTTCCCGTCATCCAGATCGCGCGTGGCTGTCGCATCTTCCGGAATAATCACGCTATAACCCAGCGGTACAGCATCACGTGCAGTCGATGAGATACACATATGCGTCATCAGGCCCGCCACGATGACCTTTTTAATTCCCTGTTTCTTTAAGCGGGCATCCAGATCGGTGCCCACGAAAGCGCTCGGGGTCTCCTTGGTAATAATGGTGTCCTGCGCAGTCGGCTGCAGATCCTTATGGAACTGGGCAAATACGGAATTCTCAGCGAACAGCGGCGTACCGTTTTGCTGCGGGCTATTTTTTGTTATGTGGCGCACAAAGTAGACCGGCATCCCTTTTTGGTGTGCATACTCGACCAGCTTTTTGTTTTTCAACAGCACATCCGCGCCATCCGGGATAACCATCCGACCACGGAAGTCCTGACCCGCGTAATATTCATTCTGAATATCCACCACGATTAACGCGGTTTCAGATGCGGATAAAGACGTCGTAGCAACAGCGCCTGACATCGCGCGAATTGTTTTTGTATTCACCTGATTTGTCTCCTGTGCGGTGGCCTGGCTGGAAAATGCGCTCATCATGCTCACCAACAGTGCGGTACGGAAAATCGTTTTCATAACAAGAACTCCCTCTGTGTTGTGTTCGGGAGGCATTATTTCGTATTGACGTAAAAGACAGGAGTCACCTGAAGAACGAAAAACGGTACTTTTGGGCCAATATAAAAAGGATTACCCTGTCGTTCCTGCCGAGCAAATATGCCAGAAAAACCCACCACTCTAATTTTCATGTCATTGAAATAGCGCTATTTCCCGCTTATTGACCGGCGGGTAATATCGTTGCAGATATGGTATAGTTATGCATAATATTCATGCCTGTGTTCATCAGGCAAAGCCCTTTGAACCAGGATGATAAAATGAATAGCGTATTAATCGTGGATGACCACCCGGTTGCCCGTCTGGCGGTGAGAATGTTGCTGGAAAAAGACGGGATGACGGTGATCGGCGAGACTGATGATGGCCTTAAGGCATTACAACAGGCACGTCAATTACTTCCGGATTTGGTTATTGTCGATATCGATATTCCTACAATTAATGGGATTAACGTTGTTCAGCGACTCCGTGCGAATGATTTTAAAGGCGGGATCCTGGTTCTGACGGGTAAAGATGACGATCATTATATTAAGCGTTGTGCCGGTGCGGGCGCCGATGGGTTTATTAGCAAGCGCAATAATCTGACGGAACTTCATGACGCTATCCGTGCAATCAAAAGTGGCTATGGTTTTTTCCCGATTAATCGCGCCCGCCAGATTGCCGCAGAGGATATTCCGCTGGATGACAAAGGGAATATTGCCAGTCTGTCGGATAAGGAACTGCAGGTTCTGCATTTTCTGGCAAAAGGAAGCCGGATTGTCGATATCGCCGGGGAAATGATGATCAGTGATAAAACGGTCAGCACCTATAAACGCCGCCTGATGAAAAAGCTCGATCTTAAAAGCCCGAAAGACATTTATGATTTTGCCCTGCGCAACAAAATAGAATGAGCCAACACCGGGTCTTAAAGGGAAAAATGTGACGGAATCCCCTTCGGCGGCACGCCCGCTACGCATACTGACTGTAGACGATCACCCGGCAAGCCGACTCCTGCTCAGGCAGCAATTGATCCGCCTGGGGTATGAGGTTGTCGAGGCAGAAAACGGCGAACAAGCCCTTATGCGCTGGAGCGAACAGCAGGTTGATATGGTCATCACCGATTGTAATATGCCGGTGATGGACGGGCTAACCCTCACCCGGCTGTTACGGGAACGGCAGCAAAAACCGTTAATTATCCTTGGTCTCACCGCGAATGCTCAGCCCGAAGAGCGTAGCCGCTGTATTGCCGCAGGTATGGACGACTGCCTTTTCAAACCGCTCAATCTGAAGCAACTGGAGGCGGGTCTACAGCGGGTGTCCCCAAAAGAGGCGACCACAAAACCTGCTGACCCGGAAGGCCTCGGCCAGTTTATCCGTGTGGACAATCTTCGGTCGTTAACCGGCGATGACAATACCTTATTGTTCACCCTGCTGAATGCCACGCGGGATGAAAACCAACGCGACATGCAACCCTGCCTTACGCTGGCCCGTCAGGGCGACTGGCCAGCGCTGGCGTATCACGTACATCGCCTGGCCGGTGCCGCCGATATCATTGGCGCAACTGCGATAGCGCAGCAGTGTCGCAGTCTTGAAAAGGCATGCGAAGGGACAACGTTGCCCGTCGAGTCTGACATTGTGCCCCGCCTCCAGGCCCTGCTCAGGGACATCGCGGCGCTGAATCAGGCGATTACAGCCTTCACCACACCACGCTAACCTCAGGTTTACTTTTCCTCACACGCTGTCGAGCGGGCGCCTGCGCCTGGCCTGTTTTTCACCGACAAGGACTACACGCCTATAGTCCTTCCCTTACACGCCTATCATCCTGCCCTCATGTATCTCACTGACCTGGAATTTATATAGTGACCCCGTTGTCACCATGGCAACGTTTTTGAAATAAAGAAGGTTGCCATGTTAAATAATTTATTTGAGACCACTACAACAGAACTGCGTTTTCTTATTCTGATGCTCTTGCTGATCAACCTCACGGGCGTTTTATTTTTATTATTTACGCCTCATTAATTAAAAGGTATTCCTTGTGAAAAAGACATTTCTTATTCTGCCTGTGCTCACAGCATTAACCATGACTGCGCACGCTAAATCATTGACGCAGTCCACCCTGTCTCTGGAACAGGCATCTGTACTCGCCAGCGAAGCCGTTAAATCGTGCAGCGCTAAAGGCTATAACGTCAGCGTGACGGTTGTCGATGCTGCAGGCCTCACCCGTGCGGTACAGCGTATGGATAACGCCGGGCCACATACCCTGACAGCCAGCTATCAGAAAGCGTTTACCTCTGCGTCCAGCGGAGCGGCGACCAGCCAGCTTCTGGAAAATTCAAATAAGTACCCGGCGGCGAAAAACCTCGGCGATATCCCCGGTTTCTTATTACTGGCTGGCGGCGTACCGGTTAAAGAAAATAACGCCACCATCGGTGCCATTGGTATTGGCGGCGCGCCGAGCGGTGATATTGATGAAGCCTGTGCACTCGACGCTATTAAAAAGCTGAAATAAGTAAAGCTATCTGTCATTTATCGGAAAGATAAAAAAGGAACTTATTATGAAAGTAACGCCACGTGTTTTATTCGCCTCTGTGATTTCACTGTGCGCTTCCGGCCCGGTACTGGCTGCCGAAAACGTTAAAGAAGGCTATTACGGTGCCCTGAACCTGATTGACACCCATCAGAAGGCCAAGAGCATGAACCTGAGCGAACGCCCGGGGATCGGTTCATTTGTGGCCGGGGACGAAAAAGAGCACAAGCTGAACGGTTCCGTGGCCGCCGGCTATCAGTTCGGCAATAACTGGCGTACCGAAGCGGAATATGTGTTTAAAGAAAAAACAGAATTCACCAGCGGCTCTTCCACGTTTGCAACCAGTTTCAACCACATGAAAGTTGATTCTGAACGTGCAATGCTCAACGTTTATCGTGACTTTATGATCACCGACAAATTCGCCCTGTACGCAACGGCGGGTGCCGGTGTGGCGAAAGTGAAAGTGGGTGGCTGGCAGGGTAATGACACCCGCGAGTTTGCTGGCAACACGCAAACCAACTTTACCTACTCCGTGGGTGCAGGTGCGTCTTATGAAGTTATTGACGATCTGACCCTGTACGCCACTTATCGTTATGTCGATATGGGCAATATCGAAAGCGGCCGTAACACCTTTGTCAACGCCCGTGATCAGCAGGATGAAAACCTGCGTGGACGCCTGGTGAACAATGAATTTGTATTCGGCGTGCGCTACGTCCTGTAAGGCACGTTGACAGACAGTTTCATCACCCTCATTTCAGGTATTTTTCCTCTCTTTTATGCCACTTTGCCTGTCCTTACCGCCTGTCTGCCGGGCGGTAAGGTTTTTTTTGCTCAAAAGCGCTCACTATCGGATTTCACTTCAGTACGCTGACGCCCCTCATTCCGGCACCACCTCCACGCTCGCCGACAACCCGGCTACCAGCTCAATCCCCTTCGGCAATGCATCAATATGTATGCGCACCGGGACGCGTTGCGCCAGCCGCACCCAGCTAAATGTCGGCTCGACGTCGGGAAGCCCAAGCCCGCCCGTCTCATCGTTGTTATCACCGATCCCATGGCCGATGCTCTCGACATGTCCGGCAATCACCGGGTCATAGCCCATCAACACGATATGCGCCGTGTCCCCAACGCGAATATGTCGAAGTTTGGTCTCCTCGAAATACCCCACCACCCAGAAACTGTGCGCATCGACGATGGCGACCTTAGTCTCCCCCGCGGTGGCATAGTCCCCCGGGCGAAGCCGCAGATGGGTGATATAACCCGAGACGGGAGCCCGTACGGTGGCGTGGGACAAATTAAGCTCGGCCAGCTCCAGCGCGGCCAGCGCACCGTGATAATTCGCCACCGCGACGTTCGCGGCGCTGCCCGTTTGCTGTAAATCCTCGCTGGAAATCGCGGCTTTAATCTGTGCGCGTCGCCTGGCGGCATCCTGTCGCATCACCATCTCATGCCGTCTGGACTCCACCTCAGCCTGCGCGCTGGCCACCGCCAGCGTGAGCCAGTGCGGGTCGATAGCGTAGAGCACATCGCCCCGGTTAACCCACTGGTTATCCCGGACGGCCACGCGGATTACCGGCCCGGATACGTCCGGCGCAATCTGTACCACATCCGCCCGTACCCGGCCGTCGCGGGTCCAGGGCGTTTGCGCATAATGTTTCCACATCATAAAAGCCAGAAGCGTGGCCGCCGCGACGGCACATAACGTCAGCGCATAGCGACCGACCAGAGAGAGTAGTGATTTCATCTAAATAACCCCAGCGCGGTCAGGCCCTGCATCAGCAGGAAAAAGGTGACCAGATAAGTTGAAACGTCCAGCAGCGGGCGAAAAGGCAAACGACGGTAGAGCCTGCTGAGCGATAAAAGCGCGATGAGTGCCAGCGTGCACGCCAGCGCCGCGAGCGCGGTGACAAGCAGTCCCGGGATAAAAACGCCCCCGATATTCAGATCATTGACCATCGTCTGCCCTCCGTAATGCGCAATGTAAATCCACCAGATGGCCGACAAACTGGCGCGTTTGTGCATCTGTGGCAGGCAAACTGAGGCGGATGTGGTCGGCGATGTGTTCACGCAAGGCGTCGGTGTCGTTCAGGTGATACAGGCGCGCGCTAATCTCCCTGCTCGCGGGCATACCGCAGCGGCGTAAATGCATCACTGAAAGGCCGATGCGCAGCGCGCGCAGCAGCGGGTTAAGCACCTGCTCTGAGGCACGTCCGCTGCGCTGCAGGCGCGGCAGTAACAGGGCAGCGCGGTCAATCATCAGATTGGTCCAGTGCGTCTCATCCAGCAGAAGCTTGCCCTTCACGCTGCGACGAATATCGCGCTGGCACAGCGTGTGCAGACGTGCGATGGCCGCGTCGGCCTGCACGGTTTGCAGCAGGCTCATGCTGATAACAGCAAAGCCAGTTGCGGCAAACAGCGCAATGGCGGTATTGGCCGCCGTGGCAAAATCTCCGCTGTAGTGGGCACCCAGCTCGCACAATACCGGCAGCGTCAGGGTGATCCCCATCGCCATAAACGTGGTGGGAGGACGTGCCTGAAGCGACCCGGCCAGCAGATATACCGGCGCCAGCACGGCCACCAGCACGGGGAAATCGCTCACCTGCGGAAGCAGCGCAAAGCTGTACAGCAGGCTAATCAATACGCCCCAGAACGAGCCAATAATGTATTTCACAATGTGCGGAGCCGGGGTGTCGAAACTGCCAAACAGCGTGCAGCAGACCCCAAGGATAGAGACCGCCGTGCTGCCATCGGGCCAGGCGGAGAAGATCCAGACCAGGCAGCCGCTCAGGATGATGGCGAACGCGCCCAGCGCGGTGCGGGCGGCAGTAAGAGGATCGCGGTGAAAAACATACCCTTTAACTGCCCTGCCCGCCGTCAGTCCGTGGGCGGGCTTCGCATGGTGGATGGCATCAGAAAGACGTTCGCACTGCTGCAACAGCGTAATGGCCTGCGTCAGATAACGGACAAAACTGGCCAGCAGCGCGTCGTTCATCGTCCGGGCCTGTGCAGCGTAGCGCTCTGCGAGCTGTTCACTGCGTGCCATTAACGCATCTGCCGTGCTGTGGCGTGCAGCATCTTCATCCCCCAGCCAGGCCTGAACGTCGTCGAGCAATACCTGCAACCCGGCAGGCACCGTCGCCGGTAAGCGATCGCGTAATTCACAGTTGACGATGACCAGCCGCGCCAGTCGGTCATGGATAGCCTTTCTGCCCTGCCGCACCGGAGCAGACAGGGCAAAATCATACGGAATATGGTGGCTTATACCCTGCAGAAACTGCAGCGCCAGCGCCAGATGCAGCGGGTCTGAAACCGCGACGGGTTTGCCTGCGAGGGTGTCAGCCACCCGCTCACGCGCGGCGTGCAGGGTTTGCGATAACTTACTGTTGAACAGGCCGGAGATACGCGCGGGTAACACATAGCGATGTATCAGCGCCGCGCAGAAGATCCCAATGACAATCTCCTGCACACGGATAATGGCGATATTAAAAATCCCGCCGGGGTCGGATACCGCAGGAAAACCAATCAGGCTCGCAGTGTACCCGGCCAGCACAAAGGCATACGCCCGCGGGGTGCGCTCCAGCAGAGATAAATAGAGGCAGAACGTGATCCAGCCCGACAGCATCACGCTGCAGAGGATCGGCATATTGACGAAGACAGGTACGATGGCAACGGTGGCGCAGGCCCCCACAACGGTGCCGGCCAGACGATAGAGACTTCTGCTCAGCGAGGCCCCCACCGAGGTCTGCGAAACGATATAGACGGTAATAATGGCCCATGATGGACGTTCGAGGCCTATCGACAGCGCAATGGAGTAAGCGAGCATCGCCGCTGCAAAACTTCTCGCGGAATAGAGCAGCGCGCTGGCATCGTTACGCAGCACGGGAGATAAGCGCTCACGCATGCCGCGCCACGAATGAAAATGAAAAGCGTTTAATGTGTTCATGCCAGAATTATTACTGGCTTGCGAACCCGCTTAAATACTCTATTCTGTCAAAAAATACCTAAATATTGCCAGAAACGTGAAACCTCAACTTGCCAATACGCTCTTCGACCCTGACGCCACCGCATGCCCGGCCGTAGCCCGACATCTGGATTTCGTGGAGTACGCCGCGGAAGTGCCGGTGCACACCCACCGTAAGGGGCAGCTGATTATTGCTTTGTATGGCGCGGTGATTTGTCATGCGGAAAATGATATCTGGATCGTGCCGCCAGACTGTGCCGTCTGGATCCCTGGCGGGATCGCACACAGCGCCAAAGCGACCTGGAATGCTCATCTCAACTATCTGTTTATTGAGCCCGGTGCCGCCGCGCTGCCGGAGAAATGCTGCACACTGGCCATTTCCCCGTTAATCAAAGCGCTGGTTGACCGTTTGACGCATGAACGCGTTGATTATCCGCCAGAGAGCCATGCCGCGCGGCTGACCAGAGTGACGCTTGATGAGCTCGCCAGCATGCCGCAGCAGAAGCTGAGCCTGCCCGTTTCAGCCCATCCCAAAATTCGCGCCATGGCCGACGCGCTGGTCAGCCATCCTGACGACAGAAGCACCCTGAAAGCATGGGCGAAACGGCTGGCGCTGAGCGAGCGCTCCTTTGCGCGTTTGATGGAGCGCGAGACCGGGCTGAGCTTTGGCCGCTGGCGTCAGCAGCTGCAGTTGATTATTGCCCTGCAGGAGCTGGCAAGCGGTGTCCCGGTCCAGAACGTGGCGACAACGCTTGGGTATGAATCCGTGAATGCGTTTATCACCATGTTCAGGAAAGCCATGGGCACCACGCCCGCGCACTATTTTGCCGAACGAAAAGTCAGCGGCCGTTAACCCGGCCCTTCGCTGCCTGCAGCAAGCAGGGGAACCAGCACATCGCTAATCGGAACGGGAATACCGTGAGCACGACCATAGCGCTGGATCACGCCGTTGCGGATATCCCACTCCATGGGACGGTTGGCCTGACGATCGGCGAGGATAGACGTGCCTAAATCGGCAGGTGCGCGCTGGAAATTCGCCAGGATCTCCTGCGCAACGTCATCGTGCAGCACCGCGCCTTCTGCTCGGGCCACGGCAAGCCCTTCGCGCAAATACGCCAGCGCCAGCTCGCTGATATCCTCACGGGAGAACATCCCGGCACGACGATTCGCAAGCACCATCAGGCCTGCAACCGCATTTTGCAGCAGCTTGCGCCATGCGACGGTAAGAAAATCTGCCGACAAGTCTACCGCGCAGCGCGTGCCATTCAGCGCATCAGCCACCCGTTTTGCCTGCGGCACATCCGGCAGCGTCAACCGCGGACTGGCCCGCAGCCAGACTGACGCATCCGGCTCACGCTGCGCCGGGAACCAGACCACCGACGGCAGTACCGTCGCGCCATTGACCCACGGTGCCAGCTGGGCTTTTTGCTCGACGCCGTTTTGCAGCGCGCAAACCACCGTGTTTTCATCGCACAGCGCGTTCAGCCATCCCGCGCTGTCGGCGTTCTGGGTCGTTTTCACTGCGATAAAAACCAGATCGTACGGACGATCGATGACCGTCGGATCGGTTAATACCGGACCGGGTACCACGATTTCACCCTCATCGTGCCGCAAACGTAATTGCGCATGTGCGGTACGTCCACACAGTTGCGGCGTGCGGCCAGCCTCATGCAGCACCGCAGCGATAGTGGTTCCGATTGCACCGGGTCCAATCAGTGCAATGGTTGGATAGTCAGACATTGTTAACTCCCCTGGTCGCTAAAGCCCTAATCAGTGTGCCGTGGCGTTCAGCATAGCCGCCACACGTCCCTTTATACCACCGCCTGAAGTGGGAGCCATACCCGTTGTCTATACTCATTTCATCTACGACAACGGAGTGCACCATGCCATTACCCGATTTCCATTCCTCTGAACCTTATACCCTTGGTATTGAACTTGAACTGCAGGTGGTTAACCCGCCGGGGTACGATCTGAGCCAGGACTCCTCCGCCCTTATCGCTGCCGTCAAAGACGACATCAAAGGCGGGGAAGTGAAGCACGATATCACCGAGAGCATGCTCGAAATCGCCACCGGCGTGTGTCAGAACATTGATCAGGCCGCCGCACAAATCTCGGTGATGCAGCAAAGTATTCTGCGCGCCGCTGCGGAGCAGCATATTCAGATCTGCGGCGGTGGGACGCACCCTTTTCAGAAGTGGCAGCGTCAGGAGGTGTGCGATGACGAGCGCTATAACGTCACGCTCGAACGGTTTGGCTATCTGATTTTGCAGGCGACGGTATTCGGCCAGCACGTGCATGTCGGGTGTCGGACCGGCGACGACGCTATTTATCTGCTGCATGGTTTGTCGCGCTTTGTCCCCCACTTTATTGCTCTGGCGGCGTCCTCACCCTATATGCAGGGTACGGACACGAAGTTCGCCTCGTCGCGACTCAATATCTTCTCGGGATTTCCGGATAATGGACAGATGCCGTGGGTGAACAACTGGCAGGAGTTCGAAGGGTTGTTTCGTCGTCTGAGCGCCACCAGCATGATCGACAGCATTAAAGATTTGCACTGGGATATTCGCCCCAGCCCGCATTTTGGCACGGTCGAGGTGCGGGTGATGGATACACCGCTGACGCTCGGCCACGCGATCAACATCGCCGGGTTGATTCAGGCGACGTCTCACTGGCTGCTGACCACGCGGCCCTATAAGCATCAGGAAAAGGATTTTCTGCTGTACCGCTTTAACCGTTTTCAGGCATGTCGTTACGGGTTAGAGGGCATTCTGACGGACGTGCAGACTGGCGAGCACAAAACCGTGGCGGAAGATATTGCGTGGCTGCTGGAGCAGGTTGCGCCGTCGGCCGAGAAGCTCGGCGCGACGAGCGCGATTAAGGAAATAGCCCTGATGTTAAAACAGGGCAAGAGCGAGGCGCAGCGCATGCGCGATTTTATCGCAGACGGCGGTTCGCTTATTTCTCTGGTTCAGAAACATTGCGAGCTGTGGGCGACGAGTCCGTAAGGCGATGTCCCCACTCACGCAGGCGCTGGAACAGCACAAACAGCGCCGGGATAAACAGAATGCCGACCACGGTGGCCATCAACATCCCGCTGAACACCGTGGTGCCAATGATGCGGCGGCTCTGGGCCCCTGCCCCGGACGCCAGCATCATCGGCAGCACACCGATAATAAATGACACCGCCGTCATCATCACCGCCCGGAAGCGGCGTGAGGCGCCTTCACGGGCCGCATCGACAATCGCCATCCCCTCATTACGCCGTGCGCGGGCAAACTCGACGATCAGGATCGCGTTCTTGGCCGCCAGCGCGATTAACAGCACCAGGCCAATCTGCACATACACATCGTTGGCGTATCCCGCGATCCACAGCCACACCAGCGCGCCCCCGATGGCGAACAGGACTGAGAGCATCACGCTCGCGGGCAGCGTCCAGCTCTCATACTGCGCGACAAGGAACAACCACGCCATAACCACCGCGGCCAGGACAATCCAGATGGCCTGATTCCCGGTCTGCTGCTCCTGATAAGACATCCCGCTCCAGGCATAGTCGTACCCGGCAGGCAGGTTTTCCGCCAGAAGCTCGCTCATCACGGCCATCGCCGTGCTGCTGCTCACGCCGTCTGCCGCCGACCCGCTCACTGACACTGACGGGAACTGGTTATACTGCTGCAGGAACGGTGCGCCAACGGTCGGGGTAATCGTGACAAGATTACTCAGACGCACCCGCTCACCGTTATTGCTACGCACGAACAATTCGCTGATTTGCCCGGCACGCTCGCGCCACTGCATTTCGTTCTGTACCACCACGTGGTAGACGCGGTTGTTAACGCTAAAATCCCCGGCACGCGTGCCGCCAAAGGCGGTTTGCAGGCTGCTGAAGATGCGCGAGACCGGCACGTCGAGGCGGGCAGCGCGCTCGCGATCAACGGTCAGCGTCAGCTGCGGCACGTTGCTGCTCCAGGTGGTAAACACCCGGTTAAGCTGCGGATGCTGGTTAGCTTTTATCAGAACGTTGCGGGTAACGCGTTCCAGCTCCGCCGGGCTTTGCCCCGCCTGAGCCTGAATACGCAGGTCGAAGCCGGAGGCGTTGCCCAGCCCCGGCAACGTCGGCGGGGCGAAGGTCATGATGGTCGCTTCCGGCAGCGCCAGCAGCTGACGCTGCAGCGTTCCCATCACCTCATCAAGCGGCGGACGCTCACTCCATGTCTTCAGCATGATGGAGATAAACCCGCCGTTAGACGCGCTGGTACCGTTGAGAATGTTAAAACCGGAGACCTGAATCACATCCTCGACCGCAGGGTGTCTGGCGATAAGCTCCCGCGCAGTGGTCATCACCACTTCTGTACGCTCCAGCGACGCCGCTTCCGGCAGTTGCACGCTGGCGAAGAAGTAGCCCTGATCTTCCTGCGGCAGGAAGCCCTTTGGCATCGACATAAAGCTGAACACCACCACGCCCGCCGCGCCGGCCGTTGCCAGCAGCACCAGCCACGGACGGAGGTTAATACAGTTAACGATGCGGGTATAAACGGTGCGTGTGGTATCCAGTCCGCGGTTGAAAACGCGGTAAACCGCGGCTGGCTTCTTCGGGCGCGGGCGCAGCAACAGCGCACAGAGCGCTGGCGTCAGGGTCAGCGCCACCAGGCTTGAGAGCGTGACGGCGGTGGAGAGCGTGACCGCGAACTGGCGATACAACTCCCCCACGATCCCCGGCAGCAGCGCCACCGGCACAAACACCGCCAGCAGCACCAGGGTGGTGGCAATCACCGGCCCGGCAATCTGGCGCAGCGCCTGTGCGGTAGCCGCGGTGCGGCTTTGCCCTTCCGCCATCAGCGTTTCAACGCTCTCCACCACCACAATGGCGTCATCCACCACCATGGTAAGTGCCAGAATAATGGCGAACAGGCTGAGCGTGTTGGCCGAATAACCGAGGGTATAGAGCACCGCAAAGGTGCCGACCAGCGACACTGGAATGGCGAGCGCCACAATCAGCGTCGCACGCCAGCTCTGCAGAAATAAGGAAACCACCACCACGACGGCGAGCAGGGTCAGCGCCAGCGAGACACCAATCTCCTTGATGGTCGCGGCGACAAAGGTGGTGGTATCGAATTTTACTTCATAGGTCAGATCGTCCGGGAAGCGTGCAGAGAGTCGCGCCAGCTCCGCGCGAACCGCATCGGCTACGCGCAGCGCGTTGGCGGACGGCGTAGGGTAGATGCCAAGATAGGCCGAGTCATGCCCGTTCAGCTGGGCGCCGGAGCTGTAGCTGCGCGACCCCAGTTCAATCGTGGCGACATCTTTCAGCCGCACCAGCTGGCCCATCTCCCCCACACGGATAATGATGTCTGCAAAGTCCTCAGCCTGATTTAAACGCCCCAGCCCGTTAATCGTCAGGGTTTGCTGCTGGCCGTTAAACACCGGCGGCGTTCCGACCTGGCCTGCCGCCCCCTGGACGTTCTGCTCGCGTAACGCCTGAGCCACGTCATCGGTGGTCACGTTCAGGGCGTTCATGCGATCCGGACGCAGCCAGATACGCATGCTGTAGTCGCGCGCGCCAAACATCTGCACCTGCCCGACGCCCGGCAAACGCGCCAGCGCTTCACGTACCTGCGTGCTGGCGTAGTTACTGACGAAAAGCGGCGTGTGGGTATTGTACGGTGAGTAAAGGCTTACCCCCATCATCAGATTGGTGGCGCGTTTACGCACCTGCACGCCGTTTTGCTGCGCTTCGGTGGGCAATTGCGCCACAGCCTGCGCCACGCGGTTTTGCACGTCGATGGCGGCCAGATCCGGATCGGTCCCTGCCGCAAATGTGATGTTCAGGCTGTAGGCACCTTCATCGGAACTGGTGGATTCCATATAGAGCATGTGATCCACGCCGTTAAGCTGAGTCTCCAGCGGCGTGGCAATGGCTTCCGCCACGTCAGCCGAACTGGCACCGGGCCAGCTGGCGGAGACATTCACTACCGGTGGGGTGATCTGCGGGTACTGCTCCACCGGGATAATCTTCAGCGCGATGGCACCCAACAGGGTTATCACCAGCGCAATCACCATCGCGAAGCGCGGGCGTTTGATGAAAAACGTCAGCATGATGGCTCCTTAATTCAGTATCTGGACGGCTGCGCCAGGCTGTACGCGCTGGGCACCGTCGGTGATCGCTCGCTCACCGGGATGTAAGCCGGATGAAATCTCAAACTGCTGGCCAATCTGTCCGGCAATCTTCAGCGGGCGTTTTTCGGCTTTGCCTTCTGCGTTAACCACCCAGGCAAAGAATCCCTCGCCGTTTTGCTGTACTGCCGCAGCGGGCACTGTCAGCACCGGCTGCGCGCTTGCCGGACGCAGGTAGACATTCACATTGCCGCCCGGCAGCAGCTGATGGCGCGGGTTGGCGAATTCGGCGCGCAGCATCACGCTGGCGGTACGCGGGTCGATACGATTATCCACGGAGGTCAGTTCACCGCTCAGGCGCTGACCATTGCTGTCAATCCGCGCCTGCCAGGCGCGCTTCAGGGCGCTGATATCCGCATGTTGTCCGGCTTTGGTGGCAAACGCCCCCTCTTCCAGCGCAAAGGCGATACGGATCGGATCAAGCTGCACGACATCCACCAGCACGCCGCTTGACGGGTTCACCAGGCTGCCGGCATGGAACTGGCTGTGCCCCACGCGGCCATCAATCGGCGATGTGATGCGCGTGTACGCCAGCGTCACGTTACGGGTTTCGAGGCGAGCTTTCGCCTGCTCCAGCGCAGCGCTGGCGACATCGCGCTGCATGCGCGCGTTATCCACGTCGTGACGGCTGATGGCATTGCTGTTGCCCAGGCTTTCAAAGCGTGAAAGCTGCTGCTGCGCCTGACGCAGCGTGGCTTCCGCGCTCTTTACCTCAGCCTGTGCCAGACGCACGGCGGCGCGTGGCTCGGCATCGTCCAGTTCAAACAGCACGTCACCTTTTTTCACGTATTGTCCGTCGCGAAAATGAACCTGGGTAATCACGCCTTCCGTGCGCGCTCTTATCTGGACGGTATGAATGGCTTCAATGCGGCCAGGCACGTGCCGTTCAGCTGCGTGGGTCGTTTGCTCCACAACCGCCACGCGAACCGGAATGGCAGCAGCAAACGCGGGTTGAAAGAGGGCGAGGAGGACGAACAGGAGCGGGAATTTCATGGGGATGTACCTCTGATGTGTTTCCCTCACCCCGGCCCTCTGCCCAATGAAAGGGAGGTCAGCATCCCCTCTCCCGGCGGGAGAGGGTTAAGGTGAGGGCAAAAGGTTATGCAGCCTTACGGAACCTGCGGGTCAGTCGCTTCTCGATTTCAACAACGAAGAACATCACCGCGGCTACCGCCAGCGTGACGAACCAGTAGCGCAGAGGCAGCGCTTCCGTACCGAAAAGCATCTGCATAAACGGCAGGTAGATGATTGCCGCCTGGAGCAGGAACAACACTCCTGTGACCAGCCAAATCCCTTTGTTCGCCAGCAGGCCACGGTTCAGGGAGAACCCTTCAGTGTTGCGGCAGTTAATCATGTATACCCACTGGGCGCAGACCAGCATCTGCAGCAGCACGGTGCGGATGAACTCCGCGCTGTGGCCACGCGGTGCCAGCCAGGCTTCCAGCGCAAAAGCGGCGATTGCAATCATGGTCCCGACGAAGGCCACGCGCCATACGGCGTACGCATCCATCACGTGCTGTCCGGTCTGACGCGGCGGACGCTTCATGATGTTGCGCTCAGCGGCTTCAAAGGCCAGGCCAAAGGAGAGCGTGGCGGAGGTTGCCATGTTCATCCACAAAATCAGTACCGGCGTCAGCGGGATAATGTTTCCTGCCAGCAGCGCAATAACAATCAGCAACCCCTGCGCCAGGTTGGTCGGCATAATGAACAGAATGGTTTTCTTCAGGTTGTCGTAAACGCGACGCCCCTCTTTTACCGCGCTGGCGATGGTGGCGAAGTTATCGTCGGTCAGGACCATATCCGCCGCCTCTTTGGTCACTTCGGTGCCTTTAATGCCCATTGCGATGCCCACGTCCGCCTGGCGCAACGCCGGAGCGTCATTCACACCGTCGCCGGTCATGCCCACGATCTCACCCTTGTCCTGCAGGGCTTTCACCAGGCGCAGCTTATGCTCCGGGCTGGTACGGGCGAAAATGTCATATTTCACCGCGGCGTCTGCAAGCTCAGCGTCGTCCATTTTCTCCAGCTGGTAGCCCGTCACCGCCTGCTCGCTGTTGGTGATCCCGAGCATCTGACCGATGCTCATTGCCGTTTGCGGGTGATCCCCAGTGATCATCTTCACGCGGATCCCGGCCTGCTGGCAGGCATGAATCGCATCAATCGCTTCAGGACGCGGTGGATCCATCATTGCGGCAATACCGAGGAAGATCAGCCCGTGATTCAGATCGTCATGCGTCAGCGCCTGCTCACCGTTCGCCGGTTTGAACGCCGCGGCAACCATACGCAGCCCCTGACGTGCATAGCGCTCCATCTCGGTTTCCCAGTAAGCGCGGTCGAACGCTTCAGCGCCGTTACGGGCCTGCTGCTGTTTACACAGCGCGAAAATCACGTCCGGCGCGCCGGTAATCAGGATGTGCTCCTCGTGACCAATCTGATAGTGGGTGCTCATGTACTTGTACTGCGAATCGAACGGGATCTTGTTAATCAGGGTGGTCATCACCGGCTCAAGATGCGCCTTCGCCGCCAGCACCTTCAGCGCCCCTTCGGTCGGCCCACCGGTGATGCCCCACAGACCGCGTTCGTCCTGAATCAGCTGGCTGTCATTACAGAGATCGACAGTGCGCAGGTACTGCTCCAGCACGGTGCCCGGCTGGATCTGCATCGGCTCGTCGCTGCCTTCCAGGTAAATGTTCCCCACCGGCTCGTAGCTGTTACCGTCCACGCGGTAGCAACTGTCGGCAGTAATGATGGCTTTCACCGTCATCTCGTTCATGGTCAGGGTGCCGGTTTTATCCGAGCAGACCACGGTCATCGCCCCCAGGGTTTCAACCGTTGGCAGCTTGCGGATAATCGCCCGCTTGCGTGCCATCGCCTGTACGCCAAGAGAAAGGATGATAGAAATAATGGCTGGCAGACCTTCCGGCACGGAGGCGACCGCCAGGCTAATCAGAGAGAGCAGCAGCTCGCCCATGGGGATTTCGCGGAACACCAGGCTGAAGACAAATAGAGCCGCCATCATCGCCAGAATAATGGCGAAGATCGCTTTCCCCAGCTTGTCCATCTGCACCAGCAGCGGCGTACGATGCTTTTCAATACCCGCCATCATCTGGTTAATGTGGCCAAGTTCAGTCTCTTGCCCGGTGGCAATGACCACGCCAATGCCGCCCCCTGCACTCACGGTCGTACCGGAAAAGACCAGGTTAGTGCGGTCGCCCAGCGGTAATTCACCGGTCAGCGGATTAATGTGTTTATCCACCACGGTAGATTCGCCGGTCAGAATAGCCTCTTCCACGCGTAAATTATGCGCTTCGATTAAACGCATATCCGCCGGAATACGATCCCCCGCGCGTAATACAATAATATCGCCCGGGACTATTTCAGTTGTCGGTAGCGTTTCATGATTGCCATTGCGAATGACGCGCGCTTCGCTGGAGAGCATATTGCGAATACTCTTCAGGGATTTTTCCGCATTGCTTTCCTGAATATGGCCAATTAACGCGTTGATTACCGCCACACCGAGGATAACCAGCGTATCGACCCAGTGGCCCATAACCGCAGTTAATACCGCCGCGGCAAGCAGAACGTAAATCAGTACATCATTAAAATGGGCGAGAAAACGTAGCCAGGCGGGCTTGCCTTTTTTCTCCGGCAACGCGTTAGGGCCATACTGATGCAGACGTGCCTGCGCTTCAGCACGGTCGAGGCCGCTTGCCTGGCTCTGCTTGTTAGCAAGCACTTGCTCAACGGTCTGCTGATACGCCTGCCCACCAGCAGGCGGCATGTTCTGAGAGAGATTTTTTTTGGTCATCGTATTTTTCCTTCAATATACGGTGGACGGAAGCCTGAATTCCTTTCTGGCTTTAATAAATTCATTTTTAAGGCTTGCGGGTAAAATTGATCTACCGCAATATAATTACTGCCGGGATATTCAAAACTAATAAATATTATTCGAATACGATGATTTTTACAAAATATTTCTAAACCAACGCTAAACGAGGAGGAACCATGTTTGGTATTTATCGCGCACGCCGCCTGGCGTTATACATTGTCGCAGCCATTGTTATTGCCACGTTAATTGGATATAGCACTTATATGTTTGTAAAATTATTTGCATGACAAGGACATTTATTTACATAACGCGATAATAATTTAATCGCTTCTGAGAGATTATTCTCTTTCTGTTATTTATTCGCAGAAAAGCGCATTTGATTTAACAAAAAACGTCTGCCGGGTTTATATTGCTTTACGTTCCGCGATGCCGGACAATGACATTTTTAACTGACGATTAACATTAAGATGAAACACCCGTTAGAATCGCTGCTCACAGCGGGGGGCATTTTGTTGATGGCCCTGCTCTCCTGCCTGCTGTTACCTGCGCCGTCGCTTGGGCTGGTGCTGGCGAAAAAGCTGATGACGATCTTCCACATGGTCGATCTTAACCAGCTGTACACCATTTTGTTCTGCGTGTGGTTTTTACTGCTTGGCGCCCTCGAATTCTTCATCCTGCGTTTCGTCTGGCGTCGCTGGTTTTCACTGGCATCGTAAGTAAAAAAAAACCGGGTGCGGCTGCGCCTTACCCGGTCGGATTTCTGCATAACGCCACGTTCAGTGTGTCCGGCTGTGGTTCTCTTTGCGGTACGCGCCAGGCGGCTGGTTGAAGGTACGGGTAAAGATACGCGTAAACGTCTGCTGCGAATCAAAGCCGTAGCGCAAACAGATATCGTAGACACGCTCGTCCGATTCACGCAGGTCACGCGCTGCCAGCAGCAGCTTGCGTTCGCGAATGTAACGCCCGAGACTTTCTCCCTTGTACTGCATAAACAAACGCTGCAGATGCCATTTCGAGTAACCCGCGTGGCGGGCGATCTCTTCGATACGTAATGGCTGGTGCAGGTTGTCGTCGATCCACTCGACGATGGTGTCGATGACTTGAGCGGAAATGGTCATACTGCTCTCCCCCTCTGCTTCTCGCTTAAACATTATTCCCACCACTCACGAAAGGTTTGCGTGGTATCACTCACGTGAACAGGTTCACCCAGCTCCGGCGTCAGTAGCCGATAATTTTTATCTTTGCTGGCCTGCGCCAGCTGGATCAGCGGATCGTTCCAGGTGTGTTTCGCCAGCACAAAGCGTCCGTTATGACCGGGCACGACAGCTTTCGCGTTAAGGTCAGCCGACGCCTGCGCCGTTTCCGCCGGCATCATGTGAATGTACTTCCAGTCCCGATCGTACTGGCCATTTTCCATGATGGCTAAATCCACCTCGCCGAACTGCTCACCGATGGCCCTGAAGTGCGGACCGTAACCGGAGTCTCCGCTGTAATAAACTTTCTGTGCCGGCGTGACGAACATAAAGCTCCCCCACAGGGTTTGATCGCGTTTAATCCCGCGTCCGGAGAAGTGACGTGCCGGCAGGACGTGCACCGTTAAGTCATCACTGATGCGCACCGACTGGTTCCAGTCGCGCTCGTCGATAATTTCCGGCTTCATGCCCCAGTAGCGCAAATGAGATCCAACGCCCAGCGGAGTAACCACACGTTTCACCTTCGGCAGTAACGCCCTGATGGTGGCGTAATCCAGATGATCGTAGTGATCGTGGGAGATGATCAGCAGGTCGATCTCCGGCATGTTCTGCGCATGCCAGGGATACTCGCCCGCAAAAGCTTTATTGAGGAACGAGAACGGCGCGGCATAGTTGCTGAGCACCGGGTCAATCAGAATACGTTTACCCGCCAGCTGCATATACCACGACGAGTGACCGAGCCAGACCAGCGTGTCCTGCTCCAGCGGCAGACTGGCGAGATCGGTTTTCACCAGCGGCAGCGGCTGCGCGGGACGGGCATTTTCGGTTTTGCGGGTCAGAAATTGCCACCACGCTACCAGCATATTTTGCTCGCCGGTGAAGCCCGGTGTCGGCAACGTATTGTGGAATTTCCCGTCGCGATACTGCGGGGAGGCCTCCACTTCGGTAAGCTGCGCACCCTGCGGTGGCTGGCCAAATCCAGGATTCAGGACAAAAGGTAAACTCGCAGCTGAAGCAATAATCATGACGAACACCACGCAGATGAATAGAGGCTTTTTCATATCCTGACCCGAAAACGCGCCCCATCCGATGGTTTACGCGGGTTGAACTTGATTATGAGTGAGTAAGCACTCATTATAGATATGATGATAAAGTCGTCAAGACGTTTTCGATCTTTGACATTGCGCGTTGCAGCCTGTCAAAGCACGTGTTTCAATCAAGGTTTTTACAATTGACAGGAGGAACAATTTAGTGGCACGTCCGAAGAGTGAAGATAAAAAACAGGCCTTACTGGACGCAGCAACCGCTGCATTTGCACAGTCAGGTATTGCCGCCTCAACGGCCTTAATTGCCCGGAATGCGGGCGTCGCTGAAGGCACACTGTTCCGCTACTTTGCTACCAAAGACGATCTGCTGAATGCCCTCTATCTGCACCTGAAGCAGGATCTCTGCCAGACGATGCTGGCGGAGCTTGATCGCACGCTCACCCTTCCCAAAGAACATACCCGCAATATCTGGAACAGCTACGTGGACTGGGGCATCCGTAATCCTGTCGCTCACGCCGCCATTCGCCAGCTTGGCGTCAGCGAGAAGATCAGCGCCGAAACGGAGCAGGCCGTGCAGGAGATGTTCCCGGAGCTGCATGAACTGTGCCGTCGCGCAGTGCGGCCGGTATTTATGTCCGATGAGTTTCGTACCTTTGGTGATGCCATGTTCTTATCGCTTGCCGAAACCACCATGGAATTTGCCACCCGCGATCCGTCCCGCGCCGTCGATTTTAAAGCGCTGGGCTTTGAAGCCATGTGGCGTGGACTCGCCTCCGAGGATATTGATGGACAGTAAATCGCTGCAGGAACACGCCAAACGCGTGGCGCTGGAACTGCCGTTCACCGAACACTGCTGGCCGTTCGGGCCGGAATTTGATGTGTTTAAAGTGGGTGGCAAAATTTTCATGATTGTTGCGGTTGCTCACGGACGACCGCATGTCAGCCTGAAATCCGATCCGGAAAAATCCCTGTTAAACCAGCAGATCTACCGCGGCGTTGAGCCGGGGTATCATCTCAATAAAAAGCACTGGATTTCACTCTACGGCACCGACGATGTTACGCCGGAACTGGTGGCCGATCTCATCAACGATTCCTGGAATCTGGTCGTCGATAAGCTGCCGAAAAAAGACCAGAAATGGATCAGGCCGCGCTGATTGTTCGTCTGTGACGAACAGATTAAGCGCTCAAAATGCACTTATCTTTTCCCGCTTCGCACGGTAATCTGCACTCCTTTTCGCGCCCGCACGCGGGCGAATTTTATCACCAGGAGTTGTTATGGATATCCTTTCCGTTGCCCTGAAACGCCACTCCACCAAGGCGTTTGACCCAAGCAAGAAACTGACCGCTGAAGAAGCGGAGAAGATCAAAACCCTGCTGCAGTACAGCCCGTCCAGCACGAACTCCCAGCCATGGCATTTTATTATTGCCAGCACTGAGGAAGGTAAAGCGCGCGTGGCCAAATCTGCGGCAGGCACTTACGTGTTCAACGAACGCAAAATGATGGACGCCTCTCATGTGGTGGTGTTCTGCGCGAAAACCGCCATGGACGATGCGTGGCTTGAGCGCGTCGTGGATCAGGAAGAGGCCGACGGTCGCTTCAACACCCCAGAAGCAAAAGCGGCGAATCACAAAGGTCGCTGCTATTTCGCCGACATGCACCGCGTGGATCTGAAAGATGACGACCAGTGGATGGCGAAACAGGTTTACCTCAACGTCGGTAACTTCCTGTTAGGCGTGGCCGCGCTGGGCCTGGATGCCGTACCCATTGAAGGTTTTGACGCCGCCATCCTCGACGAAGAGTTTGGCCTGAAAGAGAAAGGCTTCACCAGCCTGGTGGTGGTCCCGGTTGGACACCACAGCGTGGAAGATTTCAACGCCACGCTGCCAAAATCTCGCCTGCCGCTGAGCACGATTGTGACCGAGTGCTAAGACAAACGGGCCGCAACTGCGGCCCGTTTTCAATCACGCGTCATCTGCCTGGTTTCGCCATTGAGTCAGCATCTCACGCAGACGGCGTTTTCTGCGTCTTCCCGATCAACACGCGCAAAACTTACTTCTCCGCACGCCCGGCATGCCAGATCCGCTCCGCATACCGCCCTATCACCGCCAGCGACGCCGCCAGAATCAGGAAGAACACCACCTTGTTCATCCCATCCCAGAAGTATTCGAAGTAGCGGGTATAGAGGTTAATGGCGAGGAACGTCAGGCCAAACCCGCGCAGCATGCCGTCGTCGGTTTTCAGACTGATGTAAATACAGAGAACCGCCGCCACCGCAAACAGCAGCGCCCACGGCAGCAACGAGGCCTGGGTCACGCTGTACCAGTTATCGATATCGTAATTACCAAATATCGACATGATCCACAGGGCGACAAAGAGATACGTCAGCCCCATCGCTTTACTGGTGGTGTAGAGATGACGGGACTGCAGCACAGCGCGCAGGATCCAGCACAGGGCCAGCAGCGCGCCGCCGAAAAAGATAAAGCGCACCGGATAGTTCATCCCCAGCCAGTAAGCGCCCCAGCCGGACATATAGCCCGTCTCCGCGCCAAACCAATTGCCAAGCGAGAGCAAGAAAAACAGCCAGACCAGCCCGGAGCGGCCGAAAAAGCCTACCAGGCCATAGACGGCACAGCCGGCCAGGAACAGGGGCGCGATGTGGCCGCTGCCGTTATCCAGCCGTTCACCCAGCTGCCAGAGCGCGATGGCGGTAAACAAGACTCCGAGGAACAAAATCGCTTCGGTACTGTAATGCCACTGCGTCTCCCGCCGCTGGCGGCTGAAGCCCCACAAATAAAACAGCACGGCCAGCAGTGCCGGCAGCCCGATGCGGGCAAGGGAGGAAAAAGCGAAGAATTCGATAATGCGCGCCATCAGTTCGCTGTCCGAAAACAGGCTGCCGATGGCGATAATGACGCAGGCAAGTGCCGTCCAGAAGGCATAGCGGCTCAGCCGCTGCCAGTCCATGGTCACGCGTTGAAGCGTACCGGCCAGCCGCTGATGGTCGTCAGCGGTTAATGTGCCTTCCTGTTGCCACTCGTTGAGTGCGCGGCGTAGCAGCCGCTCCTGTTTGCCGGTAACCTTCATTTTGCCTGCTCCGTCAGCCATTCCATTGCTCTCTCCCCGGCTTCATCTACTGGCAGATACACCAGCAACCGGGAACCGTTTCGTGGAGCAGAGTACCAGTACATCTGCTGCAGGGTAAATTCCCCAAGCTCAGGATGGGTAAACAACTTGAGCTGGTTTTCCACACCGCGCACGTCATTGCGCTGATGCCACAGATTTTTAAACTCCTCAGACACCGCAAAGAAGCGCGCCAGTTTGGCTTCCCACAGCGGGTCACCCCGGTGCTCGGCCATCGCCGCCCGGAAATAGGAGACAAAGACGGGCAGCACATCGTCACGTCTGCCGAGACGGGCGCGCCATGCCGGGTGGGTGAGGAACAGATAAATACAGTTGCGGTCTTCCGGGGGGATCGTATTGAAATCGACACCCATCAGATGACCAAAGCTGTCGTTCCACGCCACGATGTCGAAATTGGGTTTCTGAATGCTGGCCGGTTTCGGCATTAACGTATCAAGCAGGCGGCGCGTGCCTTCGCTGATCCCTTCACAGCAGGTGGCCTGCGGTGCTTCACCCGGCGGTAGCCCGGCCAGCACAAAAAGATGGCGCGCTTCGGTCGGGGTACATTGCAGCGCTTTTGCCACGGCGGTCATCACCGCGCTGGACGGATTGACGTCCCTGCCCTGCTCAAGCCAGGTGTACCAGGTCACCCCGACGTCCGCCAGCAGGGCCACCTCTTCACGGCGCAGCCCGGGCGTGCGGCGTCGACCGCTGCGCGGCAGGCCGAGCCGCTGCGGATCGAGGCTTTCGCGTCGGGCGCGTAAAAACGCACCAAGTTGTTTTCGGGTGTCATCCTTGAGCGAGACGACGGGTTCAGACATCAGCGCCATAAATCCCCCTGCATGGTAGTGCCAGTACCAGTATAAGCAAGAACTGGTACCCGTTTATCAGATCGTTGATGCTACGACCATCTGTTGAATGACGCAATGGAGTTACCATGAATACGTCAGTCGTTTCACCGGGCCGCGCAGGCCTGATATTGCTGTTAACCGGCCAGATGCTGCCACTGATTGATACCTCAATCACCAACGTGGCGCTGGATGCTATCACCCATTCGCTGCACGCTACGGCCACCGAGCTGGAATTAATTGTGGCCCTCTACGGTGTGGCCTTTGCCGTCTGCCTTGCCCTCGGCAGCAAGCTGGGGGATAACCTTGGCCGCCGTCGTCTTTTCATGTGGGGCGTGGCGAGCTTTGGCCTGGCCTCGCTGCTGTGCGGAATGGCAGGCAACATTGAACAACTGCTGGTCGCCCGTATTCTTCAGGGGGCTGGCGCGGCGCTGATCATGCCGCAAATTCTCGCCACCCTGCACGTAACGCTGAAAGGTACGGCCCACGCGAAGGCCATCAGCCTCTTTGGCGGCATCGGCGGCATCGCGTTTATCGTCGGCCAGATGGGCGGAGGCTGGCTGGTATCGGCGGACATTGCCGGCCTCGGCTGGCGTAACGCCTTCTTTATCAACGTGCCGATTTGTCTGGTGGTGCTGGCCATGAGCCGCCGCTACGTGCCGGAAACCCGCCGCGACACGCCATCAAGCATTGACTGGACGGGCACCGTCCTGCTGGCGATCATCCTCTGCTGCCTGCTGTTCCCGATGGCGCTTGGCCCGCAGTGGCACTGGTCCTGGCCGCTCAAGGTCGCGCTTATCGCCATTATTCCGCTTGCCGGGTTGATGGCCCTCAACGCCCGTAAAAAAGAGCGGGACGATGCGCATCCGCTGATCCCGCCGCGCCTGCTGCAGTTGCGCAGTATCCGCTTTGGCGTGCTGATTGCGTTGCTCTTTTTTAGCGTCTGGTCCGGCTTTATGTTCTGCATGGCGTTAACCATGCAAACCGGTCTGGGGATGGCGCCGTGGCAGTCTGGCAACAGTTTTATCGCCCTGGGTGTCACCTACTTTATTTCAGCGTGGTTTGCCCCGCGTCTGATTGCCCGCTACAGCACCAGTACCATTCTGCTGACCGGTCTGGCGATCCAGATAGCGGGCCTGCTGGCACTGATTGTCACCTTCCGCCTCTGGGGAATGCACAATACCGCGCTGACGCTGGCACCCGCGACCGGGCTGGTCGGCTACGGTCAGGCGCTGATCGTGAACAGTTTTTATCGTATTGGCATGCGCGATATTCAGCCTGATGACGCCGGGGCGGCGAGCGCCATTTTGAGCACGCTGCAGCAGGCGGCGCTTGGACTCGGCCCGGCCATCTTTGGCGCGATTTTGCTGCACGGTCTGCAGAATCATCACGGAGATTACACCCAGGCGATCACCCTCTTCCTCGCGGTAGAAACTGGCCTGATGGTGATCCTCGCGCTGGCGACGCTGCGGGTTCGCCATCGGCTGTGCCTGCCGGTGGTGACGACCTGCCACGCCGTCAAATAACCCTGACGAATTTGCATAATAGATCCGCAGCCGCCATTATGGGGCTGCATCAATACAGGAGACGTTATGCAGGAATTAATTGCTCAGGTTGAAGAGTTAGGCATTGAAATTAATCACACCACCTCTTTAGTGATTATCTTTGGTATTATTTTTCTTACCGCACTCATCGTTCATTTTATTCTGCACAAAGTGGTCCTGCGGGCCTTTGAGAAGCGCGCGCAGGCCAGCAGCCATTTATGGTTGCAAATCATTACCCAGAACAAGTTATTTCACCGTGTCGCCTTTACCCTGCAGGGGATTATTGTCAACGTTCAGGCGGTACTGTGGCTGCAAAAAGGCAGCGAAGCCGCGGAAATGCTCACCACCTGCGCCAGGCTGTGGGTGATGGTGTATGCCCTGCTCTCGTTCTTCTCGCTGCTGGACGTCATTTTCAATCTTTCGCAAAAGATGGCGACAGCCTCGCAGCTCCCGCTGAAGGGCATCTTCCAGGGAATAAAACTGGTGAGCGCTATTCTGGTGGGGATTTTAATTATCTCGCTGCTGATTGGTCAGTCGCCAGCCATTCTGATTAGCGGCCTGGGCGCCATGGCTGCGGTGTTAATGCTGGTGTTTAAAGACCCGATCCTCGGGCTTGTCGCCGGGATCCAGCTCTCCGCCAATGACATGCTTAAACTCGGTGACTGGCTGGAGATGCCAAAATACGGAGCCAACGGCACGGTCACGGACATCGGCCTGACCACCGTCAAGGTGCGCAACTTCGACAACACCATCACCACCATTCCGACCTGGGCGCTGGTCTCTGATGCCTTTATCAACTGGAGCGGCATGTCGGCCTCCGGCGGGCGACGCATCAAGCGTAGCCTGAATATAGACACCACCAGCATCCACTTCCTCGACGAGCAGGAGCAACAGCAGCTGATTCAGGCGAAGCTGCTTAAGCCGTACATGGCGGCGCGTCACGAAGAAATTTCGCTCTGGAATCAGGAAAACGGTGAAGGCGAATCGGTGCTGAACCTGCGCAAAATGACCAATATTGGAACCTTCCGCGCCTATTTAAATGAATATCTGCGTAATCACCCGCGGATCCGTAAAGATATGACGCTGATGGTTCGCCAGTTAGCGCCAGAAGCTAACGGGCTGCCAGTTGAAATATACGCGTTCACTAACACAGTCGTCTGGGCGGAATATGAGGCGATTCAGGCCGATATTTTCGACCATATATTCGCCGTGGTGGATGAATTTGGTCTGCGTATTCATCAGTCTCCGACCGGAAACGATATTCGCTCGCTGGCTGGCGTAATAGCGAAATAATCAGGCGCTGGCGCGGGAGATAAAGCGCCAGTCCATCATCACTCTTTCTGTGGGCGCATCCGGGTTATCGATTTTATTCAACAACAAATCGACCGCCTTGCGCCCAATATCCCGCGACGGCTGTTCGATGGTGGTGAGCGAAATCATCTCCGCCAGTTCCGTACCGTCAAACCCGACTACCGCAATGTCTTCCGGCACGCGTAATCCCGCCTGCTGGATCGCATGCAATGCACCTGCCGCCAGGGTATCGGAAACGGCAAAGACCGCGTCAGGCGGGTTTTCCTTCAGCAGGTTTTGCATCGCCGCCATTCCGGCGCCGAAGCTGAGATCGCTGGCGTATTCCACCGCCTGGTAAGCCAGATCTTTCAGGTGGATAACGCTCTTATAGCCACGCTCGCGCAGGCGGGCATATTTATAACTCAGGTCGTGGTTAATCATCGCGATCCGCCCGCGCCCACCGTCGGCAAGCTGGCTGACCGCATGCTGCGAGGCGTCCACATCGTTAATCCCGACGCAGGAGACCGCACCGGCATCGGCGTATTCGGCGCACTGCACCCACGGCGCAGCGCCAATCAGGGCGGCCAGTTCAGGAAGCTTTGAGAAGGCATCCATGGTGATAATGCCGTCGACAATTTTACCGGACAGCAAACTCAGCCCCGAACGCGAGCGTTCAATGTCAGAGCCGGAGTTGCACAGCAGAATGCGGTAGCCGTTCTTTTCGGCTTCCTCTTCAATGCCTTTCACCACTTCGGCGCAGAACGGGTTAGCGATGTTCGACACCATTACCAGAATCATATAGCTGCGGGCAGTTCGCAGCTGGCGCGCCAGCAGGTTGGGCTGGTAATTACTCTCTTTGATCGCCTGCAGGACGCGTTCGCGGTTTTTCGCTTTCACGGTATCGCTGTTGTTAAGCACGCGAGAGACCGTTGCCACGGACACCCCGGCAAGCTGAGCGATTTTCTGAATGGACATAGCGACGGCATTTCCTGCGGTTAACGTTTTATGCAGGCTACCATAAATTCGTTGCCCGGCGAACCGGGCAACGCGTCAATACGCAACGCGCACCCAGCGCTGTTGCTGATGGCTTTTCACTATCGCATCAATGATATACATGACGTTCGCGCCGTCATGGAACGTCGCAAACAGCGGCTGTGCCGGCATCTCCCCCTGCATCACGGCGCGGTAAAACTGCACCATCATATTTTTAAAGGCATCAGGCCAGCCTTCGATATGTCCGCCAGGAAAATGGGCGCTTTCGGCCACGTCACGGTTCATCAGGTTTGGATCGTCGGAGAGGGTCTGGTTTGCCTGCGCGCGATGGCCGATCCAGAGTTGCTGCGGCACCTCCTGATCCCACGCCACGGACCGTTCGCTGCCGTTAATTTCAAACGTCAGCCGATTTTTGCGTCCGGCGCTGACCTGCGAGACGTTAAAACTGCCTTTGCTGCCATCGTCGAAGCGCACCAGCACCGAGCCAAAATCTTCGGTGGTGACCGGTCTGTCTTCATCGTTCGCGCTGCGATCATCCGTGAAGGTCCGGTTTCCCGCCGCACTGGCCTTGCGCGTTGGCCAGACGATGGCGAGGTCGGCCATCACGTCGGTGATCCGCCGCCCGGTCACAAACTGCACCGTGTCGCACCAGTGGGAGCCGATATCCGCCACCGCGCGCGATGCACCGCCCAGCGTGGCATCCACCCGCCAGTTGTAGTCGGTTTCCAGCAGCATCCAGTCCTGCAGGTAGCTGCCATGCGTGGCAAACAGCCGACCGAGACTGCCCTCGCGCCTCATGCTGGCCGCCTGGCGCACCATCGCAAACTGGCGATAGACAAAGCTGACGCCGTGTACCACGCCCGCCTGCTCAGCCAGTGCCACCAGCTCGCGGGCCTCCTCCGGGGTCATACACAGCGGCTTTTCGGAAAAAACATGCTTACCCGCCCGCAAAATCTGTCGGTTAATCTCTGCGTGCAGATGGTTTGGCGTGCAGTTATGCACCACGTGCAGATCCGGATGGGCGAGCAGCGCCTCAACGTTCCCGTAAGCATGGGGCACATTCAGCTGGCGCGCCTTTTCCTGCGCTTGTGAAAGCGAGCTGTCGCACAGGGCGACCACCTGCACACTGCCGAGACGCCGCAGCGCCTCAATGTGCGCCGGGCCGATAAAGCCACTGCCGACAATCCCGACGTTAATCATGGCTGCCTCCCGCGGCGAAATCGTCAAACGCGCGCCCGGATACCGGAATGATATGACGACGGATAAATTCGCTGCCTTCGCGGGCACCGGTATCGCCATCCTTAAGACAGCACTCCCACTCCAGCACTGCCCAGCCCTCGTAGTCGTACTGGGTCAGTTTGCTGAAAATACCGGTGAAGTCGATCTGCCCGTCGCCCGGCGACCGGAAGCGACCCGCGCGATGGATCCACGGCTGGTAGCCACCGTATGCACCGCTGCGCCCGTTGGGACGAAACTCCGCATCTTTGACGTGAAACGCTTTAATGCGCGCATGGTAGAGATCGATAAACGTCAGGTAGTCCATCTGCTGAAGCAGCATATGGCTGGGATCGTAGAGAATATTGCAGCGCGGGTGGTTGTCCACAAGCGCCAGAAAACGCTCAAACGTCACGCCGTCATGCAGGTCTTCCCCCGGATGCAACTCATAACAGACATCGACGCCATGCTCATCAAAAGTGTCCAGAATGGGCCGCCAGCGGGTTGCCAGCGTCTGGAAAGCGTCCTGAAAACGCTGCGCGTTGTGCGGCGGCCACGGGTAGAAAAATGGCCACGCCAGCGATCCAGAAAAAGTGGCGTGCGCTGTCAGGCCTAATTTTGCGGAGGCCGCCGCCGCCTGATTCAATTTGCTGGTCGCCCACGCCCGACGGGCCGCGTCGTTACCCCGCACGCCTGCCGGCGCGAAATGGTCAAACGCGTCGCCGTAGACCGGGTTCACCGCAATAAGCTGCCCTTCCAGATGGGTCGACAGCTCGCTGATCGCCAGCCCGTGCTCCGCCAACGTGCCGGTAATGTCGTCACAGTAGGTCTGGCTCTCAGCCGCTTTCTCCACGTCAAAAATGTGCGGATGATTGCAGGGGATCTGCACGGCTTTGTAGCCCTTACCTGCTGCCCAGCCTGCCAGCCCATCCAGCGAGTTAAACGGCGCTTCTGCGCTGATAAACTGCGACAGGAAAATACCGGGTCCCTTAATCGTTCTCATACCACCTCCTGAACGTTACGCCTTGTCATCGTCATATTTGAACGTGAGAAGGAAAATCAGCGCAATCACCGCTGCCGCCACCGCCGGGATCCACCAGAAGGTGACCCACGCCTGCGGCACGGCCTGTCCCGCCACCAGACGGTTATACAGCGCGCCAGAAATCTGCGAACCAAGCAGCATGCCGATGCCATAGGTGAACATCACGATCATGCTCTGCGCCTGGCCTTTCACCTTTTCGCCCGCCACGCGGTCGGTATAGATAAAGCCCACCACAAAGAAGAAGTCATAGCACACACCGTGCAACAGGATGCCGAGATAGAGCAGGAAACGTCCCTCCTCACTCACCCCCATGGCAAACATCGCGTAACGGACAAACCACGCCAGCATGCCGACCAGCAGCATGACTTTCACGCCCAGACGACGGAAAAGCAGCGGGATCACCAGCATGAAGACAATCTCTGACATCTGGCCGAACGACATCGCGGTGCTGACATCAGCAATCCCGGCATCCGCCAGATATGAGGCGGTGTAAGCGTAGTAGGTGCCAAGCGGCACGGAAATCAGCATTGCGCAGACGGAAAAGACCAGGAAGTGGCGGGTTTTCAGCAGGGCAAACGCATCAGCGCAGAACAGATCGCGAATCTGGACCGGCAGCCCTTTAGCCGGGGCGGGCGTGTGCGGCAGCGTCAGGCTGTAGAGCGCCAGCAGCACGGAGCTCGCCGCCGCAACCTGGAAGATCGTGACGCTGGAGGCCACGCCGGTAACGCCGATAAAGATCCCCGCGACAATCCAGCCGATAGTGCCGAACACGCGCACCACCGGGAAGGTTTTATCGACGTTTGCCAGGCTGTGAAACGCGATGTTGTTCGTTAACGCCAGCGTCGGCATATAACAAAGCGTGTAGCCAAACAGCAGGCCAATCAGCAGCGCACCATTTTCAGCGATCAGCGCCCCCGGAACGAACCACAGGATAGCCGCGCCCGCCAGGTGCATTACCGCCATCACCTTCTGCGAGGCGAAGAAGCGATCCACCAGCATCCCGAGCACGAACGGCGACAAAATAGAGGCGATGGGCCCGGCGGAGAACGCATCACCAATCAGCAGCGACATGTTGTGCTGGGTCATCACCAGACCCAGCGTGACCGACCAGCTACCCCAGATAAAAAACTGCAGAAACATCATCAGCGACAGACGCGGAACCAGCAGCCGGTGCTGCGCTATCACCTTTCCACTACTTTCAGTTGTTGACACCATAATGAGCCTCACCCTAGAAAAGTAATCGATTACAAATACCCTCAAATGAAAAGTAATCGATTACAAAATAAAGATCCTGTGGATCAGGAGAGATTTGGGAGAGGGGTCACGATAAAGAGGTTAATCGCGTTGGGATGAGAAACCGGATAGCTCGCCCTCTCCCACCGGGAGAGGACGGCATGCATTATTGCTTGCGGGAAAGTTTAAACGCCAGAAACAGGAAGATGACCCACACCGGGAGCAGCATCGCGGAAAGCCGCATGTCGTCCATGCTGCACATCAGCACAAGGATCAACCCGAGGAAAGCAATGCAGAGATAGTTTCCTGCCGGATAAAGCAGCGCTTTAAACTGCGTCTCACGTCCCTTACGACGCATCGCGGCACGAAAACGCAGGTGCGCCAGGCAGATCATGATCCAGTTCAGCAGCAGGGTGGCAACCACCAGCGCCATCAGCAGGCCAAACGCCTCTTTTGGCAGCAGATAGTTGATCACCACCACCAAAGAGGTGATCGCACCGGACAACAGCAGAGAATTCACCGGCACGCCGCGACGGCTGACGCGGGTTAAGAACTTCGGCGCATTCCCCTGAACGGAGAGGCCAAACAGCATCCGGCTGTTGGAGTAAACGCCGCTGTTATAGACCGAAAGTGACGCCACCAGAATAACGAAGTTCAACGCTGAGGCCACCACATTGCTGTTGAGATCGTGGAAAATCATCACAAACGGACTGCTGTTTGATTTCACCTCAACCCAGGGATAGAGCGCGAGCAATACCACCAGCGAACCGATGTAGAACAGCAGAATACGGTACACCACCTGGTTGACCGCTTTCGGAATGCTTTTATGCGGGTCGCGCGCTTCAGCGGCGGTGATACCAATCAGCTCCAGCCCGCCGAAAGAGAACATGATCACCGCCAGCGAAAGGATAAGCCCCTTCCAGCCGGTCGCCAGGAACCCCCCGTGCTGCCACAGGTTGTCGATCGTGGCACGCTCACCGCCGTGACCCGAGAACAGCAACCACAGGCCAAAACCAATCATGCCGATAATCGCCAGCACCTTGATGAGCGCAAACCAGAACTCGGTTTCACCGTACAAACGGACGTTCACAAGGTTGATGGCATTGATGATAATGAAGAAGGCCGCCGCCCAAATCCAGGTGGGCACATCCGGGAGCCAGTACTGCATGTAGATGCCAGCGGCGGTCAGCTCTGCCATCCCCACCAGCACAAACATCACCCAGTAGTTCCAGCCGGAGAGGAACCCCGCAAACGGGCCCCAGTATTTATACGCAAAGTGCGCGAACGAGCCTGACACTGGCTCTTCGACGACCATCTCGCCAAGCTGGCGCATGATCAGGAAGGCGATAATCCCGGCGAGGGCATAACCCAGCAATACCGCCGGCCCCGCCATCTGAATGGCCGGGCCGATGCCGAGAAACAGCCCGGTACCGATAGCCCCACCGAGGGCAATTAACTGTATATGTCGATTTTGCAAACCACGTTGCAGCGTCGGATTCTGTTCCGACGAAGCTTCAGCGCTACCGGTGCCTGAAGCGGATGACGCGTCTTTCACGCCCTACCCCTGTCTCTTTTTTAGAAGGGGCACGTTTTAACACTTCAGGCTGGTGGTAGCAAGGGAATGGGGCATCCCTGCCCCGGATAACGAGCGGCGTTCTCAGAATGCGTAGCCCACCGAGACTTTAAAGGTACGCGGTTCGCCCTGGGTGATGTAGGTACCTGAATCATCCACGCTGGACCAGTAGTTTTCATTAGTCACGTTGTCGATACCCGCACGCACCGTCATCTGATTTTGATTGTGGTTAACGGCGAAGCGATAACGCATACCCAGATCCAGCGTGGTGTAGCTGTCCAGCTTTTTGGTGTTCGCCAGGTCCGCGTATTGCGTGCCGGAGTGGTTCACGCGCGCGGTAGCGGTCAGGCCATCAATCGGTTTGATGTCATACTCTGCGCCCAGAACGGCATAGAAATTCGGAACGCCAATCGCATCATTGCCCTGGTTGAGGCCGTTGTTGGTTTTGGTCAGCTCCGCCTGCAGCCAGGTAGCGCTGGCGTTCAGACGGACGCCCAGCAGGGGCTCACCGAACACATTCAGCTCCACGCCGCGGTTACGCTGCTCGGCATCAAGACCATAATGACCGTTGCTGTTGAGGATCGCCGACGGCATTTTGATCTCAAACAGCGCCAGGGAGCCGCCCACGCGACCAAAATCCGCCTTCACGCCCACTTCGTTCTGCTTAGAGTGAACGATGCCGGTGCTCTGCCCGTAGTTGGTGGCGGTGTTGGGGGCTGTTTGACCCGGCTGCAGCGCTTCGGTGTGGTTGGCATACAGGGAGATCGCCCCCCACGGCTTGTAAACCACGCCGTAGGTAGGCATCCAGCGGCTGCCGTCGAAGCCGTCTGCTTTATTTTCCTGCCCGGTAATTTTGTTGTATCCGCGAATGACCACCTTCTGATGACGCGCCCCGGCGGTAAACAGCAGTTTGTCGTCCAGCACGCCCAGCGTATCACTCAACAGCCAGCCCTGCGTCCGGGTACGCCCGCTGGTGAGCGGATCGCTGTATTTTCCGCCTAAGCCGTTGAAACTGGAACTGTCCGGCATATCCACACCGGTATTGTGATAGATATTGGTGGTTGGGTTATCCGCCGCCGACGACATTTTCCAGCCGATTTTTTCGTTTTTGGTCATCGCGGAGTAACCGACGTTGACTTTATGCGTTACGAAGCCGGTAGCAAAGTTACCGCGAATACCCGCCATCCCGCTGACGGAATCGCTGATGCGGTTGGTATCAAGACGGCTGACCGTCGCCTTACCGCTTTTATCCAGCAGCTTCGGCGCGCTGTAAATCCCTTCTTCGTGAGCGTGCTGCGCACCGAGGCCGGTATAGGCCGTCCAGTTATCGGTAATGTCGTACTCGCTGCGCCACATCCCGAATTCATTTTCGATGTTGCTGTAGGCCCATTTCTGCGAGAAGTTGCGATCGTTTTTCGGCGGTTCAGGCACGAAATCCACGGCGGAGATATTGACGCTGGTCGGGCTGCCATGGAAGGTTTTCTTCTGATACCCCACATCCAGAGAGGTGCGGAAATTGTCGCCTTTGTAGTCGAGGCCGGTGGAGAGCAGCGTAGTGCGGCGGCGATCGTTGGGCACCCCGCTTTCCCCTTCGCGATGGACGAGGTTCACGCGCGCGCCAAACTGGTCGTTGTCCCCATAGCGACGGCCCGCATCCAGCGTGGTGCCAAACTGGGAATCGGAGGTGTAATCGACGCCCACTTTTGCCTGCGGCGTTTCATCCGCGTGTTTCGGCTCAAGGTTAATCATTCCCCCCACGCCTGAACTTGCCGCGCCGTTCATCAGGGCGTTTGCCCCTTTAAAAATCTCAATGCGGTCGACCATCTGCGCATCCACCACCTGACGCGGCAGAACGCCGGACAGGCCGCCGAAGGTCATGTCATCTCCGTCAAACTTCAGGCCACGGATACGGAAGGTTTCGGCGCTGTTGCCGTAGCCCTGCACGTACTGCACCCCCGCGTCGTTAGCGACCACATCAGCAATGGTTTTCGCCTGCTGATCTTCTACCAGCTTCGAGGTGTAGCTGATGATATTAAACGGCACGTCCATGGCGTTTTGCTGCCCCAGCATCCCCATGCGTCCGCCGTTTGCCACCTGCCCGTCAAGGAACGCTGGTACAAGCTGGTCGCCGCCGGGTTTAAAATCGCTGGCAGGCGCAGACTGGACAATCAGGGTGTCTTCTTTCTTTTCATCCGCCGCCAGGGCGGAGTGCGTGACCGCGCCAATGGCGAGAGCCAGCAGCGTTTTATGCCTTTTCGTGTTGTTCATAATTAACTCATTAAACGTGCGCGCAAAAAGGGCCCGTTGTCGGGCCTTAGAATGTAATCAAGTGCAATGCAAATGAGAACTATACGCATTACATGATTGTTAGCAAGCGTAAACGCACGTCACTACGTGAGAAAATCGGTTAACAGGCGTGGGAAAGCAGGAGGACGTATGGACGGGATAGCATGGCATAACCGCCCCGTTTCCGGGACGGTCTTTCAGGCGCTGCGGGAGAACGATAAAACGCGGGCGGTTCCCGCAACATCAATACGCACAGCCGTACCCGGATTCCAGCCAGGCTGGCTTACGGTCTTCAGAACAACAGGCTCCTGATGCCCGGCAAACGCCAGGGTGAGCGTGGACAAATGACCGGTAAAATCGACATCAATTATCGACACCGGGCTTTCATGCGGCGCGCACGCCGTCACGCGCAGTTGTTCTGGGCGCATCATGACGAGGCCCTGCCCGGTGGCATGCGTATTGTTGGTGGGTATCTCACCCAGCGCGCACACCGCATGGCCGGCGGTAAGCTGAGCGGGCAGGATCACCGCGTCGCCCAGAAACAGCGCGGTCTCTTCATCAACGGGCTGAGTGTAGACGTCATACGGGGTACCCACCTGGGTGAAGCGCCCGGAACGCATTACCGCCACCTGGGTGGCAAAAGATAACGCTTCGTTTTGATCGTGCGTCACCAGAATCGAGGCAACGCCCGCTTCCGCCAGCAGGTCAGCGGTCGCTTTGCGGGTCATGGCGCGAAGACCGGTATCGAGCGCCGAGAACGGCTCATCCAGCAGCATCAATGAAGGACGCTGAGCCAGCGCGCGGGCGAGCGCCACACGCTGCTGCTGTCCGCCAGAAATCTCATGCGGCCAGTGGGTCGCGAGCTGCCTGTCCAGCGACACCATCTCCATCAGTGCCTCTACGCGCTGGCGCTTTTCGTGGCGCGTGCCGTCCAGCCCCCAGGCAATGTTGTCTGCAACGCTGAGATGCGGGAATAACGCGCCCTCCTGGGGAACAAAGCCGATGCCGCGCAGATGGGCGGGAACGAAGCTGTTTTCGTCAAACAGCGTTCGGCCCTGCATCACTATCCGCCCGGCGTCCGGCGTTTCAAAGCCGGCAAGAATGCGCAGCAGCGTCGTTTTCCCTGACCCGGACGGCCCGACTATCGCCGTCCGGCTCCCCGGCGCAACGCTCAGGTTTAAGCTGTCGAGCACCTGCACACCGGAAAAGGATTTAGAAATAGACGTTAATTCAAGCATGTCATAGTCCTGCAATTTTTTTCGACTGCACGTAGAGGATGGCGGTCAGCGGGAGTGAAATCAGGATCATCAGCATCGCGTACGGTGCGGCGGCAACATAATCGATCTCACTGGTCAGCGCCCAGAAACCGGTGGAAAGCGTGCGTGTTCCCAGCGGGGAGAGCAGCAGCGTGGCGGTCAGTTCGTTGCTGACGCCGAGAAAAACAAGCGCAGCCCCCGCGGCGGCACCCGGCGCGGCCAGCCGCATGGTGACGCTCCACAGCGCCTTCGCAGGCGTGCTGCCAAGGCTACGCGCCACGTTTTCCAGCTCTACCGGCGCCTGTGCAATCCCGGCCCGCAGGTTGATGAGCGCGCGGGGCATAAACATCAGCAGATAGGCGAGGAAGAGCGTAATTTCCGTCTGATAAATGGGGCGGGCGTAATGAATCGTCACCGTTACCAGCGCGAGAGCGGTCACAATCCCCGGCAGCGAGCTGGTGATGTAGATACACCCTTCCAGCATCCGGAAGACGCGGTGCGGATAACGGATACCAAGCCACGCAATGGGGATCACGCAGGCCGTGGTCAGCAGTGCACCACCCACGCCGAGCATGAGCGTCTGGCGCAGGGAGTGCCAGAGGTCCGCGCTCATCCAGTTCTCAATACCGCCCAGCCAGACCCAGCGACACAGCACAATTAACGGTACGCCCAGCGCCAGCACGATCAGCGTGAGGAAAAACAGCTGGCCCAGCGTGGCCGCGACCGGCTTCAGCGGCCAGCGTTTCTGTTCACGTGCGGCCCCGCCGCCGATGCGCGCATAGCGTGCTTTTCCGCGCGTCACCCCTTCCAGCATTAAGATGGCCAGACAGCATAAGGCCAGCACGCCCGCCAGCATATTGGCTGCCGGGCCGCTGAAGGTAGACTGAAACTGGTCATAAATCGCGGTGGTGAACGTATCAAAGCGGATCATCACGTACAGGCCGTATTCCGCCAGCAGGTGCAGCGCGACCAGCAGCGCCCCGCCGCAGATAGCAAGCTTGAGCTGCGGCAGCACTACGCGGAAAAAGACCCGCCACGGCGGCGTGCCGAGCGACGCGGCCACATCTTCAAGCGTCGGGTCGAGGCGGCGCAGTACCGCGGCAACCGGCATGTAGATAAACGGGTAGTAGGCTAAAACAGAGAGAAATACTCCCGCGGAAAGACCGTGCAGGGAGGGGACGACGCTCACCCAGGCATAGCTTTGTACAAACGCGGGGATTGCCAGCGGGGCGACCGCCAGCGCAGACCATATTCCCCGCCCGGCCAGCCGGGTACGCTCCGTGAGCCAGGCTATCGCCACGCCGGTCACAATACAAAGCGGAACCGCTAAGGCCGTCAGCCACAGCGTGTTGCTGAGCAGTTCAGCAACACGCGGGCGGAACACCAGCGTCTTAATGGTCTCCCAGCCCGTCTCAATGCCAATGGCAATGATAAAACCCAGAGGCAGAAGCGCCATTAATGAAAATAAGACAGCTAACGCAACCATCGGCAGCGCAGGTCGCCTGCGGGCAGGCTCCTGCATCCTGTTTTTTCCGATGTCGAGACTCAGACCAGACATAAGGCGTTCACTTAACTCTCAGGATCACAGCAGGCCGGCTTGCGTCATCAGCTCGATAACTTTTTTGCTGTTAAGCGTTGAAGGTTCCACTTTCGGCGCATCCAGATCTTTCAGCGGAACCAGTTTCGGGTTAGAGGCCGCGTTCACGCCAACCGCATATTCAAACGCGTTATTGGTGCGCAGGCTCTCCTGACCTTCTTTGCCGGTGATCCACTTGATGAATGCCTGAGCCTGTTCTTTGTGTTTGCTGGACGCCAGTACGCCACCGCCGGAAAGGCTGACAAAGGCACCCGGATCCTGATGTTTGAAGTAGTAGAGTTGGGTGTTTTTGCTGTTTTCACCCGTTTTGGACTGATCGACAAAACGGTAGTAGTGATAAATCACACCGCCATCAATCTGGCCGGCGTTAACGGCTTTCATCACGGTGCTGTTACCTTTGTAGGCCACAAAATTGGTTTTCATCGCCTTCAGCCACTCAAGGGTGGCCTGCTCGCCTTTCAGGGCCAGCATCGCACTTACGATCGCCTGGAAATCCGCGCCTGACGGCGATGCCGCCCAGCGGCCTTTCCACTCAGGTTTCGCCAGATCCATCAGCGATGTTGGCAATTGCTTTTCGCTTAATTTTTCCGGGTTATAGACAAACACCGTGCTACGCGCAGCAATCCCGATCCAGCGGCCGTGCGCAGGACGAAATTCCGCAGGCACCTGCTTCAGGGTCTCTGCATCCAGTGGCGCGAACAGTTTGGCATTATCCACCAGAACCATTGAAGGCGAGTTTTCCGTCAGAAACACGTCTGCAGGTGATGCCGTGCCTTCCTGAACCAGCTGGTTACCCAGCTCGCTGTCATCGCCATTACGCAGCGTCACCTTAATACCCGTTTCTTTGGTAAAACCGTCTACCCACGCCTTCACCAGATTTTCATGCTGCGCGTTATAAACAACGATACCTTCGTTGTTATCAGCGGCAAGTGCTTGTGTGGAAAGGAAAAGAGATGAAGACAACAAGGCAAGCGAGAAGCATGACAACAGGCGAGAATTCATGAACATATCCTTTATAGACCAGGGTGATTTACCACGCATAGCGTTGTGGGACAGGATTAAAGCATACAAAAACGCTAATGATAATTAGTATCAATCAAGTTTAGTCGTAAAAGTGTAAAATATTCTTATACAGCGGATAAATATGATAAAAATCCAGATTATAAAAATGGATGAAATAAAGATTAAGAAAACCTTAGGCTGGAAAAATAACAAATATTCATTAGCGTTCTATTTATTTCCCGATTATTTAATCGACAGAATGAGATCGGCATAAACGTGTATTTAGCGTAAAACGGGAGAGTGGATGCGAAAAAGGGTGAAGGCAGTAAATGGCACGCCCTGTAGGATTCGAACCTACGACCTACGGCTTAGAAGGCCGTTGCTCTATCCAACTGAGCTAAGGGCGCACTGAGAAGAGTGAACTTCGCGGTGGTGAAACGCCTGGAATTATACGGTCAATGACAGGTGAGTCAATGCCTTTTCGGCTTTCAGGGGCAATTACCGCTAGCCGATTGTAAATACGGCTGTTTTTTCAACATTCATCGCTTTTCCGTCGTAGAATTTCGCGCTGCGAAAAGGCTTAGTTGCATTTAAGTAACGCCTGCTGTTTTCCTGAGCGTCAGCTCGTCACACTAGTGTGAGGTATCCCGGCCGCCTGGAGGCTGACAGACAACAGGACCATGGAGTGACAGCGCAAAACCTGACCTATACGCCCCCCCGGTTACAGTACCTTTCTCAGGACATCGTCGGCATCAAACTTGAGCCCATCGTCGCCCTCTCCTCTTTACGCAGGGTCGGCGTGGAGGTCCTTAGCGTCCTGTCTGAAACGCAGCATAGCGAAGCCTTTTTCCGCCATCAGTCTGCAGACTGGTCGATAACGCTGCTTGAAGCACAGCTCACCGCGTTAAAAAATACCCCGCACTGTAATAATTTTTTCATTAATCTGCCGATAACCGTCCTGACAGAGCCCGACGCTTTTCAGCGGCTTAGCCGGATAAAATGTCCGCCGCTGAATATTGAACTTGTCGACCCCAGTGCTTTTTTAACGCTGTCAGCCGCGCAGAGGCAGGCCGTTACCCGGAGCCTGTTGCAGCTCATAAGACAAGGTCACGGTATCTGGCTGGATGACATTGATGAAACACTCATCCCGCCCTTTTTATCCTGCCGGTTACCGTTAAGCGGCGTAAAAATCGATAAGGATGCTTTCTGGCGTTTACGCGCCACACCCGCGCTACGGCAACTGGTGTCCCGGTGCTTTCAGCTTGCCGGGAAAGTGCTTATTGAAGGTATTGAGACTGAGCAAGATTGTACCTGGGCACTGCAGGCAGGCGCAGAACTCGGCCAGGGCTATTACTGGCCGTCCTGGACATGGCCGGAGGATTAAAAAGCCATTTCCAGGGGGGAGGCCATGCGAATGACAGTGCGCCGTTACCGGCGGCGGCGTACAGGAAGTGATGCACTGGGATTTACGCGCTCGCCTTTTGCTCCCCCCTTCTTCGACCGGCTCGAATTTTTGAGTCAGTCCATCAGCCAGCCCCGCAAAACAGACGCTCCGTTTATCATTCTGGTGACGGAGGATCATTTTCTGCGCACCGGTTTTCTCAACGGCCAATTTCCCCTGAGCAGCTGTTGCGACTACCCCACGCTGGAGGATGCGTTTAGCGCCCTGGCCCAGTGGCCATCCGCCCGTCTGGTGGTGGATATTGAAAGCCGCTCCACTGCGCTGATCGACAAGCTGGATCAGCTCAGAAGGCATAGCCTCTATCCCCCTTTTCTGACGCCCTATCTGTTAGTCAGGGCGGATAATTACGATACTCGCCTGTTCTGCAAAGCGGCGGGCCCTTTTCACGTACTCGAACGTCAGCTGACGCCGTCTGCTTTCCAGCACAGCCTGATGGATACCAGCCCTCCCCAGGGCTGCGATAAAGACTGGTTCTCCCGCACCGAATGGCCTATTTTGCAGGAGTTATCGCGGGGGAAGACCCTTCGCCAGATAGCGTTGATGCAGAATCGCCCCTATAGCCGCATTATCTATCGTCTCAGCTGCATTCTGTTGAAACTGGGTCTGACCCATCGCCAGGAACTGCTGCACCTTCTCAATAACCTCTCAGACTGCACCTTCTAACCCACCCACTAAGCCCTTATTTCCTAAAGACCTTTAGGAATTTACTTATCAATCATGTTACTTATTTGTTAAATTTTAACAATAATTTCAATTTTATAACTATTCCTAATTTACGGGCTTAAACCATGTGAAATGTCACAGAATGAATAATCTGCAGCACTTTCCTCCGTGCGTTAAGTGTTTGATAAAGGAGTTAATAAGACGATAATGATGTAAAAACAAGCGGCTCGGCGAGACTGCCTGGCAGTCAAAAGCGAAGTCTGTAGTATGTTCTGCTGTACGACGGGTGCCCTTTCCGGCGACGACCCGATCACTTTCAAACGAAGGTCTGGTGCCCTCTGTGAACACTTTTTCGCCATCCGATCCCGCTTTCAGCCCCTGAAAACGGCCGTCGATTTGTTAACATTTGATCAACATACAGTGTGATATGTCATTTTTTGTTATTACATAAAGATCAAAAGATGCGGTAAATGGGATAACAGGATATTTAAGCTAATTTTAAAAAAATAGCTATTCGGATCCAGAAGATAATACAAAGTAATAAGCGAGGGGTAATTTACAGGGTTTTCGGAAAAAACTTACACGGTATAATAAGACGCGTATCAAATATGAATAAGAAAAACCTTTTTGCCAACACCAGCCAAATGAGATGACCGCGCTGAGGCATAGATTTCTTCACTACGTTAACAAGGATGCTTTCGCTCTTTCCAGGGAAATACTACGGTATAAGGATCTGCACATTTATCCTTCCGGCATTTCGAGAGTTTTAACCAAACTCGGCATAACGCTTTTAACAGTCTGAGGCATTAAAAATGAAACCGGCATCCGTTATCATTATGGACGAACACCCTATCGTCAGAATGTCGATAGAAGTCCTGCTACAGAAAAATAAAAACATCACAGTCAAACTCAAGTCTGGCGACAGCCATGAAGTCCTTGACTGTATCCGTAACCACCCTATCGATCTGGTGATCCTGGACATCGAACTTACGGGCACAGATGGCTTCGCTTTACTGAAGAGAATCAGAAACTTAAATAAAGACATCAAGGTCCTGTTCCTCTCTTCAAAATCCGAGTCTTTTTACGCGGGACGCGCCATTCGCGCCGGGGCAAATGGTTTTGTCAGTAAACGAAAAGATTTGGGCGAGATCTACAACGCCGTTGAAATGATCCTGATGGGCTATTCTTTTTTCCCGTCGGAAACGTTGAATTTTATAAACCATTTGGGTTCGGGGAAAGGGATGGTCGCGGATATGCCATTATCGAATCGTGAGGTGACGGTATTACGTTACCTGGCAAATGGTTTATCCAATAAGGAGATTGCAGAGCAGTTGCTATTAAGCAACAAAACCATCAGCGCACATAAATCCAATATTTATTCCAAGCTGGGTGTGCAAAGCATCGTTGAATTAATTGATTATGCCAAAGCACACGAACTGCTATAACCTGAATTCACTCCCTGCAGCTTATCCGAGCTGCAGGGAGTGCGGTCAGCGCTAATTATAATTAATCATGAAGGTGGCATCAGCATCAGCCCGTCCGGGCTGAGGGTTATCAGCAGTGGCAATATAATTGGCATAAAATGACAATGTCGCATTTCCCTGCGCATCAACCGCTACCGGCTGGCTGGCCTGCTGAAGTGCCAGACGCGTTTTATCCGCATCCCTGATCTCGACGGCAACGTTGCTTGCCGTACTGGCGTCATTGAGCGCCAGTAACCCATTATTGCTTCCGTCGGCTTTACCCGAAAACGTGATGGACGCTGCACCAGGCGGACAGCCGGTCAGCTTCAGCGTAAACGGCATGGGCTGCGTGCGGCTTCCCGTGGTGCTGAGCTGTTTCGTGGGCCAGGTTCCCAGCGTGACGGTCTTGTCGCTATCGCTGCCCTCGGCCACACAGGTAAAATCAACAATGTTGCCGTACATCTGAATATTGATCTCCCCCAGCGCAGTGGCTGCCTGCGCGCTGGCGTGAAGCATCATCAGTGTCATCGCGGCGAAATGCCAGTTCCGGTTCCGCATCTCTTCCCCTTAATCGTAATCCACACGCAGATAACCCCGCGACGTAAAACGGCCTTCCGCAGGCTTATTCCCCGTCACGCTGACCGGCCAGACCCGGATCCCCACCTGCGCCTGCGCACTGTCGTCGAGCCGGAACGGAATTTTGCTGGTCAGGTTGTTGGGCGTTAGCGGGGTACCGCTTTCGTTGGCAATCACAAACCCCACATCGGGGTTATCCGACACCACCGCGTTGCTGGAGACCTTTTCTGCCTCAACGCGCATCGTCAGCATTGCGTTCGCTTCCACGTTGGTGCATTTGATGGCGATGGTTTTGCTTTGTGCGGTTACCCCCTCCGGTTTGTTACCCGCCCCGGCCTTGCTGAACAGGGAGGCACCGATATCGCCGAAGTCAAACTCCACGATATTCCCCGCATTGATGGCGCAGCTTTGTGGCACCTGAATGGTCCCGCTGTAGCTGATGGTGTAGACCGGCGAGGTTAACGGATCAGAAGAGGTAGTGGTGACATAGACGCGGAACATGGTCGCCCGCGGGATCACCACCATATTTATAAACCGTCGGGTCACTTTGAGGCGAAAGACGAGGCTGGAATCCTGAACGCCAAACGGTTTGTTTTTAGAGACATTCGGGTGACTCCCCATCTGGATGTAACTTTTGGGCGGATAAAATACGCCAGCAAAGCTGTCCGTAATTTTCATTGCCCCATCCAGATAGTCGTTGAGCTTCAGGTACTGATAGCCATCACTCGTTCCCGTTACCGGGTAATCGGTAACATAACTACGTTTGGTCGTGTTCCCGGTGGTGCCCTTCGGGCAGACGGCATTCACCCCCACCCACTGCGATTTCTCGCTGAGCGTCACCACCTGTCCGATCTGGTTATTCGAACTGTTAAATTTATCCGTCAGGTCGTAATGCACCTCCGTAGGGACGCCCTTTTCATTCACACACACGGTGGCTAAGGCATTCCCCACGGGCAAAATAGAGAGAAGTGATAAAGCCAGGCAATGGATTTTACTCACAGCGAATCCCCTTAAGTGTGATTGCCTGTTGCAGGCTCTTTTCTGGCAAGCTGTAGTGCGCACGACACTGGGATTGCATCCCGTTGCCCCACTGGATCAGCAGTTCACCTTCCAGCGGCAGGCCGCTCAGGTAAATCTGTCCGTCATCGCCCACCATACTGGTGACGCCGCTCTGGGTTTCACGCACCACGGCACCGAATGGCACAGGCTGGTTGCCGCGCGTGACGGTCAGCAGGGCGCGCACGCCAATACGGGTATCAAAGCTGGCGCGCACCAGCGCCCCTTTTGTCGGCACCACGCTGCTCACGTTATTTTCGATATCGGTGTTATTGCTCATGGTGTTGGTATCCAGCGCTACGCGGTTATAGCGGTAGACGGTGGCATACGGCATCACCGCATAGCCACGCCAGTCGGTTTTCACACCGGTCTGGTTTTCCACGCTCACGCCCGATGCTCCCGGCGCTTTGATCAGAACGTTGGTATCACCCAGCGGCTGGCTGAAGGTTACGCCATCCGCATGGCCGACCACGCCGCCGGAGAGCTGCCAGTTGAGATCGTGCTGGTCGCGTGCGTAGTTGTAGCCAACACCCAGCGTGCCGTAGGTTGCCTGCCAGTTCGCGCTGGCGCTTCCGCTTGAGCCGTTATTGCTGGTGTGGCCCTGGGTCACGCTGTAGTTCAGGTTGCGATCTTCCAGCAACGTCCCACTGACCCCGGTTTGCCAGCTTGTGTCGCCATCACTATTACGGCTGGCTGACGCCGTGGCATAGGCGCGGTCAATGGCGCTGTCCCGACGAAAACCCTGGCGGGTAAAGAGGCTGAACGGTACGGAGACGTTAAACGACGCGATTCGGTCCGTGCCGTCTATCCCGACCGATTTGTTCCATGACCAGGACACGGAGTAGTTGACGCCCTTCACGCCACCCGCGTACCCCAGCTGATACCAGAGGTTGGACTCATCGGTGCCCCAGTACGTCTGTTCGCTACCGGAGATATAGACCGAGCCGTAATCCCCCAGCGACTGGGAAATATTGAGCTGGAAGCGCCCTTTTTTATTCCACGTCAGGTTGTGATAACTCTCCACATCCGGCACACCGTCATCATCCTGGTTGTCGGCATACTGGTAGCCTTCCATCGAACGCCACGCGACATCGTCCAGGGTGTAGAACCCTTTTGTGGAGTAGCGGTAGCCCAGCAGCTGGAAGTTGGTTCCGAATCCGTTAAGCGATTTTGCATAGAGGAAACGCAGCGACTGCCCTTCATGGCGGCTGTCATCCGCGAGCTGGCTGCGGGCATGGGTGATATCGAGCGACACCGCCCCCCAGTCACCGAGGTTTTTCCCGGCCCCGATGGCCACCGCGGTATAACGTGACGCCAGCTGGGTACCGCCGTACAGCGTGTAGCCGTCGCCAAGCCCGGTAATTAACGTACCCTGCGTGAAGAATGGCGTATCCTGTTCGCTGTTGCCGCTGCGGTAATCCCCGGCCACCAGGTCATACTTCCAGCGCCCTTCGCGCTGCAGGAGGGGCACGGTGGAATACGGCACGGTATAGCGCTGCTGGCTGCCATCCTTTTCTTCAACCGTCACCTCAAGGTCACCGCTTGACGAGGTTGGGTTAAGATCGGTGATGGCAAAGGCGCCAGGCTGTACATAGCTTTGATAGATAACGTAGCCGTTTTGTCGAACGACCACTTTGGCGGGCGTTCGGGCGATGCCGCGAACGGTTGGCGCGTAGCCCTGCAGGCTGTCCGGGTACATGCTGTCAGACGAGAAGAGCCGCCCGCCGCGAAAGCCCACGCTGTCGAAAACGTCATTACCGGTATTGCTGTCGCCCAGCACCAGCTCGCTTTTCAGCGGGATCACGGTGCGCTGCGCCCAGGTGCCAATATTCTGCCAGTTGCTGTGCCGCTGCCCGTTATTCTGCGTGTAACGCCATGCGCCATTATTGCGTAAACGCCACGCGCCATAGTTCAGCCCGCTCTGCAGGTTCAGATAATAGCTGTCGTCCTCGCTCCCGCGGTTGCCGGTAAAGCTGTAGTTCACCAGCGCGGCAGGGATCCCTTCATCCCATTGATCGGGCGGAATATAACCGCGTGCGCTGTTCTGCATCGCCACCTGTGGCAGGCTGATATTCAGGCGCAACGAGGCAAAGTTGAACGCGATCTCACTGCCGGGAATCGCCTTCGCCAGGGGTATACAGGTCTCCCCTTTCACGTTAACCAGCTCAGGAAAGGCTGCGATATTGACGCCAAAACGCTCCAGCATCACGCGCGTAATGCACGGCGACAGCCCACCGGCAACCGGCGGTGTATTGTCGGCCTGCTCGAAGCGCACATCCTGCGTCGCGATAAACTCATCGTTACGCCAGATATCCACGCGATAAACGCCAGGCGCCTGCTGGTGACCTTGTTCAAAACGCGATAAATCCGCCACGTTGGCGGTGTCATCGGACAAGAAGGCCGGGTTAAAGTAGCTTTCGCTCCAGCCAGCCTGTGGCCAGAGCGCTGCCATCAGCGCCAGTGCGACCGGGCAGTAACGTCCCTGGTGATTATTCATCGCGCTGACTCTGCTCACAGGTTGACGCTACGCGCCGGCGTAATGGCACCGTAGTCATTCACGCTCTGCCAGGAGAGCGTACCGCTTGCGGCGGCTGGCAGTACCTGCTGCGCCGAGTTTTTAGGCGCAACCATCAGGTTATCCAGCGTCTGTCCGCCCAGCTTCATATTGACCAGCGTGATGTAATACGGCGAAGCGTTACTGACTTTGAGGTGGTTGCCGACGCGCTCAAAACGCAGCTGCGAGAGCGCCTCTTCCGGCTGCATCGGCAGATTTGTCGGGCGGACAAACAGCTTGATCCGCGACAGGATAGCCAGCTGCAGCACGTTATTGTTTTCCGTTTTCGCTTTGTTCACGGACGGGATCGCTTTCACGTTCATGTAGAAGAGCGATTCACGATCGGCAGGCAGCGCGGGCCCGGCATAAATAATGCGCAGCGTATTTTCGCTGTCCGGCTCGCTGACAAACAGCGGCGGGGTCACGGCAAAGGTTTTTTCTTTTTGCCCGTTCGCATTTTCGATCCACGCGTTGATTAAATAGCGCTCTTGTTTATTGCTGTTGGTGATCGCCAGCGAAGTTTGCTTTGCATCTGCCGGATAAATAACGCGGGTGGCCCCCAGCGCAATACCGCCGGAAGCATTTGCGCATGCAGAAACCATCATTAAAATTAACGATAAAAACAGTCCTGGTTTAATTAGGGTATTCATCACAACCGTACCTTTAATAATGTGTTCGCAGGTGTTATGGATAAATCAACGTAAACCAGACATCCGACTGAATATTGCCTGGCACGAGGTGTTCGGAAATAGCCCGATAGCGGGCGCTAAAATGAAACGCAAGCTCACTGGTATTCACCGGCAACCAGCTGACGGCCGTTGCGTTCGGGATAATCTGACGTTGTTGTTCGTCAAAAAGAGCCAGCCCGACGCCGCTGCTTATCGGTGATTCACCTGGCCGCGATGTCGCCAGAAAAACCTGCGGATCTTCTGCTGGCGTAACGCCCTGAAACTGGATCCCCACGGTGCGCGAGACATCCACGCTGCAGTCCAGCAGCCGCACGGTGAAGGGCACATTGACCGTGGAAAAACTGCCCACACCGGAAAATGAATTGGTTCGGTACTGCCCCATTTCGATGCGCATGTTCTGGCTGTCGGGTGCCACGGCGCAGCCGCCGTTCACCAGCTCACCTCTGAGATGAACTTTGCCGCCGTCGATTACCACGGTATGTGCTGAGGCCTGGCAGGCCATCGCAAGGGTTAACAGCAGTAGTGTTCCGGTCCTTGTCATCCTTCGTTCCTGGCCTTTGCGTATGACGGCCTCTTCCCTGAGGCCTGAACATCCCTGTGCGGAGGAATTACTCGTATTTCATTACGAAAGTGGCGTCAGCGTTTGCCTGGCCTGGCTCGGTGGTCGCAGCCGTTGATTTGTAACGCGCGGTGAAGTTCAGGGTGTTAGTCCCTTCGATCAGGTTCTGCGCGGCAGAGAAGGTTGAACCATCTGGAGTCAGGGTGGTGGATTTGCTGTCGAGGATCTCGATGCCCACGCCCTTCGCGGAGTTGTCGTTGTTACCAGAGGTTACCGCCAGCAGGGTTTTGTCGGTCGCGTCGATCTGACCGGTGAACGCAACTGCGGCCGTTTTCGCAACCAGCGGGTCACAATCATTCAGTTCAATGGTGAACGGAATATTAGAGGTGGTGTCACCCACTTTCGTGAACTTCGCGGTACGGTATTGGCCCAGGTTAACCGTCTGCTCGGAAGAATCAGTATTTACTGAACATGCAGCATTAACCAGTTCACCTTTAAAGTGTACGGTACCGCCATTTACGGTAACCGGAGTGACTGGATCTTCTGCATTTGCGGCACCCGCAACCAGGGCCAGAGTAGCAATAACAGTAGAAGCAATGTTGCTGAGTTTCATGTCTATTCCTTTAAAATGTAAATAACCCTTCCCGCGAATAATCGGGAATAAGAAATACGTTCAATTGATTAATTGAAAGCTTATTTCGGAGGAGACAAAGTAGCTCATGAATGTATTTTAAAATATGTCAAAACGCTGTCATTTCGCCAGGTCACATCCTAATCCTGCCTAAGAAATTGACCATCCCCTCAGAAGGGTTTTTACGGCCTCCTGATGAAAACTCGCAAAGGGTGACTGACAGCGGCGCTCGCTTCTGACAAAATACAGGCAATCCCCCCTTTCAAACGTTACAGACGGAATCTTCTCTCTGATGGCAGCAAAGATTATTGACGGTAAAACGATTGCGCAGCAGGTGCGCTCTGAGGTCGCGGAAAAAGTGAAGGCGCGTAAAGCTGCCGGAAAACGCGCCCCCGGGCTGGCCGTTGTGCTGGTCGGCAGCAACCCGGCATCGCAGATTTATGTCGGCAGCAAACGCAAAGCGTGTGAAGAGGTGGGGTTCGTCTCCCGCTCTTACGATTTGCCGGAAACCACCAGCGAAGCAGAACTGCTGGAACTTATTGATACTCTGAATGCCGACAACGCGATCGACGGTATTCTGGTTCAGCTGCCGCTGCCAGCCGGCATCGACAACGTGAAGGTGCTGGAACGTATCGCCCCCGACAAAGACGTTGATGGTTTCCACCCGTACAACGTGGGCCGTCTGTGCCAGCGCGCCCCGCGTCTGCGTCCGTGCACGCCGCGCGGTATCGTTACGCTGCTGGAGCGTTATAACATCGATACCTACGGTCTGAACGCCGTGGTCATTGGCGCATCAAACATTGTCGGCCGTCCGATGAGCATGGAGCTGCTGCTCGCTGGCTGCACCACCACCGTGACCCACCGCTTCACCAAAAATCTGCGTCATCACGTAGAAAACGCCGATCTGCTGATCGTGGCGGTCGGGAAGCCGGGCTTTATTCCGGGTGAATGGATTAAAGAAGGCGCGATCGTTGTGGACGTCGGTATTAACCGTCTGGAAAACGGGAAAGTGGTCGGTGACGTGGTTTACGAAGATGCTGCGGCTCGCGCCTCTTACATTACCCCAGTACCGGGCGGCGTAGGCCCGATGACCGTTGCCACACTGATTCAGAATACTTTGCAGGCATGCGAAGAGTACCACGACGTAGAGGACGCGTAAGATGGCCACATTTTCATTAGGTAAACACCCGCACGTTGAGCTGTGCGATCTGCTGAAGCTGGAAGGCTGGACCGAAAGCGGCGCACAGGCCAAAATCGCCATTGCCGACGGGCTTGTTAAGGTGGACGGCGCAGTGGAAACCCGCAAGCGCTGCAAAATTGTCGCGGGTCAGACCGTGAGCTTTGAAGGGCAAACCGTGACGGTGACCGCCTGATGCTCTCCCCCTCTCCCGTCGGGAGAGGGAACCCACATTCCCCCACACCCATCACGGTTAATTATCGATCGACTTCAAATAATCACTATTTCATCTGTTGAAAAGTGAAAATTCTGTTGCGCGTTTTTCACTCTTTCCCCACGATAAGTAGAACGTTCTACTAAAACGTTCTACTTACAATAACAGCGCAAAAAAAGCGCTACTCGGGGGAAATCAGCATGAGTCTGATATCAGGGTTTGTTAAATCGCTCTCTAAATTATCGATGATTGGTCGCGCGTTAATGCTGCCAATTTCACTGCTTCCCGCTGCGGGCCTGCTGCTGGCCTTTGGCGATAAGTTTCACCTGCCGCTGATGATGAACGCGGGCGGGGTTATCTTTGATAACCTGCCGATGCTGTTTGCCATTGGTTCCGCCGTGGGGCTGGCATCCGAGTCCGGCATTGCCGCGCTCTCGGCGGCGGTCTCGGTGTTTGTCACCAACATCACCATCAGCACCGTCTTGAGCATCACGCCGGAAATGGCGTCTCAGGGCGGCAAATACGCGATGGTGGTCGGCATCCCGACGTTGCAGATGGGCGTCTTCGGCGGCCTGATCTGCGGGATTCTCGCCGCCTGGTGCTATAACCGTTTCCACACCCTGCAGCTGCCAGAGTTCCTCGGGTTCTTCTCCGGAAAACGCTTTGTAGCGATTGCGACAGCGTTTCTCTCTTTCCTGCTCGGCCTGCTGTTGCCGTATGTCTGGCAGCATATCCAGGCGGGCATCGATGCGCTCTCCGTGGTGGTTAATGGCGATAATCAGGCAGCCTCGACCTTTATCTTCGGTCTGGTGGAACGTGCGCTGATCCCGCTCGGCCTGCACCACATCTGGTATCCCTCTTTCTGGTATTCGTTTGGGGATTACACCACCCAGGCCGGTCAGGTGATTCACGGCGACCAGACCATCTGGTTTAAGATGCTCGAAGAAGGGGTCAAATCCTTCAGCAGTGACAGCTACCAGAACGCCGGTAAGTTCATGCAGGGTGAATTCCCGCTGATGCTGTTCGCGCTGCCTGCGGCGTGTCTGGCGATGTACCACGAAGCGCACACCAAAAATAAGAAAATCGCGGCCGGTATTTTGTTCTCTGCGGCGCTCACCTGCTTCCTGACGGGGATCACCGAGCCGGTTGAATTTACCTTTATCTTCGTCGCCCCTATTCTGTACATCTTTAACGCCATCATGGCCGGTCTGGCGTACATGACCATGTATCTGCTGCATGCGCATATCGCCAAGTCGTTCTCTGCGGGCTTTATCGACTACCTGTCGTTCGGGATCCTGCCGTCATTTAACGGCTACAAAACCAACTTCCTGAACGCCATTATTATCGGCATTCCGATGGGCCTGATTTACTACTTCACGTTCCGCTTTGTGATCCGTCGTTTCGACGTGAAAACGCCGGGCCGTACAGAAGTGACCGCCAGTGCGGACGATAAGTCAGATTCAGAACTCGCTACAGAGATCATCAACCTGCTGGGCGGCGCGCACAACATCGACTCCGTCGGCTCCTGCATCACCCGTCTGCGCCTGGAAGTGGCAAAAAGTGAAGCGGTTGATAAGGACGGTCTGAACGGCCTTGGCGCCCGCGGCGTAGTGTTCGTCGGTGATAACGGTATTCAGGTGATTTTCGGTGCCAGAGCACAGTTTATCGCCCAGACCATGTCCACCATGATTGGCAAATAATAAGATGCCTGAACGACACGTCTCCTGTACGCTGGGGGACGTTGTCTTATCTGGCTGATAATCGGTAAATTTCAGGGAGCGGTTTTGAAGAAAGTCAGCATCATTGATGTCGCAAAGCATGCGGGCGTTTCGGTCTCCACCGTGTCGCTGGTGCTGCGCCAGAAAGGGAAGATTTCAGACGCAACGATCGCGAAGGTCAATGCTGCCATCACTACGCTGGGCTATGTTCACAACGTCGCCGCTGCCAACCTCCGCGCCAACACCTCCAACCTGATTGGCCTGATCCTGCGCGACTTTAGCGACAGCTTTTCCATTAAGGTGATGGCGAGCATCGTCCAGGAGCTGGAGAGACAGGGGTATATGGTTTTCCTCGGCCAGCCGCTGAACGACCATGAACATCTTGAGCGCTGCCTGCTGTCGTTTAAACAGCAGGGGGTCGCCGGCGTTATCTATCTGGCCTCTGACACCCGGGCATCCTCGCTGCCGGAACACATCCGCCAGTGCCCGCTGCCGCTGGTGGTGGTCTCTCAGTCCCTGCTGGATGAAAAATGTAATCTGGTGATGCGCGACAACCGCCAGGCGGCGAACCTTGCCGCGCGTTATCTTATCGAGCGCGGGCACCGCAACATTGCCTACATTGGGGGTCGTGAAGGCTGCCTTATCCGCGAGCAACGTCTGCTCGGCTTTCGCAGCGCGATGACCCAGAACGGCCTGGTCTGGCGTGAGGAATACTCGCCTGCGTGTAGCGATGACACGCTGGCCGCAGGTTTCGCCACCCGCCAGCTGCTGGAAAAAAACAACACCATTACCGCCCTGCTCTGCCACTCGCCGGATGCGATGATCGGCTCCATCTCCGGCATTCATCAGGTGGGGCGCACCGTGGGGAAAGATGTGTTTCTCACCCAGCAGGTCGCGCTGGTCGGTTTTGAAGATATGCTGCACGTGAACCTGACGTCTCCCTCGTTTACCTACGTTTCCTCCGCCAGTGAGGAGACGGGGCGTCAGGCGGCGGGGTTGATCATCCGCAAGTTAAAAGAGCCGGATCTGCAAACACAGCGTATCACCCTTTCCGGGCAGCTTATTGCCCGGGAATCGGCGTAAATAAGACGCTAACACCATCCTCATTGCGCCCATTCGCTGCTATATTTCCCTGCTTTGCCATGGATAATTGCAATGCCTACCGTTATCACCCACGCTGCAGTGCCTTTGTGTCTGGGTTTAGGCCTGGGAAGTAAAATCATCCCTCCCCGCCTGCTGTTTGCCGGCGTCGTCCTCGCCATGCTGCCGGACGCCGACGTGCTGGCGTTTAAGTTCGGCGTTGCCTACGGCAATGTGTTCGGCCACCGCGGCTTTACCCACTCCCTGCTGTTTGCCTTTGTGGTGCCGATACTTTGCGTACTGATGGGCCGACGATGGTTTCGGGCAAGTCTGACCCGCTGCTGGCTGTTCTTAACCGTGTCTCTGCTGTCGCACAGCTTGCTGGATTCCATCACCACCGGGGGAAAAGGCGTCGGCTGGCTGTGGCCGTGGTCAGATGAACGGTTTTTTGCACCGTGGCAGGTCATTAAGGTCGCGCCGTTTGCGCTGTCACGCTATACCACGCCCTACGGGCATCAGGTGATTATGTCGGAGCTGCTGTGGGTGTGGCTGCCAGGGGTTGTGCTGATGGGGCTGTTGTGGTGGAAGCGGAGGTAAAAGCAAAACGGCAACCCAGTTGCCGTTTTAGTGTTTGCACCCTCTCCCGGTGGGAGAGGGCATCAGCGCGCACCAGAATTATTTTCGACGCCAGGTGGTTCCCTGCGGGCCATCTTCCAGAATGATGCCCATTTCCGTCAGACGGTTACGCGCGGCATCTGCTGCCGCCCAGTCTTTCGCCTGACGCGCTTCCAGACGCGCGTTGATAAGTTGCTCAATCTCCGCCACTTCGCTATCGTCCGCCTGCGCACCGCTTTGCAGGAACAGATCCGGTTCCTGCTCCAGCAGACCCAGTACCGAAGAGAGCTTACGCAGATGGGAGGCCAATGCATTCGCCGCCGCCATATCTTCTGACTTCAGACGGTTAACTTCACGCGCCATATCAAACAGCACGGAGTAGGCTTCCGGCGTGTTGAAGTCATCGTTCATCACGTCAATAAAGCGCGCTTCAAACGCCTCACCGCCTGCCGCGGGTACAGATTTATCGGTACCGCGCAGGGCAGTGTACAGACGCTCCAGCGCCGCACGCGCCTGTTTCAGGTTCTCTTCGCTGTAGTTCAGCTGGCTGCGATAGTGACCAGACATCAGGAAGTAGCGCACGGTTTCCGCATCGTAATATTTCAGCACGTCGCGCACGGTGAAGAAGTTGCCCAGAGATTTAGACATCTTCTCACGGTCAACCATCACCATCCCGGAGTGCATCCAGTAGTTCACGTACTCGCCGCCATGCGCACAGGTTGACTGTGCAATTTCGTTTTCATGGTGCGGGAACATCAGATCCGAACCGCCACCGTGAATATCGAAATGTTTGCCCAGCTGTTTGCAGTTCATCGCCGAGCACTCAATGTGCCAGCCAGGACGCCCTTCGCCCCACGGGGAAGGCCAGCTTGGTTCGCCCTCTTTGGACATCTTCCACAGCACGAAGTCCATCGGGTTACGCTTCACGTCCACCACATCAACGCGAGCACCGGCCTGCAGCTGATCCAGATCCTGACGGGAAAGCTGACCGTAGGTAGGGTCAGTCGGCACGGAGAACATCACGTCACCGTTATCGGCCACATAGGCGTGACCACGTTCGATCAGCTTTTCGGTGATGTCGATAATTTCGTGGATATGGTGGGTGGCACGCGGCTCGCTGTCCGGACGCTGAATATTCAGGGCGTCGAAATCTTTGTGCATTTCCGCGATCATACGATCCACCAGCGCAACAAAGCTTTCGCCATTTTCGTTCGCGCGCTTGATGATTTTGTCGTCAATGTCGGTGATGTTACGCACGTATTTCAGGTTGTAGCCCAGAAAACGCAGGTAGCGCGAGACAACGTCGAATGCCACAAAGGTACGGCCATGGCCGATATGACAGAGATCGTAAACCGTAATACCACACACGTACATGCCGACTTCCCCGGCATGGATAGGTTTAAATTCCTCTTTTTGGCGCGTCATTGTATTAAAGATTTTTAACATCGAAGATTCCATGTAAACACGTGTGTGGTTGAAAACCGGTTATTCTACCTGTAATTCAAACCTGAAGCAGCACACAATGCAAGGTGATCGCATCCTGTGGTTATGCTATAACAAGCCCCTATAGATGACCCAAACGCGGGTCGACGTACCACAATAACGGAACAGGATGCAAAAATGGTTACTTTCCACACTAATCATGGCGATATCGTAATCAAAACCTTTGATGACAAAGCGCCTGAAACAGTTAAAAACTTCCTGGACTACTGCCGCGAAGGTTTCTACAACAACACTATTTTCCACCGCGTGATCAACGGCTTTATGATCCAGGGCGGCGGTTTCGAACCTGGCATGAACCAGAAAGCGACGAAAGAAGCGATCAAAAACGAAGCGAACAACGGTCTGAAAAACACCCGTGGTACGCTGGCGATGGCGCGTACGCAGGCTCCTCACTCTGCAACAGCCCAGTTCTTCATCAACGTTGCTGACAACGACTTCCTGAACTTCTCCGGCGAAAGCCTGCAGGGTTGGGGCTACTGCGTCTTTGCAGAAGTGGTTGAAGGGATGGACGTAGTCGACAAAATCAAAGCCGTGGCGACCGGCCGCAGCGGCATGCATCAGGACGTTCCAAAAGAAGACGTCGTGATTAACAGCGTGACCGTCAGCGAGTAATTCGTGGCGACACTCTTTATTGCAGATTTGCACCTGCAAACAGAAGAACCGGCGATCACCGCCGGTTTTCTGCGTTTTTTACGCGGTGAAGCGAAAAGTGCCGATGCACTTTACATTCTGGGTGACCTGTTTGAAGCCTGGATTGGCGACGACGATCCCAACCCGCTGCACCGTGAGATGGCGGCAGCCATTAAAGCGCTGGTCGATTCCGGCGTCCCCTGCTTCTTTATCCACGGCAATCGTGATTTCCTGCTCGGCAAGCGCTACGCCCGCGAAAGCGGCATGACGCTGCTGCCGGAAGAGCGGGTGCTCGACCTTTATGGCCGAAAGGTGTTAATCATGCACGGTGACACACTTTGCACTGACGACACCGGCTATCAGGCGTTTCGCGCTAAGGTTCATACCCCGTGGATCCAAAAACTATTCCTGGCTCTGCCGCTGTTTATCCGCAAGCGGATCGCAGCCAGAATGCGTGCCGACAGTAAGGCCGCCAACAGCGGCAAATCCATGGCCATTATGGACGTTAATCCCCAGGCGGTAGTCAGGGTCATGGAAAAACACCGCGTTCAGTGGTTGATCCACGGTCATACTCATCGTCCCGATGTGCATACCCTTACCGCCAACGGCGAAGCGGCCCACCGCGTCGTCCTGGGGGCCTGGCACAGCGAAGGTTCAATGGTCAGCGTCACGCCTGACGGTGTGGAACTGATCGCTTTCCCGTTTTAATCCGCCAAAAAATCATTCTATTTTTTTGAACAATATCGGCAAATTGTTTCGATTTTAATCAGCCCGTGGTCGGCCTATTATTTATCACATCAGGGCAACACGCCCTATCCCAGATAAAACATTTAAGGAATACGACCATGAAATCCATCAAAACTTTCGTTGCAGTTGCCGCACTCTCTCTGATCTCTTTCGGTTCTTTCGCCCAGAGCGTCAGCGCCACGGCCTCTACCCTTGACCGCGCAGAAGCGAAAATTGCCGCTCAGGCTGCTGAACAGGGCGCGTCTTACAAAATCACCAGCGCTCAGTTTAACAACCGCGTTCACATGACGGCAGAACTGACCAAATAAGACGTCTGCTGACCGTGCCGTCCGTCAAAAGCACATCAAAGCACATCGATGCCTGATAAAACAGACCGCCAGAACGCGGTCTGTTTTGTTATCTCCTGAGAGCCACAACGGCTCAGTTTTTAACCGCGCAACCGTTTTCCTTGCCCCTATTACATGCTATTCTCTGTGCCCTCGAAAGCAGTGTGTTTCGCACCACAGGAGTTTTAAGACGCATGTCTTCCCGCAATAATCCGGCGCGTGTCGCCATCGTGATGGGGTCCAAAAGCGACTGGGCTACCATGCAGTTCACCGCCGAAATCTTTGAAATCCTGAATGTTCCGCACCACGTTGAAGTGGTCTCCGCACACCGTACACCAGACAAACTGTTCAGCTTCGCCGAAAGCGCCGAAGAGAAGGGTTATGAGGTGATCATTGCCGGTGCGGGCGGCGCAGCACATCTGCCAGGCATGATTGCCGCCAAAACGCTGGTACCGGTTCTGGGTGTTCCGGTGCAAAGCGCTGCGTTAAGTGGTGTCGATAGCCTCTATTCCATCGTTCAGATGCCGCGTGGCATTCCGGTCGGCACGCTGGCCATTGGTAAAGCGGGCGCTGCCAACGCTGCCCTGCTCGCCGCGCAGATCCTGGCGACTCACGATAAAGCGTTACATCAGCGTCTGGCGGACTGGCGTAAAGCCCAGACCGACGAGGTGCTGGACAATCCGGACCCGCGGGGTGCGGCATGAAGCAGGTATGCGTCCTCGGTAATGGTCAGTTAGGCCGTATGCTGCGTCAGGCCGGCGAGCCGCTGGGTATTGCCGTCTGGCCCGTCGGGCTGGATGACGAACCGGAAGCCGTGCCGTTTCACCAGAGTGTGATCACCGCGGAGATTGAACGCTGGCCACAAACGGCCCTGACGCGCGAGCTGGCGCGTCACAATGCCTTCGTTAACCGCGACGTCTTTCCCATTATTGCTGACCGTCTGACGCAAAAGCAGCTGTTCGATAAGCTCGGGCTGCCGACTGCGCCGTGGCAGCTGTTGTCCGATAAAAGCGAGTGGAAGGATGTATTCGCAATGCTGGGCGAGCTGGCAATTGTGAAGCGTCGCGTCGGCGGGTACGACGGTCGTGGACAGTGGCGTCTGCGCGCCGATGACACTCACGAGCTGCCGGACGATTGCTACGGGGAGTGCATCGTTGAGCAGGGCATTAACTTCAGCGGTGAAGTCTCGCTGGTGGGCGCTCGCGGGCAGGACGGTCATACCGTTTTTTATCCGCTGACGCATAACCTGCATCAGGACGGGATCCTGCGTACCAGCGTTGCATTCCCGCAGGCCAGTGCTGAACAGCAGGCGCAGGCAGAAGAGATGCTCTCTGCCATCATGCACGAACTCGGTTACGTCGGCGTCATGGCGATGGAGTGTTTTGTCACGCCGTCCGGTCTGCTGATTAACGAACTGGCACCGCGCGTTCACAACAGCGGTCACTGGACCCAAAACGGGGCGTCCATCAGCCAGTTCGAGCTGCACCTGCGCGCCATCACTGACCTGCCGCTGCCGCAGCCGGTGGTGAACAGCCCGTCGGTGATGATCAACCTGATCGGTACCGATCTGAACTACGACTGGCTCAAGCTGCCGCTGGTGCATCTGCACTGGTATGACAAAGAGGTGCGTCCGGGTCGTAAGGTCGGTCACCTGAACCTGAACGATACCGACACCGATCGTCTGAGCGCCACACTGGAAGCGATTATTCCTCTCCTGCCGCCGGAATACGCGAGCGGAATTATCTGGGCGCAATCAAAGCTTAAGTAATACTCCTCTGCCGGGGAGTTGACCTTCCCCCTCCCCGGCGTACAATCCCCGCCCATTGCAGCTTAGTTTTCTTCTGGAAAAACCATGAACGATGGAACGGACTATCGCGCGATCCTCGCATCCGATACCCCTTTAATCGACGTTCGCGCGCCGATCGAATTCGCCCAGGGCGCGATGCCTGCGGCAATCAACCTGCCTCTGATGAACGATGATGAACGCGCCGCCGTCGGTACCTGCTATAAACGCCAGGGGCCGGACGCTGCGCTTGCTCTCGGCCATAGCCTGGTCGCAGGCAGTACCCGTGAGATGCGCATTAACGCCTGGCGCGAAGCCTGTCTCTCCCACCCCACCGGCTACCTCTGCTGCGCGCGTGGCGGTCAACGCTCGCATATCACTCAGGCCTGGTTGAAAGCGCGTGGCGTGGATTACCCGCTGATCGCAGGCGGCTATAAAGCGCTGCGTCAGACCGCGATTGAGGTAACCGCTGAGCAGGTGCAAAAACCGATGGTGCTGATCGGCGGCTGTACTGGGAGCGGCAAAACGTTGCTGGTGAAACAGCACGCGCAGGGCGTGGATCTGGAAGGGCTGGCACACCATCGCGGCTCGTCGTTTGGCCGCACGCTTACACCACAGCTTTCGCAGGCGAGCTTCGAAAATCAGCTCGCCGTCGTGCTGTTGAAAAAAGAGGCCGCACGCTGGGTGCTGGAGGATGAAGGGCGGATGATTGGTTCCAACCACCTGCCGGAATGCCTGCGCGACCGCATGGTCCAGTCACCTGTTGTGGTGGTAGAAGACCCGTTTGATGTCCGTCTTGAACGCCTGCGTGAAGAGTATTTCGACCATATGTGGGCGGATTTTTCTGCTGCCTTTGGCGAAGAGGCGGGCTGGAAAGCGTACAGCGAATACCTGCACCACGGCCTGTTTGCCATTCGCCGCCGTCTGGGGCTGCAGCGCTTTGCAGACTTTACGGCGCTGCTGGATTCCGCCCTGCAGGAGCAACAACGTTCTGGCAGCACCGACGCGCATTTGCGCTGGCTTGCCCCGCTGCTGAACGACTATTACGACCCGATGTACACCTGGCAGCTGGCAAAAAAGGCGGAGAAGATTGTGTATCGCGGAACGTTTGAGGACGTGGCTGACTGGCTCAATCGCTGAATCACGCGCAAAAAAACGGCAACCCAGGGTTGCCGTTTTCATATCGGGGTGACTCCCCTGCGGACTGAACTTAGAAGTCGTAACGCAGACGCACCAGGTTCATGTCGCCCAGGTTATCCGTGCTGGAGGTGAACACGTGTTCGTAATCAACACGGAAACCGTAGTCCAGCTGGACGCTAACACCCACACCGTTATCGATACGCTGGTAGTTACGACCATTCACGTACTCAATACGGTCACCCATGAAGTAAGGCTGGATGGATTTCACCGCATACTGATCGATTGGGAATTTGTACCCTGCGAAGTATTCAATACCCCATGCATCACCGGCAAAGTAGTTGTCAGTAGACACTTTTTTGGTGGTCAGGAAGTTCTGGTACCAGCCGCCGCCAGCCGAGAAGGTCCAGTTATCCGGCGTCCAGCTCAGCGCGGTACCGAGGATATTCTGGTCGTAAGATTTGCTGTCGCCGTTGTCCGGGTTACGCATGTCCGCGCGGGTGTAGTTCCACGCTGCGCCCCAGGTCAGATCGGTGGTCAGGTGGTAATCCAGACCCAGTGAACCGCCGCCTTTACGTTTGTAACGCAGGCCATTGCCCGGCAGGTATTCGCTGTCTTCAAACAGGTAGGATGCATAGATATCCGCATCGCCTACGGTTTTCTTATATTTCAGCATTTTGCGTGAACGATAAGAGCCGTCGTAGTCACCGTTGATCCCGTTACCTGGAGCCTGACCAATCATGTCGTAGTCCCAGATATCGGTTTTCACGCCAACCACATCATAGTAAACGCTGTTCTGTTGACCGAAGGTCAGCGTACCCCAGGTGTCGCTCTTCAGACCGGTGTACAGCATACGGCGAGAGGTGTCGTTAGCACCTTCAGCGTAGTGGTTATCCCAGTTGAACAGCGCCGGAATGTTCACACCCAGCTCGTAGTAGCTGATCCAGCTGATGTCATCAAACAGATAGTAATCTGCTGCGAAACGGAAACGGGTGCCGCCGTCGAAGCCATTACGTTTGTAGGAGCCTTTATCGCCGTCGCCCGTCATCATGTTGAACTGAGGACGAATACTGCCGCCAACGGTAAAGTTAAGACGGCTCAGCGGGTTACCTGCCTGAGGGTCTTGTTTAAGAACCGTGATTTCCGCCTGAGATGCGAAGGAGGTCAATGCCACTGCTGCGCCAATTGTTACTGCCAGCGCTGATTTTTTTATAGTCATTATTTTTCCTTTATAGACACGCTGCTAAATATTTAGCAGGTGAATATTAACTGGAAATAATCTTGCTGTGTGCGCGGGTTTTTAATGTTTTGTGCTACTAAACGCATGGGTATTACCGATTTGTGCTGCTAAATTATTACGTACCAGCAGATAAACCGGTGCGTAATTATCACGGATTTGAACTAACTGGCAAACTGACGGAACAGCGCTTTGCCTTTTAGCAATCGCGTGCCGAGCCAGCCGCCGCACAGCGACAGCAGCACCGCACCGCAGACCGGCAGCGTGAACCACAGTCGCCAGTCAGGCTCCCACGGGAAATCGAAGACGCGGGTCTGCAGCACGGCTAACGCCGTCTCAGCACCCATCGCCGCCACCAGACCCGAGACCAGCCCCAGCAGGGCGAACTCGCTCCACAGCGTGGTGCGCAGCAGTCGCTTACTCGCCCCGAGCGTGCGATAGACCACCAGCTCCTGATGACGCTGCCGCATCCCGACCTGCACCTGGGCCAGCAGCAACAGTACGCCGCAGATCGTCACCAGCACCACCATGACCTCCAGAGCCCGGCTGACCTGCTCCAGCACCTGCCCGACCTGTTTAAGGATCGCGCCAATATCCAGCAGGCTGACCGTCGGAAATTCGCGGTTCAGCCGGGTCAGCATACCGTTGCCGTTTTCCCAGCGGAAACTGGTGAGCCAGCTTTGCGGCTGTCCGTCCAGTGCGCCTGCGGGGAAAATAAAGAAGAAGTTCGGCCGCAGGCTTTCCCAGTCCACCTTACGCAGGCTGGTGACCTTAGCGCTAAAGTCCTGCGTATCGCCGGTAAAGGTCACGCTGTCGCCCAGCCTGACGTTCAGGCGCGTCGCCAGCCCCTCTTCCATCGACACTTCACCCGCTTTCGGCGGCCAGCTGCCGGCGGTAATCGGGTTGTGATCTGGACGTTTCTCCTGCCAGGTCAGGTTCAGTTCGCGGTTAAGCGATTCATCCTTGTTTCCCTCCGTGGACTGGCCGTTGATCTGCGTCAGACGCGCACGGACGATGGGGTAGAACGACTCCGGCACAATCTGGTGTTCCGCCAGGAACGTCTTCAGCGGTGTCACCTGCTCAGGGGCGATATTGATCAGGAAATAGTTCGGGCTTTCCGGCGGAAGCTGCTGTTGCCAGCGATCCAGCAGATCGCCGCGCAGCACCAGCAGCAGTGCCAGCAGCATAAACGACAGCGAAAAGGCAGACAGCTGACTCAGCGTAGACCAGGGCTGGTGCAGCAGACGGTTCACCGCCAGCCGCACGGGAAGCGACTTCACCGTCAGCTTTTTAAGCACATTTAGGAGCACCCAGCCGACCACACCACACAGCAGCGCCAGCACCACCGCCCCGGCCAGTACGGCCCACAGCAGCGTGCTGCCGCCCATCAGCCAGGCCAACAACCCAACCGACACCGCAACAATGACAGGAAGATAGAACTTCAGCGGCCAGACGTTGGCCACCACGTCACGGCGCAGCACGCGCAGCGGCTGCGTCGCGAGCAACAGCCGATACGGGCGAAGCCCCACCAGCACCGAGATCACCATCATCGCGCCAATCGCCCACAGCCATGGCCAAAGGCTGGCCGGTGGAAGTGCGGCAGGCAGTACCGGTTTCAGCATGACCATCAGCAGCTTTTCAAACAGCAGCCCCATCGCCCCACCGGTGAGTGCTGACAACACCAGCAGCATCAGCCACTGGCCGACAATCAGCTTACGCAGCTGGGCGCTGCCCGCGCCGAGGGTTTTGAGGATCGCCACCAGATCGTATCGGCTGCGGCAGTAGTGCCCCATGGCCACCGCCACCGCCGCCACGGCCAACAGCAGGGTTAACAGCGCTGAAAGCAGCAGGAACTGCTGAGAACGTTCAAGAGATTTACCAAGCGCCCCTTCGTCCTGCTCCAGTCCGTACCAGCGGTGCTCTGGTTTTAACTGCGGCAGCAGCCATTTTTCATACGCGTCAAGCTGGGCGGGCGTTCCCGCAAACTTATAGCGCCAGGTAACGCGGCTTCCCGGCTGCACGGCATGGGTATTCGCCACATCAGCGGTATTCATCAGCAAGCGCGGGGCAAGCTGGAACGGGTTAAAGCCGGAGTCAGGTTCCTGAACCACCTCCCCGGCGATGCTGAGCGTGGCGTCACCCACGTCGATGCTGTCACCCGTTTTCAGGTTCAGCAGCGCCATTAAACGTGGCGCCAGCAGCACCGTGCCCGGTTTCGGCTTTAACCCAGGCGGGCTGGTCTGCAGTTCACCGTACAGCGGGTAAAGGTCGTCGACGGCTTTGACGCTCGCCAGCTGCGGCGTATCGCCGGCAAAGGTCATGGTCTGAAAGCTCAGCTGTTCCCCCACCTTCAGCCCACGCTTACGCGCCTCGTCAAGCCAGCCCGGCGGGACGGGACGCGAGCTTTGCAGCGCCCTGTCTCCGGCCATAAACTCGCGGCTTTGCTGGCTTAATCCTTTCTCCATGCGATCGCTGACGCTGCCCAGCGCCAGCACGCAGGCTACCGCCAGGCTTAACGCCATCCAGACAATCAACAGCGTGGGCGAGCGCCATTCGCGCCAGAACCAGCGGGCAATCATGCTTCCTCCTGCAGTTCACCGTTAACCAGCCGCAGGCGACGGTCGCAGCGGGCAGCCAGTTGCGGATCGTGGGTCACCAGAATCAGCGTGGTCCCGTGTTCGCGGTTGAGCGAAAAAAGCAGGTCGGCAATTTTATCCCCGGTCTTTCGGTCGAGGTTTCCGGTAGGCTCATCCGCAAACAGCACGTCCGGGCGGCCGTTAAACGCCCGGGCCAGGGCCACACGCTGTTGCTCCCCGCCGGAAAGCTGTGCCGGAAGATGGTCGAGGCGTTTGCCAAGCCCTAGTTGCTCCAGCAATGCCTTGGCGTGGGCGCGGCTTTCACGGCTGTTACCGCCGCGCAGCAGTGCCGGCAGTTCAACGTTTTCCAGCGCATTGAGCGTCGGGATCAGCATGAAGGACTGAAAGACAAACCCGATATGACGTGCACGGAGCGCGGCACGCGCCTCTTCATCAAGCTGATGCAGCGGTTGCCCGACCAGGTTGACCTCTCCACTGCTGCCGTCGTCCAGACCGGCTAAAATGGCCAGGAGCGTGGACTTCCCGGAGCCGGACTCGCCAATCAGCGCAATGGTTTCGGCGCGTTTGACAACGAGTTCAACTCCGGTGAGGATGGAAAGCTCGTGTTCCCCCTGACCGACGGACTTCTTAAGACGATGAACTTCAACAATGTTTTCCGCTGGCATTTGCCCTTCCTGTTTTTAATCCTGATGACCTTCCGCGCGGCGGCAGCGGACACGTTACTGGTTCTCGGTGACAGCCTGAGTGCAGGCTATCGCATGGCGGCCAACGCGGCCTGGCCAGCTCTGCTCAATGACAAATGGCAGAGTAAGACAACGGTTATTAATGGCAGCATCAGCGGTGATACCTCGCAGCAAGGCTTGTCGCGCCTGCCAGCCTTACTCAAACAGCATCAACCGCGATGGGTGCTGGTTGAGCTGGGCGGTAATGATGGCTTGCGTGGTTTCCAGCCTCAGCAAACGGAACAGACCCTGCGCACGATCCTTAAGGATATTAAGGCCGCGAATGCGCAACCGCTGCTGATGCAAATTCGCCTGCCCGCCAACTATGGACGTCGGTATAATGAAGCCTTTAGCGCGATCTACCCAAAGCTTGCCAACGAGTTTGATATTCCGCTGCTGCCATTTTTTATGGAAGAGGTCTATCTCAAACCCCAGTGGATGCAAGACGATGGGATCCACCCCAATCGCGATGCGCAGCCGTTTATTGCCGACTGGATGGCAACACGGCTGGCCCCTTTAGTTAAACATGACTCCTAATTCAGCGGAGATCCTGACAGGTAAAGTTATGCAAAAATCGGTCTTAATTACAGGATGTTCCAGCGGAATCGGTCTTGAAAGTGCACTCGAATTGAAGCGTCAGGGATATTGGGTACTGGCGGCCTGCCGTAAACCCGACGACGTCGAACGCATGAACGGGCTGGGCTTTACCGGTGTGTTACTGGATTTAGACTCACCGGAAAGCGTGGAACGCGCAGCCGATGAGGTGCTGGCCCTGACCGACAACCGTCTGTACGGCCTTTTTAACAATGCCGGTTACGGCGTGTATGGTCCCCTGGACACGCTCACCCGCGAGCAGCTGGAAAAACAGTTTTCCACCAATTTCTTTGGCGTCCATCAGCTCACCATGCGCCTGCTCCCCGCCATGCTGCCGCACGGTGAAGGACGCATTGTGATGACCTCCTCCGTGATGGGGCTGATTTCAACGCCGGGCCGCGGGGCCTATGCCGCCAGCAAATATGCGCTGGAGGCCTGGTCCGATGCCCTGCGCATGGAGTTGCGTCACAGCGGCATTAAGGTCAGCCTGATCGAGCCGGGCCCTATCCGCACCCGCTTTACGGAAAACGTTAACCAGACCCAGGCGGATAAACCGGTCGAAAATCCCGGTATCGCCGCACGCTTTACGCTCGGACCGGAAGCAGTCGTCGCTAAAGTGCGCCATGCTTTTGAGAGCGAAAACCCAAAAATGCGCTATCCGGTGACGCTGGTAACCCATGCGGTAGGCTGGTTAAAACGCCTGCTGCCGGGCCGGATGATGGACAAAATTTTACACGGTTGAGTTGAAGCGTCGTCGCTAACCCCCATGTAAATAACAAACCGATAAAAGAGAAGGCCGCATGTCCGTACAGAATATCGTCAATATTACTGAAGCAAACCTGCAACAGACCCTCGAACAGTCCATGACCAAACCGGTGCTGTTCTACTTCTGGTCTGAGCGTAGTCAACACTGTCTGCAGCTGACGCCGGTACTCGAAAGCCTTGCCGCGCAATACAATGGCCAGTTCATTCTCGCCAAACTGGATTGTGACGCTGAGCCTATGGTGGCGTCTCAGTTTGGCCTGCGCGCGATTCCAACCGTCTATCTGTTCCAGAATGGGCAACCTGTTGATGGCTTCCAGGGGCCACAGCCTGAAGAAGCGATCCGCGCCCTGCTGGATAAAGTCCTGCCGCGCGAGGAAGAGCTGAAGGCGCAGGAAGCCATGAGACTGATGCAGGAAGGCAAATACGACGAAGCGCTGCCGCTGCTCAAAGAGGCGTGGCAGCTGTCGAAACAGGACAGCCAGATTGGCCTGCTCCTTGCGGAAACGCAGATTGCCCTGCACCGTTCCGACGATGCAGAAGCTGTGCTGAAGACCATTCCACTGCAGGATCAGGATACCCGTTATCAGGGTCTGGTCGCGCAGATCGATCTGCTGAAACAGGCGGCGGATACGCCGGAGATCCAGCAGCTTCAACAGCAGGTTGCCGATAACCCGACCGATGCCGCGCTGGCAAGCCAGCTGGCGCTGCAGCTGCATCAGGTGGGACGTAACGAAGAAGCGCTGGCACTGCTGTTCAGCCATCTGCAAAACGATCTGGGTGCCGCCGACGGTCAGGCGCGGAAAATGTTCCAGGAGATCCTGGCCGCGCTGGGCACCGGCGATGCGCTGGCGTCAACGTACCGCCGTCAGCTGTACGCCCTGCTCTACTGATAAACTGGCCCGGTGCTGCTAGCGCTCACCGGGCCTGCACAAGAGGCGGTCACCCCGCCTTTTTCAACTGCGTCACCACCAGCTGATGGCGCGCGTTGTAGAACTTCCGATAGGTTAAATAGCAGGCAATGATGGTCGACAGGCTGGCCGTAGAGAGCAGCATAAAGGTCACCATGATCTGATATTTAATGGCTTTGACCGGATCGATACCGGCAAAAATCAGCCCCGACATCATTCCCGGCAGGCTAACCAGCCCAACCGTTTTTGCGGAATCCACCGTTGGGATCAGCGACGAGCGGATGCTGTCGCGGATCAGTACCGCCGAGGCCATTTTCGGTGTCGCCCCCAGGCTTAATTTCTCCTGCAGCTTCTGTTGTTCACTGCTAAATCGCTGGCCGAGGTTGTTGTAACACAGTCCTACAGCCACCATCGCGTTCCCCGCAATCATCCCGGAAATAGGGATAACCTGCATCGGCGTAAACTCGATTGAGCCGGACACCACCAGCACCGCCAGCGTCAGCGCCGTCCCGGTTGTAATGGCGATAAACGATGAGACAAACGCCTTATCGATATACTTACTGCGTTTCTGCGCGTTCCACGCCGCGTTAAAGCAGATAAACAACACCATCAGGAGCGTCAGCACCGCGTGGTTGACGTTAAAAATATACTTCAGCACATAGCCGACAATAATGAGCTGGATAACCGCGCGGCAGATACTCCAGATAATATCTTTCTCCAGACCCAGCTTTTCCCGGTAGCTCACCACAATAGCGATCAGTACCAGTACCATCGAAAACGCCAGCGACGTATTCGTAATATTATGCTCACCCACGGTTTGCCTCCTGCATTTTCCCGCCCTGCGGCTCTAGCGTAATGACGTCATCCGCATGGGTAATTTCGTTTGAATCGTGCGTAACCCACAGCACGGCAATATTCTGCTCGCTTGCGTAACGATGAATAATCTCGTTAACGTTGCGTTTGTTCACCTCATCCAGCGCGCTGGTGATCTCGTCCAGTAACAATATCTTCGGCAAAAACTGCAGATTGCGAATCAGCGAAACGCGCTGCTTTTCGCCGCCCGATAATTCATTGATGGATTTAGTCAGCGTCTCTTTCGACAGGCCAAAGCGGGCCAGATCGGCGATAAATTTTTCTGGCTCCGGCGTTTTATGACGGATTTGCCACGGAAAGACCAGGTTGTCATAAACCGTTTCCCCAAACAGCGAAGGGGTTTGCACGCAGTAAGAGACCTGCTGGCGATAGCTTTCTGGCGACAGTGTCGCGATATCCTGCCCTTCAAACAGAATAGCGCCCTCAGTAGGGCTGAGCAGTGAAGCGACAATCTTTAATAACGTGCTTTTACCACAGCCTGACGGCCCTGTTATCAGTTTGAACTCACCCGGGGAAAGACAAAAATCGACATGCTGAAGGATCGTGGTATTTGCCACACGAAAACCGACATCCCTGACCTGCAAGAGCGTATTTTTATTGTTCATCATGCATCCTGTAACCACCTTTATTGCAACCACGCGTAGAATAATCCTTTCACGAACGCAGCGCGAATAGGGTGTGTCGATGGCTGGAGTAAAGGTTTTACCGGTATTCGTCGCGCCCCCTTCTTTACAGGGGCGAATTTCAGCCCGATAGCCGATATACTGACTCATAACACACACGCAGTTCCCTTCGTCACAGCATGCAAAACAGGAGGTTTTTTTGCTTATCGTTATACCTGTCCTTATTTTCGTTGCGCTGGTTATTGTCGGCGCTGGCGTCAAAATTGTCCCACAGGGGTATCAGTGGACCGTTGAACGCTTTGGCCGCTACACCAATACGCTCCAGCCGGGTTTAAGCCTGATTGTCCCTTTCATGGACAGGATTGGACGTAAAATCAATATGATGGAACAGGTGCTGGATATTCCTTCCCAGGAAGTGATCTCCAAGGATAACGCCAACGTCACCATTGATGCGGTCTGTTTTATTCAGGTTATTGATGCCCCAAAAGCGGCCTATGAAGTCAGCAATCTGGAGCTGGCTATCGTAAATCTGACGATGACCAACATTCGTACCGTGCTCGGTTCAATGGAGCTGGACGAGATGCTCTCTCAGCGCGACAGCATTAACACCCGCTTGCTGCACATTGTCGACGAGGCCACCAACCCGTGGGGGATCAAAGTCACCCGTATTGAGATCCGTGACGTGCGCCCGCCGGCAGAGCTGATCGCCTCCATGAACGCGCAGATGAAAGCTGAACGGACCAAACGCGCCTACATTCTGGAAGCTGAAGGGGTGCGTCAGGCAGAGATCCTGAAAGCCGAAGGGGAAAAACAGTCGCAGATCCTGAAAGCGGAAGGTGAACGCCAGTCTGCCTTCTTACAGGCGGAAGCCCGTGAACGTTCTGCAGAAGCGGAAGCCCGCGCCACCCAGATGGTCTCTGAAGCAATTGCGGCAGGTGATATCCAGGCGGTGAACTACTTCGTTGCGCAAAAATACACTGACGCGCTGAAAGAGATTGGCTCCGCGAACAACAGCAAAGTGGTGATGATGCCGCTGGATGCCAGCAGCCTGATGGGCTCCATCGCCGGGATCACAGAACTTATCAAAGACAGCGGAAACGAGCGCAAAAAATGATTGAGCTAATCGTCGCACATCCTCATGCATTCTGGCTAAGCCTCGGTGGCTTATTGCTGGCCGCGGAGATGCTTGGCGGCAACGGTTACCTGCTCTGGAGCGGTGTTGCCGCTGTCATTACCGGGTTAGTGGTCTGGCTACTGCCCCTGGACTGGGCGTGGCAGGGGGCATTATTTGCCGTGCTGACGCTGTTGGCCGCCTGGCTGTGGTGGCGCTGGCTTAACCGCCAGGTGACAGAGCAGAAACCGCTCGACGCCCACCTCAATCAGCGCGGGCAGCAGATTGTCGGCAAACGTTTTACGCTTGACACGGCGCTGGTTAACGGGCGCGGACATATGCGCGTAGGCGACAGTTCATGGCCCGTGGTGGCCGACGATGACCTCAGCGCCGGCACGCAGGTTGAGGTCATTGCGGTGGAAGGGATAACCCTGCGGGTTAAAGCCTGTCAGGCATGAGCCTTACGATGACAGCAGCCGGACAGATTATCGATAATCGGGCAGTCGGCGCTGTCATCCCCCGGACAGGATTCCGCCAGCGCCAGAAGCTGCTGACGCATCGCCTGTAACTCGGTAATGTGGCGTTCAATCTCAGCCACTTTCTCCAGCGTACGTTTTTTCACGTCTGCGCTATGGCGTGCCGGATCGTTGAATAAGGTGACCAGCTCGCCGCACTCTTCAAGGTTAAATCCCACCTGCCGCGCCTGGCGCAGCAGCGTCAGTTCATCAAGATGCAGTTGCGTATAACTGCGGTAGCCATTTTCACTGCGCAGCGGCGGTGTCACCAGCCCCTTCTCTTCATAAAAACGGATCGCTTTGCTGGTCAATCCGGTTTTTTTCGCAACATCACTGATATTCACATTTCCCCCTTGACCTTCCCCTTGATGGAAGGTTTAACCTTCATAACAGTTAGCGAAAAGCGTTATGCCGGTCAACATCTGACCAGATCATTATACGGGAGTTTTGTTATGTCTCACACTATTGACCTGACACTGGACGGCCTCTCCTGCGGCCACTGTGTCAAACGCGTTAAAGAAAGTCTGGAACAGCGTCCTGATGTAGACAGCGCTGAAGTGACCCTTGATCACGCCGCCGTCACCGGTAGCGCCAGTGCGGATGCGCTGATTGATACGATCAAACAGGCTGGTTATGGGGCGGAGCTGAGCCACCCAAAGGCTAAACCGCTGGCAGAGTCATCATCCCCGTCGGAAGCACTGACAGCGGCCACTCCTGAGCTTCCGGTAGCTGATGATATTGATGACAGCCAACAGCTGCTGATCAACGGCATGAGCTGCGCCAGCTGCGTCTCCCGGGTACAAAATGCCTTGCAGGCTGTACCGGGTGTCGCGCAGGCACGGGTCAATCTTGCGGAGCGTACCGCGCTGGTGATGGGCAGTGCCTCCGCCGCAGATTTAGTGCAGGCCGTTGAAAAAGCGGGCTACGGCGCAGAGGCCATCGAAGATGACCTCAAACGTCGTGAACGCCAGCAGGAAACGGCCGTCGCCACCATGAAACGCTTCCGCTGGCAGGCCATCGTCGCGCTGCTGGTTGGGGTGCCGGTCATGGTGTGGGGTATGATCGGTGACAATATGATGGTCACCGACGATAACCGCACGCTGTGGCTGGTCATTGGGTTGATTACGCTTGCCGTGATGGTCTTCGCAGGCGGTCACTTCTACTCCAGCGCCTGGAAAAGCCTGAAAAATCGCACCGCGACGATGGACACCCTTGTCGCACTCGGCACGGGTGCGGCGTGGCTGTACTCCATGAGCGTCAACGTCTGGCCCCAGTGGTTCCCGATGGAAGCGCGTCATCTCTATTATGAAGCGAGCGCGATGATTATCGGCCTGATTAACCTCGGCCATATGCTTGAAGCGCGCGCCCGTCAGCGCTCCTCCAAAGCGCTGGAGCGCCTGCTGGATTTAACCCCACCGACCGCGCGCGTCGTGACGGATGCGGGTGAAAAAAATGTCCCATTGGCTGAAGTTCAACCCGGCATGACGCTGCGCCTGACCACCGGCGACCGCGTTCCCGTCGACGGTGAAATCACTCAGGGCGAAGCCTGGTTTGACGAAGCGATGCTGACCGGAGAACCCGTCCCGCAACAGAAAGCCCAGGGCGATGCCATTCATGCCGGTACGGTGGTGCAGGACGGTAGCGTGCTTTTCACCGCCAGTGCGGTCGGCAGCCATACCACGCTGTCACGCATCATTCGCATGGTGCGTCAGGCACAGAGCAGTAAGCCGGAAATTGGTCAGCTGGCCGATAAAATCTCCGCCATTTTTGTGCCGGTCGTGGTCGGTATCGCGCTGCTGAGCGCGGCTATCTGGTATGTCTTCGGCCCGGCACCGCAAATTGTTTATACCCTGGTGATTGCCACCACGGTGCTGATCATTGCCTGTCCTTGCGCGCTCGGTCTTGCCACGCCAATGTCGATCATCTCAGGCGTAGGCCGTGCCGCTGAATTTGGTGTGCTGGTACGGGATGCCGATGCGCTGCAGCGGGCGAGCACGCTGGACACGCTGGTGTTTGATAAAACCGGCACGCTGACGGAAGGGAAACCGCAGGTAGTGGCCGTGATAACCGCAGGCATCACGCAGGATGACGCACTGCGTCTCGCCGCGGCGCTTGAACAAGGCTCCAGCCACCCGCTGGCCCACGCCATTATTGAGAAAGCCGGGAATGCCGGCCTGCCGCAGGTGAGCAATTTCCGCACCCTGCGCGGTTTAGGCGTCAGCGGTACCGCCGAAGGGCACACGCTGCTGCTGGGGAATCAGGCACTGCTGAAGGAGCATGGCGTTGAGACCACTGCCCTGGAACAAGACCTGAAAGCTCAGGCCTCTCAGGGCGCAACCCCGGTTCTGCTTGCCGTTGATGGCAAGGCCGCGGCGCTGCTGGCAATTCGCGATCCGCTACGCCAGGACAGCGTGCAGGCGTTGCAACGCCTGCACCGCGCGGGCTATCGCCTGGTGATGTTGACCGGGGATAATCCTGTGACGGCGAACGCCATCGCCCGGGAAGCAGGGATTGACGAGGTCATTGCCGGGGTGTTACCTGACGGCAAAGCAGATGCCATCAAGACGCTGCAAAGCCAGGGTCGCCAGGTGGCGATGGTCGGTGACGGGATTAACGATGCGCCGGCGCTGGCACAGGCAGAAGTGGGTATTGCGATGGGGGGCGGTAGCGATGTCGCCATTGAGACGGCCGCCATCACCCTGATGCGTCACAGCCTGATGGGCGTTGCGGACGCGCTGGCGATTTCAAAAGCCACCTTGCGCAACATGAAGCAGAACCTGCTGGGTGCCTTCGTCTACAACTCGCTCGGTATCCCGATTGCCGCCGGTATTTTGTGGCCGCTGACCGGCACGCTGCTGAACCCGGTTGTCGCGGGTGCGGCGATGGCACTCTCGTCCATTACCGTGGTGAGCAACGCAAACCGGTTGTTGCGGTTTAAACCGAAAGATTGAACCTTCTTCTCCTACGCGCTAGCATGAACCTTTCCGTTTATGGAGCGCGTATGAGTCTGTTTAATCGTATAAAAACATCGTTTCGCGCCCTCTTCCCCCGCCGTTATGCCTGGCCCGGCATGGATATCTCGCTTCCCGGCGGGCAGCACCTTCACCTGGTGGGCAGCATCCATATGGGCACGCAGGATATGTCCCCACTGCCAACCGGTCTGATGAAACTGCTGAAGAGCGCAGATGCGCTGGTCGTTGAAGCGGATATTTCGGGCCAGACGTCGCCGTTTGCCGGCCTCGAAAGCGATCTCCCCCTGGCTGAACGTCTGAACGACACGCAGTTCGCTGAACTGACGCGCGTCGCAGATGAGACGGGCGTGTCGCTCTCCATGCTGGACACACTGCCGCTGTGGCAAATCGCGATGGTCCTGCAGGCGACCCAGGCGCAGCGTCTGGGGCTACGCGGGGATTACGGTATTGATTACCAGCTGTTGAATGCCGCGAGAGCACGCCATTTGTCAGTCATTGAGCTCGAAGGCACGGACAGCCAGATAGCCCTGCTGCGCCAGCTTCCTGATGATGGGCTGATGCTGCTGGATGATACTCTAACCCACTGGCACACCAACGCGCGTCTGTTGCAAACGATGATCGGCTGGTGGCTGAATGCGCCGCCCACGGACGGTAAACTGGCGCTGCCGTCGACGTTCAGTGAATCGTTGTATGATGTGCTGATGAACGAGCGCAACAAAGCCTGGCAGCAGACGCTGCTTGCGTTACCTGCGGGACGTTACGTGGTCGCTGTCGGGGCGTTACATTTGTACGGAGAAGGGAATTTGCCGTCACTGCTGAAATAAAAAAATGGCCAATATTTCTATTGGCCCGTCAAAGAGGAATTTCATCGTTTTTATTATGCCGAAGGAGACCTTCGGTTGAGCCGATTGTCGCTCAAAGTGACCATCACTGCCAATACTATTGCGCAAGATGGTGCTATTTTTTAGACAAACGTCAGGCGTATGCTGTCAGCATGAATTGTCTGTCGTAAGAAGGATAGCTATGACTCCCGCCGTTAAATTACTCGAAAAAAACAACATTCCCTTTCGGATCCACACCTACGATCACGATCCCAGCGAAACGAATTTTGGTGATGAAGTGGTGCGCAAACTGGGGCTGAACGCCGATCGGGTTTATAAGACGCTGCTGGTGGCGGTGAACGGTGATATGAAACACCTCGCCGTTGCGGTAACGCCCGTTGCCGGGCAGCTGGATCTCAAGAAAGTGGCCAAAGCGCTGGGGGCAAAGAAGGTGGATATGGCCGATCCGATGGTTGCGCAACGCACTACCGGCTACCTTGTCGGCGGTATCAGCCCGCTCGGGCAGAAAAAACGCCTGCCGACGCTGATTGATGCCCCTTCGCAGACCTTCGACACCATTTATATTTCCGGCGGCAAACGCGGGCTGGATATTGAACTGTCCGCAGGCGATCTGGCGAAAATACTGGACGCGACATTTGCGGATATTGCGCGACGGGATTGAGGAAGTGGCCCGGAGGCACTGTGCTTACCGGGCCGACGATTCTCATACAGGCCGGGTCAGGCGTAGCCGCCCCCCGGCACAAAACCGCACTACTGCCAGCTCACCTCGCCTTTCGGCTCATAGGTATTCACGTCGATCGGTGAATTCTGCTCGATGAACTGCTTCAGCACTTCCGCATCGATAAACCCGGTATTCACATAGCCCGGTTTATTGTCGATATGCGGGTAACCGTCACCACCGGTGGCGTTAAAGCTTAATGTTGCCATGCGGTAGGTTTTGGCAGGGTCGACCGGCTCGCCTTTGATTTTGAGGTCGTTGAGCTTGCCGCCCTTTGCCACAAAGCTGACGTTAGCAAACTGCGGATAAGCGCCGGAGTCCGGCTTCATCTGCGCCACGGCGGTGAGATAGTCAATCACCTCTTTACCGCTCATGTCGACATACACCACGATGTTACCGAACGGCTGAACCTTCAGCACATCTTTATAGGTGATGTTTCCGCCTTCGATGGAGTCACGGATGCCGCCGCCGCTCATCACACCAAAATCGGCATTTGTGCGCGCCATTTGTGCCGCCAGCACCAGATGCCCCATATTGGTCTGCACAAAGCGAACTTTGCTGCGGTCCCCTTCCAGACGACCATTCAGCGTACCAATCTTCACGTCCAGCTGCGCCTTGCCTTTATTCTGGAAGGGCGTCAGTAGGGAGAGCATCTGCGCGTTCTCAGCAATTTCTGGGGTGTAGAGTACGCGCTCACTTTTCCCGTCAGGGTAAGTCACTTTCTTCTTCAGGTTGACCGGAATGAGCTGATAGTGCACCAGCTTCATCTCGCCGTTACGGAACTCAAAGTCCGCACGCCCCACGTATTTACCCCACTCGTGCGCCTGCACAATCCAGATACCGTTCTGACGGTCCGGAGCACACGGCGTGCCTGGCACGTAGTCGACCTGCTTTTTATTCTCTGACGCCATGCAGACCGGGTCTTGTGAATGACCGCCCACAATCATCGCCAGCGAGCCCGCAGGCAGGCTGCGAGCCATCTCCACGTCACCCGGCGCATTCGAGCCGTGCTCACCGTTGTCATAGTGGCCCATATGGGTGGTGGCAATAATGACATCCGGCTTTTCGTTCTGCTGCAATTCCTGGATGACCAGCTTCGCTTCGTCTGCCGGTTTACGGAATTCGATATCGGTAAAGAACTCAGGGTTGCCGATTTTCGCCGTATCGTCGGTGGTTAACCCGATGACCGCAATTTTCAGATCCTGACGCTTAAACAGCGCCCAGGGTTTGAACAGTCGCTCACCGGTGCTTTTCTGGTAGATGTTGGCAGAGAGGAACGGGAATTTGGCCCATTTTTCCTGCTGGCGCAGCACCGTCAGCGGGTTATCGAATTCATGGTTACCGACGGCCATCGCATCGTAGCCAATAAGATTCATGCCGCGGAAATCAGGCTCCGCATCCTGTAAATCAGATTCCGGCACACCGGTATTGATATCGCCCCCCGAGAGCAGCAGTACGCTGCCCCCCTGGGCTGCCACCTCTTTACGAATGCCATCCACCAGCGTTTTTTGTGCCGACAGACCGTATTCGCCGTATTCACTGCGCCAGAAATGGCCGTGGTGATCGTTGGTATGCAGAATGGTGATTTTATAGGTTTTATCTTTTTCATAGGCCTGCACGGGCAGGCTAACCAGACCCCAGGCGGCGATCAGCGCCAGCGCGACGCTCCGCTTCATTAACTTCATCTTCTCTCTCCCTGACCAATAGACAAAGGCAAAAATTACAGTGACTAATAAGAATAGACAAATAAGTTTTCAGAATTGCGACTTTATTCAAATGTCACTGCCGGGTATGTTAGTTGGATAATAATTACACCCTGCATTTCTAATAACAAAAGACGTGGTATTCATCTCTATGGCAATCAGTGAATCAACCCAGCCCGTGTCTGGCGCTCCGGCGTCGCGCACCTCGTTTAAAGTGTTAGGCGCAATCAGTCTTTCACATCTGCTCAACGACATGATCCAGTCGTTGATTCTCGCGATCTACCCGCTACTGCAGTCCGAGTTTTCGTTAACGTTCGTGCAGATCGGGATGATCACTCTGACCTTCCAGCTGGCCTCCTCGCTTCTGCAACCGGTCGTGGGCTACTGGACAGATAAATATCCCATGCCGTGGTCGCTACCGATTGGCATGTGTTTTACCTTGAGCGGGCTGGTGCTGCTGGCAATGGCAGGCAGCTTTGAAGCAGTGCTGATTGCCGCCGCGCTGGTGGGCACGGGGTCGTCGGTCTTTCACCCGGAGTCCTCACGCGTGGCGCGCATGGCCTCCGGGGGCCGTCACGGGCTGGCGCAATCGCTGTTTCAGGTGGGCGGTAACTTTGGCAGCTCCCTCGGCCCACTGCTGGCAGCGGTGATCATCGCTCCGTACGGCAAGGGTAACGTGGCGTGGTTTGTGCTGGCAGCCTTGCTGGCGATTATCGTACTGATTCAGATCAGCCGCTGGTATGCCGCGCAGCATCGCGTGAACAAAGGTAAACCTAAAGCGAAGGTTATCAATCCCCTTCCTCGCGATAAGGTCATTCTGGCCGTCTCCGTGCTTCTCGTGCTGATTTTCTCGAAATACTTCTATATGGCGAGCATCAGCAGCTATTACACCTTTTACCTGATGCAAAAATTCGGATTATCGGTCCAAAACGCCCAGCTTCACCTGTTTGCCTTCCTGTTTGCGGTGGCTGCAGGGACGGTTATCGGCGGGCCTGTGGGCGATAAAATCGGGCGCAAATACGTCATTTGGGGCTCTATCCTCGGCGTGGCCCCGTTTACCCTTATTTTGCCGTATGCAAGCCTGGAGTGGACGGGGATTTTGACCGTGATTATTGGGTTTATCCTCGCCTCGGCGTTTTCCGCCATCCTTGTTTACGCGCAGGAGCTGTTGCCAGGCCGTATCGGTATGGTTTCTGGGCTCTTTTTCGGTTTTGCTTTCGGCATGGGCGGCCTTGGTGCGGCAGTGCTGGGCATGATTGCCGACCACACCAGTATCTTCCTGGTCTATAAAATCTGTGCTTTCCTGCCACTTCTGGGGATGTTGACCATATTCCTGCCTGATAACCGCCATAAAGCGTAATATAACGGTCGCTAAAGTTTTACTTTGGCGACCTGACCCCCTGATGCCATAAGGGTTTCTTCTGCATCCCCCGCCTAATTTATCAAAATGCGCTTTTTTTACACGCATATTGCTGTTTTATTCAAACTTCAACAATTATTCATAAACATAACGGCAAAAATTGTCATAAACTATTACTCGGTTTTTGGTTTTTTAACCAAATGGAACACCCACAACGAAAGGAGACGGAATGCATCACGCCACACCGCTTATCACCACCATTGTTGGTGGACTTGTGCTCGCTTTTATCCTCGGCATGATTGCCAATAAACTGCGTATTTCGCCTCTGGTGGGCTATTTGTTAGCGGGTGTGCTGGCGGGTCCCTTTACGCCAGGTTTCGTGGCGGATACCAAACTGGCGCCCGAACTGGCGGAATTAGGCGTGATTCTGCTGATGTTTGGCGTGGGTCTGCATTTCTCACTCAAGGATCTGATGGCGGTAAAGTCGATCGCCATACCGGGAGCGATCGCACAGATAGCCGTAGCGACGCTGCTGGGAATGGCGCTTTCGACAGTGCTTGGCTGGTCGCTGATGACCGGTATCGTCTTTGGGCTGTGTCTTTCAACCGCCAGTACCGTCGTACTGCTGCGCGCGCTTGAGGAGAGGCAGCTTATCGACAGCCAGCGCGGACAAATCGCGATAGGCTGGCTGATTGTGGAAGACCTGGTGATGGTGCTGACGCTGGTGTTGCTGCCTGCCGTCGCCGGTATGATGGAAAAAGAGAGCGTCGGCTTTGCGACGCTGGCGCTGGACATGAGCATCACCATCGGGAAAGTGGTGGCGTTTATCACCATTATGATGCTGGTGGGCCGCCGTCTGGTGCCGTGGATCCTGTCCCGCAGCGCGGCCACCGGCTCCCGTGAGTTGTTTACCCTGTCTGTCCTTGCCCTGGCGCTGGGGATTGCCTTTGGTGCCGTTGAACTGTTCGACGTCTCCTTTGCACTGGGCGCGTTCTTCGCCGGGATGGTGCTGAACGAATCCGAGCTGAGCCACCGTGCGGCGCACGATACGCTGCCGCTGCGCGACGCCTTCGCCGTCCTGTTCTTTGTCTCCGTCGGGATGCTGTTTGATCCGATGGTTCTGGTTCAGCAACCGCTGGCCGTGATGGGCACCCTGGCAATTATTATCTTTGGTAAGTCGGTTGCCGCCTTCTTCCTGGTACGGATGTTTGGCCACTCGCCGCGTACCGCTCTTACCATCGCCGCCAGCCTGGCGCAGATTGGTGAGTTCGCCTTTATTCTGGCGGGCCTGGGTATGGCGCTGAATCTGCTGCCGCAGACCGGGCAAAACCTGGTCCTCGCCGGAGCGATCCTCTCCATCATGCTGAACCCGGTCCTGTTTGCATTGCTGGAAAAATACCTCGATAAAACCGAAACGCTGGAAGAGCAGACGCTGGAAGAAGCTATCGAAGAAGAGAAGCAGATCCCGGTGGATATTTGCAATCATGCCCTGCTGGTCGGCTTTGGCCGCGTAGGAAGCCTGCTCGGTGAGAAGCTGATGGCGCAGGGGATCCCGCTGGTAGTGATTGAAACATCACGTACCCGCGTCGACGAGCTGCGCGAGCGCGGCGTTCGCGCGGTGTTGGGCAATGCGGCAAACGAAGAGATCATGAATCTCGCGCATCTGGACTGCGCGCGCTGGTTGCTGCTGACCATTCCAAACGGCTATGAAGCGGGTGAAATTGTAGCGTCCGCACGTGAGAAGTGCCCGAATATTGAGATCATTGCCCGCGCCCATTATGACGATGAGGTGGAGTACATTACCGAACGGGGTGCGGATCAGGTGGTGATGGGTGAACGCGAAATTGCAAAAGCGATGCTGACGCTGTTAACGAAACCGCCGGTTGACGAGGTGGTGATGGGGTAAGTGTGCCTCCTGCAGCCCCTGACTGACCCTCGCCCACTCTGAGTGGGGGAGATTTCAAAATAATTGAACAAACAACGGAGTAATCTAAGTTAAAACACGTTGATTTAATTGAGTTTCATTGCATTGCCTGAGTAAGTTTTCGCCACGAGGCTCTAGTTCAAGAAACATTTTTTTGAACCAGTTATTGAACTTGAACCGTGGATAAAAATACACTCATTATGCAAAGGAAATGAATAATGCAAATCAACTTTACTAACAAGGCAATCGAAAATCTTGCTCCAAAAGATAAGTCCTACATAGCGTATCATGCCAGCGGTGAACGAGGCACTGGACGTGTGGGAATTCGCGTTTATCCATCTGGACGCAAAACCTTTATGTATCGTCACTTTGTAGGAAAAAGCGCAAAATTCGAGAAGTTGGGTGTCTATCCTGATATGACTATCAGCAGCGCTCTGGAGAAATTTGAGTCATTAGCTGCTTGCCCGGATGTGATAAAGGTAGCCAGGAAAAGCGGTACACTTGCTGATCTGTTTGAAACACATAAAGCTGATTTCATCGCATCCGGTAAGCGTGCATATCTTCATTACATAGCCCTCAGCTCAACACTGTTAGAAACTGGCTTGCTTCCTGAAAGTACCATCGTAAAAAAATCACTACTAACGATATCCGAGCAGTTCTTAACAAAGTATATCAGCGTACTCAAAGCGTGGTTGGGTTAATGAGATCCGTAAACGCTTGCATAACCACTTTTCATGGGCAGTTAAGTGTGACAAATCCCTTCTTCTTGATAAGCCCGAAATCATGTTCGACGTGCCTTTTAACCCGGTTACTCCTATTCCTGCTTTAGAGCATGAGGGATATGTTGGGGAAAGATTTCTTGATTTTGATAAAATTGCTTTGCTCCTTAAAACAACAGAAAAGGAATTTTTTAATCCCGATGTTGCAGTTCTCATTCAGTTAGTATTTTTCTGCGGGGGCCAGCGACCTTATGAGATAATGTCTTTAGCAAAAAATAACTTTGATAAGAAAAGCCGAACTCTTTCGATTCCACCCTCAATTTCAAAAACTAAAAAACGGTATTATCTGCCTCTTTGCGATAGCGCGGTCCATTTGATTGATTTGATGATTTCACGTTATGCCGATAACGAATATCCTTTTCCAAATCAGGATTATGAAACGAAGTTAAGAAAGTGGGGAGAAAAAAACAAAAACAAAATCAACTGGTAAACTCCCGAAAGCGCTAACTGCATTTATGAATGCCAAGACACTTGCATGTAATATTGAACGCTTTTGCGAAAACTATTGTATTGAGAGCTTCTCCGCCCGTGACTTCAGAAGAACATTTAAGACCCTTGCTGGACAATTGAAGATCAGCAAAGATATTCGTGACAGAATCCAGAATCATGCAATGAACGATGTTTCGAGCATACTTTATGACAGATATGATTACAAAGATGAAAAGCTGGAAGCCCTTTTGACATGGGAAAGTAAGCTGAAAGAAATAATGAACAACAATTAATTACACATTGCATTCACTAGCTTAATTATTTAAAGCCACCCATCTATCTAGATAATATGAAGGTGGCTTTTTTTTTACTATTTACAAGAATTGAGAGCATGATCACTTTGAACAAAGCGAAACGTATAAGATGATCAACGAATCAAATCACAGGGACATATTATGTATTACAGTGAAAATATTATTAAAGAACTAGGAACCGACAAAGAATTAGCCGTGAGATTAGATAAGGCCATGGCTGGTGTCAAAGATGGCTTTGTTGATTATGTGGATAATCTTGGTGATGCAGCCACTCGCCTTTTATATTACTCATCATGTTTAACTGAAAATTATCATGATGTATGCTTAAGATTAAGGGATGAAGATGTTAGATTTGTTTTGGGTTTAGGCCAACTAATAAAGCACCGGGACTTGATTTTCAGGATGATGACGCTTTATATAGAAACCATCCTCAAAAACAAAAATGAAACACAGAAAAAAACACTTCTTGAAAAATTAGTTCCAGTAACAAAAAACCTTGCCATAAAAAACACCTCAAAAAGCGCCTTAATTTATTCTGTTGTATCTTACATCTGTTATGGGAATAAAATGAGCGTATCAGTAGAGGCTGCTTTTGTGAAGAAATTAGGTGGACGGGTTGGCATTCCCATTACAGCATTAAATTTATATGGGATTGTTTACAAATCTTCTGAAAGTGCAAATAGATTAAAAAGTTTTATGCCACAATTTTATCATGCACTTTATGTAGAAACACTTGAAATGATGTATTTCTTTATTGAGCCAATCATTATGAAGGCTGGGTATTTAAATATAAGCACGGCGACTGATAATGAAATTACTAATGCTTTAAAGAGAATGATGTGATTATGTTAGAACCAATCAAGAGATTTTTAAAACAATTCTTCAATAGTTTTAAACAGGATTGTTTGAATGATATTTATTGGTACGGCGTATTTATATTTGCTGCTTTCTTTGCTGGCATAGTAGCATCCAATATAGATGATTTAAAAATAGCAGGGAAAATAATCCTTGGCATCCTTATAATCACATTCGTAATTGCTTTCCGTTTCAAAGACAAAGGATTAAAAAAATGACAATACCAGCACATATTTGGCTTACCGATGATAATAATTCACCTCTAATGGGTGAATGTGTAATGCCAACACGATTGGGTTCAACTGAGCTTAAATCTTTCAATCATTCTGTATGGATTCCTGCAGATTATAATACAGGAAAGCTAACAGGAACGCGCCTACATGTTCCTATCACATTTGAAAAAGAAATTGATCGCATCACCCCATTTTTATTCAGAGGTGTATGTACTGGTAGAATATTTAAAGAAGCTTTAATAAAAATGTATAGAATTAATGAAGCAGGAATAGAGATAGAATATTTTAATATAACATTGCAAAATGTGAAAATAACAAGAATCTCTCCAGTTTTATTCCCTCTAGGCGTTGCAAGTAAACATATGGAGGAAGTTGAAATCCGCTATGAATCTATCGAATGGAAATATTGTGATGGGAACATAATTTTTAAAGATACCTGGAATGAAAGAGCGGTAGCATAAAAAAAGGGACTCTAATGAGTCCCTTTTTTATTTTACTTCAAAGGCCCGTATATCTGTTTAACAATCCAGCCGTATGTTGACCTGCTCCACGTAAAAGTGGTGGAACTTTCTTAGGCTGGCTGGAGAATGATTTTAAAGAATGGGTTAAAAAGAAAGATGAATCCCACGCACCTTATAAGGGGGGAGTGTCCAGGAAAAAGGAACATTGAGTACAGGGATGTACCCTCCCAACATTAGCCTCTTTGCTGTTACACTTCCTTAGTACGCTTATGCATAATCAATGCATAAACGGGATGAGGTGATTTTGGGGTCATTTGTTAGTTGAACCAAAGTTGAACTTTAAAAAAATTGACCTTAACAAAACCAATGTAACATTTTAATTTAATAGGTTAATTTTTTTGATTTTCCATATCCCTCTCCCACGGGGAGAGGGTACAAACACGAATACGGCAACCGCAAGGTTGCCGTTTTGCCTTTATCGGTCCCAGTAGGCTTCTTCGAGGCTATCTTCCCTTTCCGGCAGACCGCGGGTTAAGCGCGGCGAGTGCTGGTTCAGCACCTGATAACTCACGCGGTTCGCGTACTTACACACCTGCGCCAGCGACGAATAGGTCAGCCAGTTGAATTTGTGCTTGCTGGAATTCGGGACGTTGGTTTTATGGTAGGCATTCGCAGTGATGTCATGCAGCAGCGCCGCCAGTGCGCCATCTCCCGCGCCATTGGTGTTCATGATCTTTTCTGGCCCGCCCATATACGGTGCGATGTGGGAGTAAATACGCAGCGGGTTTTCGCAATCTTTATGGCGAATCGCACGGCTGAACTCGTACTGGTTAAACTCGGCAATGGCGCCTGGCAGCAGTGGATGCTGCGTTTTGCGTTTGCTCTCTTCTTCCGTGAAGCCTGCCATATACAGCCCTACCGGTCCGGCAGTGCAGAGCACCAGATCGACCCAGTCGAGCGCTTTATCGGAGGCCAGCAGCGGATCGCTCTCGCCGGTCAACGCTTCAGCCTCTTCTTCGTTCATCGCCAGAATCGAGACGTGTTCCTTCAGGAAGGCCTGCCACCACTCGGGGTTGTCGGCTATCACGAATTTGGTACCCAGCGTCAGAACGACCGGCACATTGTATTTCTTCGCGTACTCAATCGCTTTCATGGTAGCTTCCGGCATCGGCTCGCCGGGTTTACAGCGCACCAGATACGACGTCAGCACCAGTGCAGACGCACCCGCTATCACCGCTTCCGGAATGCTCTCTGCACGCAGCTTATTCATGTGGCCGGGGCTGATGGCAAAGGTACGTTCGCCGGAATCGCTGATCAGCGTGAAGCAGCGGCCAATCGGCCCGTCAACGCCCTGAAGATAGTTCAGATCGGTGCGGCTGGAGGTATTGCACAAATAACGGTAGGCGTAGCCACCAATTTCGATGTTGCTGCACATGACGCCCAATAACACAGAGCGGTCGTCGGCAAGCACCGAGTAGTTGTGCATGGTGTTGCCGATAGTGCCACCAGCAAACTGATGGGTGATCAGGTTTTCGCGCGTCAGCTCCTGATACAGGGCTTCGGCAACATCGTCCTCAATCACCAGCGAGTGACCGGCGCTCAGACCGTAACGAGCGACAAACGCATCATCCACTTTAGCTTCAATGTCCACCAGCGTCTGATCGATACCGACGACCCATGCGGCGCTGGTTTCATTTTCCGGCTGGATTTGCTGCAGGAGCGGATCGCGGGCATCAACGGGAAAGTAGTGTTTAGATTTGCGTTTACCGGGAAATTTCATGGGTCTGAACTGTGCAAGGATTATGGGCCGGGAATGGTAGCACAAACCCGGCCCATAGTGCGATCAGCGGCTGTTTGTCACCAGCGACACCATCATCTCGATATGCTCAGGCGAGTCGTTAAGGGCCGGAATGTATTCGTATTTCGTCCCGCCCGCCTCGAGGAAGAACTCTCTATTCTGCACGGCAATCTCTTCCAGCGTTTCCAGACAGTCGGCGGAGAAACCGGGTGACATCACCTGAATATGTTTCACGCCCTTCTCACCGAGCATTTTGAGGGTTTCGTCGGTGTAAGGCGTTAACCACGGCTCGCGACCAAAACGCGACTGGAAGGTCATCATCACTTTCTCTGGCGGCAGGCCGAGGGCTGAGACCAGCTCACGGGTGGTGTCGCGGCAGCGCTGCGGGTAATCATCCCCTTCATTGGCGAAGCGCTGCGGGATCCCGTGATAGGAAAGCAACAGCAGATCCGGCTCGCCATGTTTTTCAAACGACGCGCGCGCGCTACTGGCAAGCGCTTTAATATAGCGATCGTTATCGGCGTAATCACGAATAAAGGTCACGCCAGGAATACGGCGGCGGGTCGCCAGAATACGAGCCAGCTCATCCCAGACGGCGGCAACCGTCGAGCAGGAGTATTGCGGATAAAGGGCGAGCACCACAATGTGGTCGACGCCCTGCGCCAGCAGCGAGTCGACCGCGCTTTCCAGTGACGGTTTACCGTAGCTCATGCCCAGCGCGACGGGCATATCCGGCAGGCGGGCGGCCAGCGCTTTTTCCTGCCGACGGCTATACACCATCAGCGGTGAGCCCTCTTCCATCCAGACGGACTGATAAAGCTTTGCTACACGTGGGGCACGAATCGGCAGAATGACGCCACGCAGCAGCGGCCACCACAACAGTCTTGGGGTATCCACGACGCGCGTGTCGCTTAAAAATTGTCGCAGGTAGCGTTTTACCGCTTCTGATGTCGGTGCATCTGGTGTACCCAGATTGGCAAGCAGGATGCCGGTTTTCGCCTGACTCATTCACGCCTCTTAACCATTTGAATGGTTTTCAATTGTAGCGGAAAAGCGTTTAAACGAAACCCATTGCTGCAATAGGTAAGATGAGAATTTTTCTCACCCGGAGAGCCCGGGTGAGAGAGGTGCAATTAGCCGAGGATTTTTTCCAGCTCTGCACGAACGTCAGCAACGGCTTTGGTGCCATCAACTTTCGCGTATTTGGTGTTACCCGCCTGCGCTTCTTTGGTGTAATAACCGATCAGCGGAGCGGTCATCTGATGGTATTCCACCAGACGTTTACGCACGGTCTCTTCCTGATCGTCTTTACGGGTGGTCAACTCTTCACCGGTAACGTCATCTTTACCTTCAACCTTAGGCGGGTTGAATTTGATGTGGTAAACGCGGCCAGAGGCAGCGTGTACGCGACGACCAACAATACGGTCAACGATCAGCTCGTCCGGCACGTCGAACTCGAGCACGTAGTCCACGTTGATGCCCGCTTCTTTCATGGCATCAGCCTGAGGAATGGTGCGTGGGAAGCCGTCCAACAGGAAACCGTTACGGCAGTCTTCCTGAGCAATGCGCTCTTTGACCAGAGCGATAACCAGCTCGTCGGTCACCAGCTTGCCTGCGTCCATGATGTCTTTCGCTTGTTTACCCAGCTCGGAGCCAGATTTAACAGCGGCGCGCAGCATATCACCGGTGGAGATTTGCGGAATACCGTATTTCTCCATGATGAACTGAGCCTGAGTTCCTTTACCCGCGCCCGGAGCGCCAAGCAGAATAATACGCATTGCGAAAATCCCCTCAAAAGTCGATTCAATTTTTCAAAAGCGCTAAACAATACCACCAGAACGGATATGGCTCAAGGAAGGCAGGCGGGCTGAAACGGTTAATGAAGGGAGATTAACGGGAAGGAGTGGTCTGGTGCCCTCCCCCGGCCCTCTCCCACAGGAGAGGGAGAAGACCAGGGGGAGGCGGGTCAATTACGCCAGCAGCAGCGCATTCACACGTTTAATGAACAGGTTAGGATCTTCCAGCGTGCCACGCTCGGCCAGCAGAGACTGATCCAGCAGAAGCTCAACCCACTCGGCAAAGCGTGCTTCGTCCTGCGTATCCGCCGCGCGTTTCACCAGCGGATGATCCGGGTTCAGCTCGAAGATATATTTCACTTCTGGCATCGCCTGGCCCGCCGCGGCGAACAGTTTCGCCATCTGGGTGCTCATTTCATCCGCATCCGTGGTGACAATGGCCGGGGTATCGGTCAGACGGTGAGTGAAACGCACCTCTTTCACGCGATCGCCCAGCAGCGTTTTCACGCGCTCAACGAAAGGCTCCAGCGCCTTCTCCGCTTCTTTCGCGCTTTCGTCCACTTCATCGGCCAGCTTATCGATCGACTCATCGGCTTTGGCGACGGACTGGAACGCCTTACCGTCGAACTCGGTCAGGTAGTTCATCATCCACTCGTCGATGCGGTCAGACAGCAGCAGTACTTCGATGCCTTTCTTACGCAGCAGCTCGAGATGTGGGCTGCTCTTCGCCGCGGCGTAGCTGTCGGCGGTGATGTAGTAGATCTTCTCCTGCCCTTCTTTCATGCGGGAGACGTACTCTTCCAGCGACACGGTCTGCGCAGAGGAATCGGTGTGAGTGGAAGCGAAACGCAGCAGTTTAGCAATGGCTTCTACGTTGGATGTATCTTCCGCAGGGCCCTCTTTCAGCACCAGACCGAACTGTTTCCAGAAGGTCTGGTATTTTTCTGCATCGTCTTTCGCCAGTTTTTCCAGCATCTGCAGCGCACGTTTGGTCAGTGCATTACGCAGGTTACGGGTGACGGTGCTGTCCTGCAGAATTTCACGGGAGACGTTCAGCGGCAGATCGTTGGAGTCAATCAGGCCACGCACAAAGCGCAGGTAGTTCGGCATGAACTGCTCGGCGTCATCCATGATAAACACGCGCTGGACGTACAGCTTCAGACCGTGCTTGTGATCGCGGTTCCACATATCCCACGGCGCCTGAGACGGGATATACAGCAGGCTGGTGTACTCCTGCTTACCTTCCACACGGTTGTGGCTCCAGGTGAGCGGATCGGTAAAGTCGTGGGCGATGTGTTTGTAGAATTCGTTGTATTCGTCGTCTTTAATTTCAGACTTATTGCGCGTCCACAGCGCCTGCGCCTTGTTGATTTTCTCCCAGGACACCACGGTTTCACCGTCTTTCTCTTCCTGTTTTTCAATCTCAACCGGCAGGGCAATATGGTCGGAGTATTTGCTGATGATGGAGCGCACGCGCCAGTCATTCAGGAAATCATCTTCGCCTTCACGCAGGTGAAGGGTGATTTCGGTACCGCGGTCCGCTTTGGTGATGTCATCAACGGTGTATTCGCCTTCGCCTTTAGATTCCCAGAAGACGCCGTGATCCGCACTGTCGCCTGCTGCGCGGGTACGTACGGTGACTTTGTCCGCAACGATGAACGCCGAGTAGAAGCCCACACCGAACTGGCCGATCAGCTGGCTGTCTTTCGCCTGATCGGAGCCCATTGATTCGAGGAACGCTTTGGTACCGGATTTAGCAATGGTCCCGAGATGGTCGATGACCTCGTCGCGGTTCATACCAATACCGTTATCGGCGATAGTCAGGGTACGGTTCTCTTTATCGAAAGAGACGCGCACGCGCAGCTCTCCGTCGCCTTCGTACAGATCCGGGTTAGACAGGGCGCGGAAGCGCAGCTTGTCCGCCGCATCGGAGGCGTTGGAAATCAGCTCACGCAGGAAGATTTCTTTGTTGGAATACAGGGAATGGATCATCAGGTGCAGAAGCTGTTTTACTTCTGACTGGAAACCACGGGTTTCTTGTCCTTTCATCTATGTCGACCTCAACAATGCCATTTAATGGGGTTTTAAAACGTTGAGGGAGAGATGGGGATACGAGGGGAGAATTTCAAGCGGAGGCCGCGATTGCAGCCTCCGTTTGGTCAGAAAATAATCTTGTGACGTCCAGCCAGAGAGTGGGACAGCGTGGTGCCGTCCACCATCTCCAGCTCACCGCCCACTGGCACGCCGTGAGCGATGCGGCTGGCGTCAACGCCATACTGTGCGCACAATTCGGCGATGTAGTTGGCCGTAGCTTCCCCTTCCACCGTTGGGTTGGTGGCGAGGATCACCTCTTTGATCGTTTCGGACTCAAGACGCTGTTCAAGGCGATCGAGACCGATATCGTCCGGGCCAATACCGTCCAGCGGGGAGAGATGCCCCATCAGCACAAAATAGCGGCCAGAAAACTGCCCGGTCTGTTCGATGGCATAGATGTCCGCCGGACTCTCCACCACGCAAATCTGACCGTTTTCCTGACGACGCGGATTAGTGCAGATGTTACACACGTCCTGCTCGGTAAAGGTACGGCAATCCGCACAGTGACCAATTTCTGACATGGCACGGGTCAAAGCCTGCGCCAGGCGCATCCCGCCGCTGCGGTCGCGCTGCAATAGCGTAAACGCCATGCGCTGCGCCGACTTCGGGCCGACACCCGGCAGACAGCGCAGTGCTTCCATTAACTGCGTGAGCAGCGGACTGGTTTGCATCAGAATGGCATCTTGAAGCCAGGCGGCAGTTGCATACCGCTGGAAACAGAGGCCATTTTCTCTTTCTGAGTTTCATCGATACGGCGCGCAGCATCGTTAAACGCGGCTGCAACCAGATCTTCCAGCATGTCTTTGTCGTCTTCGAGCAGGCTTGGGTCGATTTCAACGCGACGGCAGTTATGCGCACCGTTGATGGTCACCTTGACCAGACCGGCACCGGATTCACCCGTGACTTCCAGCTGAGCGATCTCTTCCTGCATCTTCTGCATTTTTTCCTGCATCTGCTGAGCCTGCTTCATCAGGCCACCCAGACCGCCTTTTCCACCAAACATAGGCTTCTCTCTTCTTTCACGTTTAAGGATTACAACCGTAAGTCAGACTCACGATCAAATGGGGCGAATACTCTCTTCATCCAGATCGGCGTCGAAGAACCGGCGCAGAGTCTGGATATTGTTATCCGCGATAATCGACTCGCGCGCTTGCGCGAGCTTCTCTTCATAAATCGCCTGACGCCATTCCAGTGGCGTTCGCACCGCCGGATTATCATCTTCAATGATAGTCAATTCAACCGGAGCACCGTGTAATGCGGTGAGCGCCTCGGCCAGCGCTTTTTGCGCGCCAGGGGAATTCAGATGCCGCTGACCCGGTCGCAGGTGTAAACGTACCTGATGACCGTCCTGCTCTTTCCAGGCATTCAGCGCGACCTGCTCAACCAGCTTCGGCAACTGCAGTTTACTGACCTCTGCGGCCCACGCGTCACGCTCAATAGACTCTTCGGCAAGTTTCGCGGAAAGCTCAGGTGTTTTTTCATGCTCCAGCGCCTTTTTTAGCGCTTTCGGTGTGGCAACTTCTTCTTTCACCTCTTCAACGAGGGTTGTTGCCTTCCAGCGGTAAGCCTCTTCTTTCACCGGGGCTTTTTGCTCGAGCGCGGACGGTGCAGGGCGCGACTGAACGCGCTCCGTAACCGAAGCCAGTCGTTCAAGCGCGGCGTTGTTCACCGGCCGCGCTCTTCCTGGCGCTGCCGGTTCACTCTTTTTTGGTTTGGTTGCTCCCTGAGCACGTTGCAACTGGCTTCGTGCGGCAAGCACCGAACTGGTGGCCTCCGGCAGCGGTACGTTCTGCTGCGGGGGAGCCGTCGGCTGCGGTGGCACCTGCTGAGGCGACATCACCGCAGTGGGGGCGACCGGAGCAAAAGACTGTCGGGGCACTTCCGGCTCCGGCAGAGGCATGCGCGGATGGAACGCCAGCGCACGCAGCAGGGTCATTTCAACGCCCATCCGGGGATCCGGCGCAAACGGCAGCTCTTTGCGGCCAATCAGCAGCGTCTGGTAATAAAGCTGCACGTCAGCCGGTGGGACGGTGCGCGCAAGTTCACGCATCCGGTGTTCAATAACCGCCATATCGGCACCGATGGCTGACGGAGAAAGCTGCAGCATCGCCACGCGGTGCAGCAGACTCAGCATCTCAACCAGCAGCGCTTCCCATTCAATGCCCCGGGCAGCCGCGGCGTTCACCAGCGACATGACGCGTTCACCGTTGGCGGCAATCATCGCTTCGATGAGAGAAAGCGCCTGATCGTCATCCAGCGTGCCGAGCATGGTGCTGACCGCATCGGTCGAGAGTTTACCGTCACCGCTGGCAATCGCCTGGTCGGTGAGACTTAAGGCATCACGAAGGCTGCCGTCTGCCGCGCGGGCCAGCAGCTGCAGGGCGCGCGGTTCGTGGACAATCTTCTCTTCATCAAGAATATGTTCAAGCTGAGCGCGGATCTGCTCGACGTCCAGCGCCTTCAGATGGAACTGCAGGCAGCGCGACAAAATAGTGACCGGCAGCTTTTGCGGATCGGTGGTCGCCAGCAGGAATTTCACATGCGCGGGCGGCTCTTCCAGCGTTTTCAGCAGGGCGTTGAAACTGTGGCGTGACAGCATGTGCACTTCATCGATCAGATAGACCTTGAAGCGGCCACGCGCCGGCGCGTACTGCACGTTGTCGAGCAGATCGCGGGTATCTTCCACTTTCGTGCGCGAGGCGGCGTCGATCTCAATCAGATCGACAAAGCGCCCCTGCTCAATTTCACGGCAGTTGTCACACACGCCGCACGGCGTGGCGGTGATCCCGGTTTCGCAGTTCAGACCTTTTGCCAGCAAACGGGCAATAGAGGTCTTACCGACGCCGCGGGTGCCGGAGAAAAGATAAGCGTGATGGATGCGACCTAGCGACAAGCCGTTCGCCAGGGCCGTCAGCACATGCTCCTGACCGACAACGTCAGCAAAGGTTTGTGGTCGCCATTTACGGGCTAACACCTGATAACTCATGGGCAGGCTCTGCAACGCTGGAAGGTGAATTTATGGAGGGGAATGCTATCACAACCTCACCCATTGAGCGAGGTTGTGAAAACCGGGATTAATGACCCGGGAAAGGCACCAGGCTGTAGCTGGTAATGCCCTGTTTTTCCAGGCGCTGTTCGCCACCCAGGTCAAACAGGTTAATAATGAATGCCGCATCGGTCACTTCACCACCCAGACGACGGATCAGCTTCACGGTCGCTTCAATCGTGCCGCCGGTCGCCAGCAGATCGTCAACCACCAGCACTTTATCGCCAGGCTTGATCGCATCAACGTGGATTTCCAGCTGATCGGTGCCGTACTCCAGTTCGTAGCTCTCTGCGATGGTTTCACGCGGCAGTTTGCGCGGTTTACGCACCGGCACAAAGCCAACACCCATTGCCAGCGCGACCGGCGCGCCAAACAGGAATCCACGGGCTTCGGTACCCACTACTTTGGTGATCCCGGCGTTTTTATAACGCTCGACCAGCAGTTCAATGCTGAGCGCGTACGCTTTCGGGTCTTCCAGCAAGCTGGTGACATCACGGAAAAGAATGCCAGGCTTTGGATAGTCCTGGATACTTTTGATGCTGTTTTTCAGATATTCAAGCTGCTGTGCAGTTGCGGTCATCGGTTTGTGCCTAAATGAAACAGTGTTACTCACAGCGCGCAACGAGTCGGCCAGGGTAACAATTGTTTAACCTTTGACCAGGCGCAGCTGTGCTCGAAAACGGTCGAATTTACTGGCTGCGCGCAATAATTGCAACAGCCATTATAAGGCTTCAGTGCTTTTGTTGCTTTTCATCAACCACGGGGATCCGCCACATAAAGAAAAGCAGACAGGCGAGGATCGTCAGCAACAGAATGCGCACCCACATCATTTTCACCAGCCATAATGAAATGGCAAAGGTAATCAGGATCACCGCGATTGCACGCGGCTTCGCACCGGGCGGCATTGCCCGATGTTTTTGCCAGTGGCGCAAATAGCCGCCAAACCAGGAGCGGTACAGCAGCCAGTGGTGAAAGCGCGGCGATGAACGGGCGAAGCACCAGGCTGCCAGCAGGATAAAAGGCGTGGTGGGCAATAAGGGCAAAACCACGCCCAGCGTGCCTAACACTACCGCGAGCCAGCCAATGATGATTAAAATAGTACGCTGCATAATGCGAATCGTTATCAAACTGAACGGCTACTTTACCACTGGAGAGCGTATTGAAAACAGCCCAGCTTCTGGAGACGCTGCAAAATCAGCTGTCCACCCTGCGCGCGCAGGCTACGCCGTTAATGGGGCATGCTACGCTGAAGCCGCGCTTTGACCGGCAGCTTTTTCGTACCCGCAGCACGCGCATCCAGGATTATGTTGCTGAGGCGCAGACAAATCTTGATGAGTTGCGCCATGCGGTTGAGAACAACCAACAGCAACAGGTCGCCTGGCTTGCGGAACATCTCACCGAGCAGATCACCGCCCTGCACCGTGAAATGACCGCCTGGCCGCTACGCGTCTGGGACAGCGCGTCGCCGGGTCTCGGTAAATGGCAACGCAAGCGGCTGGAGAACCAGGAGTTTGCACGCCGTCTGTTTGAGATGAAGCAGGAGCGGGAAACGCGCCTGAACGCAAGCGAGACGCTGGAAGAGCAGCAGTTATTAATGCGAGAGATTAGCGCCCTCGAGGGCCGCATCGTTCGTTGCCGTCAGGCACTGGATGAAATTGAACGCGTCATTGAACGTCTGACCCGTTAACAGGATCCGTAAATGTCACTGGAAAATGCACCCGATGAGGTCAAGCTGGCCGTCGATTTGATTATGCTGCTGGAGAATCATGACATCCCCGCCCAGACGGTGCTGAAAGCACTTGAGATAGTGAAGACGGATTTTGAAGGCAAGGTGAAGGCCAGTCGCCTTCACCCTGCCCCTCTCCCACCGGGAGAGGGAACCTGAATTACGCCGGGGTAGGATCGTCACCCTGAATCTCGCGCTTCACTTCCGTATGCTCATCACCTTTCTCGTTACGCAGGTGAACTTCAAGCTGGTTGAAGGCGATGTTAATGTTATTTTCACGGCACAGACGATCGATAGTGCGGTTCAGCTCATCCACGGTGTAGCTGCGATCGCGCAGCTCACGCACGTATAACCGCAGCTCGTGATCCAGCGTGCTCGGCCCGAAGGTGGTGAAGAACACATCTGGGGCGGGCTCGTGCATCACCTTAGGATGCGATTTCGCGGCTTTTAACAACACCTCTTTCACTTTATCCAGATCGGAGCCGTAGGCAACACCCAGTCGAATGACGACGCGCGTTGTGGTGTCAGAGAGCGACCAGTTGATCAGTCGCTCGGTGACGAACGCTTTGTTCGGGATGATCACCTCTTTGCGATCGAAGTCGGTGATGGTGGTGGCACGAATACGGATCTTGCTGACCGTTCCCGAGAAGGTGCCGATGGTGACGGTATCACCGATACGCACCGGACGTTCGAACAGGATGATCAGACCGGAAACAAAGTTACCGAAGATCTCCTGCAAGCCAAAACCGAGACCGACAGAGAGCGCGGCCGCCAGCCACTGCAGTTTATCCCACGAGACGCCAAGCGATCCAAAGACCGTCATCGCCCCGACAATAATAATGACGTAGTTGAGGATGGTGGTGATGGCATACGACGCCCCCTGACGCAGGTTCAGACGCGACAGCACCAGCACTTCAAGCAGGCCTGGCAGGTTTCGAATCAACGCCCAGGCTACCACTGACGACACCAGAGCAAAGAGCAAGCTGCCCATGGTCACGCTTTTCATTACCGCGGCGCCCGCTTCGGTGCCGTTGTATTGCCAGAGGGTGATACTGTCGAGGTAGGCAAAGACGGTGATTAAATCAGACCAGATCGCCCAGAACATCACCGCAAACAGCGCGATCATCACCAGCATGGTGATACGCAGTGTCTGCTGGTTAACCTGCTCCAGCGCGATGGTTGGCTCTTCCTGTGGCTCCGCGCCTTCGGCCCCCTCCTTCACCTGATGCTGGCGACGCGCGATGGCACGACGATAAGCGATGCGGCGAGCCGCCACGCTCAGGCCACGCAGTACGGTCTGATAGAGCAGGTTCCAGACGATCACCAGATAGACGGTTTCAATCCAGCGTCCGGACAGGCGCAACGTGGTATAGAAGTACCCCGTCGCCGTGAGCACCATCAGTGCCAGTGGAATAATCGCCAGTACCGTCACGGTGGCCAGACGAATGTTGTGAGACTCTTTATCCCGCCAGCTGTCGCGGCACATCGGCCACATCAGGATGGCAATGAGCAGCAGGTTCAGCAAAATAACCAGCTGGCCCATGACATCGTCCATCAGGTGCAGCGGAGACAGCTCAGCGACGACGGACCAGAAGTGCAGCGGCAACAGCGCCAGGCTGACGCGTACAATCTGACGACGCCAGTGGCTGGTCAGTTGCGCAGGCATGTTGAAATGACGCACCGCAACGCCGTCTTTTTCCAGCACTTTCCAGCACACGCCAAACACCAGCCAGAACAGGGCCAGTTTTTTACTGAACGCCCACAGCAGGTCGCTGATGTTGAGCTGCATCGTCAGCAGGATAAGCCCCACCGCCAGAATAATCAGGCAGACCGGCAGCGCGCGGATCAGATCGATCAGAATCGCTTTTGGCGTGTGCAGCTGGCTGTCGTTACGCAGTTGCCCCACTTCAGACGCCAGCTTATCCTGGTATTTCTTCAGCCAGCCCAGACGCCAGCGGATCAGGCCAGCAATCAGCAGCAGCGGGAGCCCCGCCAGGAAGGCAATCATCACCGCAGGCCAGGCTTTCTCCCAGTTTACGGTGATTTTCATGCTCTTAATCTGCGCCTTCAGCGTTTCAGGGAAGGATTTAATCCAGTCCCAGTCCATCGGCTTATTGCTGTTAACCCAGAAAATCTGCTGGGTCAGGATCTCCTGCAGACTTTTCGACACGCTCACCAGCTGTTGCTGGTTGATCTGCAGGTTAATCGCCATCATCAGCTGGTTGCCGAGCTGTTTGTTGAGCTGGTCGAGCAGCTCGCGGCGCATATCCACAACCTGCAGCAGAGCGTCGTGAACTTCCGGGTTCACTTCACTGGAATGGCCTTCTTCCAATTTGGCGACAAACGTATCGCTCTGGAAAAGGGCGTCGCGCTGCTGGTTCACATCGAATTGTTCCAGACGCAAATCCGCAATGCGGTTGGTCATGTCCTCGAGCTCATCGGCGGACGGCAGCGTCTGCTGTTGCTGGTAGAGAATACGCGACAGCAGCAGGCTGCCTTTCAGAACCGCAATCTGCTCTTTAATGTTGCGTTCAGCCTGCAGCGCGCGGTCCAGCCAGTTTTTCACTCTGATATTTTGCTGAACCAGCGAGTTACCGCTTTCTGTTGCCAGTATCAGGCGCTGGCTCAGCTGATGGTTAGCCTCGAGCTCCTGTTTCACCAGCGGGTTCGCCTGAATGCGGGCAGTTTCGTCCGGTGAGACGGCTTCCTGAGCCGTTTTCTCCGTCAGCGTAAGGCGCTTACTGTTAACCGCCTCCTGCAACAGCTGAAGCTGATGTTCCAGACGATTAATGTTCGCCGTTACGTAGTCGCGCTGCTTCTGGAGCGTATCCTGCAGCACCGTATTCCCTTCCAGGCTTTTACGCTGCTGTTCGATTTGTGCATTCAGTAAGGCCTGCTGCACCAGCAGCAGCGTTTGCTGCGTTGGGCGCAGGGTGCCTTCGCCAACCGACGTACCGTTCAGACGGTTGCGGATCTGCTGCAGCTGCTGAGAGGCGGCGTACATCGCATTTTGCACGCGCTCGGGCTGGGTTTGCAGGGAGACAAGCTGGCTGTTGTACGTACCGAGATCGGACTGCGCCGTTTGCAGATCGTCGAGCAGCTGTGCGACGCGCGATTCCAGCTGACGCAATGACAGGGTCGCGAGCGTTTTACGGGTTTCGTCGTCATTATCCACATCGCTCAGGGCATTCAGCGATTCCGTGGCCTTACGCATGTTTTCAGGCGCCTGCGCCACTTTCTGCCGAAGCTGTGTGGTTTCCGCTTTAACACGCTCAATTTTATCAAGCGTTTCCAGCGTCTCCGTCAGATCCTGCTGAACGAGCTTATCCAGAGCAGAGAGATCTTTTTGTTTATTCAGGGTGTCGAGTTGCGACTGAACATCACTGCGTGAAGGGATGTCATTGTTGTTATCGGCGCGGGCCCAGGAAAGCGGTGCCGTTGCGAAGAAAAACAGCGTCGCCAATAAAAATACAAGAACAGGATGTTGCGAGCGATTGGTGTGCAGCATAGTTGTGAATGATGTCAGAAGATGACCGAAAATAGTCCGGCGTGCAGGATATCACGCTCGCCTGAAGCAGAATAGCGCGAACGTGAGCCTCTAAGAGAAATCCTGGAATCGCGTCAGGCTGTTAGCGAGCCTGACTTGCCATGCAGCGTCGGGGAGAGCTGGCACATCTCCAGGAAAATAGCGACATAGCTGCGGGCTTCGTTCTTCAGGTCAAAGGAGTCCGGGGCGAAAAGCCAGTTTTCCATCAGGCCGGAAATATAACTGCGCATCAGGACAGCCGCCCGTCGGGTCATTAACGTCGCCGGCAGCTGGTTCGCCTGCATGCACTGGGTGAGGACCTGTTCAATGCGATCGTAGCTTTCCAGACACAGGCTGCGCTGCGCCTGCTGGACGACCGCCATCTCTCCGACCAACTCGCATTTATGGTAGATGATTTCCATCATTAACCTGCGACGTTCTTCAACTACCGTTGCTTCAAGGATATATACTAATATTTCTCTTAATACTGAGAGTGGATCCTCGGGGAATTTTGCCCGATACTCAGTCTCAAGATCGCTAATGCTGGACTCTGAGAGTTGCCAGATTTCACTGAACAGATCTGTCTTGTCTTTAAAATGCCAGTAAATCGCTCCCCGCGTGACGCCCGCGGCCTGAGCAATCTGCGCCAGCGAGGTTGACGAAACACCCTGCTGAGAAAACAAACGCATAGCCACATCCAGAATGTGTTGTCGGGTTTCAAGCGCTTGTTGTTTGGTTTTTCGTGCCATACGTTAGTGAATTTACAGGAGTCAGATTTACATACATTTGTGAATGTATGTACCATAGCATGACGATAATATAAACGCAGCAATGGGTTTTTGGACTCAGGACCATTGATCAATTTGAAATCGGACACTCGAGGTTTACATATGAACAAAAACAGAGGGTTAACGCCTCTGGCGGTCGTTCTGATGCTCTCAGGCAGCTTAGCGCTAACAGGATGTGACGACAAACAGGCTCAACAAGGAGCTCAGCAGGTGCCAGAAGTTGGCGTGGTGACGCTCAAGTCCGAACCTCTCCAGATAACGACAGAATTACCGGGCCGTACCAGCGCATACCGCATCGCAGAAGTGCGTCCTCAGGTGAGTGGTATCATCCTGAAACGTAACTTCACCGAGGGTGGTGAAGTGAAAGCTGGCGAGTCTCTGTATCAGATTGATCCGGCAACCTACCAGGCCTCCTATGAGAGCGCGAAAGGCGATCTGGCGAAAGCAGAAGCTGCAGCCAAAATCTCCCAACTGACGCTGAACCGTTATAAAAAACTGCTCGGTACCAAGTACATCAGTCAACAGGATTATGACACTGCCCTGTCTGATGCACAGCAGACCAACGCCGCCGTGATTGCCGCGAAAGCTGCAGTGGAAACAGCGCGTATCAACCTCGCCTATACCAAAGTGACCTCCCCAATCAGCGGTCGCATTGGTAAATCTTCCGTCACGGAAGGGGCGCTGGTGCAGAACGGTCAGACCAACGCGTTGGCTACCGTGCAGCAGCTTGATCCGATTTACGTTGACGTGACCCAGTCCAGCAACGATTTCCTGCGCCTGAAACAAGAGCTGGCAAATGGCACGCTGAAGCAGGAAAACGGTAAAGCCAAAGTGGAGCTCGTGACCAATGACGGTATCAAGTTCCCGCAGGCAGGCACACTGGAATTCTCCGATGTGACGGTCGACCAAACCACCGGTTCCATCACCTTACGTGCGATTTTCCCGAACCCGGATAAGACACTCTTACCTGGTATGTTCGTTCGCGCGCGTCTGGAAGAAGGCACCAACCCAACCGCACTTCTGGTGCCTCAGCAGGGTGTCACCCGTACGCCACGTGGCGACGCGAGTGCACTGGTTGTCGGGGCTGATGACAAAGTCGAAACGCGCAACATCACTGCCACGCAGGCGATTGGCGATAAATGGCTGGTGACGGAAGGTCTGAAAGATGGCGATCGCGTGATTATTACTGGTTTGCAAAAAGTTCGTCCTGGCGCGCAGGTCAAAGCACAGGAAGTGAAATCTGACGATAAACAACAAGCTTCGGCCGCTGGCCAGTCAGAACAAACCAAGTCTTAACTTAAACAGGAGCCGTTAAGACATGCCTAATTTCTTTATCGATCGCCCCATATTTGCATGGGTGATCGCCATAATCATCATGCTGGCTGGGGGACTTGCGATCCTGAAGCTGCCTGTCGCGCAATATCCAACGATTGCGCCACCGGCGGTAACAATTTCCGCAACCTACCCCGGGGCTGATGCAAAAACGGTGCAGGACACCGTGACACAGGTTATCGAACAGAACATGAACGGTATCGATAACCTGATGTACATGTCCTCAAACAGTGACTCAACCGGTACGGTACAGATCACCCTGACCTTCCAGTCAGGTACTGATGCTGACATCGCGCAGGTTCAGGTCCAGAACAAACTGCAGCTCGCCATGCCGTTGCTGCCACAGGAAGTACAACAGCAGGGTGTGAGCGTCGAGAAATCGTCCAGTAGCTTCCTGATGGTTGTTGGCGTGATCAACACCAACGGCACCATGACGCAGGAGGATATTTCCGACTACGTGGGCGCCAACATGAAGGACGCCATCAGCCGTACGTCTGGTGTGGGTGACGTTCAGCTGTTCGGTTCTCAGTACGCGATGCGTATCTGGATGGATCCGAACAAACTGAACAACTTCCAGCTGACGCCGGTGGACGTGATCAACGCCATCAAAGCGCAGAACGCCCAGGTTGCCGCCGGTCAGTTAGGCGGTACCCCGCCGGTGAAAGGCCAGCAGCTTAACGCCTCGATCATCGCACAGACCCGTCTGACCTCCGCCGATGAGTTCAGCAAAATTCTGCTGAAGGTGAATCAGGACGGTTCGCAGGTTCGTCTGCGCGACGTGGCGAAAGTGGAACTGGGTGGCGAAAACTACGACATCATTGCGAAGTTTAACGGCAAGCCGGCTTCCGGTCTCGGGATCAAACTGGCGACAGGTGCTAACGCCCTGGACACCGCGACGGCTATCCGTGCGGAACTGAAGAAGATGGAACCGTTCTTCCCGTCCGGCCTGAAGATCGTTTATCCGTATGACACCACGCCGTTCGTCAAAATCTCGATTCACGAAGTGGTTAAAACCCTGGCAGAAGCGATCATCCTGGTATTCCTGGTCATGTATCTGTTCCTGCAAAACTTCCGCGCGACGCTGATCCCAACCATCGCCGTACCGGTCGTATTGCTCGGCACCTTCGCCATACTGGCCATCTTTGGCTACTCGATAAACACCCTGACAATGTTCGGGATGGTGCTCGCCATCGGCTTGCTTGTGGATGACGCCATCGTGGTGGTAGAAAACGTCGAGCGTGTCATGGCGGAAGAAGGTCTACCGCCGAAGGAAGCAACCCGTAAATCCATGGGCCAGATCCAGGGCGCGCTGGTCGGTATCGCGATGGTACTGTCTGCGGTATTTATCCCGATGGCCTTCTTCGGCGGCTCAACCGGTGCAATTTATCGTCAGTTCTCCATCACCATTGTCTCGGCGATGGCGCTGTCGGTACTGGTTGCATTGATCCTGACGCCTGCACTGTGTGCCACCATGCTGAAACCTGTTCAGAAAGGCGGTCACGGCGAGCATAAAGGGTTCTTCGGCTGGTTTAACCGCATGTTTGATAAGAGCACGCATCACTACACCGACAGCGTGGGTAACATCCTGCGCAGCACCGGTCGTTACCTGCTGCTCTATATCATCATCGTGGTGGGTATGGCCTATCTGTTCGTTCGTCTGCCAAGCTCGTTCCTGCCAGATGAAGACCAGGGCGTGTTCCTGACGATGGCACAGCTGCCGGCGGGTGCCTCGCAAGAACGTACCCAGAAGGTGCTGGATGAAGTAACGGATTACTACCTCACCAAAGAGAAAGCTAACGTTGAATCCGTGTTTGCGGTTAACGGCTTTGGCTTTGCGGGTCGTGGTCAGAACACCGGTATTGCCTTCGTTTCTCTGAAAGACTGGTCAGAACGTCCGGGCGAAGAGAACAAAGTTGAGGCGATTACTGGCCGTGCAATGGGCACGTTCTCACAGATTAAAGATGCGATGGTCTTCGCCTTTAACCTGCCAGCGATTGTTGAACTGGGGACAGCGACAGGTTTCGACTTCCAGCTGATTGACCAGGGTGGTCTGGGTCATGAAAAACTGACACAGGCACGTAACCAGCTGTTCGGTGAAGTGGCGAAACACCCTGACCTTCTGGTCGGCGTGCGTCCTAACGGTCTGGAAGATACGCCTCAGTACAAAATCGACATCGATCAGGAGAAAGCGCAGGCACTGGGCGTTTCCATCAGTGACATCAATACCACGCTGGGCGCGGCCTGGGGCGGTAGCTACGTCAACGACTTCATCGACCGTGGTCGTGTGAAGAAAGTGTACGTGATGTCAGAAGCGCAATACCGTATGTTACCGAACGATATCAACAACTGGTACGTTCGCGGCAACAACGGTCAGATGGTGCCATTCTCATCCTTCTCTACGTCGCATTGGGAATACGGTTCGCCGCGTCTGGAACGTTATAACGGGCTGCCATCCATGGAGATCCTGGGTCAGGCCGCACCAGGCCGAAGCACCGGTGAAGCCATGAACCTGATGGAAGAGCTGGCAGGTAAACTGCCTGCGGGTATCGGCTATGACTGGACCGGTATGTCCTACCAGGAACGTCTGTCCGGTAACCAGGCCCCTGCCCTGTACGCCATTTCACTCATTGTAGTCTTCCTGTGTCTGGCGGCACTGTATGAGAGCTGGTCGATTCCGTTCTCCGTTATGCTGGTGGTGCCACTGGGGGTTATCGGTGCGCTGCTTGCGGCAACGTTCCGTGGATTAACCAACGACGTGTACTTCCAGGTGGGCCTGCTGACAACCATTGGCTTGTCGGCGAAGAACGCGATACTTATCGTTGAATTCGCCAAAGATCTGATGGAGAAAGAAGGTAAAGGCCTGATTGAGGCGACCCTTGACGCGGTGCGTATGCGTCTGCGCCCAATCCTGATGACATCACTGGCATTTATCCTCGGGGTAATGCCGCTGGTTATCAGTACCGGTGCGGGTTCCGGTGCACAGAACGCCGTCGGTACAGGCGTTATGGGGGGTATGGTTACCGCAACCGTACTTGCTATCTTCTTCGTTCCGGTATTCTTCGTGGTGGTTCGCCGCCGCTTTAGCCGCAAGAATGAAGATATTGAGCACAGTCATTCGGTAGAACCGCACTGATACCGGTTTCACATGATAAAAGGCCGCATTTGCGGCCTTTTTCTTTTTCAGAAAAAAATCATAAAATAGGCTTATTGTGCTTCTATTTATTTCCTGCCGCCTACAATGACATATCATAATTAAGTGATAACGTAATCGCTGAATTCAGGATTTTTTTAATTTCATTTCCCTGCTTAAGTGATTAGGAATATTCCTAACTATATCTTCAGACAAAGAGAACTCCGGATTTGGACATCTTAGGATTGTTTACGCTAAGCCAATGAAACGTAAGGGAGCGAAAAAAGTTCCGCGTTAATCTGGATAAAAATGTTTAGTTCTGAAGGCACATTTGCGTAAAGGCTCGCAGTCAGTGCTTTTATTTGTAATTTTTCGTAATAGCGCGGTGAAATCTTGATCAGAGTGGATTATAGTTAGAGTTATCAGGAACACAGCACCCGTGCGGCTAAGTATGTTGTATCCATCCCGACATGATGTTCGGTGAGTAAGAAATCACTCAGAAGGGGATGCGCTATGGACGAGTACTCGCCAAAAAGGCATGATATCGCGCAGTTGAAATTTCTCTGCGAATCCTTGTACCATGACTGCCTTGCCAATCTTGATGAAAGTAACCATGGCTGGGTAAACGACCCAACGTCTGCCATCAATTTACAGTTAAACGAGTTGATCGAGCATATTGCAACCTTCGCACTTAATTATAAAATTAAGTACAATGAAGATAATAAGCTGATTGAGCAAATTGATGAATACCTGGATGACACCTTTATGTTGTTCAGCAGCTACGGCATTAATGCGCAAGATTTGCAGAAATGGCGTAAATCGGGCAACCGACTATTTCGTTGCTTCATCAACGTGAGCAGAGCTAACCCCGTTAGTCTTTCCTGTTAAAATTATTACAATTAGTAAGGTAAATTTATGTCTGAAAAACCACTCACAAAAATCGATTATTTGATGCGTTTGCGACGCTGTCAGTCAATAGACACGCTTGAACGTGTAATTGAAAAGAATAAATACGAGCTTTCTGATAATGAACTGGCGGTATTTTATTCAGCGGCTGACCACCGTCTTGCTGAACTGACCATGAATAAGCTGTATGACAAAATCCCAACGTCCGTGTGGAGATTTGTCCGTTAATCTTTGAAGTGTGTCTGTAGAGGTTCTACGCCACTTTCTCAGCTGTATTCAACTTTCTGGCTATACCCTCCTGCCCCAGTGCAGGTCTCCGTGTAAAACGTGCTCATCCGCAATATTATTGTGATTATAGTCACAGTGGTTTTCCGGGAACGTTCCCCTGTTATCCTGTTCCGATTACCCTACGGTAAAGACGACCAGTAAGGTTCCCAATGAGCATAGAAAAGCAGAAGATGATTGCAGGTGAACATTACCGCCCTGGTGATGAAACATTACGGGCCGACCGATTACGCGCCCGACACCTGGTTCACCGTTATAACCACACTGCACCTGATGAGAAACTCGAACGCCAGAACATTCTGGCGGAACTCCTCGGGCAAAGCGAAGGGGCCTATATTGAGCCGAGCTTCCGCTGTGACTATGGATATAACATTTATCTGGGCAAAGAATTTTACGCCAATTTCGATTGCGTGATGCTGGATGTCTGCCCGATACATATTGGCGACAACTGCATGCTCGCGCCAGGGGTGCATATTTACACGGCAACCCATCCGCTGGACGCCGACGCGCGTAATAGCGGCGTGGAGTTTGGCAAGCCGGTGACCATCGGCAACAACGTCTGGATTGGCGGACGTGCGGTTATTAACCCGGGCGTTACGTTGGGTGATAATGTGGTGGTGGCCTCTGGCGCTATCGTAACGAAAGACGTCCCGGCGAATGTCGTCGTCGGCGGCAATCCGGCAACAATCATTAAACGGCTGTAAAGTGACGGGGAGTCAACTGTTATGGTCTTTTAGCGCCTGACTGTTACTTTTTTCAGCCAAATGGCTCCCCTAAAATTGGCAGACATCCTGTATTGTCAATTCTCATAAAGGCAAAAAATGACCGAGATACAGCGCCTGCTTACTGCCACCATCGACGATCTTAATCACCGCGAAAAGCGCGACAATCGCCCGCGCTTTAGCATCAGCTTTATTCGCAAACATCCTGGACTGTTTGTCGCAATGTATGCCGCCTGGCTGGCGACACTGATTGTGATGCTGAAGTCCGAAACTCTGGTGGACTCCGTCTGGCTGCTTGTCATTCTGTTTGTGGTGTTTAACGCCTTTTTCTTTTTTGACGTTAATCCCCGCTACCGCTACGAAGATATCGACGTCCTTGATTTCCGGGTTTGCTATAACGGTGAATGGTATAACACGCGTTACGTGCCGCCGGAGCTGATCGAAAGCATCATGCACTCCCCCGCGGTTGAAACAGTGCAAAAAGAGAAGCTGCAGAAGATGGTATCCACCAAAGGTCAGCTCTCTTTTTATGATGTCTTTACCCTTTCCCGTCCTGCTGCTGTGTGATTACAGCCTGTATGCGTCGGATACCCGACACAAACTGAGAAGCAGAGGTATTGCCGTAACCTAACACCAGACCGGTTTGCCCCTGCTTCGGCTCCAGGTAATACCCGCTCAGTGCAGCGGGTGCCAGCTGAAACGCCCTCGCCTGCTCGACCACTTTTTGGTCGTCGATGCCGTCTATTGCCAGCGTCAGATGCATCCCCCCTTCGCCCGCCAGAATGCGATGCGGGGTATGAAGCTCAGCACTCAGCGCCTCACGCAGCTGTCGGTAGCGCTTACGGTAGAGCCGGCGCATGGCGGCAAGGTGGCGGGCATAATGTCCTTCCTCAATAAACAGCGCCAGGGTTCGCTGTTCGGCGCGATGCCCGCCACGCAGCAGCGCGCCAATGGCCGGACGGGCCGCTTTTGCCAGCGCCGGGGGTAACACCATGAACCCCATTCTCAGCGACGGAAAGAGGGTTTTGCTGAAGGTACCAAGATAGACAACCGGCGCATTGTTGACCATTCCCAGCATTGCGGGCACGGGCTCACCGGAATAACGAAACTCGCTGTCGTAATCATCTTCAATAATCCAGGCGTTATGCTGCCGGGCCAGATCCAGCAGCGCCAGGCGTCGCCGCGCACTGAGCACGCTTCCGTACGGAAACTGGTGCGAAGGTGAGGTGAAAATAAGCGCAGGGGACGGCGTATCCAGCCCTTCCCAGAACATGCCTTCGTCATCAACCGGCATCCCCGTCATGACTAAGCCCGCTTTGGCAAAGGCGCTTTTAGCCCCACCATAGCCAGGATCTTCCACCCACGCGACGCTGCCGGGTTCGCTCAGCAGCATCGTGCAAAGGTTTACCCCCTCAAGCGCGCCTTCGGTCATCACTATCTGACTGGCATCGCAGTCAATGCCGCGCGAAAGGGCAAGGTGGCGGGCAATGGCCGCCCGCAGCGACGGCTCCCCGGCAGGATCGCCATACCCTAAGAGCGCGCTGCCCTCTTCACGCAGAACCCGGTCGTACAAGCGCCGCCACAGCGGCAGGGGAAAGTAGTTGATGGCCGGTGTTCCCGGCGTAAATGCCGGAACCGGGGTATCACGCGGCACCGGCGCAGGCAGCGAGGCGACCCGGGTGCCGAGCGTGATGGCAGAGTCCGGCAATGCCTGAACGAGCGTACGCTGCGCCAGCTGCGCTACCCGCGTCCCCAGGCGGTTACGCAGCAGATACCCTTCAAGCGTCAGCTGTTCCAGCGCCGCATTGACGGTATTCCGTGAAAGCGAGAGCTGCTGAGCCAGCATTCGCGAACCGGGAAGCCGGCTCCCGGCGTGTAGCTTGCCGCACAGTATCGCCTCACGCAGTGCATGATACAGCGCGCGCTGCAGCGTCTCTTCCCCCCGCGCTTTCAACGCGGCATTCAGCAAAGTATAAAATTCATCGCCCGGTATGTTCATCTCGCCTCCCGTGGTACCACCAAAACATAGCTGAGTGGCACTTTTTAAGGAACCAGTAATTCACTAGTCTGGCGTTCTTATCAACGTCACGGACAGTAAAATGAAAACATTCAACGAGTTTGGACAGCCAGTAGGCGAGGCGCTTATCGACTGGCAACCCCGCCAGCACCCTTCACGTGTGGTGCTTCAGGGCCACTATTGTCGCCTTGAGCCGCTGCGGGTGAAGCACGCTGAGGCGTTGTTCAGCGCGTATTCTCTGGCCGAAGATACCCGCAGCTGGACGTGGCTGTTGCGTGAGCCGGATGCCAGCGCAGAGGCGTTTGCAGGGTGGGTAGAGAGCGTGCGTGACTTATCCGATCCGATTCACTTTAGCGTTATCGACAACCAGACCCAGTCTCCGGTCGGCACGCTGGCTCTGATGCGGATCGATCCAACCAACGGCGTTGTGGAGGTGGGACATGTTCATTTCTCCCCGCTGCTCAGCCGCACGCCGATGTCGACGGAAGCGCAATATCTGCTGATGCGATACGTGTTCGACACCCTTGGGTATCGTCGATACGAGTGGAAGTGCAACAGCCTGAACGCGCCTTCGCGCAAGGCGGCACTGCGTCTTGGCTTTCAGTTTGAGGGGCGTTTTCGTCAGGCACTGGTCACGAAAGGTCATAACCGGGATACCGACTGGTTTTCGATTCTCGACAAAGAGTGGCCGGCGCTGGCGAGTGCCTTTGAAGGCTGGCTTGCCACCGGCAATTTTACTGCCGATGGCAACCAAAAAAGATCCCTGGAAAGCTGGCGCGAAGCACGCGTCTAGCGTCTTTTCTTACGTCCCTGAACCGCCTTAAAGCGCGGATTGGATTTGCAAATCACGTATAAGCGTCCCTTGCGTTTGACTATCTGGCAATCCGGGTGACGCTGTTTTGCACTGCGCAATGAGTTAAGTACCTGCATGGTTATCCCCGCTTCGCATTAAGAAAGCCGCCGAAACGCTTACGGAAGCGCGCCGCACTGCCATCCGTCGAGAACGTTTTCTGCTTGCCGGTGTAGAACGGGTGCGATTTTGAAGAGACCTCGATGGTGATATACGGATATGTTTCACCGTCGAGTTCAATTTCGCGGTCGGTCTTAATGGTTGAGCCGACTTTAAAGTATTCATTAGCACTGGTGTCGTGGAACACCACGGTGCGATAGGCTGGGTGGATATCTGGTTTCATCGTAAACTCTTTATGTTTTGTTATAACATAACAAAATGATATCTAACCCCTGCTGAAAAAACAACCCCTCTGCCCCGACGATATTTTCTGTTGTGCCGTAAATCATGACCTGCGCGTGCTATAACTTTATCATTTAGCGGTAAAATCTTTCTCCTCTGGCAGGTTTTTCAGCGCCCAGGAGCGGGCATAAGAGGAAGGAAACAGCACCATGAAAACCCGACATCTGGTCAGTCTGGTGACCGGCGTACTTATCATTGCGGTACTGGTTCCGATTAGCCTGAGCATCTGGCTGGCACATCGCCAGGCGGAAGATAAGTTTGTCGATGCGCTGGATAGCTATGCCTCACGCGTGCTGATACGTACCGCCAGGGTGGTGGATGATGCAAAGGAAGCGCTCAATAACCTGCAGACCTTTAAAGGGCTCCCCTGTAGCGTTATGCATTTAAGGGAGATGCGGCGGGTCGCTTTTTCATGGCGTTATGTTCAGGAAGTTATTTATATCAACAATCTTGAACCCCTTTGCTCGTCCCTGGAACAAACCAGTCAGTCGGCCCCTTTCCCGCCGCCCATGCGAATCACGGAAGATGGTTATGGCACATGGCTCACCACGCAAAACGATCTCGGTTTTAGCCGCTACATGGCGGTCCTGGGTCGGGGCCACTATCTGGTGCTGGTCGATCCTGCCTCGCTTGTCGATGTGATCCCTTTCGGTGAGATCGCCACAGATGCCGCCCTGGTGGGCAGCAAATCACATCTCATTTTTGCCAGCAGCAGCAAGCTCGATCCGCATATCCGCAATCTGGTTAAGGTTCAGGGCGTCACCCGCATTCAGTACAACGGCTCGATATACATTATGAAGCCTGTTCCTGAACTGGGGTTTACGGTGGTCGCCTGGGCGGCGTTAAAACCGCTGGCTGAAACCTGGCACAAGCAACTTCTCATCTGGCTGCCGTTCGGCATACTGATAAGCCTGCTTGCCGCACTCTTTGTTTTACGACTGCTGCGTCGCATCCAGTCGCCACGCAACCGCCTGCTTGACGCCATTAACAACCGGGAATTTGTGGTGCATTACCAGCCCATTATTGAACTCTCTAGCGGGAAGATTGTGGGCGCAGAGGCGCTAACCCGCTGGCCCCAGCCTGACGGGAGCAGCCTTTCACCGGATATTTTTGTGCCGCTTGCTGAGCAAACGGGGCTCATCTCGCAGCTGACGCATTTGGTCATTGAAAAGGTGTTTGAGGATATGGGCTACTGGCTGCACCTTCATGCCGGGCAGCATATTTCCATTAACCTCGCGCCGGCCGATTTGACCTCGGGAAAACTTCCGCCACTGTTGAGTCACTTAATGAATAAGTGGAAAGTCCATCCGCAACAGATCGCCCTTGAGTTAACCGAGCGCGGCTTTGCCGATCCTAAAATCAGCGCACCGGCCATCGCCGCCTTTCGTCATTCAGGCCACGCAGTCTATATTGATGATTTCGGTACGGGCTATTCCAGCCTGAGCTACCTGCAGGATCTGGATGTCGACACGCTAAAAATTGATAAAGCGTTTGTGGATGCACTGGAATATAAAAACGTGACGCCACACATTATTGAAATGGCGAAATCGCTGAAGCTGGCGATGGTTGCGGAAGGCGTGGAGACCGAAGGGCAACTCGCCTGGCTACGTCGTCACGGCGTGCAGTATGGGCAGGGTTGGTACTACAGCAAGGCGTTGCCGAAAGCGGACTTTATTCTTTGGGCGGAAGATAACCTCAAAACACATCCTACTTAAGATAGGATTTGATCACCTGTAACACGACGCCAAGATCGGCTTCGCGCTGAGCTTCTTCAGGCTCTTTCACCACATGATCGGTGAGATGACCTTCGATCACCTGCATCATCATGCCGTTTACCGCGCCGCGGATCGCCGCCAGCTGTTGTAACACGTCGGCGCATTCGTGGTCGCTATTGAGCATTTTTTCCAGGGCAGCGCTTTGCCCCTGAATTTTCTTCAGGCGAGTCAATAACATCTTCTTGTCGCGAACCGTGTGTGACATCTCTGTCTCCCTTATCGTATGGCTTTTAAAGCATATCATGCTCTACTCCCCCTGAGTATTTTTCTACTGGGGGGTAGTATTAGACTACTGGGGGGGAGTAGTATCTGAACACGCTTTCCACTCCGGAATTTTCCATGAACGATTTTGCTTCACTCCTGCAGCAGGGCAATGCCTGGCTATTTGTACCCAGCGCTATCCTCCTCGGCGCGCTGCATGGCCTGGAGCCGGGCCACTCCAAAACGATGATGGCCGCGTTTATTGTGGCTATTCGCGGTACGCTGAAACAGGCGGTGTTGCTTGGTCTGGCGGCAACGCTTTCCCATACGGCGGTGGTCTGGATCATTGCCATGGCAGGATTATGGTTTGGCCGGGGCTGGGATGCGCATACGTCTGAGCCCTGGTTCCAGCTGGTCTCGGGGATACTGATCGTGCTGATCGCCCTGTGGATGGCCTGGCGAACCTGGAAGGAGAGTCGGCCACACGATCATCACGATCACCATGACCATCATCATGACCATGACCATCATCATGATCATCACGACCATGACCATGACCATGACCATGACCACCATCATGATCATCACGACCATGGGCATCCACTGGTTGAAGAAGAGTGGCAGGACGCCCACCAGCGCGCGCACACGCAGGATATTAACCGCCGCTTCAACGGCCAGAACGTTACCACCGGACAAATTGCACTGTTTGGCCTGACCGGAGGGCTTATCCCCTGCCCGGCCTCAATCACGGTCCTGCTCATCTGCCTGCAGCTGAAGCATTTTGCCCTCGGCGCAACGCTGGTATTCAGCTTCAGTATTGGTCTGGCGTTAACGCTGGTCGCTTCCGGTGCAATTGCCGCCCTGAGCCTTAAGCATGCGACAAAACGCTGGCCGGGTTTCAGCGAGTTTTCACGAAAAGCACCGTGGATCTCCGCCGCCCTGATTACTGTGGTCGGGATTTACATGAGCCTGCACGGCCTGAGCGGTATCCTGGCGTAAGCGAGGCGGCCACTGCTGTGGCCGCCTCTTTGCTCAGTCAGGGTTCTGCTGCCAGCTGAAGGTATAGCGAAGCTGGCGTTTTTGCAGAATAAATTCCGGCGAGACGCTGGGGCTCCACGAGTCATCACCGCCCACGCCCATATGGAACGCGTCCAGGTTAAGCCAACACCCCGGCTCCTCGCGCAACAGATGATGGTGAGTTGTCTCATGCAACTGCTGCTGGCTATAGCGGCTGACGGAGAAATGGAACAGGCCATTCAGCCGATGCGCGCCCAGCAGCAGTTCACGGGTATCACAGCGCAGACCATTTTCTGTCGGGAAGATGTAAGGCGTGTGCATGGCTTCCAGCGGTAATGTCCAGCGCCCCTGCTGAGCCGCCAGCGTTCTGTCCGGGTAATTTTCATGTGGCCCAAGCCCCAGCCATTGAACCGTTTCCGGCGTTGCGGCAAGGTGAACACTCAGGCCTACGCGTGCCGGTTCCGGGATATCAGACGCAATATCGACCTGAATATCGCCATGCAAAACGCCCCGATCGTCCACCCGCCAGACTTTACGGCTCAGGAACAGCGCTTTACCGCGATACTCCCAGACATGCAGGGTTTTCACCACCGCCTCGGCTGCATGCTGCTCTCCTTCACAGTGCAGTAATCGCGGGGTGAGCTCGTACATGCCTGCCGCTTTCCAGCGCTCCACCCACGCATTCGGATCGATTCGCGTGGCCTCGCTCACGCCAATATCATTGTCCAGCGGTGCGCGGCTAACGTTATCCGTCAGCGGTGAGAGCAGCGTTTCAACGCCGTTGCGCCACCATTGCGTCAGGTGTCCTGACGCGCGGTTGAACTGCCAGCGTTGTTGCTGATGCACCAGCTCAAGCACGTCGCCAGTTTGCGTTAACACCGGCGGTACACCTTCTGGTGCTGGCGGGGCGATATACAGGGGAGTCGGAACCGGCCACTGCTCCCACGCGCAGCGATGGTTTGCCGGTGACCACGGCGTCGCCCGCGGCTGGTGCACTTCAACGTTCAGCCAGACGTCACCCGCTTCAGGCGCCAGCGCTGGCAGGTCGATGTCCAGACGCTGTGTGCCCTGGGGAGCAATGGAGAGCGTCACGTCCCCTCTGGCCAGCACGTTGCCGTCGCGGACAAGGGTCCAGCGCAGCACCTCGTTATCGGTATGACGGAACAGGTAATCGCTGTGGACTTCAATCACCAGCGGAGACGTACTTATCCGCGTAAAGGTGAAAAACTGCTGAGCGCGCTGGGCTTCATACAGCGCCGGATGCGGTGTGCGATCGGGAAAAACCAGCCCGTTAAGGCAGAACTGGCGGTCATTGGGCGTGTCGCCAAAGTCTCCCCCGTAGGCCCAGAACGGTGTGCCATTGTCGTCTTTTCTGGTCAGCGCCTGGTCAACCCAGTCCCAGACAAATCCCCCCTGCAGACGAGGATGGCGGCGAAACGCCTGCCAGTATTTGGCAAAACCACCGAAGCTGTTCCCCATCGCGTGGGCGTATTCACAGAGAATAAGCGGACGCGTTTCATCCGGCATGCCGATCCATTTTTTAACAGACCATTTCGGTACCGCCGGGAAGGGCTGATCCTGATCGACCCGGGCATACATCGGGCACACGATATCGGTCGCTGCCGTATTCGCCCCACCGCCTTCGTACTGCACCGGACGCGTCGGATCGGTGGTTTTCAGCCAGCGATACAGTGCGTCATGGTTCGCGCCATGGCCGGACTCATTCCCCAGCGACCAGATGATAATCGAAGGATGATTGCGGTCGCGCTGCACCATGCGGGTGACGCGTTCGCTCATGGCAGGGAGCCAGCGCGGATCGTCAGCAAGGCGACTCATCGGCACCATGCCGTGGGTTTCAATATTGGCTTCGTCGACGACATACAAACCATAGCGGTCGCAAAGCGTGTACCACAGCGGATGGTTCGGATAGTGCGAGCAGCGCACGGCGTTGAAGTTATGCTGCTTCATGAGTTCGATATCGCGGCGCATCGTCGCTTCATCCATCACCTGGCCGTTTTCCGGGTGATGTTCATGCCGGTTAACGCCGCGGATCAGCAGGGGTTTACCGTTGAGCTTCAGCAGGCCATTGCTGATCTCTATGCGGCGGAACCCCACATCGCAGGCCTCCGTTTCCAGCACCTCACTCTGCGCGTTCAGAAGCGTCATCGTCAGGCGATAAAGTTCCGGCGTTTCCGCACTCCACAAGGCGGGCGCCTCAACGGGGAGCGTCACCGTTAGCCGCTCGGCCCAGCCGCCGCGCTCATCGACAACGGCAGTACCCGGCCGCCCGGTGGCACTGGCGCATTTTTCGCCGTTGCGCCACAGGGTAAACGCCACCTCACATGCCGCAAACTGTGCGCCTGCGAGCGCGAGATCCACCTTCAGCACCGCGCGATCCCGCTCCGCATTCAGGTCAGTCACAACCTGATAATCGGCTATGTGCGTGTCTGGCTTATGCAGCAGCGACACATCGCGGAAAATCCCGCTCATGCGCCACATGTCCTGATCTTCCAGATAGCTCCCGTCGCACCAGCGCAACACCATGACCGCAATGCGGTTCTGGCCAGGACGCAGCACCGTAGAAAGATCGAATTCGGCGGGCAGTCGGCTGTCCTGTGAATAACCGATCCACTGACCGTTACACCACAGATGAAACGCCGAGTTCACGCCATCTAAGACAATGCGGGTTTGGCCGCTCTGCAGCCAGACATCATCCATCTCAAATGTGAGCGAGTAACAACCTGTTGGGTTTTCTTGCGGCACAAACGGTGGGTTTACGGGGATCGGATAGGTCACGTTGGTGTAGATGGGCGTGTCGAACCCCTGCATCTGCCAGTTAGAGGGCACGGGCATCAGCACGGCATCGGCGCAATCTTCACTGACCCATACCGAAGGAACCTGCTCTGGTGCAGGAAAGAAGCTAAAACGCCACTCCCCGTTAAGGAGGCGTCGGCTGACGGTTCCCCCGTCTTCTCTGGCGGAGTGTTCATCACGCCAGCTGTGCAAGGGAGCATGTGCTGCCAGGCGGTTCCACTGGGTGACTCCGGGATTTTCCCAGTCCCGACGAGCCAGAAGTGCGCTGAGGGTCAGCGATGGAGTGTTGGACATATTAACCTCTTTGCGAAGCGCTCACAATTTTAGCTAACATGCCCTGGCTACCGGGTGCGGTAAAGCGTCGGATCGCGGGGTAGCGAGTCAGATCACAAAAGTCTTACCGGCGAGCAAGTTGCTCAGCCGCTAACGCCAGGCTCCTGAGCTGCTGTGCCAGATCCTCGCGTTCGATCTGCTGCGGATCGTGGCGAGCGGTAGAATGGCGGGTCACCAGCGTCACCGGAAGCTGAACCTGCCAGCATGCGTCACCCTCAACTGGCGCCAGCAGCCACTCCACGCTTCGCTCGCCGGCCTCGCGAAAAGCCTGGCGAATGGTGGTCAGTGGGGGAGAAAACCAGGCGCTGTCTGCCGTATCGTCGAACCCGACAACCGACATCTGGCCCGGGATCGCGGTCCCTTTTTCCGCACAGGCGCGCATCACCCCCAGCGCCATTTGGTCGTTCGCGACCACTATCGCATCCGGGAGTTGCGCGGCAGATAACAGCAAATGTCCTTTCTCATAGCCGCTTGCCGCACTCCAGTCGCCGTGCGCCACCGCGACAGCCTCAAGTCCGGCCTGTGCCAGCGTGGCGTTCCAGCCTGCAAGACGTGCCCGGGCGGAGACAGAGCTCTCCGGTCCACTCAGCAGCGCTATACGCTCATGCCCCAGCGAAAGCAGATGCTCAATCCCGAGACGAGCACCCTGCTCTGCATTAAACACAAGACTGTTTACCTGAGCCGAGGGCGAGACATCCAGAAACAGCACCGGAATGGGCGATGCGAGGGCTTTTAGCGCTTCAGCATGAGGATCCTCCAGCGGCACATTCACCAGCAGAGCTTCCACACGCTGCGCCAGCAACGCCTGAAGGGCAGACTGGCACTGCTGTGGATGTTCCACCATTGAGATAAGCACGCTCGCCCCCTGCTCAACCGCCCGGGATTTTACCGCCGAAACAATTTGCGAAGGGGCGTGCAGCGCCAGATCGGTAGTAATAAGGCCAAGCGTACGGGTACGTTTACCCGCCAGCTGTTGTGCCCTGAGATTGGGGACGTAGTGCAGTTCTGCCATCGCCTGCTGCACTTTTTCCCGCGTGCGGGCAGAGACATGCTCCGCGTCGTTAATCACACGGGAAACGGTCTGATAAGAAACCCCCGCAAGGAGGGCAACATCATAAAGAGTGATTGCTTTCATGCATTCTGGCATCGCGTCATTCGAAGGCCACTATTCTGACACAGCGACGCCATGAAAACATGTGAGCGCTTCGCAGAATTAAACAACCCGCTCCGGCTGGGGAGTCTTCTCAACGCGCGGCTTATAACGGAACAGAGGCAAGCAGATCTGGATAAGCGGGCCAATGGTCAGAGCATACGCGACGGTGCCTATCCCGAACGTTCCGCCCAACATGCACCCAATCAGCAGCACGGACACTTCAATCGAGGTACGTACACTGCGGATGGACCATCCCATACGGGCATGGATCCCGGTCATGAGGCCGTCGCGCGGGCCCGCCCCGAAACCGGCACCGATATACATACCGGTGGCTATCGCGTTCACGACAATTCCGGCCACCAGCAGCGCGATACGCAGGGGCAGCGAGGTCACCTCGGGGATCAGGGCCATGGAGGCATCTGCCGCCAGGCCAATAATAATCACGTTACTGAGGGTTCCCAGACCAGGCATCTGACGCAGCGGGATCCACAGCAGGAGTACCGCCGCACCGGTTAAAATAATCACCATCCCAATGCTCAACCCCAGCTGGATTGCCACGCCCAGGTGGAAGACATCCCACGGGTCGAGCCCCAGATCCGAACGAATAAACATCGTGGTTGAAAGCCCATACAGCCCTAAACCGACATACAGTTGTAGCAGACGACGTACCATTTTTTATCTTCTCCAGTGAACCAGGCTTTCATCTTGAGCGAAAATGGCATTATGATTAATGTCCAGTTTTCAAATAGTGGACTGCACATGTCATCTCGCCGCTTCGGAAGCCAGTCATTGGTACGCCTGTTAGGCCACTGGCAACAAACCTCGTCCCGGACCCCGCTCTGGCGTCAGCTGGCGGATGCGTTACGCCTGTTAATTCTTGATGGCCGACTGGCGCTTAACACCCGTCTACCCGGCGAGCGGGAGCTGGCCACTGCGCTGGATGTGAGCCGGACCACCATCAGCAGCGCACTCGCCCATCTGCGTGAGGAAGGTTATCTTGAAAGCCGTCACGGCAGCGGTTCACGCGTGATCCTGCCCGACACACGCGCCGTGCCAACCCTTTCAGCAGCCAGTGCCGCGCTGGATCTCTCCACCGCGGCGCTCAATGCCGGGCCTGAGATCCACCAGGCCTATACCCATGCGCTCACGGCCATTACGCAACATCTCTCGCTTACGGGTTACGATCAGCTTGGGTTGCCGGCGCTGCGGGAAGCCATCGCCGCACGCTATACCGCGCGGGGGCTTCCGACCCGGACAGACGAGGTGATGGTGGTCAATGGCGCGGTCAGCGGTTTTGCGCTGGTCCTGCGGATGATGACCGGTCCGGGGGATCGCGTCGTGGTTGATCATCCCACTTACCCGCTGGCGATCGCCGCCATTCAGGGAGCGCAGTGCCGTCCAGTGGGCGTGTCGCTGCCGGAAACGGGCTGGGATACCCATGGGTTTGCCGCAACGCTTGCCCAGACAGCGCCGCGCCTGGCGTACCTGATGCCCGATTTTCATAACCCGACCGGGCGATGCATGGATATTCCCACCCGTCAGGCAATCACCGAGATTGCCGCGCAAACCCGCACGACGCTGGTAGTAGATGAAACGATGGTGGATCTGTGGTTTGACTCGCCCCCGCCGCCGCCGCTGGCGTCATTCAACCCGCAGGCCACCGTGATAACGTTAGGCTCTGCCGGAAAAAGTTTCTGGGGCGGCCTTCGTCTTGGCTGGATCCGTGCCTCCTCGCGCACCATCGCTACGCTTGCCCAGACGCGGGATACCCTGGATTTAGGATCGCCCATGCTCGAACAGCTGGCGACGCTGTGGCTTATCAATAACAGCGAAACGTTTTTGCCCGCTCGCCGGAAGATGCTGGCAGAACGGCGAGATCAATGCGGCGCGCTGTTGCGCGAGCACTTCCCTGAATGGACATTCCATGAAGCGGAAGGCGGGCTTTCCTACTGGATTGAACTGCCGGGGATGCTGGCAACACAACTTGCTGCACGCGCAGAGATACTGGGAATCAACCTGGGGACCGGCACGCGGTTTGGTTTATCGGGTGCGTTTGATCGGTATTTACGTATGCCCTTTTCACTCGATCCGGCTGAGCTTGAACAGGCATTACTGAGAATTAAACCCTTGTGGCTCGCCCTGAATAAAAACGTGCCATCAATAAAAAGAAGTCTGGTTTGATATAAAAAATTTGAAGTGGATCATAAAATAAAAACTGCTGACTGTCACAGATACAGTCAGCAGTTTTCACCATTCAAGATTTAGTGCTGAGGAGGAATAGGAAAACCTTTCAGTGAAATAACGAAATTTTCACCGTCTTTCTTTATTTTTGCGCCGGTATCACACCAGTCAGACGCAATACGAAAGAACTCATCACTTCCTACATTCCAGCCAAGACGTACATGCTTCACGTAGCCTGAACGCAACAGATCGCAGGCCTCGTTGTAGTCACTGGCAGTTGACAGTTGTTGTTTCATTTTCTCTTCTTAAGAATTTTACGTAGAGCCTTGATTTCTTTAGGAGTAAATGGAGAAACACTCTCTTCTTCCGTATGCTGGTTATCAATATCCTCTTCCGATACTCCCGCCTCTTCTACCGCTTCGAATGCCAGCAGCAGCAGTTTCTCTGTCGTCACGCTTAAATTCTCGTTATTAACTTCTGCATAGTGGCGAAGTCTTTCTTTTAGCGCTTGATCAATCTTAACGTTTAACACCGCAGTAGCCATGTTTGTCACTTCCCTTCGGAATAAGTACTTTATTTAATACACGAACTTACCAATGTTATCCAGATATATATTTTTAAGTTATGACAGAAAAAAGACATCCGATATTAAAATGACAGTCTATTATTACAGGTTTATGACAGTAATATTTCAATGCAATGAAATATATATTACATGCAGTCAGTAAAGTCCTAATAACGTTGTGGATTAAAGGCTATTCGAAGCGAAGAGAAACAGGAAGAGTGTTGATGAGAGCAGAAATGGGTGGGGGCCCTGCCAGCTACATCCCGGCACACACGTCGTCTGCCCTGGCTGCTTCCTTCCGGACCTGACCTGGTGAACAGAGTAGCGTTGCGGGAGAACCAACAGAGCCCCCATTGAGAGCGTTGATAACCAACGCGCTGGCGCATTATCCCTGTGCTTACCGCCAATTGCAAGCGACCCGCAACTGGATGCTGGTTTCTTGCGCAAACTGGCGCAGCAATTGGGTTTATCTTCGTTTAACATGACTGTCCAGACATTCCCCACAGGTAGACGTATGGACGAACATGACTCCTTTCCACAACGCGTATGGCAAATTGTGGCCTCTGTGCCGGAAGGTTATGTCACCACCTATGGCGACGTAGCACGTCTGGCCGGTTCTCCGCGTGCGGCGCGGCAGGTCGGTGGCGTACTGAAAAGGTTGCCGGAAGGAAGTACCCTGCCCTGGCATCGGGTGGTAAATCGTCATGGGGCGATCTCGTTGACCGGGCCGGATCTGCAGCGCCAGCGTCAGGCGTTACTGTCAGAAGGGGTGCAGGTGTCGGGGTCAGGACAGATTGATTTGCAAAAGTACCGCTGGGTGTATTAAACCCTCTCCCGAAGGAGAGGGTTTAAAGCGTTACATCTGGGTCGGAGGGGTTGGCAGAGACGGTTGGTTAGTCTGTGGCGCAACCGGCACTTCGGTTTGCTGTACCGGAACCAGGTTCAGGTCAACTTTTGTCCCGCCGTGGTTAATCGCTTCCTGCACCGTATCGGTGATAAACACCAGTTTATCGTTGATCGTTACTGCTGCGCTCAGGAGGATACGGGCATTAGGCTGCACGTCTGATGGGTTATACGGCAACACGAAGCTAAACGGTGCCTGCTTACCTTCCGTACGCACGGCACGCTGGGCCAATACTTTAGACGGCGCGTCTGCCAGGGAAGCATCAGACAGGGTTACCGTTAATACCGCATCTGGCGGTAACGCGACTTTCTGTTTAATCCAGATAGTCCCGGAAACGTTAGGCTGCTGAATGGACTGCTGTGAGAGTGTATTAATCCCGTTTGGATCTGCTGCTGGCACCGGCACCTGGGCGCTCTTTCCTGCACAGGCGGACAACGCCACCGCAATTGCTACACCACTTAGCATGGGCACGAGTTTCATTGAAGTCTCCTTATCATCAATGCACCAGCGGGATCGATCCCATCCGATGTCGTTTCAATCACATAACACAGGTAAGTTTGGCACAGATCACTGATTTATGCCTAAAATCGTCCAGATATTCAGATTATTCTACCCATCGGACCACTTTCATTTCTGCGTTATACTCTGCCTATCTTTCGCTACGGCGTTTATTGAGGACAACTATGAGTCAGGCACTGAACAATCTGCTGACATTACTGAATCTGGAAAAAATTGAGGAAGGACTCTTTCGCGGACAGAGCGAAGATCTCGGCTTACGCCAGGTCTTCGGCGGGCAAGTCGTAGGACAAGCGCTCTACGCAGCAAAGGAGACCGTCCCTGCAGACCGTCTGGTGCACTCATTTCACAGCTACTTCTTACGCCCTGGTGATAGCGCGAAACCCATCGTATATGACGTTGAGGTATTGCGGGATGGCAACAGCTTTAGCGCGCGTCGTGTCGCGGCGGTTCAGAATGGCAAGCCTATCTTTTACATGACCGCCTCGTTCCAGGCGCCGGAACCGGGGTATGAGCATCAAAAAACGATGCCACCCGCGCCGTCGCCAGACGATCTCAAATCCGAGACCGATATCGCCCGTGCGCTGGCGCATCTGCTTCCACCGCAGGTAAAGGAGAAGTTTCTCTGCGATAAACCGCTTGAGATCCGCCCTGTCGAATTCCATAACCCGATGAAAGGCCACACGGCCGAGCCAAAGCGTCAGGTCTGGATCCGCGCTAACGGCACCGTGCCCGCGGATTTCCGCGTTCATCAGTATCTGCTGGGTTATGCTTCAGATTTCAACTTCCTGCCGGTGGCGCTGCAGCCGCACGGCGTGGGCTTCCTTGAAAAAGGGATGCAGGTGGCCACCATCGATCACTCCATGTGGTTCCATCGTCCGTTCGACATGAACGAGTGGCTGCTCTACAGCGTGGAAAGTACCTCGGCGTCAAGCGCGCGCGGCTTTGTGCGCGGTGAGTTTTACACTCAGGATGGCGTGCTGGTCGCGTCGACGGTGCAGGAAGGGGTAATGCGTAACCGCGGGTGATGCTGTACTGCGGCCCTCTCCCGACGGGAGAGGGAACAAAACGAAAACGGCAACCCTGGGTTGCCGTTTTGCTTATCAGGCGTTGTACGCATTCTCGCCGTGGCTGTTGACGTCCAGACCTTCGCGTTCCTGCTCTTCCGGAACACGCAGACCGACGGTCATATCCGCCAGCTTATAGCCGATGAAGGCCACAACGGCAGACCACACGACGGTGATGGCGATACTTTCCAGCTGCACCAGCACCTGGTGAACCATGGTGACGCCTTCTGCGTAACCCACGCCACCCAGCGATTTCGCCGCGAAGATACCGGTCATGATACAACCGACAATACCGCAAACGCCGTGTACACCGAAGACATCGCACGGGTCATCGACGCGCAGAACACGTTTCAGCGCCGTCACACCCCACAGACCCGCCAGACCGGCGACCAACCCGACAAGCAGCGCGCCGCCAACACCGACGTAGCCACAAGCTGGCGTGATACCAACCAGACCGGCAATTGCACCTGAACAGGCACCCAGCAGTGAAGGCTTACCGCGTACCGCCCATTCACCAAACACCCATGAGAGGATCGCACCCGCCGTGGCCACAACCGTGTTCACGAAGGCCAGCGCGGCGATTTCGTTTGCTGCGCTTGCTGAACCGGCGTTGAAGCCGAACCAGCCAAAGTAAAGGATCGCTGTACCGGTAAAGACCATCGGCAGGTTGTGCGGTTTGAACGCTTCTTTACCGAAGCCCACGCGTTTGCCAATCAGGTATGCCCCTACCAGGCCCGCCACCGCGGCGTTGATGTGTACAACGGTACCGCCTGCGAAGTCCAGCGCGCCATGGCTCGCCAGCAGACCGCCACCCCAGACCATGTGCGCAATCGGCACATAGGAGAGCGTCAGCCAGACCACCACGAAGATCAGGACGGCGGAGAAGCGAATACGCTCAGCCAGCGCACCGACGATCAGCCCAACGGTGATACAGGCGAACGAGCCCTGGAAGGCAACGTGAATATATTGATAGAAACTGCCCATCAGCGCGGTCAGTTCGATGTTTTTCAGCATGACCCAGTCAAAGTTTCCGAAGAACGCATTGCCCGTGCCGAAGGCCAGAGAGTAACCGTAGACCACCCACAACACGCAAACCAGCGCGAACGTGACGGCAACCTGCGTCAGCATGGAGAGAACGTTTTTGCCACGGATCAGGCCGCCGTAGAACAGCGCAATGCCCGGAATGGACATGAACAGCACCAGCGCGGTGCTGATCATCATAAAGGCGTTATCGGCTTTGTCTGCCACCGCAGGGGCAGCCAGTGCCAGGCCCGGCAGCAGTGCCAGCGAACCCAGACCCGTTTTGATTGTTGCTATCTTCATTTTCTCGATCCCTATCACTGTGTGCCAGGAGTTACTTACAGTGCCGCTTCGTCAGATTCGCCGGTACGGATGCGAATGACGCGCTGCAATTCGGCAACGAAAATTTTGCCGTCGCCAATTTTGCCGGTGTAGGCCGCTTTGCTAATGACATCAATAACTTCATCAAGCTGGTCATCAGCAATCGCGACATCAATTTTTACTTTTGGCAGGAAGTTAACGCTGTATTCTGCCCCGCGGTAAAGCTCGGCATGACCCTTCTGACGACCAAAGCCTTTCACTTCGGTGACAGTCAGTCCCTGAATACCCATGGAAGACAATGCTTCACGCACGTCTTCGAGTTTGAATGGTTTGATTACAACCGTAACCAGCTTCATAGATCCCCTCCAGTCAGAATTCGGTAATGGCCGCCGCTAATACGCAGAAGACATTGCAAGGGGTGTGCCAGAAATGAAAATCTGAGGGAAACGCGCTGCAATGAGCATTACACGAGCATGTTTAACGAACCGGTGAAAAAAAACGCACCATGACAGTGCACGGTGCGTTTCAGTTTTGCACCAACAGTAATGACTGTTAGCGCGCTGCCTTGTTTTGGTGCATCAGGCGCTGAGGGACTCGTCCTCACGCACGCTGGCGGCCAGCTCTTCACCGGCCAGCTGCAGCTGATACATCTGCCAGTAGCGCCCTTTTGCTTCGAGCAGCTCCCGGTGCGTACCGCGTTCGACGGCCTGACCGCGATGCAGCACCAGGATGGTGTCTGCGTCGACAATCGTTGAAAGACGGTGTGCGATAACCACCAGCGTCGTGTGGTCACGCACCGCGGCCAGCGCCAGCTGGATAGCCTGCTCAGTACCAGAGTCAATGCTGGCGGTTGCTTCGTCGAGTATCAGCACCTGCGGCGTTTCAATCAGCACCCGCGCCAGGGCCAGAAGCTGCTTTTGTCCTACCGAGAGGTTATTCCCCTGCTCACCGAGCCGGGTATTGATCCCATCGCTAAAGCCGCGCGCCAGCTCTGCCAGCTGCACGGTTTCCAGCACATCCCACACCTGTTGCTGGGTATAATCCCGCCCCAGGGTGACATTGGCGTAAAAGGTATCGGCCATGACTACCGGGTCTTGCTGCACCATTGCAACGCCTTTGCGCAACACATTGTGGCTCAGTGATGCGAGCGGACGACCATCAATGCGGATTTCACCCTGACTGACCGGGTAATAGCCCATCAACAGGCTGGCGAGGGTACTTTTTCCGCTGCCGGTATGCCCCACCAGCGCCACAAAGCCGCGCGACGGCACATCAAGAGAGATGTCCTGCAACACCAGACGGTCTTCACGGTAAGCAAACGAGACCTTATCAAACGTAATCTCTCCGCTTTGCAAAGGACGCTCATCATCGCCGTAGGTCTGACGTGGCCGGTCCATCAGTTCGAACACGCGCTCCCCCGCCACCACGGCCTGTTGCAACATAGACTGCTGGGTGGTGAGTTCTATCAACGGTTCATTAAGGCGTCCCAGATAGCTGATAAAAGCGTACAGAACCCCAACTTCAATTGTTCCGTTCGCGCTCATCCCGAAAAGCATCAGCAGGCCACAGAGAACCAGCGCCGAGAAGAGGCTCAGCAGCGGACGCAGCAGGAAACCGTCCAGTCGCAGCGTTTGCATACGCGCCATATAGTGCGACCGGCTGGCTTCCCCCATGCGTTCACCAAAGCGAGCCTGCTGGCGGAACTGCTGAATGACGCTCATGCCGTTGATCACTTCGTTGAAGCCATCGTTGATATCGGCCAGATAGGCCCGCACCCGACGCACAATCGGCGTGCTGTAGCGTTGATAGATGACCATTACAATCAATACGGCCGGGAAGATGGTGATCGCCACCAGAGCCATACGCCAGTTTAGGCTGAACATCGCCACCAGCATGGCGCCAATCAGCGCCGCGCTGCGCAGCACGGTTGCCACGACGGTGACATACAGATCGCGGATCACCTCGGTATCGTTGGTCACCCGGGATATCACCTGCCCAACCGGCTGGGTATCAAACTCGCTCAACGGCTGGCGCAGTGCCGCATCCATCACATCCGTACGTAACTTCTGCACCACGCCCACGGCCGCCCGGTTAAAGAGCAGAGACTGGGCGTAATGCAGTGACGCCGCTGTCAGCTGTAGCCCAACGTAGGCCACACCTAACCCCGCGACAAGCCCCAGCGGCAAATAGCTTTTCGCCACCATATTGTCGATAAAGTAGCTGATAAGCAGCGGACCGCTCACTTCTGCAATCGCGGCAATCCACAGCAACAGCACGGCAAGCGAAAGCGGTTTTCGCCACGGAGAACCATAGGCCAGCAGGCGTTTTAGCGTCGGCCACTGCGTCACGGTCTTACGCATTAGCGTTCTCCTCATCCTGTTCCGGGGCGTCGTCCAGCGCCGCTTCAAGCTGCTGATAACGATACATATCGCGATACCAGCCCGGTTGCTCCGCAAGCGGTTCATGCTGTCCGCGCTGGGCAATGTGCCCGTGCTGTAATACCAGAATTTCATTGGCTTCCGTCAGCGCCGACAACCGGTGTGCACTGATGATCACCGTCCTTCCATCCCCCCACTGTCGCAGGTTATGCAGGATCTGGTGCTCGGTGCGGCCATCGACGGCGGAGAGCGCATCATCAAGGATCAGGATTTCGGCATTCAGCAGCAGCGCGCGGGCAATCGAGAGACGCTGTTTTTGCCCGCCGGAAAGCATAACGCCACGCTCACCCACTTCCGTTTCATAGCCCTGTGGCAGACGCAGAATATCGTCATGGACGCTGGCCAGGCGCGCGACGTGCTCAATCTCTTCCTGAGTCGCCGCCGGGCGTCCGAGGGCAATGTTATTCGCCACGGTGTCAGAAAAGAGAAACGGCGTCTGGCTGACCACCGCCAGACGACCGCGCCAGTCATCGAGCAGCAGGTTCGTCAACGGAATATCATGGAAGCGAATATCGCCCTGCGTGACGTCAAAGTGACGTTGAATCAGGGAGAGTACGGTACTTTTCCCGGCGCCTGTCGGACCGCAGATACCGAGCATCTGACCCGGTTTGAGCGTAAAGCTGACGTTCTCCAGTACCGTATGTTCCGTTTGCGGATACACAAACTTACGGACGTCGACATTCATCACGCCGCGCCCTTCCGGTACCGATTCGCTACCGTCATTCACCACTGGCGCTTCGGCAAGCATCGCGCGAATACGGCTGTAGGCGGCGCTGCCGCGCTCTACGATGTTAAACATCCAGGCCAGTGCCAGCATCGGCCATATCATCAGCCCCAGGTACATGGCAAAGCTGGTCAATTGCCCGAGGGTTAGCGAGCCCTGCACCACCATCCAGCTCCCGCCACCAATGGCCAGCAGGTTTGCCATGCCAATCGCGACATAGATTGTCGGGTCAAACCGCGCATCGATACGCGCAACGCGCATGTTCTTCGCCCCCGTGTCGGCGGCATCGGCTGCAAACAGCGCGGATTGTCGATCTTCCAGGCCAAACGCTTTGATCATGCGGATGCTGGTCATGCTCTCCTGCGTACGGTCATTCAGCGAGGAAAACGCCGCCTGCGCCAGCTTGAAGCGCTCATGAAGCTGTTCGCCATAGCGGTTGATCGCCAGCGCCATCAGCGGCATAGGCAGCAACGCCAGCAGCGTGAGCTGCCAGCTTATCTGGGTGGACATCACAATCAGAACCGCACAGCCCATCACCAGAGAGTCCACCAGCGTTAACACCCCTTCCCCGGCGGCAAACACGACGCGGTCAACGTCATTGGTGGCGCGAGCGATAAGATCCCCGGTGCGATGACGCAGGTAGAACTCGGGATGCTGGCGGCTCAGCTGACGATAAAAATCTTCACGCAATTCGACGGCCAGCTGATAGGACGCGCCAAACAGCAGTACCCGCCAGACGTAGCGCAGCAGATAGACAATGATGGCCGTCAGCACCAGCGTGCCGACCCACATCAACACCCGTGCGGTGGTGTAATGCTGTTCTGTAACGCCATCCACCACGTATCCCACCACTTTCGGTGGAATTAACTGCAGGATGGCAATGATAATAAGCAGGGCCACAGCGCCGAGGTAGCGTTGCCACTCCCGACGAAAGTACCAGCTTAATTGGGCAAATAATCGCACGCGGTTTGTTCCTGAAGGTATGGATCCGGCTACGCCGGGAAGTTATTCAATTAATCAATGGGTAGTGCTGTGGTGTATTTAATCTGTTCCATGGCGAAGCTCGAGGTGACGTCCGACAAGCCCGGTACGCTGTTCACCAGCCGCTTGTAAAAATCATCATAACGCTTCATGTCTGCCACCTGGACGCGCATCAGATAGTCATACTCTCCCGCCATGCGCCAGAAACCGAGCACCTCCGGCATCTCGGAGACCTGTGTTACGAAGCGGCTGTACCACTCGCTGCTGTGATGTTGGGTTTTTATCAGGACAAATGCCGTCAACCCAAGCCCCAGTTTTTCGGGATCTAAAAGCGCGACTCGCCCCAGAAGGATGCCGTCATCTTCAAGCTTCTTGAGGCGCTTCCAGCACGGCGTGGTGGTCAGATTAACGGCATCTGCCAGTGCCTGCAAAGAGAGGGTACAGTCACTTTGCAGTAAAGAAAGCAGCTTACGGTCTATTTTATCTAGCATACCCACCTCACAGAGAAAAATTTTCTCCCTTCATTCTATTTTAAAGGCCATATAGCAACAATTTTTTCTGTGCTTTTCGCTATGCTGGGCACAAAATGACAAACGGATAAATACGATGAATAGCGCCTGGGTTAAACATGCCATCAGCGAAATCAATGCCGACTATCAGCGCTCGGCGGACACCCATCTCATTCGCCTGGCTCTGCCGGGTTTTGCTGGCATCCAGCTGTACCTGAAAGATGAAAGCACCCATCCCACCGGTAGCCTGAAGCATCGCCTGGCGCGTTCGCTCTTTTTATACGGTTTGTGTAACGGCTGGATTAAGGAGGGAACCACGATTATTGAATCCTCCTCCGGTTCAACCGCCGTATCCGAAGCCTACTTTGCCCGCCTGCTGGGCCTGCCGTTTATCGCCGTGATGCCCTCCTGCACCGCGAAACGAAAAATTGAGCAGATCGAATTTTACGGTGGACGCTGCCACTTTGTGGAAAGCGCCTGCGAAATTTACGCCGCGTCTGAAATGCTGGCCCGTGAGCTGAATGGCCACTATATGGACCAGTTCACCTTTGCCGAGCGAGCGACAGACTGGCGCGGCAATAACAACATCGCCGACAGTATTTTCCGCCAGATGACCCACGAACCTCACCCTGTTCCGTCGTACATCGTGATGAGCGCCGGTACTGGCGGCACCTCAGCCACCCTGGGGCGTTACATCCGCTGTCAGGGCTATGATACGCAGCTGATGGTGGTTGATCCGCAGAACTCGGTGTTCCTGGACTACTGGCAAAGCCGCAATGCGGATCTGCGCAGCCCGGTGGGCAGTAAGATTGAAGGAATTGGCCGCCCGCGCGTGGAGCCTTCATTCATTCCGGACGTGGTGGATGAAATGCTCCGCGTGGCGGATGCCGCCAGCGTGGCAACCGCGCACTGGCTGGAGACACAGATTGGCCGTAAAGTCGGTGCTTCTACCGGCACCAACATGTGGGGAGCCCTGCAGCTTGCGGCTCGCATGCGTGAAGAGGGGCGCACCGGCTCTATCGTCACCTTACTCTGCGACAGCGGCGAGCGCTATCTTGAGACCTATTACAATGCGCAGTGGGTTCAGGCAAACATCGGCGATATTGAGCCGTGGAAAGCGCAGATTACGCAGCTGGTGAAATAAAAAAAAGCCAGACCGGGGTCTGGCTTGCTGGAAGGGTCTCACTATTCGGGGGAATATGGGAGGTTGTTGTTGTCCAGCCAATGCGTCAAAAAATGAGACACAGCTTCGTTACCGCAGTGCCCGATAACCGGTAGATGGGGAAGCTCTGCCTTCAACTGCGGCATCGCATTTCCCATGATCAGACCGCGACCAACGCTGCCCAGCATTTCGCGGTCGTTCATGGCGTCGCCAAACGCCATACATTCCTGCATCGTTAAGCCCAGGTGATCGCTCAGTACCGCCAGCGCCGATCCTTTATTACACCCAACCGGCAAAACCTCGAGACAGTCCACCGCTGAAAAGGTCAGGTGCGCCCGGTCGCCTAACGCGTCATTCAGCTGAATGCGTAAGCGACAAAGATCGTCATGATCGCCGCAGAAACAGATCTTCGTCACCGCGTGAGCCGGAATACGGCGCAGATCGATAAGCTGATAGCGAAAACCACTGTAGACATGGGCGTGCAGCAATGCCGGAATGTCATGCCCGGTAAACCAGCCGTTATCGTTAAAGACATGAACGCTGGCCCGGGTGTCCCAGGTGCTGTGCAGGACGATATCTGCCACTTCCGGGTTGAGATCCTGACGGTGGAGAACATCGCCTTCGACAGAGTGAATGCGTGTCCCGTTGCCGGTAATAAGAAAAGCATCCAGGGAAAATGCCCCCAGCAAATGGCGCATCTCCAGCACATGACGGCCGGTGGCAAACGTCAGGGTGACATCACGTTCATGCAGGCGCTTCAGGGTACTCAGGGTTTTCTCACCCAGACGGTGATCCGGCATTAACAACGTACCGTCCATATCAAACGCAGCGAGACGAGCCATGATTACTCCTGAAATGTGATGCGGTTAACTTGTGCATCAGTATTGCGTGATATATACGGAAGTAATAGTGAATAGATGATAATTATTGTTCAGGGTTTCTCATGCGCCAGCTTAACCGACTCAACCAGTACCACCGTTTGTGGCAGCCTTCCGCTGGCGCGACACAGCAGGCCACCATCAGCGAGCTGGCCGCCCGCTGTTTTTGCAGCGAACGGCATGTCCGTACGTTACTGCGTCAGGCGCAGGAGGCGGGCTGGCTTAGCTGGCGAGCGCAGTCTGGCCGCGGTAAGCGTGGGGAGCTGACTTTCCACGTCACCCCGGAGTCACTGCGCAATGCGATGATGGAAGAGGCGCTGAAGCGTGGGCAGCAGCATAACGCGCTTGAGCTGGCCCAGCTGGCACCGGAGGAGCTGCGGTCACTGCTTCATCCGTTTTTAGGCGGCCAGTGGCAAAACGATACGCCGACGCTGCGCATTCCCTATTACCGCTCGCTGGATCCACTGCATCCCGGCTTTTTACCCGGTCGGGCGGAACAGCATCTGGCAGGACAGGTTTTTTCCGGGCTGACGCGTTTTCACGGTAACAGCAGCGAACCGACGGGCGATCTTGCCCATCACTGGGACGTGTCGGAGGACGGGCTGCGCTGGCATTTTTATATTCGCTCCACGCTTCACTGGCATAACGGTGATAAAGTCGAAACGGTCCAGTTACAGGAGAGTCTGAATGCGATGTTGACGCTCCCGGCCATGCACAGGCTTTTTCAGAGCGTGCTGCGCATTGAAGTTACCCATCCGCAGTGTCTGACGTTTATTTTACACAAGCCCGACTATTGGCTGGCGCATCGGCTGGCAACCTATTGCAGCCGTGTGGCGCATCCGGCACAACCGATGACAGGCAGCGGACCTTTCAGGCTCACCGCGTATAAGCCGGACCTGGTTCGTCTGGAAAGCCATGAGCAGTATCACCTTAGCCACCCGCTACTGAAGGCCATCGAGTTCTGGATCACCCCTCAGCTATTTGATCAGGGGCTTGGAACCAGCTGCCGGCATCCGGTACAAATCGCCATCGGAGAGCCTGACGAACTGACCCGTTTGCGGCTGGTGAGTAACAGCATCAGCCTGGGATTTTGCTACCTCACGCTGAAGCGCAGCCCGCGTCTTAGCGAAATGCAGGCAAGACGCCTTATCAACATCATTCACCTCTCAACGCTTCTGCATACTCTTCCTCTGGATGAGGGGCTTATCACCCCAACGCAGGAGTTGCTGCCGGGCTGGCGTATTCCTGAGTGGCCGGATCTCACGGATGTCCCTTTGCCTGAGACGCTGACCCTGATTTACCATCTGCCCGTCGAGTTACATACCATGGCGAGTCAGCTAAAAGCGTATCTTTCCCGCCAGGGCTGCGCGTTAACGGTCATCTTTCACGATGCCAAAACGTGGGACGGATGTCAGCATCTTGCCGACGCGGACCTCATGATGGGAGACAGGCTGATTGGCGAAGCACCGGAATACACCCTTGAGCAGTGGCTTCGCTGCGATGCGCTATGGCCGCATCTGCTGAGCGCGCCGCAATATGCCCATCTGCAGGCGACGCTGGATGCCGTTCAGACTCAGGCTGGCGCGCATGCCCGGCATCGCGGGCTGAAAGCTATTTTCACCCAACTCATGGAGAGCGCGGTGCTGACGCCGTTGTTTAACTACCAGTACCAAATCAGCGCGCCCCCGGGAGTCAATGGCATACGGCTTAATACCCGCGGCTGGTTCGATTTCACCGAAGCCTGGCTCCCGGCCCCCAAATCGTGAAGAAGCTGGTCGTCGCCGTAGTCAGACGGTAACATGATGTTTTTACCGTAACTGTCGAGATGATTTATGAAACGTGCCGTCGTCGTGTTCAGCGGAGGACAAGATTCCACTACCTGCCTGGTTCAGGCGCTTCATCAGTACGATGAAGTTCACTGTGTCACTTTCGATTATGGTCAGCGACATCGCGCTGAAATCGACGTCGCCCGTGAACTGGCGCTGAAACTGGGCGCGCGCGCGCATAAGGTGCTGGACGTTACGCTGTTAAATGAACTGGCCGTCAGTAGCCTCACCCGCGACAGTATTCCCGTTCCTGACTATGAACCTGATGCCAGCGGCATTCCGAACACCTTTGTGCCAGGCCGCAACATTCTCTTCCTGACGCTGACGGCGATCTACGCCTACCAGGTGAAAGCCGAAGCGGTGATCACGGGCGTGTGTGAAACCGACTTCTCCGGGTACCCTGACTGCCGTGACGAGTTCGTGAAGGCTCTCAACCACGCCGTGAATCTGGGGATGGCAAAAGAGACGCGCTTTGAAACGCCACTGATGTGGCTTGATAAAGCGGAAACCTGGGCACTGGCAGACTACTGGGGCAAACTGGACATGGTTCGCAGCGAAACCCTTACCTGCTACAACGGCATTAAAGGTGATGGCTGTGGCCAGTGTGCGGCCTGTAATCTGCGCGCAAACGGACTGAATCACTATCTGGCCGATAAAGCGGGCGTGATGTTGGCGATGAAGAAAAAAACCGGGCTCAAATAAGCCTCTTTGACCGTGCTGGCGAACAGAATATCGACAGCACGGGTCATGAACACAACGCGTCTAGACGATCATCAACTGCAGTTTTTCCCGCAACTCCCCTTCCAGCGGCAACGCTTTCTGGGTTTTCAGATCGATACAGACAAAGGTGATCAGCGCGTCGGCAACGGCCTGGCCTTCAGGATCCAGCGTCACCGCCTGGGTTAACACGCCGCTCTTGCCGTTTAACTGTTGAAGCTGGCTGGTGATGGTCAGCACATCTCCCAGCACGGCCGGGCGACGGTAGTTGATATTGATGTTGACGACCACGAACGCGATGTTGTGCGCGGTCATCCACTGAAAGCTTTCGCTGCTTTCCAGACCGTCCCAGCGCGCTTCTTCAAGAAACTCAAGATAACGGGCGTTGTTGACGTGCTGGTAAACATCGATGTGGTACCCGCGTACTTTGATTTTTGTCTGCATAGCGCAATAGCCTTTACTGTTGTTATAGGATAAGAGGTCATGACTGGTATGACCTCTTTATCCTGGCAAAATTTTGCTGCCGTGCAAGTAATTATGTGATTACAACGTCAGGTGTGAGAGGTTGCGCTCAACCAGCGCTCCGCCCATACCGGGTACTTGCTTAAGATCGTCAACCGTTTTGAAAGGACCGTACTCTTCGCGATAGCTGACTATCGCCTGCGCTTTTTTTAGCCCTACGCCATTCATCACCCGGGCGAGATCCTCTGCCGATGCCGAATTGATACTGACTCGCGTACCGTCATCATCCGCGCTTTTTCCGGCATCCGTGGCTTTCGTCTGCCCAGCTGCGGGGGCCGCTGCGTCAGACCTGCTTTGCACCGCCGGTGTTTTCGCCGCAGGTGTCGTCGCCAGCGCACCTGCGCTCATCCCGGTGGTGGCAATCGCCAGAGTAATGAACAGAGCCTTGATTCCACATTTCATGCTGTTATCTCCTTGTTTGTTGACAGCCAGGCCACAATATCCAGCGTTATAACCCGGCACAAACGGCAGATTGCAGAAATGGAAAAGGCCGCGAAAGCGGCCTTTAGTTATTGCAGAGCGTTACGAAAATATGCGAGCAAATACGTAATTATTGCTGCTGAGTCATCACGTCACCGAGCTTGATTTTGGCTTCTGTGCGCAGGTTGCTCATCATCGCTTCGAAAGCAATCTGGGCATTGTTCTGGGTAATACCCTGCACCATCGCTTTCTTCTGCTCTTCAGGCATCGTGCCTGCTTTCACATTGTCCAGCGCGAGCAGAACGACGTTACCCTGCATATCGGTAGTGGTACCGAAGCTTGGTTTGTCCTTCGCAGGCAGGCTCAGACCGAACGCTGCCTGACTGACAGGATCCTGACCGGTACGGCTCAGCGTTTTTGGCTCACCGAAGCTCAGACCTGCCGCTTTCAGCGCATCCTGTTTACCCGCTTTCAGGTCAACCAGAATCTTCTCAGCATCCAGTTTTGCCTGCTGTTCCGCTTTGTTGTGCTTAACCTGAGCAACCACCTGATCTTTCACTTCTGCCAGCGGTTTAATCGCTTCTGGTTTGTGCTCGCTGACGCGAAGAACAAACGCACGATCGCCGTCGACGGTAATGATGTCAGAGTTGCTGCCCGGCGTGCCGTTCTCGCCAACCAGACCACCGTTGAAGATGGCATCAGCAACCGGTTTGAAATTCAGCTCTTCCGGCAGGTTGTTACGACCGAACCAGCCGGTCTCAACCGCTTTCACCCCTGCAGCCTGCTCAGCACCCGCCAGAGATTCGTTGTCGTTGCTGGCAGCATCACTGACTTTCTGTTGCAGCGCGTAGTAAGCATCCAGCGCTTTTTCCTGCTTCACTTTCGCTGCGATATCATCGCGAACGTCAGCCAGCGGCTTGGTTTTCGCGGCCTCGATGTCATCCAGACGCGCCACCAGGAAACCAACGGAAGATTTAATGACACCCGAAAGCTGGCCTTTATCTTTCAGACCGGCATTTTTCAGTTCGTCAGGCGTGGTGCTCTCTTCCAGCCAGCCCATATCACCGCCGTTTTTAGCAGAGATAATATCGGTGGATTTTGCTTTCGCGAGGGAGGCGAAATCAGCGCCCTTATTCAGCTCATCCAGCACGGCTTTGGCGTCTGCCTCAGTTTTGGTCTGGATCACGCTGTAGCGGTTACGCTGCGGCTGAGTGAACTGATCCTGATGCTGATCGTAATAAGACTGAATTTCCGCGTCAGAGGCTGTTTCCTGCAGCGCGGCAGCATCCAGCTTGATGTAGCTCACACGGAACTGTTCTGGAGCAACGAAGTTATTCTTGTTCTGCTCGTAATAGGCGTTAATGTCCGCGTCGCTAACCTGCTGCTTCGCCGCCAGAGCATTCACATCGATGGTCGCTTCACGTACCACGCGCTGCTGTGCAACCAGGGCTGCCAGCTCTTCCGTCTCACCTTTGAGCATGAAATCAGTGCCAACAACGGCATTGATGAGCTGTTGGGTTGTCAGTTGATTACGCAGAGCCTGAGCGTATTGATCGGCAGTCATGCCCATCTGATTAATGATGCCATTGTAACGCGCATTGTCGAATTTGCCGTTAGACTGGAATGCCTGAGTCGATAAGATGGCTTTTTTAACCTGCTCATCGCTGATGCCCAGGCCCAGTTTTTTCGCGTATTGATCCAGCAGCGCTTCGTCGATCAGACGGTTCAGGGTCTGTTGGCGCAGGGATTTCATATACCCTTCGTTTGCCGCGAGTTCAGAGAATTGGTCGCCCAGCTGTTGCTGCATACGGTTACGTTCACCGGCAAAAGCATTCTCGAACTGACCGCGGCTGATCTCCTGGCCATTCACTTTTGCGGCATAGTTCGCGCCACCGCCGATAAGGTAACTGCTCACGCCGGTCAATATGAACGACACGATAATGATACCGAAAATAATCTTGAGCACGAGACTGTTAGCAGCCGTGCGTAAGCTGTCCATCATGGTGTAACAACACTCCGCTGTAGGTGACTGGTTACCTGACGCTAACGGAAAATCCTGCCCGTCGCGCGTAAAGGCGTATTGTGACAAGAAAACGGTGCGATTGTCAGCCCACAACTCGCATAAACTCGCACAAATCAGGCCTGGACAAACAAAAAAGGCACATCAAATGATGCGCCCTTGTACTATTCGGCTTCCCTGAGATGGGAAAGCAATCAGTTTACTGCGTCTTTCAGCGCTTTACCTGCACGGAAACCCGGCACTTTAGCGGCAGCAATGGTGATCTCTTTACCGGTCTGAGGGTTGCGGCCAGTACGGGCAGCACGCTCTTTAACAGCAAAAGTACCGAAGCCTACCAGTGCAACGTCGTCCCCAGCCTGCAGAGATTCAGTAACAGAAGCAATTAATGCATCTAACGCACGTCCAGCTGCAGCTTTAGAAATATCAGCACCAGCAGCAATTTTGTCAATCAGTTGAGATTTATTCACTGTTCTCTTCCTCTCTTTATAATTTATATCGCGCCTGAATCCTTCACAACGCGACCGCGCAGCAGTTATATCAGGCCTGCCATGACCTTACAACACCCGTTGTTGATGGCTGGCCTAATCAGCAATCTAAATTAGCTATACAAAAAAAGGCTGGCAAGTGCGAAATGACTTACCAGCCTTACTTTTATTGACGCTCTTTGCGCGAGGTCACTATTTTGCGGTTACAACCTGCATTCCGGAAGGTTCATTCTGCAGGGCGAGAGTCAGAACTTCCTCAATTCGCTTCACAGGATGAATCTGCAGATCGGCAATCACGTTGTCCGGAATCTCTTCCAGATCGCGTTTATTTTCGTAAGGGATCAATACGGTTTTGATCCCACCACGGTGTGCCGCCAGCAGTTTTTCTTTTAACCCACCGATTGGCAGCACCTGGCCACGCAACGTGATCTCACCGGTCATGGCCACATCGGCACGCACCGGGTTGCCGGTAAGGCAGGAAACCAGTGCGGTACACATGGCGATACCTGCGCTTGGGCCATCTTTCGGCGTTGCCCCTTCAGGCACGTGCACGTGGATATCGCGTTTCTCGTAGAAATCAGGGTTAATGCCCAATTTCTCCGCGCGCGCGCGTACCACGGTCAGCGCGGCCTGAATCGACTCCTGCATCACTTCACCCAGAGAGCCGGTGTAGGTCAGCTTGCCTTTACCCGGGACACAGGCGGTTTCAATGGTCAGCAGATCGCCACCCACTTCCGTCCATGCCAGACCGGTGACCTGGCCCACGCGGTTTTCATTGTCCGCGCGACCATAGTCAAAGCGCTGAACGCCCAGATAGGCATGCAGGTTGTCGCCATTGATCACGATGTGTTTAAGACTCTTATCCAGCAGAAGCTGTTTAACCGCCTTACGGCACAGTTTAGAGATTTCGCGCTCAAGGCTACGCACGCCCGCTTCACGGGTGTAGTAGCGGATGATGCCAATAATCGCGCTGTCCTCAACGGTCAGCTCGTTGGCTTTCAGCGCGTTACGCTCAATCTGCTTCGGCAGCAGGTGCCGTTTCGCAATGTTCAGTTTTTCGTCTTCGGTATAACCGGAGAGACGAATCACTTCCATACGGTCCAGCAGCGGCGCCGGAATGTTCATGGAGTTCGAGGTCGCGACAAACATGACATCGCTCAGGTCGTAATCCACTTCGAGGTAGTGATCGCTGAACGCCACGTTCTGTTCTGGATCAAGAACTTCCAGCAAAGCAGACGCCGGATCGCCACGCATGTCCGAAGACATTTTGTCGATCTCATCGAGCAGGAACAGCGGGTTTTTAACGCCCACTTTCGCCATCTTCTGGATCAGTTTACCCGGCATAGAACCGATGTAAGTACGACGGTGACCGCGGATCTCCGCTTCATCGCGTACGCCACCCAGCGCCATACGGATATACTTACGGCCGGTCGCTTTGGCGATGGACTGACCCAGAGAGGTTTTCCCTACCCCCGGTGGTCCCACCAGGCACAGAATCGGGCCTTTGATTTTGTTCACACGGCTCTGGACGGCGAGGTACTCAAGAATGCGGTCTTTCACGCGCTCAAGGCCGTAGTGGTCGGTATCCAGGATCTCCTGCGCCTGACGCAGGTCTTTTTTGACCTTGCTGCGGGCATTCCAGGGAACCTGAACCATCCATTCGATATAGCCGCGCACGACGGTCGCTTCAGCCGACATTGGAGACATCATTTTCAGCTTCTGCAGTTCTGCTTCGGCTTTCTCTTTGGCCTCTTTCGGCATTTTCGCCGCGTCGATCTTACGCTTCAGCGCTTCGTTTTCGTCCGGCGCGTCATCCATCTCGCCGAGCTCTTTCTGAATGGCTTTCATTTGCTCATTCAGATAGTACTCACGCTGAGATTTCTCCATCTGCTTTTTAACGCGGTTACGAATACGCTTCTCAACCTGCAGCAGATCGATCTCAGACTCCATCATCGCCATCAGATATTCCAGACGTTCGTTAACGTCGGACATCTCCAGCACGGACTGTTTGTCAGCCAGCTTCAGCGGCATGTGTGCAGCGATGGTGTCCGCCAGACGCGCAGGATCGTCGATGCTGTTCAGCGACGTCAGCACTTCTGGTGGGATTTTCTTGTTCAGCTTGATATAGCCTTCGAACTGGCTAATCGCGGTGCGCACCAGCACTTCCTGCTCGCGCTCATCCAGCTGAGGTGATTCAAGGTACTCTGCCTTGGCAGAGAAATGCTCGCCATCGTCAGACAGGGTGGTAATACGCGCACGCTGCAAGCCTTCTACCAGCACCTTAACGGTGCCGTCAGGCAGCTTCAGCATCTGCAAAATAGAGGCCACGGTCCCGACGGTGAAAAGATCGTTTACACCCGGCTCATCCGTTGATGCTTCTTTCTGCGCCACCAGCATGATTTTTTTATCATGATCCATGGCGGCTTCGAGGCAACGGATAGATTTTTCCCGCCCTACAAATAAGGGTATGACCATGTGCGGATAAACCACCACATCGCGCAACGGCAATACGGGGATTTCAATGCGTTCAGAACGCTCAGGATTCATAGAGCTCTCTCTTAGTTTAGTGTCCGCCAGGTAAACTGGTCATGTCACTGTGCTTCACATAACCATTAACATGTATCCAGTATATGGGGATGTTTCCCACACATTCAACGCCGCGTATACGGAAAAATAAAAGGGGAGATAAAATCCCCCCTTTTTGATTAACTGCTTGTATGATTTGGTGAATTATTCGCCAGATGCCTGTTGCGCTTCCGGCTTGCCATAAATCAGCAATGGCTTGGTCTGGCCGCTAATGACCGACTCATCAATCACCACTTTCTCAACATCTTCCATCGACGGCAGATCGTACATGGTGTCAAGCAGCGCCGCTTCCACGATAGAACGCAGGCCACGCGCACCGGTTTTACGGATCATCGCTTTCTTGGCAATCGCGTCCAGCGCTTCGTCACGGAATTCCAGCTCAACGCCTTCCAGATTGAACAGCGCCTGATACTGCTTGGTCAGCGCATTTTTCGGCTCTTTCAGGATCTGGATCAGCGCGTCTTCACTCAGTTCGTTCAGCGTTGCCACAACAGGCAGACGGCCAATGAACTCAGGAATCAGACCAAACTTGATCAAGTCTTCTGGCTCAACCTGTGACAGCAGCTCGCCTTCGTTCGGCTTTTCGGACGAGGCTTTCACCGTCGCGCCAAAACCAATGCCGGAGCCGGTTTCAACACGGTGAGAGATCACTTTATCCAGACCGGCAAACGCACCACCACAGATGAACAGGATCTTGGACGTATCAACCTGCAGGAACTCCTGCTGAGGATGTTTACGGCCACCCTGCGGTGGAACGGCTGCAACCGTACCTTCAATCAGCTTCAGCAGCGCCTGCTGCACGCCCTCACCCGATACGTCACGGGTAATGGACGGGTTGTCAGATTTACGGGAGATCTTGTCGATCTCATCGATGTAAACAATCCCGCGCTGCGCTTTCTGTACATCGTAATCGCATTTCTGCAGCAGTTTCTGGATGATGTTTTCTACGTCCTCACCCACATAACCGGCTTCGGTCAGGGTGGTGGCATCGGCCATTGTGAACGGAACATCCAGCAGACGCGCCAGCGTTTCAGCCAGCAGCGTTTTACCGGAGCCGGTTGGGCCGATCAGCAGAATATTACTTTTACCCAGTTCTACGCCATTGCTGGTATCACCGTTACGCAGGCGTTTGTAGTGGTTGTATACCGCCACGGCGAGCACTTTTTTCGCCTGCTCCTGACCGATGACATAGTCGTCAAGATGATGACGAATTTCATGCGGCGTTGGCAGCGCGCTGCGCTCGCGGTGAGGTGCTACTTCTTTAATCTCTTCGCGAATAATGTCGTTACATAAGTCAACACATTCGTCGCAGATATACACGGACGGCCCGGCAATCAGTTTACGCACTTCATGCTGGCTTTTGCCGCAAAAAGAGCAGTACAGCAGTTTGCCCGAACCATCTTTGCGTTTATCTGTCATGAGTCCAAACCTCTTTTTAAGTTCTTTGTGCCGCACATGACGACGCAAATGCCATTTTCAGACGCAAGCTGCTTTTAGCAACATGCCGCCCTACCTGAGTATAGCGGCACACTCGCGTCACGGGCATCAATTACGATGGGTCAAAACGGAGTCGACTAAGCCGTACTCAACAGCCTCAGAGGCAGAGAGGAAACGATCGCGCTCGGTATCGCGCTCGATCTGCTCAAGAGATTGACCCGTATGCTGCGCCATAAGTTCATTCATGCGCGCTTTTACTTTCAGAATTTCGCGGGCGTGGATTTCAATATCCGTCGCCTGCCCCTGATAACCCCCCAGCGGCTGGTGAATCATCACGCGGGAATTTGGCAGGCAGAAACGCTTACCTTTAGCCCCTGCGGTTAACAGGAACGCACCCATAGATGCAGCCTGACCCATACAGATAGTGCTGACATCTGGCTTGATGAATTGCATGGTGTCATAAATGGACATACCTGCCGTGATCACGCCGCCCGGCGAGTTAATGTACAGGTAAATGTCTTTTTCCGGGTTTTCCGCTTCCAGAAACAGCATCTGCGCCACGATCAGGTTAGCCATGTGGTCTTCCACCTGGCCGGTCAAAAAGATAACGCGCTCCTTGAGCAGACGGGAATAGATATCAAAAGAACGCTCACCACGTGAGGTCTGTTCAATAACCATTGGCACCAGAGCCATATGGGGTGCAAAGTTATCTCGTTCGCCACTGTATGACATTTCCGTCTCCTGGATCAAAATTGAAAACACCTGCTGTACTGATTGTAACCTTACGGACGGATTATCAGCCAGTCTCAATCATCGTGATTACACACTTATGGGGTTCATACTGCCCTATTTCAAGCATAACAACCTTTTGTTGTTACGCTAACACTGAAAGGGCGTTTTAGCACTCTTCCTGGGGTAAAGCCGTGATAAAAAAAACCCGTCGCCGGAAGGCAACGGGTTTTTTGTTCAAACTTTAAACCCTGGGGGCGAAATTACGCCTGCTGGTTCATCAGTTCGTTGAAAGAGGTCGCTTTTTCGGTCACTTTCGCTTTCGCCAGTACCGCTTCAACAGCCTGCTCTTCCAGTGCAACATTGCGCATGTTGTCCATCAGCTCTTTGTTCTTACCGTAGAACTCGATCACTTCTGATGGATCTTCGTATGCAGAAGCCATCTCTTCGATCAGGCCTTTCACACGCTCTTCGTCAGCTTTCAGCTCGTGGGTACGAATCACTTCGCCCAGCAGCAGGCCAACAACAACGCGGCGTTTAGCTTGCTCTTCGAACAGCTCGCGTGGCAGTTCCATCGCTTGCTGCTGGTTGCCACCGAAACGCTGTGCAGCCTGACGGCGCAGAACGTCGATTTCGCTGTCAATCAGGGCAGCCGGAACGTCGATTTCGTTCGCTTTTACCAGACCATCGATCGCCTGAGATTTCACACGGTTACGTACAGCGCCGTTCAGCTCACGTTCCATGTTTTTACGCACTTCGGTACGCAGACCGGCTACAGAACCATCTTCCACGCCGAAACGCTTGATGAATTCTTCAGTCAGTTCAGGCAGTTCGCGCTCTTCAACTTTCTTCAGGTTGATAACGAACTTCGCTGCTTTACCTTTCAGGTTTTCAGCGTGGTACTCTTCCGGGAAGGTCACGTCGATGGTGAACTCTTCGCCCGCTTTGTGACCTTTGATACCGTCTTCGAAGCCTGGGATCATACGACCCTGGCCCATTGCCAGTACGAAGTCAGACGCTTTGCCGCCTTCGAACTCTTCGCCGTCTACAGAACCGGTGAAGTCGATGGTCACACGGTCTTCCGCGTCAACAGCACCTTCTTTCTCTTTCCAGTTCGCCTGCTGCTTACGCAGAGTGTCCAGCATGCCGTCAACGTCTTCGTCAGTCACGGAAACAACAGGTTTTTCAACTTCGATAGATTCCAGACCTTTCAGCTCAACTTCCGGGTACACTTCGAACTCTACGGAGTAGGTGAAGTCTTCGCCCTGTTTGTATTCGCCTGGAACGTAATTCGGCGCACCGGCCGGATTAATTTTTTCTTTGATGATTGCATCAATAAAGTTGCGGCTCATCAGTTCACCCAGCACATCCTGACGCACGGAAGCGCCATAACGCTGAGCAACAACATTCATCGGTACTTTGCCCTTACGGAAGCCGTCAATACGTACTTTTTTTGCTACGTTGACCAGCTCGCTTTTCACAGCAGTTTCGATGCTGTCAGCAGCGATAGTAATCGTTACACGGCGGCCAAGGCCTTGAGTGGTTTCAACTGAAACTTGCATCTTGTTACCTCAAAAAAATCACAGTGCTCGGTCAACTCTGAATCTGTCTGTTATACCGGGATGCTCTCTTAGTGCAGATTCACATTCCCTGTCGCCAGAATCATCCCGAAGACATTCATTAAGACGCGGCATTATAGCGGCATCACTTAGGTGAGTCGAGAACGGTTGGGGCATGTTGCTGCGGCTTTTTTCACACTTTAAGGCTATTTTTAGCCTTAAAAACGCACCATCCGCTCAAAACTCAGACAAAACAAAACGGCCCGGAGGCCGTTTTGAGGAAATCTGTATGCAACATACTGGAAAAGCTCCAGCCGTTGCAAATCCGATTTATCAGGCGATGGTGCCTGCGCCGCGACACGGCGGCGATGCAAATACCGTATCCTGCAAGCCTTCCCATTCCTTAATGGTATAGGTGTGCAATGCCAGCGCATGTACGGTTGTGGAGAGTTCTTCCGTCAAGGTGCTGTAGATCAAGCGATGTCGGTTCAGGAAACGTTCTCCCGTGAAGCGATCGCTGACCAGAACCACTTTAAAGTGGCTTTCAGAACCTGCCGGCACGTTATGACGATAGCTTTCGTCGACGACTTCGAGGAACACAGGGTTGAACGCTGCCCTTAATTTATCTTCTATCTGTTCACGTATCATCATGAAATCACTCCTCCGACAACGCCAGGATGTCACCCATCCCTTTAAATATTAGCCGCTTTTACCGTTTCCATTACAACAAGACAACAAATATTTAGCTTTCGTCTTATTTTCTCATTCAGACGAATGAAGTTCACTGTGAGACTCATACCTTTTGACCTTCGCGCGTGGAGAAAAAGGCGGGGCTGGTCAGTTTTCGGACAAGGCGATGAATTTACATGCGTTGACCACTTCCCCTGGCCGTTAGCGATGTTATGATGGCGGCAATTTTTCTCTGTAATGCTTACGATTCGTTGAGAACCTGAAAATGTTAAAAAAACTCTTCTTTCCGTTGGTAGCACTTTTTATGCTGGCAGGCTGCGCTACCCCGCCTACAACTATTGATGTCTCCCCTAAGATTACCCTGCCTCAGCAGGATCCTAGCCTGATGGGCGTAACCGTGAGCATTAACGGTGCCGATCAGCGTCAGGATCAAGCCCTGGCTAAAGTGACTCGCGACAACCAGCAGGTGACGTTGACCGCCTCACGTGACCTGCGCTTCCTGCTGCAGGAAGTGCTCGAGAAACAGATGACTTCCCGCGGCTATATGATTGGCCCAAGCGGTGCGGTTGATCTGCAGATCATCGTGAACAACCTGTACGCTGACGTGTCCCAGGGTAACGTTCGCTACAACATCTCCACCAAAGCGGATATCGCCATCATCGCGACCGCGAAGAACGGCAACAAGATGACCAAAAACTACCGTGCGAGCTACTCTGTTGAAGGCGCGTTCCAGGCGTCCAACAAAAATATTGCTAACGCGGTTAACAGCGTGCTGACTGACACCATTTCCGATATGGCGCAGGACACCAGCATCCACGACTTCATCAAGCAAAACGCGCGTTAATCCCGCTTCCTGACCCGGTGTTTCACCGGGTCAGCTTTATATGAACATGTCGAGTCATTACTTACGCATTTTCCAGCAACCTAAATCAGCCATTCTGCTGATCCTTGGTTTCGCCTCCGGTTTACCTCTCGCCCTCACCTCCGGCACGCTGCAGGCCTGGATGACCGTCGAGAATATCGATCTCAAAACCATTGGTTTCTTCTCCCTCGTCGGCCAGGCTTACGTCTTTAAGTTCCTGTGGTCGCCGGTGATGGACCGTTATACCCCGCCGTTCCTGGGCCGTCGTCGCGGCTGGTTAGTGATGACCCAGGTCCTGTTGCTGATCGCAATCGCGGCGATGGGCTTTCTTGAACCCACGACGCAGCTTCGCTGGATGGCCGCCCTTGCGGTGGTAATCGCCTTCTGTTCTGCCTCGCAGGATATCGTTTTTGATGCCTGGAAGACGGACGTGTTGCCTGCAGAAGAGCGGGGAGCCGGCGCAGCCATTAGCGTGCTGGGCTATCGTCTGGGGATGCTGGTATCCGGTGGTCTGGCGCTGTGGGTGGCCGACCGTTATCTCGGTTGGCAGGGCATGTACTGGCTGATGGCCGCCCTGTTGATCCCCTGTATTATTGCCACCCTGCTCGCCCCCGAACCGAGCGATGTGATCCCGGTTCCACGTTCTCTGGAGCAGGCCGTTGCCGAACCTCTTCGCGACTTCTTTGGCCGCAACAACGCCTGGCTTATCCTGCTGTTAATCGTCCTTTATAAGCTCGGCGATGCCTTCGCGATGAGCCTGACCACCACCTTCCTTATTCGCGGGGTCGGGTTTGATGCCGGCGAAGTCGGCGTAGTGAACAAAACGCTCGGGTTGTTTGCGACTATTGTCGGGGCCCTGTACGGCGGCGTATTAATGCAGCGTCTGACGCTCTTTCGCGCACTGCTGATCTTCGGAATCCTGCAGGGGGCATCGAACGCCGGTTACTGGCTGCTGTCGGTGACGGATAAGCATATGATCAGCATGGGCGCCGCGGTGTTTTTTGAAAACCTGTGCGGCGGTATGGGGACAGCGGCGTTTGTTGCCCTGCTGATGACCCTGTGCAACAAATCGTTTTCCGCGACGCAGTTCGCTCTGCTCTCGGCGCTTTCCGCCGTTGGTCGCGTGTATGTCGGGCCGATTGCCGGCTGGTTTGTTGAAGCCCATGGCTGGCCAACGTTCTACCTCTTCTCCGTGGTAGCGGCAGTGCCTGGGCTCTTATTGTTACTGGTCTGTCGCCAGACGCTGGAATATACCCAGCGAACAGAACACTTTATGCCACGCACGGAATATCATCGCGCTTACCGTTTTGCGTTACGACTGTTAATGGCGGGTTGCTTTGCCCTGGTGCTGTGGCTCGTGGTGCTCATTATTAATGCCACCACCTCTCTGGTACTGCCTCTCGAAGCGCTTCTGCTGGATGCCGGCGCGCTGCTGGCGGTTGCCGGCATCCTGACTGGCGGGCTGCTCGATTTCATGGCGCTGCGTAAAACGCAGTTAACCTGAAGTAAAATCCGAAAGGTTATTTCCCGTTGTAATCACGACCCGAAATTATAACGGTGAAATAGCCGCCAGCCGCTAAAAAAATATTTGTTGTTTTGTGCGGGATAGGATTCGGAAATTATTGGAGTCAATTGCAGAACGCTATTTTTCATTAAACGATTCAGCATCAGAGAGTTTGATTTTTCGTTTTTTAGTTGTCTTTTTATTGATAATTAATTGTTAATTTTTTGTTTATTTTTCACAATGGTTATACCAATTGCCCCTTTTAGGGTATGCTTGGGGGTCCTTTCGTTATAAAGCCCATGCCATGCGGCTTACGTCTTAAAAAGCGACATAATTTGCAACACTTGTGACATGTGCGGCAGAACCCGGTAACACCTTCCTGACACAGGTCTAATGATGTTTACAGTAATGTAACCTTCCCGTAAAATGCCCCCACACTTTAAACGCCACCAGACTCCCGTGGAATTGAGGTCGTTAAATGAGACTCAGGAAATACAATAAAAGTTTGGGATGGTTGTCATTATTCGCAGGCACTGTATTACTCAGTGGCTGCGATTCTGCACTACTTGACCCCAAAGGACAGATTGGACTGGAACAACGTTCACTGATATTGACGGCTTTTGGCCTGATGTTGATTGTGGTTATTCCAGCCATTTTGATGGCTGTTGGTTTCGCCTGGAAGTATCGTGCGAGCAATAAAGATGCGAAGTATAGCCCTAACTGGTCACACTCCAATAAAGTGGAAGCTGTGGTCTGGACGGTACCTATCCTAATCATCCTGTTCCTTGCCGTACTGACATGGAAAACCACTCACGCACTTGAGCCAAGCAAGCCGCTGGTTCACGATGAAAAACCGATTACCATTGAAGTGGTCTCCATGGACTGGAAATGGTTCTTCATCTATCCGGAACAGGGCATTGCCACCGTGAATGAAATCGCCTTCCCTGCGAACACTCCGGTTCAGTTCAAAGTGACCTCCAACTCCGTAATGAACTCCTTCTTCATCCCACGTCTGGGTAGCCAGATTTACGCGATGGCCGGTATGCAGACTAACCTGCACCTGATCGCGAATGAAGCAGGCACCTACGCTGGTATCTCCGCCAGCTATAGCGGCCCGGGCTTCTCAGGTATGAAGTTCAAAGCTATCGCGACGCCAGACCGTGCCGCTTTCGACCAGTGGGTTGAAAAAGCGAAGCAGTCTCCAAACACCATGTCTGACATGGCGGCGTTCGAAAAAGTGGCAGCACCTAGCGAATATAACAAGGTGGAGTACTTCTCTAACGTGAAACCAGATTTGTTCAAAGACGTTATTGGCAAATTTATGGATCACGGCAAGAGCATGGACATGACCCAGCCTGAAGGTGAGCATAGCGCACACGAAGGTATGGAAGGCATGGACATGAGCCACGCGGAAACCGCTCACTAAGGGGCCGAGGAAGAAAATGTTCGGAAAATTGACACTGGATGCAGTGCCCTACCATGAACCCATTATCGTGGTTACGGTTGCTGCAATTATCATCGGTGGCGCAGCCTTACTGGCCTTGATCACTTACTTCGGTAAGTGGAGCTACCTGTGGAACGAGTGGCTGACTTCGGTTGACCACAAAAAACTGGGTATCATGTACTGCATCGTCGGTATCGTCATGTTAATTCGTGGCTTTGCGGATGCGATCATGATGCGTAGCCAGCAGGCACTCGCGTCTGCGGGTGAAGCCGGCTTCCTGCCGCCGCATCACTACGACCAGATCTTTACCGCCCACGGCGTTATCATGATCTTCTTCGTGGCGATGCCGCTGGTTATCGGTCTGATGAACGTTGTCGTTCCGCTGCAAATCGGCGCGCGCGACGTAGCGTTCCCGTTCCTGAACAACCTGAGCTTCTGGTTCACGGTTGTCGGCGTTATCCTGGTTAACCTGTCACTGGGTGTGGGCGAATTTGCTCAGACCGGCTGGCTGGCTTACCCGCCGCTTTCGGGAATTGAGTACAGTCCGGGCGTTGGCGTCGATTACTGGATTTGGGCACTTCAGCTCTCCGGTGTCGGTACAACCCTGACCGGTATCAACTTCTTCGTGACCATTATCAAGATGCGTGCCCCTGGCATGACCATGTTCAAGATGCCGGTATTTACCTGGGCATCTCTGTGCGCCAACATCCTGATTATTGCATCATTCCCAATTCTGACCGTCACCATCGCGCTGCTGACCCTGGACCGCTACCTGGGCACCCATTTCTTTACCAACGATATGGGTGGCAACATGATGATGTACATCAACCTGATTTGGGCCTGGGGTCACCCGGAAGTGTACATCCTGGTTCTGCCGGTCTTCGGTGTGTTCTCCGAAATCGCAGCAACCTTCTCGCGTAAACGTCTGTTTGGTTACACCTCTCTGGTGTGGGCAACCGTGTGTATTACCGTTCTGTCGTTCATCGTTTGGCTGCACCACTTCTTCACCATGGGTGCTGGCGCGAACGTAAACGCCTTCTTCGGTATTACAACCATGATTATCGCAATCCCTACCGGGGTTAAGATCTTCAACTGGCTGTTCACCATGTACCAGGGCCGTATCGTGTTCCACTCAGCAATGCTGTGGACTATCGGCTTCATCGTCACCTTCTCCGTGGGTGGGATGACCGGTGTACTGCTGGCGGTACCGGGTGCTGACTTCGTTCTGCACAACAGTCTGTTCCTGATTGCGCACTTCCATAACGTTATCATCGGTGGTGTGGTCTTCGGCTGCTTCGCTGGCGTAACCTACTGGTGGCCAAAAGCGTTCGGTTTCACCCTGAACGAAAAATGGGGTAAACGCGCATTCTGGTTCTGGATCATCGGCTTCTTCGTTGCATTTATGCCGCTGTACGTGCTGGGCTTCATGGGTATGACCCGTCGTCTGAGCCAGCAGATTGATCCACAGTTCCACCCAATGCTGATGGTTGCAGCGGGCGGTGCCGTGCTGATTGCTTGTGGTATCGCGTCTCAGCTGATTCAGTTCTACGTTTCTATTCGCGACCGCGATCAGAACCGTGACCTGACCGGTGACCCATGGGGTGGCCGTACGCTGGAGTGGGCAACCTCTTCTCCACCACCGTTCTATAACTTCGCTATTGTGCCGCAGGTCCATGAACGCGACGCATTCTGGGAAATGAAAGAAAAAGGTGAAGCGTACAAGCAACCTGCTCATTACGAAGAGATCCACATGCCGAAAAACAGCGGTGCGGGCATTGTTATTGCCGCCTTCGCAACGGTATTTGGCTTCGCAATGATCTGGCACATCTGGTGGATGGCGATTGTTGGCTTCGCCGGCATCGTAATCAGCTGGATTGTGAAGAGCTTTGACGAGGACGTAGACTACTACGTACCAGTCCGTGAAGTCGAAAAACTGGAAAACCAGCATTTCGATGAGATTTCTAAAGCGGGGCTGAAAAATGGCAACTGATACTTTGGCGCACTCTACTGCCCACGCGCATGAACATGCGCACCACGATACAGGACCGACAAAAGTCTTCGGTTTCTGGATCTACCTGATGAGCGACTGCATTCTGTTCTGCTGTCTGTTCGCAACGTATGCCGTTCTGGTGAACGGCACTGCGGGCGGCCCGGCTGGCAAGGACATCTTTGAACTGCCGTTCGTTTTGGTAGAAACCGCGCTGCTGCTGTTCAGCTCCATCACCTACGGCATGGCGGCTATCGCCATGTACAAAAACAACAAGAGCCAGGTTGTCTCCTGGCTGGCGTTGACCTGGCTGTTTGGTGCTGGCTTTATCGGGATGGAAATCTATGAATTCCATCACCTGATTATGGAAGGCTTCGGGCCGGATCGTAGTGGCTTCCTGTCTGCGTTCTTCGCACTGGTCGGGACCCACGGTCTGCACGTAACGTCTGGTCTGATCTGGATGGCAGTACTGATGTTCCAGATCTCCCGTCGTGGCCTGACCAGCACTAACCGCACGCGTATCCTGTGCCTGAGCCTGTTCTGGCACTTCCTGGACGTTGTGTGGATCTGTGTGTTCTCTGTTGTATATCTGATGGGGGCGATGTAATGAGTCATTCAAACGATCATGGCGCTTCCCACGGTAGCGTAAAAACCTATATGACAGGTTTCATCCTGTCGATCATTCTGACGGTGATCCCGTTCTGGATGGTGATGAGCGGTTCTGCGTCTAAGCCGGTTATTCTGGGTGCGATCCTGGTAACCGCGGTGATTCAGATTCTGGTGCATCTGGTTTGCTTCCTGCACATGAACACCAAGTCCGATGAAGGCTGGAACATGACGGCTTTCATCTTTACCGTGATTATCATCGCTATCCTGGTAGTCGGTTCCATCTGGATTATGTGGAACCTTAACTACAACATGATGGTTCACTAAGAGCGGCGAGTATGTTTAAGCAATACCTGCAAGTCACGAAACCAGGCATCATCTTTGGCAACCTGATCTCCGTAATTGGGGGGTTCCTGCTGGCCTCTAAAGGCAGCATCGATTACACCCTCTTTATCGCTACGCTGGTCGGTGTGTCGCTGGTTGTTGCATCCGGTTGTGTATTTAACAACTACATCGACATGGATATCGACAAGAAGATGGAAAGGACTAAAAATCGGGTGCTGGTTAAAGGCCTGATCGCCCCTTCCGTCTCGCTGGTGTACGCCACCTTGCTGGGTATTGCTGGCTTTATGCTGCTGTGGTTTGGCGCTAATCCTCTGGCTTGTTGGCTGGGGGTGATGGGGTTCGTCGTCTATGTGGGCGTTTACAGCCTGTATATGAAACGCCACTCCGTCTACGGAACGCTGATTGGTTCTCTTTCCGGCGCTGCGCCGCCGGTGATTGGCTACTGCGCCGTCACGAACGAGTTCGACAGCGGTGCGCTGATCCTGCTGGCTATCTTTAGCCTGTGGCAGATGCCGCACTCCTATGCCATCGCGATTTTCCGCTTTAAGGATTATCAGGCAGCGAACATCCCGGTTCTGCCGGTCGTGAAGGGCATTTCCGTGGCTAAAAACCACATCACGCTGTACATCATCGCCTTTGCCGTGGCAACGCTGATGCTCTCTCTGGGCGGTTACGCCGGGTACAAATACCTGGCGGTAGCGGCTGCGGTGAGCGTCTGGTGGCTCGGCATGGCCCTGCGCGGCTACAAAGTGGAAGATGACAAGGTCTGGGCACGTAAGCTGTTCGTGTTCTCCATTGTCGCTATCACTTCGCTGTCGGTGATGATGTCCGTGGATTTCATGGTGCCTGATTCACACAACCTGCTGACTTACGTCTGGTAAGTCACACCAGGTGAATAAAAGGGTGCTTCGGCACCCTTTTTTATTCATCGAATCCATTAATAACGCATGTAATATTTGTTAAATAACCCTTTATTTACCCCGCCCCTTCCCCGCACTACACTATGGCCTGCTTTTGAATTGAGGTGGTAATGAACGATTATAAAATGACGCCAGGCGAATTGCGCGCGACCTGGGGTTTAGGGACTGTTTTCTCGCTACGGATGCTTGGCATGTTTATGGTCCTGCCTGTTCTGACCACGTACGGCATGGCGCTACAGGGTGCCAGCGAAGCGCTGATTGGCCTGGCGATTGGCATCTACGGTCTGGCTCAGGCGGTATTTCAGATCCCGTTTGGCCTGCTCTCGGATCGGGTTGGCCGCAAACCGCTGATTGTCGGCGGCCTGCTTATTTTTGTGCTCGGCAGCGTGATAGCCGCCCTCTCCCACTCCATCTGGGGAATTATTCTTGGTCGCGCCCTGCAGGGCTCTGGTGCGATTGCCGCCGCCGTGATGGCGCTGCTGTCAGACTTAACCCGTGAGCAGAATCGCACCAAAGCGATGGCGTTTATCGGCGTGAGCTTTGGCGTCACTTTCGCGATTGCGATGGTGCTCGGGCCTATCATCACCCATAAACTCGGCCTGCATGCCCTGTTCTGGATGATTGCCGTGCTGGCGACCGTCGGTATTGCGCTGACCCTTTGGGTGGTGCCGGACAGCAAAAACCACGTCCTTAACCGTGAATCCGGGATGGTGAAAGGCTGCTTCAGCAAAGTGCTGGTGGAACCGCGCCTGCTTAAACTTAACTTCGGCATCATGTGTCTGCACATCCTGCTGATGTCGACCTTTGTCGCCCTGCCCGGTCAGCTTGCCGCCGCGGGCTTCCCTGCCGCGGAGCACTGGAAAATCTATCTGGTGACCATGCTGATTTCGTTCGTTTCGGTCGTGCCGTTCATCATCTACGCCGAAGTGAAACGCAAGATGAAGCGCGTCTTCATTGGCTGCGTGGCGGTGCTGCTGATTGCCGAGATTGTGCTCTGGGGGTCCGGCCCGCACTTCTGGGAACTGGTGGCCGGCGTGCAGCTCTTCTTCCTGGCCTTTAACCTGATGGAAGCTCTGCTGCCATCGCTAATTAGCAAGGAGTCCCCGGCCGGCTATAAAGGCACAGCAATGGGGATCTACTCCACCAGCCAGTTTATCGGCGTGGCTATCGGGGGCTCGCTCGGCGGCTGGGTGGACGGCCTGTTTGATTCGCAAACTGTGTTCCTCGCGGGCGCACTGCTGGCGATGGTCTGGCTGCTGGTCGCAAGCAGCATGAAAGAGCCGCGCTACGTCAGCAGTCTGCGGGTCGAAATTCCTGAGGATGTTGAGATTACCGACGCGCTAAAACAGCGTCTTGAAGCAACGGAGGGGGTAAGTGAAGTGCTTATTGCCCCACAAGAGCGCAGCGCTTACGTCAAAATAGACAGTAAAGTGACTAACCGCTTCGAAATCGAGCAGGCTCTCAAAGCCTGAAAAAATGCCCGGTAAAACCGGGCATTTTTGTCTTAATCGCGGAAGTTCTTGAACTGGAACGGCTGCCCCAGATCGCCGCCACGTACCAGCGCCATAACGGCCTGCAGGTCATCGCGGGATTTACCGGTCACACGAATTTCTTCACCCTGGATTTGCGCCTGAACCTTCAGCTTGCTGTCCTTGATGAGCTTAACGATCTTCTTCTGAACCGCGCTCTCAATACCCTGCTTCAGTTTGGCTTCGACAAACCAGTTTTTACCGCTATGCACAAACTCGTCTGGTACATCCAGTGAGGTGCCTTCAATACCGCGTTTAAGCAGCTTGGCGCGCAGAATATCCAGCAGCTGGTTAACCTGGAAATCAGATTCGCTCAGGACCTTAATGGTCTTATTCGCATCGTTCAGCTCGAAAGTTGCCTCAACGCCACGAAAGTCGAAACGTGACTCAACTTCACGGCTTGCGTTTTCAACGCCGTTGCGGACTTCCTGGATATCAACTTCGGAAACAATATCGAAAGATGGCATCTTTTCTTCTCCCTTCATTTTTGTTGCGTTGCATAATACCCGCTACAAGGCAGATACCCCAAATAATTCGAGTTGCAGCTATCCCTGGCCGCTCACGTGAGGAAACACCGCACAGATGTCACAGGGTTTACTCAACAGAAGCTTAGCTGACGGCGCTATACTTAGGCCGTAACACCTGGCGCAGTTGCAGGTGAGGAGGAACAATGAAAATTACAGTGCTCGGATGCGGAGCCCTTGGACAGCTATGGCTGACCGCGCTTTGCAAGCACGGACATGAGGTACAGGGCTGGCTGCGCGTGCCCCAGCCCTATTGCAGTGTGAACCTGATTGACGAAGACGGAAGTATATTCAACGAATCACTCACCGCGAACGATCCGGATTTTCTGGCGCAAAGCGATCTACTGCTGGTCACGCTCAAAGCATGGCAGGTATCAGATGCGGTAAAGACGCTGGCCGCGCAACTTCCCCCAGACTCCCCCATCCTGCTGCTGCATAACGGCATGGGAACCATTGATGAGCTGAAAAGCATCCCGCATCCCTTGTTGATGGCGACCACCACGCACGCTGCACGCCGCGATGGCAACATTATCGTGCATGTCGCCAGCGGCGTAACGCACATGGGCCCCGCCCGTACGCAGGATGGCGACTACAGCTATCTGGCGGATGTTCTGCAGAAGGTGCTGCCGGACGTGGCCTGGCATGACACTATCCGCCCGCAGCTGTGGCGCAAGCTGGCGGTTAACTGCGTGATCAATCCGCTGACGGCGCTGTGGAACTGCCCGAACGGGGAACTGAAAAATCATCCGCAGGAAATTGCCACCCTGTGCGCGGAGGTCGCCTCGGTTATCGAACGTGAAGGCCTGCATACCTCGGCGGAGGATTTGCGCTATTATGTTGAGCAGGTAATTGAAAGTACTGCAGAAAACATCTCCTCGATGTTGCAGGACATTCGGGCATTACGCCACACAGAGATTGATTACATCACGGGCTATTTGCTTAAACGCGCCCGCGCCCACGGCATTGCCGTGCCGGAAAATGCCCGTCTGTATGACCTGGTTAAACGTAAGGAGAGTGAATATGAGCGCGTCAGCACTGATCTGCCTCGCCCCTGGTAGCGAAGAGACAGAAGCCGTCACCACCATTGATTTGATGGTGCGCGGCGGCATTAACGTGACCACCGCCAGTGTCGCCAGCGACGGTAATCTGACCATCACCTGTTCACGGGGCGTAAAAATCCTCGCCGATGCACCGCTCGTGCAGGTGGCCGACGGGGATTACGACATCATCGTACTGCCGGGCGGCCTGAAGGGCGCGGAGTATTTTCGCGACAGCCCGCTCCTGGTCGAAACTGTCAGGCAATTCCATCTGTCGGGGCGCATCGTTGCGGCAATTTGTGCCGCAGCCGGCACGGTTCTGGTGCCGCATAACATTTTCCCGATCGGGAATATGACCGGTTTCCCGGGACTGAAAGAGACCATTCCTGAAGAGCAATGGGTGGATAAACGTGTGGTCTGGGATCCGCGCGTCAATCTGCTCACCAGCCAGGGGCCGGGTACCGCGATCGATTTTGGACTGAAGATTATCGACCTGCTGGTCGGGCGTGAGAAAGCCTACGAGGTGGCGTCGTCGTTAGTAATGGCAGCGGGGATTTATAATTTTTACGAAGCGTAGCGTGTATAGAAAGCCGGGTAAGCGAAGCCGCCACCCGGCAAACGGTTAAGGGCGATAGACCTTCACATTCGCAAAGCCCTGCTCGCGCAGATACAGTGCCTGCAAACGGCTCATCACCCCGCGCTCGCACCACAGCAGATACGTTTTGCTCTGGTCGAGATCGCCGAATTTGGTGCTCAGCTTGTAGAACGGCAGAGAAACCACGTCCACGCCTTCAACCTGCAGCGGTTTGTCATCCTGTTCATCAATGGAACGGATATCCAGAATCGCGTCGTTGGCACCGAAACCGCTGACGGTTTCAACTTCAACCACTTCCTGCTCGGTCTGCTGGGCAATCTCGCGGATATCGATGTTGGTCGCTTCCGCCACCACCTTCTCCAGAATGCCGAAATCGAAGTTCTCTTCTTCGGCTTCGATCTTCGCCTTCACCGCTTTGACGGTCGGGCTTTTTGAGATCACACCGCAGTATTCCGGCATGGTGCGGGCAAAATCTTCGGTACCGATTTTGCGCGCCAGATCGATGATGTGCTCTTTATCGTAGGAGATCAGCGGACGCAGGATCAGGGTATCCGATACGTTGTCGATAAGACGCAGGTTGGTCAGGGTCTGGCTGGAGACCTGGCCCAGCGCTTCACCGGTGACCAGCGCCTGCACGCCGTAGCGCTCTGCCACTTTGGACGCTGCACGCACCATCATGCGCTTCAGCACCACGCCCATCTGACCGTCGTCCACTTTTTCAAGGATTTCGCCGACCACTGGCTCAAAGTTGATCGCCACAAAACGCACGCGGTGGGAGCTGCCGAAGCGGTTCCACAGATAGTGCGCGACCTGACGCACGCCGATTTCATGCGCCGCACCGCCCAGGTTAAAGAAGCAGTAGTGTACGCGACAGCCGCGGCGCATCAGCATATAGCTGGAAACACCGGAGTCGAAACCGCCGGAGATCAGCGACAGGACATCTTCCTGCGTGCCGATTGGGAAACCGCCGATACCTTCATAACGGCCTTTCACCAGCAGCAGGCGATCGTTTTCGATCTCCAGATTAACGGTCACGTCCGGGTTAGTCAGGCGCACGCGCGCGCTCTCAACGTGCTGATTGAGGCCGCCACCCACATAGCGCTCCACTTCAATGGAGCTAAACTCATGCTTACCACGACGCTTCACGCGCACGCAGAAGGTTTTGCCTTCAATCTGATCGCGATACTGCACCAGCGCTTTTTCAAAAATGTCATGCAGGGAGGTGTAAGGAACGTCTTCCACTTCCAGAATATGGTGAATGCCCGGAATACGGGTCAGCGCGTCGCGAATATCCTGACGTTTGTTTTCATCTTTCGCGCGAACCTCAACGTGGTCCCAGTGACGCACTACGGCGAGCGTTTCGTCGTAGTGTTTTAATACGTTACGAATGTTCCCGGTGAGAATTTTAATAAAGCGCAAACGCACAGATTGGCTTTTGATGGTGATTTCAGGGAACAATTTAATGATAAACTTCATGGCGGCAATGTTTCTTAGGCAAGCTTAAGGCTTGTAATGGAAAATGAAATATACACAAAATCATTCAGGTGGCATCAACGCGGCGAGTCACAGCCCCCCGCAAGCTTACGCGAGTAAGTAACGGAAAGGCGCAAACGTAGCCCAAACAGAGACAACCTGAAGGATGACGTGTATAGCAGCCCACACCCGTGGCTGCATCCAGGCGCGCAAGTATATCATCTTCACGCCGCTCCTGTGCACATTGCGCGTTATTTGATAATTGCCCCGAGTCCGTTACCATGTCGGGGCTGAGAATATAAGAGTCAATTCACTATGCCGAAGAAGAACGACGCACCGGCCAGTTTTGAAACTGCGCTGAGTGAGCTGGAGCAGATTGTCACCCGCCTTGAGAGCGGCGATTTACCGCTGGAAGAGGCGCTCAATGAATTCGAGCGCGGCGTGCAGCTGGCGCGCCAGGGGCAGGTCAAACTGCAGCAGGCCGAGCAGCGCGTGCAGATCCTGCTGTCCGACAGCGAAGACGCTAAAACTACGCCATTCACACCGGACGCCGAGTAAATGGATTTCGCCAACGAGCTTCAGGCATGCGTCGCGCGTGCCAACGATGCGCTGCGCCGTTTTATTGAGCCACAGCCTTTTCAGAACACTCCACTGGTTGAAGCCATGCACTATGGCGCACTCTTGGGTGGAAAGCGCCTGCGTCCGTTTCTGGTCTACGCCACGGGCAATATGTTTGGTATCAGCGCTAACACGCTGGATGCCCCGGCAGCCGCCGTTGAGTGCATCCATGCCTACTCGCTGATCCATGATGATTTGCCGGCCATGGACGACGACGATCTGCGTCGTGGCCAGCCTACCTGCCACATCAAGTTTGGCGAAGCGAATGCCATTCTGGCGGGGGATGCCCTGCAAACCCTGGCGTTCTCGATTCTGAGCGATGCGCCGATGGCCGAAGTGGCCGACCGTGACCGTCTGTCAATGATCTCTGAACTGGCAATGGCCAGCGGCGTCGCCGGTATGTGTGGCGGTCAGGCACTGGATCTTGAAGCGGAAGGACGTCAGGTTAATCTGGAACAGCTGGAGCGTATTCATCGCCATAAAACGGGCGCATTGATTCGTGCAGCCGTTCGTCTGGGCGCCCTGAGCGCGGGTGAACAGGGGCGCAAAGCCCTGCCGATACTGGACAGATACGCAGAAAGTATCGGTCTGGCATTCCAGGTTCAGGATGACATTCTGGATGTGGTGGGCGATACTGCAACATTGGGTAAACGTCAGGGTGCGGATCAGCAGCTTGGCAAAAGTACCTACCCCGCCCTGCTGGGTCTTGAGCAAGCCCAACGTAAAGCCCGGGATCTGATAGAGGATGCCCGCCAGTCGCTGAATCAACTGGCCGCGCAATCACTGGATACTTCGGCACTGGAAGCGCTAGCGGACTATATAATCCAGCGTGATAAATAAACACACTATCTCGATGAGCCTTTGATGAGTTTTGATATTGCCAAATACCCGACACTGGCGTTAGTTGACTCCACCCAGGAGTTACGCCTGTTGCCGAAAGAGAGCCTGCCGAAGCTGTGCGATGAGCTGCGTCGCTACCTGCTCGACAGCGTAAGCCGCTCCAGCGGCCATTTCGCCTCCGGGCTTGGCACGGTAGAGCTGACCGTGGCGCTGCACTATGTCTATAACACGCCGTTCGATCAGCTCATCTGGGATGTCGGCCACCAGGCCTATCCGCATAAAATTCTGACCGGACGTCGCGATAAAATTGGCACCATTCGTCAGAAAGGCGGCCTGCATCCGTTCCCATGGCGTGGCGAGAGCGAGTACGACGTATTAAGCGTTGGGCACTCCTCCACCTCGATCTCTGCGGGTATCGGTATTGCGGTGGCAGCCGAAAAAGAGAATAAACAGCGTCGTACCGTCTGCGTCATTGGCGACGGGGCGATCACTGCCGGTATGGCCTTTGAGGCCATGAACCACGCGGGCGATATCAAGCCAGACATGCTGGTTATCCTTAATGATAACGAAATGTCGATTTCCGAAAACGTGGGCGCGCTGAACAACCATCTGGCGCAGCTGCTCTCTGGCAAGCTTTACTCCTCGCTGCGCGAAGGCGGCAAAAAAGTCTTCTCCGGCGTACCGCCAATCAAAGAACTGCTTAAACGCACCGAAGAACACATCAAAGGCATGGTCGTGCCGGGTACGCTGTTTGAAGAGCTGGGCTTTAACTATATTGGTCCGGTGGACGGGCATGACGTTCTGGGGCTTGTCACCACGCTGAAAAACATGCGTGACCTGAAAGGCCCGCAGTTCCTGCATATCATGACCAAAAAAGGCCGTGGATACGAACCGGCGGAAAAAGATCCCATCACCTTCCACGCGGTACCGAAATTCGACCCGAGCAGCGGTTGCCTGCCTAAAAGCAGCGGCGGCATGCCGAGCTATTCAAAAATCTTTGGCGACTGGCTGTGTGAAACCGCCGCTAAAGACAATAAGCTCATGGCGATCACCCCGGCCATGCGTGAAGGTTCTGGCATGGTGGAGTTCTCCAAAAAATACCCGGACCAGTATTTTGACGTTGCCATTGCCGAGCAGCACGCGGTGACCTTTGCGGCAGGCCTGGCGATTGGCGGTTATAACCCGGTTGTCGCCATTTATTCCACCTTCCTGCAACGCGCCTACGACCAGGTGATCCATGACGTTGCCATCCAGAAGCTGCCGGTCCTGTTTGCTATCGACCGCGCAGGCATTGTGGGTGCTGACGGCCAGACGCACCAGGGGGCATTTGACCTGTCGTTCCTGCGCTGCGTCCCGGATATGGTCATCATGACGCCAAGCGATGAGAACGAATGTCGTCAGATGCTGTTTACCGGCTACCACTATCAGGATGGCCCTAGTGCGGTGCGCTACCCGCGCGGCAATGCCGTCGGCGTTGAACTGCAGCCGCTGGAAAAACTGCCGATAGGTAAAGGTCTGGTGAAACTTCGCGGTGAGAAAGTGGCGATCCTGAACTTTGGTACGCTGATGCCGGAGGCCGCGAAAGTGGCTGAAACGCTGAATGCGACCCTCGTGGATATGCGCTTTGTGAAGCCGCTCGACGAGGCCCTGATCCTGAGCATGGCGGAATCTCATGACGTGCTGGTCACGCTGGAAGAAAACGCCATCATGGGCGGCGCGGGCAGCGGCGTGAACGAAGTGCTGATGGCTAACCGTAAAGCCGTGCCGGTACTGAACCTTGGTCTGCCGGATCATTTCATTCCACAAGGTACCCAGGACGAAGCCCGTGCGGCGATTGGCCTGGATGCGGCCGGCATTGAGTCGAAAATCCGCTCCTGGCTTGCCTGATCCCTCCCCTTTTCCGCTCCTGCTATGCTTAAACGTATTGTTTAAAAAAGCAGGAGCGGAACCATGCAATACACGACATTAGGAAAAACAGACCTTCAGGTTTCCCGACTTTGCCTGGGATGCATGACCTTTGGCGAGCCAGACCGGGGAAATCACGCCTGGACGCTGCCGGAAGAGAGCAGCCGCCTTATCATCAAACGCGCACTCGACGGCGGGATTAACTTTTTTGATACTGCCAACAGTTACTCCGACGGCAGCAGCGAAGAGATTGTCGGCCGCGCCCTGCGCGATTTTGCCCGCCGTGACGATGTGGTCGTCGCCACCAAGGTATATCACCAGGTGGGTGATTTGCCTGAAGGCCTTTCCCGTGCGCAAATCCTGCGATCCATTGATGACAGCCTCCGGCGCCTGAATATGGATTATGTCGACCTGCTGCAGATCCACCGCTGGGATTACAACACGCCGATTGAAGAGACGCTGGAAGCCCTTAACGATGTGGTTAAGGCCGGGAAGGCGCGTTACATCGGCGCATCGTCTATGCACGCTTCGCAGTTTGCCTCAGCGCTTGATCTTCAGGCGCAGCACGGCTGGGCACGGTTTGTCACCATGCAGGATCACTACAACCTTATCTATCGCGAAGAAGAGCGCGAGATGCTGCCGCTCTGCTATCAGGAAGGCGTAGCGGTGATCCCATGGAGTCCCCTGGCGCGCGGACGCCTCACCCGACCATGGGGAGAGACCACCGCCCGCTCGGTGTCGGATGCGTTCGGTAAAACCTTATACGAAGGTACGGAAGCCAGCGATGCGTTGATCGCCGAGCGTTTAGCGGGGATTGCCGATGATACCGGTGCCACACGTGCGCAGGTAGCGCTGGCGTGGCTGCTGAGCAAACGCGGAGTCGCGGCACCGATTATCGGTACATCGCGGGAAGAACAACTGGATGAGTTGTTGAGTGCCGTTGATTTAACGCTGACGCCTGAGCAAGTCGCCGAGCTGGAAACGCCGTACCAGCAGCATCCGGTGGTAGGGTTTAAGTAAGCCCTCGCCCTGCCCGTCTCCCAAAAGGAGAGGGAACAAAACCCCTCGGCCGGGTAAGCGCAGCGCTACCCGGCAGACGAATCACGCAAAGTGGTCGTAACCCTTCCAGTCAAGCGTAACCGGCGCGCCATCACGCACAAATTTCAGCCCTTCACTTTCCGGCATAATCTGCCCGATACAGGTAAACTTCGCCCCAAGGTGAGCTAGCGCCACGTCCAGCGTTCCCCGGTTCAGCTCCGGTACGGTAAAGCACAGCTCATAATCTTCGCCGCCGGAGAGCGCCCAGCGCAGAGCCTGCTCGGGCTCCACATGGCGAAGCAATGGCTCTGACAGCGGGAACAGATCCAGATCTACGCGCGCGCCCACACCGCTGGCCTTCAGAATATGGCCGAGATCGGAGATAAGCCCGTCAGAGAGATCGATAGCCGAGCTTGCCCGCTCGCGCAGCGCCTGGCCGTGCAAAATACGCGGCGTTGGGCGCAGATGGCGTTTCACCAGATATGCCGCATCGTCGGCATCCTTGACGCGTAAGCGGTCCTGGAGGATTGCCAGCCCTGCGGCGCTGTCGCCCGGCGTGCCGGTCACGTAGATCCAGTCACCCGGCTTTGCGCCCGAGCGTTTCAGCGCCCGGCCCAGCGGGACATAGCCGTGGATCGCAAGCGTCATCGACAGCGGCCCGGCAGTGGTGTCACCGCCAATCAGCTGCATATCGTAGTAGTTGAGCTGATCAAACAGCGCATCGCTAAAGGCTTCAAGCCAGTCTTCGTCCACCTCGGGCAGCGTCAACGCCAGCGTCAGCCACGCGGGATCGGCGCCCATGGCCGCTAAATCGCTTACGTTGACCGCCAGCGCTTTATACGCCAGATCGGCGGGATCGATATCAGGTAAAAAATGACGTCCGCACACTAAGGTGTCGGTGCTGATTGCCAGCGTCTGTTTTTCGGGAATATTGAGAAGTGCGCAGTCATCGCCAATGCCGGTTTCAACATCAAGACGAGAGGTTCTGACACGGTCGAAATAACGGGCAATCAGGGAGAATTCGCCGCATGCCATACGTTATGCCTCAGCAAATTAAATAAAAAAACCGGAGCCGCACTGCCCGGCAGGCAATGCAAAACTCCGGTTTGCGGATCACTTTTTGTGGGGACGGATCGCAGGTGCGGCTTTATCCAGCACGCCGTTTACAAATTTATGGCTGTCTTCAGCGCCGAAGGTTTTCGCCAGTTCGATCGCTTCGTTGATGGCCACTTTGTACGGCACATCATCACGTTTAGACAACTCAAACAGCGCGATACGCAACACTGCTTTCTCTACCTGACCCAGCTCTTCGAGCAGACGGGACAGATATGGCTTCATCAGACCATCGAGATACGCGCTATTAGTCGCCACTCCCGACAGCAGTTCACGGAAGTACAGAACGTCAACGTCTTTCACGTCCTGTTCTGACAGGAACTGGTATTCAACATCAGCGATGTCGTTCTGGGACAACTGCCAGGAGTAAAGTGCCTGGACGGCACATTCACGGGCGCGGCGACGAGCAGCAGGTTTCACGGAATTCCCCTTACAAAAAAATCAGGCCTTAATGGCTTTCAACACATTGATCATTTCAAGCGCGGTCAGTGCAGCTTCTGCACCTTTGTTACCGGCTTTGGTACCAGCGCGCTCAATGGCTTGTTCAATACTTTCGGTAGTCAGCACGCCAAACGCGACAGGAATTTCTGCATCCTGCGCAACGTGTGCCAGACCATTGCTTGCACCGCCTGCAACGTATTCGAAGTGTGCAGTGCCGCCACGAATAACGGTACCCAGCGCAATCACCGCGTCGTATTTACCGGTTTTCGCCAGCGCGCCCGCTGCCAGTGGCAGTTCATAAGCACCTGGAACCCAAACAACGGTAATGTTGTCATCTTTAACCTGGCCGATACGTTTCAGGGCGTCAATGGCACCTTCCAGCAGGCTGTCGTTGATGAAGTTGTTGAAACGCGCAATGGTGATGGCGACGCGAGCGTCCGGGGTAGCTACAGCAGCTTCAATAATGTTCATACTCTTCCTTTACGGGTTCATTTGGCCCCGCAGGGGGGCGGATTTTATCATAATACTTTGCGCACTGCTTCCCTATTTCAGGAGCAATTACGCTGGCGTTAAATGGAGGCAGACATCCGGGCCCACCGGACGAATCTCGCTAAATTTGAGTTGCGGTGCATCACCAAGTTTTTCAAGACCCGGCAGCACAAACAGACCACGCGCATCGTTACCCAACAGTTTAGGTGCTACGTAGACAATCAGCTCATCCACCAGCCCGGCCTGCAGCAGCGCGCCGGCCAGCGTCGGCCCCGCTTCTACCCAGATACTGTTCACCTGTTGCTTACCAAGCAGCATCATCAGCACCACTAAGTCGAGGTGCCCGTTATGCTCTGGCACCATGATGCTGCGTACGCCTTGCGGCCATTCACGCGCATCGTCCTGCGTGCGTGCAATCCAGGTTTCGCCCGGCTGTTGCACGATGCGGTGCGCAGGCGTGATGCGATTCTGGCTATCGATGACAATACGCAGCGGCTGACGCAGGTTTTCCTGCGGGTAGCACGCCTGGGTATCGGCATTCAGTTCATCCCAGCGCACGGTCATGGCAGGATTATCAGCCAGAACCGTTTCACTGCTGGTGAGGATAGCATGGCTTTGCGCGCGCAGACGTTGCACATCGCGCCTTGCCTGCGCAGAGGTGATCCACTGGCTCTCGCCGTTCGCCATCGCCGTGCGACCATCCAGTGAGGCCCCAAGCTTAAGCTGAATGTACGGGAACCCGGTGCGCATGCGCTTCAGGAAGCCTTTGTTGATCGCTTCTGCATCCTGCATCATCAGACCGTGACTGACGTCAATCCCTTCCTGCTGCAGTCGATACAGGCCGCGTCCGGCAACCTGCGGATTGGGATCCTGCATCGCCGCGACAACGCGCGCGACACCCGCTGCAATCAGTGCTTCGCAGCACGGCGGGGTACGGCCGTGGTGGCTGCAGGGTTCCAGCGTCACGTAGGCCGTTGCACCGCGCGCCTTTTCGCCGGCCATGCGCAGGGCATGAACTTCGGCATGGGGCTCACCGGCACGGTAGTGAAACCCTTCGCCCACGATCTCGCCATCGTTGACAATGACGCACCCGACGTTAGGGTTGGGATGGGTGGTAAAACGACCGCGCTGCGCCAGCTTCATGGCTCGCGCCATGTAAATCTCATCCTGCATGAGCTTAATCCTGTAAGCGGGCGATCTCTTCGCCAAACTCTTTGATATCTTCGAAACTGCGGTACACAGAGGCGAAGCGGATATAGGCGACCTTATCGAGCTTTTTCAGTTGCTCCATCACCAGGTTGCCAATCATCTTGCTTGGCACCTCGCGCTCACCCAAACCACGAAGGTAAGATTTTATGTGGTTTAACGCCATTTCGACGTCATCTGCACTGACAGGGCGTTTTTCCAGCGCCTTGAGCATCCCGCTGCGCAGTTTCTCTTCGTTAAACGGCTCACGCACGTCGTTACTTTTTACCACGCGCGGCATTACCAGCTCTGCAACCTCAAAGGTCGTGAAACGCTCGTTGCACACCAGACATTGCCGGCGGCGGCGTACGGAAGACCCTTCGCCCACAAGGCGAGAGTCGATAACTTTGGTATCCACAGCGGAGCAGAATGGGCAATGCATACGGTATCCCTGTTATGTGGTTAACTGATTTTCATTTTACCCTGATCTGGCCTGACAACAAAGGAAGAGCTTTTTGAGACAAAGGATCTATGCCTGTTGATGCGATGCTGGCTACCATTACGGAGATCCGTTATTTCAAGGAAATAAACGCAATGACAAGACGTTACCTGAAAATATTGCTGGTGGGGAGTCTGTTTACCCTTAGCGCCTGTGCACAGCAAACCGAAGTCCGTCAAATGAAACAAAGCGTGAATACGCTCAATACCGCGATGGACAAACTGAACAAAGAAACCGTGAAGATCACCCAGCAAAACGCGCTGAATGCCAAATCCAGCAGCGGGGTTTATCTGCTGCCCGGGTCTAACACCCCGGCGCGCCTTAACAGCCAGATTGGCACGCTGAAAATGTCGCTGGTTAACGTGGCGGCCAATGCGGATGGTACTCGCGCAACATTACGCATTCAGGGGGAATCCAACGATCCTCTGCCAGCCTTTAGCGGCACCGTCGAGTGGGGGCAGATTCAGGGCACCACCGAGAACTATCAGGAAGTGAACGTGAAGAGCCAGCTGTTCACCGCTCCCGCCAGCGTGCTGGCCCCGAGCGATGTTGACATTCCGATCCAGCTGAACGGACTTACGCCGGATCAGTTAGGTTTCATCCGCATTCACGATATCCAGCCCGCCGCGCAATAATCCCCTTTCAGCGGAGTGCAATGTCACTCCGCTAACATTTACAATCCGCAAAGATTGGCAACAGAAATCATTGCCGCTACAATCCCCGCCGTTTAAAGTACGCAAACGTGAACGCAATCGATTACGCGTGTGAGAGATATGTGAAACAACACATATTTTTGTGAGCAAGGATTCCTATAATAGGCTCCGCAGAAACACGAAATATTTAGAAACGCAATTCGTGCATTTTTCACTCCCGGAAGGGAATTTCAATCAGTGGCATGATTATGAAAAAAACATTACTCGCGGCTGGCGCCGTGCTGGCACTCTCCTCCACTTTCACTGTTAACGCAGCGGAAAACGATAAACCACAATACCTCTCCGACTGGTGGCACCAGAGCGTTAACGTGGTCGGCAGCTATCACACCCGTTTCGGACCACAGATCCGCAACGATACCTACCTGGAGTACGAAGCCTTCGCCAAGAAAGACTGGTTCGATTTCTACGGCTATATGGATGCGCCGGTCTTCTTCGGCGGTAACACCGATGCGAAAGGTATCTGGAACCACGGTTCCCCCCTGTTCATGGAGATCGAACCCCGCTTCTCCATTGATAAGCTGACGGGCACCAGCCTGGCGTTTGGTCCATTCAAAGAGTGGTACTTCGCGAACAACTACATCTACGACATGGGCCGTAACGCGTCCGGTCGTCAGAGCACCTGGTATATGGGTCTGGGTACCGACATCGATACCGGTCTGCCAATGAGCCTGTCCCTGAACGTCTATGCGAAATACCAGTGGCAGAACTACGGTGCCGCGAACGAAAACGAGTGGGATGGCTACCGTTTCAAAGTGAAATACTTTGTGCCAATTACCCAGCTGTGGGGCGGTAACCTGAGCTATATCGGTTTCACCAACTTTGACTGGGGTTCAGACCTGGGCGACAACGACTTCCGTGACCTGAACGGTAAGAAAGCGCGTACCAACGACTCCATCGCCTCCAGCCACATCCTGGCGCTGAACTACGATCACTGGCACTACTCCGTTGTTGCGCGTTACTGGCATAACGGCGGTCAGTGGAACGATGACGCAAGCCTGAACTTTGGCAATGGCGACTTCAGCGTACGTTCTACCGGCTGGGGTGGTTACCTGGTTGTCGGTTACAACTTCTGATGTGAAAGAAAACAAAAACGGACAAAGCCAGCTGATATGCTGGCTTTTTTATTGCTTAACCTTACGCAGAAAATCCGCCAGCGATCGCTCCGCGCTTTCGCTAAAACGCCTCTGCGTGAGCGTAATATTCAGACACCTGTCGAGCCGGAAGCAGCGGTAGTCATCACGCCGTTCACACCACGCGGCCAGCAGCCAATGCTCTCCCCAGAAGAACAGCCCCAGCGGCTGAATGTCGCGCCATGTCAGATGCCCGGCTTCATCACGATAATGCAGCGCCAGTACGCACTGGGCAGAAATAGCCTGATGAATAACATCAAAGTCGCTGCGCGAATGCGGCTGAAGCGCAATATCCGGCGCATATATTCGCGTCTGCTCCGCCTTACGTCGGCTCTCCTCGGGCAGGATCGCCAGTACCTTCTCCTGCGCCGACTCAAGCTCACGCGAGAGCGAGTCGCCCCCCCAGGTTTTCAGCAGACGGATGGCGACCATCAGCGCTTCAGATTCTTTGTTCGTCAGCATCAGCGGAGGTAAGTCAAAACCCGACATCAGCCGATAGCCGCTTCCCGCCTCCCCTTCCACCGGCACGCCGGAAAGCGACAGGTCGCGGATATCACGGTATACAGTCCGTTCCGATACGCTCAACCTGTCCGCCAGATGCGCTGCCGTTGTCAGACGCCTGCCTCTCAGGATCTGCACAATCTGAAACAAACGGTCAGCGCGTCGGGTCATATCGTATTCAGCTCTCAGGCAGGTTGATGGAGGCCGACGCGATTACCTTCGCTGTCGGTAAACAAGGCTATGGTGCCAATGCCACGCGGCAATTCCAGCGGGCCAAACACGCACTCGCCACCCGCAGACGCGATGCGATCGAGCGTTGCCGCCAGGTTGTCAGTATGCAGGTAAATAATAGCGCCCTGTACGGACGGTGTAATGCCCTCAAATTTTGCCAGCGCGCCGCCGGTGGCCGGATCGTCATGCGGGAAAACGGCTAACTCAGCCACATCCATTTTCTCTCGTCTCAGCTGTACCTGCATCACGGGTTCATAAAATTTGATAGCGCGATCCATATCGGCGACCGGAATTTCAAACCAGTTAATCACACTTTTCATACATCCTCCTGCCTGTTGTTTGGGTTCGAAAAGAGTCTACGACAGGGCTCCTGACAGCATACTGTCAGGAGTGTTTGGCAGGAGCAGATAAAAAAAATCCCGGTCAACAGACCGGGATTTCGGGAACGAACGACACGTCGTCTTACGGCAGAATAGACGGCTGATCCGCCCCTTCTTTCTCGACTTTCTGCTGGAGCAGGTGCTCGCGCTTCATGCCAAGTTTCAGTGCCAGTGCGGAGGCGACGTAGATAGACGAAGCCGTACCGATAGAGACACCGATCAGCATGGTCAGCGAGAAGCCTTCCAGTACCGGGCCACCGAAGAGGAACAGCATCAGGATCACCATCAAGGTGGTTCCGGATGTGATCAACGTACGGTGCAGCGTCTGGGTCAACGACACGTTAAAGATTTCGTACGGCGTACCGCGACGGATCTTACGGAAGTTTTCACGAATACGGTCAGATACCACGATACTGTCGTTCAGTGAGTAACCGATAACGGACATCAGGGATGCCACGATTGTCAGGTCAATCTCAATGTGGAACAGAGACAGTATGCCCATGGTGATCACCACGTCGTGCGCCAGGGCGATAACCACACCCGCCGCCAGTCGCCACTCAAAGCGGAAACCGACGTACACCAGAATGGAGATCAAAGCCACCAGCAGCGCCATCGCACCAGTTTGCGCCAGGTCAGCACCTACGCTTGGCCCGACGAACTCGATACGCTTAACCGTCGCATGCTGGTTGGTTGTTTCGTTAACCACGTTAACAACCTTGCTGCCCAGCTCCTGGCTGCCGTTCGCATCGTGCACCGGCGGCATACGCACCATGATGTCACGGCTGCTGCCGAAGTTCTGTAGCAACGGCTCTTCAAAGCCCGCTTTCTGCAGAGACTGGCGCATCTGGTCCATATCGACCGGTTTTTCCAGGGAGATCTCAATTACCGTACCACCGGTGAAATCAAGACCCCAGTTAAAGCCTTTCACGCCCATCACGATAAGGGAGAGGATCAGCAGTAAACCTGAAATGCCGAAAGCCCAGTAGTCCCAGCGCATAAAGTCCCAGACTTTACGGCCGTGGTTCAATTGTTCAACAGTATATTCCTGTGCCACAACGCACTCCTCAGATAGACAGCTTTTTGACGCGCTTGCCGCCATACAGCAGGTTCACGATGGCACGGGTGCCGACAATAGCGGTAAACATTGACGTTGCAACACCGATACCGGTGGTGATCGCAAAGCCTTTGATAGCGCCAGTCCCCACTGCATACAGGATAAGAACCTTAATCAGTGTTGTTACGTTCGCATCGAAGATGGAGCTGAATGCCCCTTTGTAGCCTTCGTCAATCGCCTGCTGAACAGAGCGACCGTTGCTTAACTCTTCTTTGATACGTTCGTTTATCAGTACGTTGGCGTCGACCGCCACCGCAAGGGTTAAGACGATACCGGCAATCCCCGGCATGGTCAGCGTCGCCCCCGGCAACAGAGACATGATGCCGATAATCAGCACCAGGTTCGCAACCAGTGCGCTTGTCGCAATCAGACCAAACTTCTTATAGAAGAAGATCATGAAGAGGATGGAGACCACCAGACCGGCCAGACACGCTTCCAGACCCTGCTTGATGTTTTGCATCCCCAGCGTTGGACCAATGGTACGTTCTTCAACAATCTGAATCGGTGCAATCAGCGCACCGGCACGCAGCAGCAGCGAAAGCTGACGCGCTTCGTTCGGGTTGTTGATACCGGTGATACGGAAGCTGTTACCCAGACGAGACTGGATGTTGGCGATGTTAATCACCTCTTCCTCTTTCACCAGCACCGCGCGGCCGTTTGCGTCTTTCTTACCGCTGTCTTTGTACTCCACGAACAGGGTCGCCATCGGTTTACCGATGTTGTCCTTGGTGAAGTTAGACATGATGTTACCACCCGCGCTATCCAGCGAGATGTTAACCTGCGGCTGGTTGTATTCGTCCTGGCTGGATGTGGAGTCGGTGATGTGGTCACCGGTCAGGATCACGCGTTTGTACAGCACAACTGGCTGACCTTCGCGGGTCTGTTTCACTTCCGAATCGCCCGGAATACGGCCTGCGGCAGCAGCGGACTGATCGACGTTGGAGTTAACCAGACGGAATTCCAGCGTAGCAGTTGCCCCCAGAATCTCTTTCGCACGTGCTGTGTCCTGAATACCCGGGAGTTCCACCACGATACGGTCAGCACCCTGACGCTGTACCAGTGGCTCAGCAACACCCAGCTGGTTTACACGGTTACGCAGAATATTGATGTTCTGCTGAACGGCGTATTCACGGGCTTCTTTCAGGCGAGCATCGGTCATCACCGCGCGCAGCTGGTTGCTGCCCTGAGAGGTGATCACGAGGTCACGGTGACGTTGAGTCAGGTAATCTACAGCCTGATCGCGCGCCGCGCTGTCGCGGAACGTGATGCTCATACCGTAGTTATCTTCTTTACGAACGGTAGTGTAAGCGATGCCTTTTTCGCGCAGATCGCTGCGCAGGCTGTCGATGTTTTGTTCCTGCAGTTTGCCGAGCGCGGTATCCATATCCACTTCCATCAGGAAGTGAACACCGCCACGCAGGTCAAGACCGAGTTTCATTGGCTCTGCATTCAACGCAGCCAGCCAACGCGGGGTTGCAGGAGCAAGGTTAAGCGCCACGACGTATTTATCACCCAGCACGCCCATCAGCACTTCGCGAGCGCGGAGCTGCGTGTCGGTGGTGTCGAAGCGAGCAAGAATTGCGCCCTCTTCCAGAGCCACAGACTTAGCGGTAATTTTTTCTTCTTGTAACGATTTCTGGACCTGGATCAGCGTTTGCTCACTGGCGGCGACACCGCGCGCGCCAGTGATTTGAACAGCCGGATCCTCACCATACAGGTTGGGAAGCGCGTACAGCAGGCCGACGAGAATCACGGCGACCAGCATGATGTACTTCCACAAAGGATAACGGTTTAACACGGCAGTTCCCTTTGGGAAAAGTTGGGATTACAGCGCCTTCATGGTGCCTTTCGGCAGAACGGCAGCTACGAAGTCACGTTTGATAACCACTTCAGTGGTGTCGTTCAGGGCAATAGCAATGTAGCCACTTTCAGCCACTTTGGTTACGCGACCGACCAGACCACCGTTGGTCAGCACTTCATCACCTTTGGCAATGGAGTCCATCAGCTTTTTGTGCTCTTTGGTACGCTTCTGCTGTGGGCGCAGGATCATGAAGTAGAAGATCAGACCGAACACAACCAGCATCAGAATCAGAGACATCGGGCTGCCCTGCGCCGGAGCACCTGTTGCCGCTACCGCATCAGAAATAAAAAAGCTCATTCAAATTCCCTCATTATTAAAATTAATCAACGTTCAAAGGTGGAACGGTTCGACCCTGACGTTGGTAAAAATCGGTCACGAAGCTCTCTAATTTACCCTCTTCAATAGCCTTGCGTAAACCAGCCATTAAGCGCTGATAATAACGAAGATTATGAATGGTATTGAGACGCGCGCCCAAAATCTCATTGCAACGATCAAGATGATGCAGGTACGCGCGAGAATAATTGCGACAGGTGTAGCAATCGCACTCGGAATCGAGCGGGCTGGTGTCACTCTTATGCTTCGCGTTACGGATTTTCACCACGCCATCGGTCACAAACAGATGACCGTTACGCGCGTTGCGGGTTGGCATAACGCAGTCGAACATATCAATGCCGCGGCGCACACCTTCAACCAGGTCCTCAGGTTTACCCACACCCATCAGGTAACGGGGTTTATCTGCCGGGATTTGCGGGCAGACATGCTCCAGAATGCGATGCATGTCTTCCTTCGGTTCACCCACAGCCAAACCGCCGACAGCGTAGCCATCAAAACCTATCTCTACCAGACCTTTAACAGAGATATCGCGTAAATCTTCGTAAACGCTGCCCTGGATAATACCGAACAGCGCATTTTTGTTCTGCAGGGAGTCAAAGCGGTCACGGCTACGCTTCGCCCAGCGCAACGACATCTCCATGGAGCGTTTCGCGTAATCCCAGTCGGCCGGGTATGGCGTACATTCGTCGAAGATCATCACGATATCAGAGCCGAGATCGTACTGAATCTCCATAGACTTTTCAGGATCGAGGAAAATCGGATCGCCGTTGATCGGGTTACGGAAGTGTACGCCCTGCTCGGTGATCTTACGGATGTCGCCCAGGCTGAAGACCTGGAAACCACCGGAGTCGGTCAGGATCGGGCCTTTCCATTGCATGAAGTCATGCAAATCGCCGTGCAGCTTCATGATCTCCTGACCAGGACGCAGCCACAGGTGGAAGGTATTGCCGAGGATAATCTGTGCGCCAGTGGCTTCCACTTCTTCCGGCGTCATCCCTTTTACGGTGCCGTAGGTGCCCACAGGCATAAACGCGGGGGTTTCCACCACGCCGCGATCAAACACCAGGCGGCCGCGACGTGCGCGACCATCGGTGGTATCGAGTTCAAATTTCATTTTTTCTCCGACGTCAGAAAAACAGTCCAACGTTGTAAAACGGTGCCGCGGACTTATTCCCCGACACGCTCATTCAAAGCCTGCGGATTGTACGTGATAAACATCGCGTCCCCGTAGCTAAAAAAGCGATATTTTTGTTCTACCGCAGACTTGTACGCCGCCATGGTGTGCTGATAACCCGCAAAAGCGGACACCAGCATAATCAGCGTTGATTCAGGCAGATGGAAGTTGGTTACCAGGGCATCAATCACGTTGTACTGATAGCCTGGGTAGATAAAGATCTGCGTATCGCCAAAGAAAGGCTCAATCAGGTCATTTTTGGCGGCCTGCGCGGCGCTCTCAAGGGAGCGTACCGACGTGGTGCCCACTGCCACAACGCGGTTACCGCGTGCTTTGGCGGCCAGAACGGCATCCACCACCTCTTGCGGCACTTCGGCATATTCGGAATGCATGATGTGGTCTTCGATGCTGTCCACGCGCACCGGCTGGAACGTACCCGCACCGACATGCAGGGTCACGAAGGCCATCTCGATGCCTTTCGCGCGCAATTTTTCCAGCAGCGGTTCATCAAAATGCAGGCCCGCCGTCGGCGCGGCGACCGCGCCAGGCTTCTGGCTATAGACGGTCTGGTACAGCTCGCGGTCAGCCTCTTCGTCCGGGCGCTCGATGTAAGGGGGCAGCGGCATATGGCCGATCGCATTCAGGATGTCGAGCACCGTGCGCTCGTCATTGAACGCCACCTCAAACAGCGCATCGTGACGCGCGGTCATGGTTGCACGGATGCTCTCATCATCGCCAAGCAGCAGCTCTGCACCCGGCTTCGGCGCTTTAGAGGCGCGAATATGTGCCAGAATACGTTTATCATCAAGCATACGTTCGACCAGCACTTCAATCTTGCCGCCGCTGGCTTTACGGCCAAACAGACGCGCCGGGATCACGCGGGTATTGTTAAAGACCAGCAGATCGCCAGGGTTGAGCTTGTCGAGCAAATCGGTGAAAGTACCGTGCGTCAGCTCGCCCGTCGGCCCATCCAGTGACAGCAAACGACAGCTACTGCGCTCAGGCATTGGGTAGTGAGCAATCAGGGATTCAGGTAGTTCAAAGGAGAAATCGGCGACGCGCATGACGTATACTCGTGACTTAAAAACAGGCGGCATAGTCTAGTGCTCACACCCTTTTGCTGCAACAACTAGCCGCCCCTGGACAAATAAAACGCATGAATTTTCTCGCTCACCTGCATCTTGCTCATCTCGCTGACAGTTCTCTTTCCGGCAATCTGCTGGCCGATTTCGTGCGCGGTAATCCCGCCGACGCGTACTCCGCAGAGGTTGTCGACGGGATTTTTATGCATCGCCGTATCGACGTACTGACCGATAACCTGCCGGAAGTCCAGGAAGCCAAAGCGTGGTTCCGCCCTGAAACGCGGCGCGTCGCACCGATCACGCTCGATGTAATGTGGGACCATTTCCTCTCGCGGCACTGGGAAACACTCTCTCCCGAGATGCCCCTAAACGCGTTCGTGCGCTATGCCCACCAGCAGGTGTCCATTATTTTGCCGGATTCGCCGCCGCGCTTTGTGAATCTGAATAACTATCTCTGGTCAGAACGCTGGCTTGAGCGCTATCGCGAGATGGACTTTATACAGAATGTGTTAAACGGGATGGCGAGTCGTCGACCGCGACTCGACGCGCTGCGCGACTCCTGGCATGACCTGGACGCCCACTACGAGGCGCTGGAGACACGATTCTGGCAGTTCTATCCGCGTATGATGACCCAGGCGAAAAACAAACAGCTATAACAGAAATGCCATTGATAGGTGAAAGCTTGCTGAACGATTGTTAGCGCCTCTTTGTCTTATCAATGAACACTCTCTATACTGGGCGGCGTTGCGTTCCAAATAACCTTAGTATCTACAGGAGAATCACATGGTTCTGGTAACTCGTCCGGCTCCGGATTTTACAGCTGCAGCAGTTCTGGGCAACGGTGAAATCGTTGAAAACTTCAACTTCAAACAGCACACCAACGGTAAAGCGACCGTTCTGTTCTTCTGGCCAATGGACTTCACTTTCGTTTGCCCGTCTGAGCTGATCGCATTCGACAAACGTTACGAAGAATTCCAGAAGCGTGGCGTAGAAGTTGTAGGCGTCTCCTTCGACTCTGAATTTGTACACAACGCATGGCGTAACACCCCTGTCGACAAAGGCGGCATCGGTGCGGTGAAATACGCAATGGTTGCGGACATCAAACGCGAAATCCAGCAGGCTTACGGTATCGAACATCCGGACGCTGGTGTTGCACTGCGCGGTTCTTTCCTGATCGACGCAAACGGCATCGTTCGTCACCAGGTTGTTAACGATCTGCCACTGGGTCGTAACATCGACGAAATGCTGCGCATGGTTGACGCGCTGCAGTTCCACGAAGAGCACGGTGAAGTGTGCCCGGCTCAGTGGGAAAAAGGTAAAGAAGGTATGAACGCGTCTCCGGACGGCGTTGCTAAATACCTGTCTGAGAACGTATCCAGCCTGTAATCGGCACGGTTTACGGAAAAGGCCCGCATCAGCGGGCCTTTTTGTTTTGTACGATCTCACTCTTCACATGTTAAAACGCGAAGCACGAACACCCCAGCACGCCCCAGAATGCCTGGTCATCAGATACCGGGATATCCGATTGCCGCGCAATGCCGTGCGCATGGCCATGCACTCCGCAGCTACCAATGCACTGGTGCATCTGTACCACCGCCCCCACTTTACTGGCTGCAGGCGGCGCAGAGCGGTAATGCCCCGGGACTTTCACGACCGGTGACCACGACGGCACAACCGGGATCGGCGGCGGTGACAGCGGACTGAAATGACCGGCGGCATACACGACCTTGCCATCCACAACGGTCAGCACCGATTCAATGCCCTTGATCTCCTCTTCCGTCACGTTGAAGTAATCTTTCGACAGCACCACCAGATCCGCAAGCTGCCCTTCAACCAGACGGCCTTTTTTACCCTGCTCGCTGGAAAACCACGCGCTGCCTGCGGTCCACAGCTCCAGCGCTACCTCACGCGGCAGGCGGTTATTGTCGTCATACATCGCCAGGCCGCCGACGGTTCGCCCGGAGACCAGCCAGTAGAGCGCCGTCCACGGGTTATAGCTCGCCACACGGGTTGCGTCGGTTCCTAACCCAACCGGCACGTCCAGTTCCAGCATTTTCGCCACCGGCGGCGTGTGTTTCACCGCCTCTTTGCCGTAGCGGTCGACGAAATATTCGCCCTGGAACGCCATACGGTGCTGCACCGCAATACCGCCCCCCAACGCTTTGACGCGCTCGATATTACGCTCGGTAATGGTCTCCGCATGGTCAAAGAACCAGTGCAGGCCGTTAAACGGAATCTCACGGTTCACCTTCTCAAAGACATCCAGCATCCGGCTGATGGATTCGTCATACGTGGCATGCAGCCGGAACGGCCAGCGGTTTTCCACCAGGTGGCGCACCACGCGTTCCAGCTCGTCTTCCATCCCTTGCGGCAGATCCGGGCGCGGCTGGAGGAAATCTTCAAAATCCGCCGCCGAGAAGACCAGCATCTCTCCTGCCCCGTTCGCACGATAAAAGTCTGTGCCCTGCCCCGGTTTGAGCATATCGGTCCAGCGCTCAAAATCCTCCAGCTCCTGTTTAGGGCGCTGGGTGAAGAGGTTGTAGGCAATACGCACCGTCATCTGCTCTTTGGCGTGCAGTTCGGCAATCACCTCGTAATCTTCCGGGTAGTTCTGGAAGCCGCCGCCGGCATCAATGGCGCTGGTCAGCCCCAGACGGTTAAGCTCACGCATAAACTGGCGCGTGGAGTTAACCTGCTGCTCAATGGGGAGTTTCGGTCCTTTTGCCAGCGTGGCGTAGAGGATCATCGCGTTAGGTTTAGCGATCAGCAGCCCGGTCGGGTTGCCGTGGTTATCACGCACAATCTCCCCGCCCGGCGGGTTTGGCGTCTCTTTGGTGTAGCCGACAGCTTTCAACGCGGCGCGGTTAAGCAGAGCGCGATCGTAGAGGTGCAGGACAAACACCGGCGTATCCGGTGCCGCCTCGTTAAGCTCTTCGATGGTCGGCATCCGGCGTTCGGCGAACTGAAACTCGCTCCAGCCGCCCACCACCCGAACCCACTGAGGTGAAGGTGTACGATCGGCCTGATCTTTCAACATCCTTAGCGCATCCGCCAGCGACGGTACGCCTTCCCAGCGCAGCTCGAGGTTGTAGTTCAGCCCGCCGCGGATCAGGTGCAGGTGCGAATCGTTAAGCCCGGGGATCACCGTACTTCCCTTCAGATCGACAATCTGCGTTCCCTGCGTCGCATAGCTCATAATGCGATCGTGGTTGCCCGTCGCCAGAATCTTGCCGTTAGCAATAGCCACCGCTTCCGTGAGCGGGTTTTCGCGATCGAGGGTATGGATCTTACCTTTGGTTAAGATCAGTGTGGCAGTTTGAGACATAACGTACTCCTTTCAGCCGAATCAGGCTTTTTTGAGCCATCCGGCAAACAGACGGGTCACGATGGGCATCCACAGCCAGACCACCAGCGCGACCACACAGGCATCGTTAATCAGATGCAGCAACAACGTACCTTTCAGGCCAGGAAGCAACGCACCGGTGACCAGCGGTACCAGGTTGGTACTGGGAAAGATAACCAGCAGGGTAATGAGAAACTGTTTCCACTGTTTAGGCTTACGCACATGAGGCTCCGGTGGGGTAAACCAGAACGCCGCCTCGGTACGCACTTCGGTTTTATCGCCTTCCGCCAGCAGCGGTTCAATCTCTTTTACCAGCGCATTACGGGTATCGGACTGGGTCCACGCAGAAAGGTGTTCGAGGGTGTCGAAACGGATTATCACCGTCCACAGATGTTGTCCGTCGGTCGGGCGGATGACGTTCGCGCCAAGATGCCCCGGAAATTCCGCCGCGATGGGCATGATCTTACCCAGCCACTGTTCGTATCGCTCAGCCTGACCCGGCAGCAAGGTGTGGGTGATCACCAGCGTGACATGCGATGTGTGCGCCATAATAGTTTCCTGGTCATTAATGGGCGGGAGAACCCCGCCCTGAAAGGTTTACGCTTTGCGTTCTGGCGCGCCGTGAACGAGGGTGTAGGCATAGTCAACGCCCATGCCATAAGCACCGCTGTGCTCACGGACCAGGTCCATGACCGCGTCGTAAGTGCCTTTGCGAGACCAGTCGCGCTGATACTCAAGCAGCACCTGCTGCCAGGTCACAGGAACCGCGCCCGCTTGAACCATACGGTCAATCGCACGTTCATGGGCATCTACGGAGGTACCGCCGGAAGTATCGGTCACTACATAAACTTCAAACCCTTCATCCAGAGCCATCAGCGCCGGGAAGGTCAGGCAAACTTCGGTCCACAGGGCTGAGATGATAAGTTTCTTGCGGCCCGTTGCTTTCACTGCCGCAACAAACGCATCGTCTTCCCAGGAGTTCATAGAGGTACGTTCAATCGGTTTAACCTCCGGGTGAACCGCCAGCAATTCTGGCCAGATGTATCCGCTAAAGCTTTTTGTTTCGACAGAGGTGTAGATAACCGGAACATCAAAAATTTTGCCTGCTTTTGCCAGAGCCACCGTATTATTCTTTAATAACTGACGGTCAATATTTGCCACGCCAAAAGACATTTGCGGTTGGTGATCGATAAAAATCAGTACGGAATTGGACGGGTCAATCAGTTCACGAATAGACATAAAAGTACCTTTTAATCAATGTGTTAAAAGCCAACGTTTTGGTGTGCTATATGAGAAAGGGCCCTGACTGATAAAGCAATTTGAGTATAGCGAGAATTGATTGAGCGGATAGTAAAGATATTTGTCCCCTCTGTTGAAATTAACCGAACAACTTAGGGGAATTTTCAGCAACCGGGAAATAAACCGGTTGCTGATCACGATTAATTTCCGAACCAGACGGAGGCGGAAATGGCCGGTAAGGAGAGAATGCCTTCCTGAATCGTGCCTTTACCCTCTTTGCGTTGCCACGCCTTCACGTGCAGCAACGGAGAGTCATCCAGCACCACTTCACAGGCTTCTCCGCGGTTGATGGCGACCAGCACGCGTTGCTGGTTGTAGACGCGGGCAAACACCACCACGTTATCGTGGGCATACACCACCTGACAGCCACCGTAACGCAGCGCCTGGTTCTGTTTACGAAGCTTAGCCAGACGCTGGTACAGGCTGAGCAGCGCCTTGTCCTGCTTCGCCGGATCCCAGGGGAAGGTTTTGCGGCAGAAGGGATCGTTGTTCCCCTCCAGCCCCACCTCATCACCGTAGTAAATGCACGGCACGCCTGGCCAGGTGAAGAGCCAGGTAACGGCCAGCGGCAGACGTGCCACATCCTTGCCAAGCAGGGATTTGAAACGTGCGGTATCGTGGCTGTCCAGCTGGTTAAACATCCGCAACTGCTGCTGATGCGACAGGCTGGCGCGGTAGTTATCCATCCATGCCATACAGGTTTCGGCGTCGATATGCTGCGGATCGTAAGAGATATCGGTGTTCGCCAGAAATCCCCATAGCGGGAAGGTAAAACCGCGGTAGTTCATGGCCGAATCTTCTGCATCGGCTTGCAGCCACTGGCGTGCATCGCCAAAATGCTCGCCAAAGACAAAGGCCTCCGGCTGCGCGGCTTTCGCTGAGCGGGTGATACCTGAAACGTGCTGAAGGTTATTACGCGCTCCGCCCGCTTCACCCAGCATATGCACCACGTCAAGACGCCAGCCGTCCATGTTCCATGGCGCCTTAAGCCAGTGGCGGACAACGCTGTCTTCACCGCCGTAGATTTCGTTGACCAGAGAAGGCGACTGGAAATCCAGCTTCGGCAGGCTTGGGTAGCCCAGCCAGTCCAGCGCGTAGCCCTCTTCATTAAAGCTGTACCAGTCACGCTGCGGCGAATCCGGGTTATGGCATGCCCCGCTCATCGACTGGTTATGACGGTCAAACCACGCGTGCGAATCCCCGCTGTGGTTGAACACGCCGTCCAGAATCAGGCGCATCCCTTCGTTTTTAGTGTTCTGTCGCAGGCGCAGCAGCGCCGCATCGCCGCCAAACTGCTCATCAACATGACGATAATCTTCGGTGTCGTATTTATGCACGCTCGGGGCTTTAAACACCGGGTTAAGGTACAGCGCCGTCACGCCCAGTTTTTTCAGGTACGGGAGTTTTTCGCTGATCCCGTCGAGATCGCCGCCGTAAAACGTCGAGCCACCCGCCTGCGCGGTCAGCGGTTCATCCCATGCTTTGAGGATAATGTCGTGACCTGCTGCGTGGTGGTAATACACCTTGTCCTGGTCTGCAGTGCGCTTTTCGCTGCGGGCAAAGCGGTCCGGGAAAATCTGGTAAAACACCTGATCGTTAACCCATTGCGGGCCATTGTCCGGGTAATCGACAGCAAACTGCTCCAGCCGGGCCGGCGGAAAACGGCTAAACCCCTGCGGGGTAAACCACAGCTGGCGGTTATTCCACAGCAGTTTAAAACTGTAGCGACGACGCGGTTGTCCACGGGTTAAATCGATGTTTGCCCGCCACGCCGTGATCCCGGGCTGCGGCTGGCTGCGCTGCTTATGCATTTTCAGCGCGGTCTCTTCGTTATCAATTTCGGCGCGTAGCGTCACGCGTTCAGGCTGATTTTCCCCCGCCAGCCAGAGCGTAATCACAAGGTTGTCTTTGTTTTGCTTAACAAATGGGGCAACCGGAAGGTGCCAGGCGTTTAACATCACGAATCCCCTTTGATGAAATTGACGTCACCTTGCCACAGGGTGGTTAAGGTTAGCTCATCATGACGAGGTTTATTGAGGGAGGAGGACGGGGGAGGAGGCATCAGCGTGAGCGGATGCCTCCTTCCAGTCCCTCTGCGGGGAGAGGGAAGATTACTGTGCCTGCGCCAGCTGACGGTCGCGGCGGCATTTAAACATCCAGCCCAGCAGCAGCAGGACGATCCACGCGCAGCCCACATAAAGGGAGATACGGGTATCCGGATGATAGCCAATCAGGGCGATGATAAAGACCAGGAAGACCAGACCGACAGCGGTTGTCACCACCCCACCCGGCACTTTGAACTTCAGCGCTTTCGCCTCTTCCGGTGACAGACGGCGACGGAACGCAATCTGTGACAACAGGATCATGATCCACACCCACACGGTCGCGAAGGTCGCCAGCGACGCAATCACCAGGAACACATTCTCCGGCATGATGTAGTTCAGGTAGACCGACAGCAGCAGGGCTACGGTCATTACCATTACCGTCACCCACGGCGTGCCGCGACGAGAGGTTTTGGCAAACACTTTAGGCGCACTGCCCTGCTCCGCCATTCCGTGCAGCATGCGGCCCACGCCAAAGACGTCACTGTTAATTGCCGAAAGCGAGGCGGTCAGCACCACAAAGTTCAGGATGCTGGCGGCAAACGCGATGCCCATATGCTGGAAGGTCAGCACAAACGGGCTGCCGTTAGTGCCCACCTGGTTCCACGGGTAGATGGACATAATGACGAACAGCGTCCCCACATAGAACACCAGAATACGCATTGGCACTGAGTTGATGGCGCGCGGAATGGATTTCTCCGGATCTTTCGCTTCCCCGGCGGTAATGCCGATAATCTCGATCCCGCCGTAGGCAAACATGACCATCTGCAGCGACATCACCATACCGAGCCAACCGTTGCTGAAGAAGCCGCCGTTGCTCCAGAGGTTATGGATCCCCGTTGGCTGACCGCCGTTGCCGATACCCCAGATGATGATCCCGAAGCCCGCGATAATCATGATGATAATGGTGGCAACTTTGAAGAAGGAGAACCAGAACTCCAGTTCACCAAACACCTTCACGCTCATCAGGTTGACGGCACAGATGATCAGCACCACGCTCAGCACCCAGATCCAGTGCGGAACCGCGGGGAACCAGACGCCCATGTAGATGCCAAAGGCGGTAACGTCGGCAATAGCCACAATCAGAATTTCGAAGCAGTAGGTCCATCCGGTGATAAAGCCCGCCAGCGGGCCTAAGTTTTCCTGCGCATAGCGCGAGAACGAACTGGCAGACGGATTGTGAACCGACATCTCCCCGAGGGCGCGCATGATGATATACGCGGCCACGCCACCGATGATGTAGGCCAGCAGAACGCTGGGACCGGCCATTTTAATGGCATCTGCCGAGCCATAAAAAAGACCGGTACCGATAGCGGATCCCAGCGCCATAAAGCGAATGTGGCGGGTGCTGAGTCCACGTTTGAGTTTGTTAGTGCTTTCCATTTAAATCTTGCCATTCAACTCGAAAAAAACAAAAAACCACGGGGCCTTAAGCCCCGTGGTTAAACAGTTTGTTGCCGTTGATTAATGGGCGTTCGATGCGACCTGACGCCCTGCAGCACGATCCCAGATAATGGCCAGAACCAGTGCAACAACGGTAGGCATCAACCAGGCCAGGCCTTGCTCGGACAGCGGCAGACGCTGTGTCCAGGCTGGCAGTATTTGCGCAAAGGCGGATGCTTTAATCCCGTCAAGGATACCAAAAATCAGGCTGATAAACATGGCTGGCGCAATAATTCGCGACGAGTTGTTCCACCACGGGCGGGTGAAGCTCAGCACCACCAGCACGATACACGGCGGATAGATGGCCGTCAGCACCGGGATAGAGACCTGAATCAGGTGGCTCAGACCGAGGTTTGACACCGCCATGGAGAAGATGCCCAGGATAAAGACCAGCGTGCGGTAAGAGAGCGGCAGATACTGAGCAAAGAACTCAGCGCAGGCGCAGGTCAGCCCCACGGCGGTGACAAGGCACGCCAGGAAAATCAGTACCGCCAGCAGCAGGCTACCCGCACCACCAAAGGTGTGCTGTACGTAAGCATGGAGGATCGCCGCGCCGTTGGCATTTTGATCGACCAGTATGGCGCTATCTGAGCCCAGGCGGAACAGCGCCAGGTACAGCAGCGTCAGCCCCACACCGGCCATCAGGCCAGCCCAGATGGTGTAGCGAGTCAGCAGACGCGCTTCCGTTACGCCGCGGGAACGTGCGGCATTCACGATAACAATACCAAACACCATTGCGCCCAGCGTATCCATCGTCAGGTAGCCGTTCACAAAGCCGTTGGAGAACGCGGCGTTTTTATAGGCGTCCATCGCATCGCTAATCGGGCCTGCGGGCCAGACGATGGCTGCAACCGCCAGCACAATCAGCGCCACGATTTTCAGCGGAGCCAGGAAGTTACCCACGGTATCCAGCAACTTGCCCGGATAAAGGGAAACAAGAATCACAATCGCGAAGTAGATCAGGCTGTAGATAAACAGCGGCATCGCGCCATCACCAGTGAGCGGGGCAATCCCCACTTCGAAGGATACGGTCGCGGTACGCGGGGTCGCAAACAGCGGGCCAACGGCCAGATAGCAGACGGTCGCCAGCAGAATGCCGGCCACTTTGCCAATCGGGGTGCTGAGGCTATCAACGCCACCACCGACTTTCGCCAGCGCGACGACGGTCAGTACCGGGAGACCCACAGCAGTAATCAGGAAACCAAACGCAGCGGTCCAGACGTGTTCACCCGCCTGTAAGCCAACCATTGGAGGGAAAATGATGTTGCCTGCGCCAACGAACAGCGCAAATGTCATAAAGCCCAGCGCGATGATGTCACGCGATTTTAAGTGATGGGTCATAAAACCTTACTGCCTGTGGATGTGGTGTTGAAAACATTGAGATTTTCGCTATCCCTGACGGGACGATACAGCGGAAAATTTGCTCAATTTCAGCGGGATATGCTCCCGTCCTGGCGTGGAGAAGAATAGTTTTTCGATTTACCACGCAAATACAGTCGGTATGACAGTATCTGGGGCGCAATTTAAACGCTTATAACGTTTAAAGGCAAGATGGGATCGTGAAACCAGAACAATATGCCAGCATCAAAAAACAGACCAGCACAATACGCTAATTATAAGAAAAACCCATGGCTAATCATGCGAACAAAAAACAGCCAGCCGTATAATATTCAGCCGCGTTTCGCTTGACTGCAAAGCAAACGGGCCAGCAAACGCTGGCCCGTGGAAAGGTAAACTGACACGCCTGTCGTCAGGCGATCTTTTTGGCAATTAATCGTTCCGGGATAACGAAACTGAAGCGGGTTCCCTTACCCAGCGTGCTTTGAATATCGAGACGGCTTTCATGGTGATTCACCGCGTGTTTCACAATAGCCAGCCCCAGACCGCTGCCGCCGGTCTGCCGTGAGCGCGCTTTATCCACCCTGTAGAAGCGCTCGGTCAGACGCGGGATGTGTTCAGGTGCGATCCCCGGCCCGTTATCCTCTACGCTGAACTCAGCGCCCGTTGGCGTGTGCTGCCAGCGCACCACGATATCCGTCCCCGCTGGCGTATGATTCACCGCGTTATACACCAGATTAGAAATGGCGCTGCGCAGCTCATCTTCGCTGCCAAGCACCTTGAGCGTGTTGTCGACCTCGAAGGTCAGCTGATGCATTTTATGGCTTAACGTCTGCGCTTCGCGCTCCACCACCCGCAGCATCATCGGAACATCAATGGTGTCATTCAATGCCAGCGAGGGGGCGGCCTCAATTTTCGAGAGCGTCAGCAGCTGTTTCACCAGCCCTTCCATACGGTGCGTTTGTTCACGCATCGTATGCAACGCTTTCTCGCGCGGCGCGCCTTCCAGCGTTTGCTCCTGCATCATCTCCAGGTACCCCTGAAGCACCGTCAGCGGAGTGCGTAATTCGTGGCTGACGTTGGCAAAGAAGTTGCGTCGCGCCCCTTCCAGCTGGTGCATCTGGGTGACATCACGGGCAACCATCAGCCACTGCTGATCGCTGTAAGGCATCACTCGGATTTCCAGATGGCGCCCATTATTGAGCTTCAGGTTGTGGGGGCGGGTAAAATCACGCTTTTTCAGGTACAGCGTGAACTCGGGATAACGCAGAAGGTTGAGGATGTTCTGGCCATTATCGTCCGGCCAGCGCAGGCCCAGCAGCTGTTGCGCGAGGCCGTTACACCAGAAGATCGTCCCTTCTTCGGTCGTCAGAATGACAGCATCCGGCAGCGACTCAGCGCCGCTACGGAAGCGTTTGATCAGGCTTCCCAGCTCCCGACGCCGCTTTTTGTTACGCATCTGCATCTGGTGCAGACCGTACAGCAGCGGCTCCCAGCTTCCGCTTCCCGGCGGAGGCGTCATACTTCGGTCAACCCATAGCCACCACGAGAGGCGCAGCAGGTTCCAGAAATGCCAAATCAGAAGCCCGGTAACCGACGCCAGCAGAAACCACGGCAAATATCCAAGAAAGGCCCCCAGAATGAAGGCCGGAATACAGCATAAGATCAGTTCAAAGACGAGCCTTTTCCATGACAGACGTTCCAGCACGCGTCACACTCCTGTCATTGTTCAGAAACGGGTTGAAAAACGATAACCCGTGCCGCGGACCGTCTGCACCATGCGATCGTGGCCGCTCAGTTCCAGCGCTTTTCGCAGGCGGCGGATATGTACGTCAACCGTCCGGTCTTCGACATACACGTTAGTTCCCCAGACGTTATTCAGCAACTGTTCGCGGCTGTATACGCGCTCCGGGTGAGTCATAAAGAAATGCAGAAGTTTAAATTCGGTAGGCCCCATATCGAGGGGATTTTCACCGGTCATGACGCGGTGTGAGGTAGGGTCAAGGCTCAGTCCCTGCATCTCAATCACCTCTTCCACCGCCATCGGTGAAATGCGGCGCATCACGGCTTTAATGCGGGCAACCAGCTCTTTCGGTGAGAACGGTTTGGTAATGTAATCGTCCGCCCCCGTTTCCAGACCGCGTACGCGATCCTCTTCTTCACCGCGCGCCGTGAGCATCACAACCGGTATGTCGCGGGTTAGCGCTTCACGTTTCAGGTGTTTGATAAACTGCAGCCCGGAGCCGCCAGGCAACATCCAGTCGAGCAGAATCAGATCGGGCCAGGGTTCATTCAGCTGGTTCACCGCGCTGTCATAATCTTCCGCCTCAACCGGCTGGAAGCCATTTTGCTCGAGCACGAAGCACACCATTTCACGAATCGGAGCTTCATCTTCTACGACCAGAATACGTCTCGCCATACTTTGCCCTGTTTTATCTTATTTAAGTTACAAGTTTGTAATGCGGCGTCATTATGCGTCAGATTTATGACAGATTTATGAAAAACAGTACCACTATAAAGGGCAAACTGTTGTTTTATTACAGCGGTTATTTTCTGTTCCCTGACAGTTTATAATCCTGCTTTCTCTTTTTCGCCACGGATCAGCAATGCGCATACTACACACCTCTGACTGGCATCTGGGTCAAAATTTTTACAGCAAAAGCCGGGCGGCTGAACACGAAGCGTTCCTGAACTGGCTGCTGGATACGGCCCGCTCTCATGAGGTGGACGCCATTATTGTGGCGGGTGACATCTTCGATACCGGCTCGCCCCCCAGCTATGCGCGCGAGTTATATAACCGTTTTGTCGTCAATCTGCAGCAAACGGGCTGTCATCTGGTGATTGTTGCCGGCAACCATGATTCCGTCGCAACGTTAAATGAATCCCGCGATATTCTGGCGTTTCTCAATACTACCGTGGTGGCCAGCGCAGGACATGCGCCGCAGATCCTGAAAAAGCGCGACGGGACGCCGGGTGCGGTACTGTGTCCGATCCCATTTTTACGCCCGCGCGATATTGTCCAAAGCCAGGCGGGGCTTTCCGGCGCAGAAAAACAGCAGCATTTGCTGCAGGCCATCACCGACTATTACCACCAGCAGCATGCCCAGGCCTGTGCCCTTCGCGGCGACCAGGCGATTCCGGTGATTGCCACCGGGCACCTCACCACCGTTGGGGCCAGCAAAAGCGACGCGGTGCGTGACATTTATATTGGCACGCTGGATGCTTTCCCGGCACAAAACTTCCCGCCCGCGGATTATATTGCCCTCGGGCATATCCACCGGGCGCAGGTTATCGGCGGCTGCGAGCACATTCGCTACTGCGGCTCGCCCATCTCGCTGAGTTTTGATGAGACCGGCAAAGCCAAAAGTGTCCATCTGGTGAGCTTTAGCGACGGCAAGCTCAGCGCCGTTGACACGCTGGAAGTGCCCGTCACCCAGCCGCTGGCGGTGCTGAAAGGCGATCTGGACGCCATCACCGCCCAGCTTGAACAGTGGCGCGGCGTGGAACAAAACCCGCCGGTCTGGCTGGATATTGAGATCGCCAGCGGCGACTACCTGCATGATGTGCAGCGTAAAATTCAGGTACTCACGGAAGACCTGCCGGTAGAGGTGCTGCTGGTGCGCCGCAGCCGCGAGCAGCGCGAGAAAATTCTGCTCGGCGCTCAGCGCGAAACGCTCAGCGAACTCAGGGTGGAAGAGGTTTTTGAACGCCGGCTCTCCCACGAGGAGATTGACGACGCGAAACGCGCACGGCTGAACGAGCTGTTTACGCACACCCTGCATGCCCTGAACGATGAGGAAGAAAACGCATGAAAATCCTCAGCCTGCGTCTGAAAAATCTCAACTCACTGAAGGGTGAGTGGAAAATCGATTTTACCGCGGAGCCGTTTGCCAGCAACGGACTGTTTGCGATTACCGGGGCTACCGGCGCAGGGAAAACGACTCTGCTCGACGCCATTTGTCTGGCGCTGTATCACGAAACGCCGCGTCTGCAGAAAGTCTCCCAGGCACAAAACGATTTGATGACGCGCGACACGGCCGAATGCCTTGCCGAAGTTGAGTTTGAAGTCAAAGGTATTGCCTATCGCGCTTTCTGGAGTCAGAACCGCGCGCGAAATCAGCCCGACGGTAATCTTCAGGCCCCACGCGTCGAGCTGGCACGCTGTGAGGACGGTAAAATTCTGGCCGACAAAGTGTCGGATAAACTGGAACAAACGGCCGCCCTCACCGGGCTGGATTATGGCCGTTTTACCCGCTCAATGCTGCTCTCTCAGGGGCAATTTGCCGCCTTCCTCAATGCCAGACCTTCCGACCGCGCCGAACTGCTGGAAGAACTGACCGGAACCGAGATCTACGGGCAGATTTCCGCCATGGTGTTTGAGAAACACAAAGCCGCGCGTAACGCCCTTGAGGTGTATGAAGCACAGGCTGCAGGCGTCGTATTGTTGAGTGAAGAGCAACAGCAGCAGTTACAGCAAAGTTTGCAGGCACTTACTGACGAAGAAAAAACGCTGCTGGCGCAACAGCAGAATCAACAGAAAGATTTTCAGTGGCTTACGCGCAATGACGAGCTTATACGTGAGCAGCAACGCGTTGCCACCTTGCAGCAACAGGCGCAACAGGCACTGACCGAGGCTGCGCCCGAGCTGGCAACGCTCCAGCTTGCTCACCCCGCCGCCCAGCTGCGACCACTGTGGGACAGCCAGCAAGAGCAAACCACCCGACTGGGGCAAACGAAGCAACGCATTGTTGAAGTAAATGCTCGCTTACAAGCAAAAACCGCGCTGCGCTCGCGTATCCGTAATACGGCCCAGCGTAGCCATGCACAACTGCAGACCGACCTTACGGCGCTGGCACAGTGGCTGGCAGAGCACGAGCGGTATTGTCAGTGGGGCCAGGAGATAGCAGGCTGGCGCGCCCATTTTGCACAGCTGAATCGCGATAAACATCAGATCGCCACGCTTTCCACGCGCATTGCTGAATTACGCCAGAAGCTGACAGAGATGCCGGAAAACGCCCTGACGCTCACGGCTGACGAGGTCAGCGTGGCGATGGAGCAACAGGCTCAGTCACGGACTTTCCGCCAGCGGCTGATGTCGCTTCAGGCCCGTTATCTGCCGCTGCAACAGCGTCTGCGCCAGAACGGTGAAAGCCTGCAGAAAGCCCAGGCAGAGCAGGTAAAACTCAATGAAACGCTGACGCTGCGTCGCCAGCAGTACAAAGAGAAAAACCAACATTATCTGGATCTTGAAACGCTCTGCAGACAGGAAGAGAAGATTAAAAGTCTGGAGGCAGAGCGTGCGCAGCTGCAGGCAGGACAGCCCTGCCCGCTGTGCGGCTCAACCTCGCACCCGGCGGTCACTGCCTATCAGGCGCTGGAGCTGAGTGCCAACCAGCAGCGTCGCGACCAGTTAGCCAAAGAGGTCGCTGCGCTTAAAGAGGAAGGATTGTTAGTTCTCGGTCAGGTGAATGCCCTGACCCGGCAGATCCAGCGTGAGACAGACGACGCTCAGACGCTCTCTCAGGAGGAGCAAGCGCTCACTAAAGAGTGGCAATCGGTTTGCGCGTCCCTGGATATCACTCTGAATATTCAGGAAGATATTGCCCCGTGGATGAACGAACAAGAGCAGTATGAGCGTCAGCTTTACCAGCTGAGCCAGCGTCTGACGCTGCAGCAACAGCTGAATGAACAGGACGCGCAGGCGCGTCAGTATCAACAGCAACTGACGGCCACGCGCCAGGCGCTGGAAACGACCCTGCTCACGCTGTCACTCAACGTCCCGGAGGAAGGCACAGAGGCTGCCTGGCTGAACGAACGAGAAACCGAGTTCGCACAGTGGCAGGAAAAACAGACTCAGCATGGCGTCATGCAGGAGCGCATGACGGCTCTGATGCCGCTGCTCGACACCCTGCCCGCCACAAACGACACAGAAACCGAACCGGCCATTCCTGATAACTGGCGCGAAACGCACGACGAATGCGTTTCTCTTCAGAGCCAGCTTGCCACACTGCAACAGCAGGAAAGCCTTGAAAGCGAGCGGCTGCAGCACGCCACGACGCATTTTACCGCCGCATTGACCGCAAGCTGCTTCGCCGATCGGGAGGCCTTTCTGGCTGCACTGCTTGATGAAGAGACCATCCGCCGTCTTGAACACCGTAAGCAGACCCTGGAAAACCAGCTTCAGCAGGCAACCGCGCTGTTCGCACAGGCAAACCAGCAGCTGCAGGCTCATCAGACGCAGCGACCGGAAGGGCTGGAACTCGACGCGCCAACCCTGCAGTTGCAGCTACAGCAACTCGGGCAACAGCTTCGGGAGAACACCACTCATCAGGGTGAGATCCGCCAGCAGCTTAAACAGGACAGCGATAACCGTCAGCACCAGCTGGCGCTCATGCAGCATATTGAAGAGGCCGCGCGGCTGGCCGATGACTGGAGCTATCTGAATTCGCTGATAGGTTCCAGCACCGGCGACAAGTTCCGTAAGTTTGCCCAGGGGCTCACGCTGGATAATCTGGTCTGGCTTGCCAACCAGCAGCTAAATCGCCTGCACGGGCGCTATTTGCTGCAGCGCAAGGTCAGCGATGCGCTGGAACTCGAAGTGGTGGATACCTGGCAGGCGGACGCGGTGCGCGATACCCGTACCCTCTCCGGCGGCGAAAGCTTCCTTGTTAGCCTGGCACTGGCGCTGGCGCTTTCCGATCTGGTGAGCCACAAAACACGCATCGATTCGCTGTTCCTGGATGAAGGCTTCGGCACGCTCGACAGCGAAACGCTGGATACCGCCCTGGATGCGCTCGACGCGCTGAACGCCACCGGGAAAACCATTGGCGTGATTAGCCACGTCGAGGCGATGAAAGAGCGGATCCCGGTGCAGATCAAAGTGAAGAAGATTAACGGGCTGGGGTATAGCAAGCTGGATAAGGTGTTTGCGGTGGAGTGAGGGTGCCCTGCATGAGGGCACCCTCATCCTGCCCCTCTCACGTAGGGAGAGGGAGAATGGCTATAGCGGCCAGAGCCACGCGGCGCCGCGCACGCCGCTGGAGTCCCCGTGCACCGCTTTGCGGATCGGGGTTTCACACTCGCCGCCGAAGACCCACTGCTTCACCAGATTCGGTACCGTGGCATATAAACGGTCGACGTTGCTCATCCCGCCGCCGAGCACAATCACGTCAGGGTCAAGGATATTCACCACGTGCGCCAGGGATTTCGCCAGCCGCATTTCATAGCGGCTGAGAGCCAGCTCAGCCACCGGATCGTGTTCCCCGACCCGGCGCATAATTTCGTTCCCCTTGAGTGGCTGGCCACTCAAGCGGTGGTAATCGGTGGCAAAACCGGTGCCGGAGATAAACGTCTCAATACAGCCCTGCCTGCCGCAATAGCACGGCACCTCGGCGCGGTATTTAAGTTCATCTTCATCCATCCACGGCAAGGGGTTATGTCCCCACTCGCCCGCCGTACCGTTGCCGCCAATATGGGCACGCCCGCCCAGGGCCACGCCTGCGCCACAGCCGGTCCCGATAATGACCGCAAAAACGGTCTGGGCCCCTGCGGCGGCACCGTCAATGGCTTCGGAGACGGCCAGACAGTTGGCGTCATTTGCCAGACGCACTTCCCGGTTCAGGCGCTGACTTAAATCTTTATCAAAAGGCTGACCGTTGAGCCAGGTGGAGTTGGCGTTTTTAACCACCCCGGTATAGGGCGAGATTGAGCCCGGGATCCCCATCCCAACGGTGCCGGTCTGCCCTGTCGCCTGCTCAGCCATGTCAACCAGCCGGGCAATCGTCTCGATAGTCTGGTGATAATCATCGCGCGGGGTAGGCAGACGGTGGCGGAACAGTTGCTCCCCCTGCTCGCTCAGTGCGATGACTTCTGTTTTGGTGCCGCCCAAATCAATCCCAATACGCACAAGACACTCCTCATTATTTTGATTATCAACAGAGTAGAAGCCCGCTTCCCGATTAGCAATGCAAGCGATGCGACAATTCGTTATCATGCCCGCTGATTTAACGACAAGGCCGTGGAAATTATCATGCTGTGGTTCAAAAATTTGATGGTTTACCGTCTCAGCCGCGACGTTTCGCTGCGTGCAGAAGAGATGGAAAAACAGTTAGCCGCTTATAGCTTTTCCCCTTGCGGTAGCCAGGATATGGCAAAAACCGGTTGGGTTCCTCCAATGGGTTCACAAAGCGATGCATTGACCCACGCCAGCAGCACGGGTCAAATCATCGTCTGCGCCCGCAAAGAAGAAAAAATTCTGCCCACGCCGGTGGTCAAGCAGGCGCTCGAAGCGAAAATTTTCAAGCTTGAAGCCGAACAGGGTCGCAAGCTGAAAAAAACCGAAAAAGATTCGCTGAAAGACGAAGTTCTGCACTCTCTGCTGCCGCGCGCCTTTAGCCGTTTCAGCCAGACAATGATGTGGATCGATACCGTTAACGGGCTGATCATGGTGGACTGCGCCAGCGCCAAAAAAGCGGAAGATACGCTGGCCCTGCTGCGCAAAAGCATCGGATCGTTACCGGTCGTTCCGCTGGCGCTGGAAACGCCGATTGAACTGACCCTGACCGAATGGGTGCGCAGCGGTACAGCGGCCCAGGGCTTCCAGATCCTTGATGAAGCTGAGCTCAAAGCCCTGCTCGAAGATGGCGGCGTGATCCGCGCGAAAAAGCAGGATCTGGTGAGCGACGAGATCGCCGTACACATTGAAGCGGGCAAAGTGGTGACCAAACTGGCACTCGACTGGCAGCAGCGTATTCAGTTTGTGATGTGCGATGACGGCTCGGTGAAGCGTCTGAAATTCTGCGATGAGCTGCGCGATCAGAACGAAGATATCGATCGTGAAGATTACGCCCAGCGCTTTGACGCGGACTTTATCCTGATGACCGGAGAGCTGGCAGCGTTAATTCAGAATCTGGTAGAAGGCCTCGGCGGCGAAGCGCAGCGGTAATGCCTGCAGTGACCCTCTCCCGGCAGGGAGAGGGTATAAAACGTTTTATTTCAGGTAGCGGCACAGATAAGAGGTCGGTTCAGCAACCTGCAGATGGAATTCGCTGTGGCCAGGGACGTTGAACGCTTGTCCGGCAGAGTAAACTTTCCATTCTGTTTCCCCCGGCAGTAAGACGTTGAGCGCACCGCTGATCACCGTCATCTCTTCAGCTTCGGCTGTACCAAAGGTGTATTCCCCTTCAGCCATAACGCCGACACTGGCGCGGCCAGTGCTGCTGCTGGTAAAACCAATGGATTTCACTTTACCGGAAAAGTATTCGTTACTTTGAAGCATGAACTGGCCCTTATATTTTTAGATAAAAATTCACTATAGGGGCCATGATCATCACCTGTCACGCAAAATCATTAGATCAACAGCTCTGCGGCCAGCCGGGCCATCAGAACATTGGACAACAGCACCGGGACATCCAGCGCCTTTTGCAGTAAATCACGGTGGTGCTGGTGGAATCCAAGGCAGTCCAGAATCAACACATCGGCCCCTCTCTCCAGCAGTTCCCGTCCTGCCTCAATCAGCGCGGCCTCGCTGTCCCAGAAGGGATTGGCCAGCGCATACAAAGGCATTTTTTCGAGTACGTGCCATTTTGCCGTCTGGTTGTCCATGAGCTCTTCAATGGGAACAATGACCCCCACCTGATGCCCGTCAACAATGGAGGCCACCAGCGGCGGAATGATCCGCATCGGCTCCAGCAAAATCGCATTACGGGCGATGAGTCCCTTAACAGGTGCAGTACTCATCAGTAAAATAACGTCATAGCCTTGATTATCGAGCACTTCTATTACGCTCTGCAGCGAGCGCTCGATTTTCTGACGCGAAACATGCGCCAGTTTACCGTCACTTAATAACGTCGCCAGGGGATCCTCCCCCGCCTCTACAGCGTAGTCTTCCATGACCTCTTCCCGACTCATCTTCCCCAGCAGGCTTAGATGCGTTATCTGTTGTTCAGATACATGCTCGGTTAAGAGCGGTAACACTTCGCTTACAGGGACCACACCAATAGTGAGGATCGCCAACGTCGCCTTCATCTTCATCGCCTTCCATTACCGCTAAATCTTTCACACAGGTACAGGCTCACTACGCTGCACAGTTCGTTTTTTCAACAAAACAGCACCAAGCGTAGCAGGTGATCCCCATCGCGAAATGTAAAGATCGCCTGCCCATTACGGAGTTACCTGTAATAACTAAATATTAACTCCTGCTTAACATTTGCGATGAGTAAAAAGTGTGATTCAGGCACGGTATTTAGCCCTTTAGGAATTCATTCACGACTTATCAGGATCTTCGTAGCGCCGTTTGGCATCGAGCGCTTCCTGTTCAGTTTCATGTTCACTGATCAGAGAGTCTGGTTTGGGGTGATCGGCACGCAGCTGATACCAGGTGACGGTTTGATCGCCATTGCCTTTTTCAACGGTAACGATGCGTGCTTCACGTGGATAGGGAGGTCTGGTTGGCATAGCTCATCCTTTTTTTATGTCTGAGCTATAAGTATAGACGCCGCTTAGCTGGCACAAGCCAAACGCAGGGCGGTAATAATCTGAATTACCACGTCCTCGGGTGAAGCGGAAGCATCCACAACGTGGTGTGCCGCTTCGCGGTATAACGCATCGCGTTCGGCCAGCACTTCGCTCACCTCTTCGCTGAGCGGCCGGGAGGTCAGCGCAGGACGTTGTCCCTCTTCCGGAAATGCTTCCAGCCGCCCTACCAGGGCCGAAACGGGTGCGCTGAGGTAGATGACAATCCCTTTTTCGCGCATAAAGCGACGGTTACACTCGGCGAGAACAATTCCGCCACCGGTTGCGATAACAGCAGACGGCGTGGTGACCGCCTTCAGCGCGGCCGTTTCACGAGCGCGAAAGCTCTCCCACCCCTCTTGCTCAACGATTTCCGCGATGCTTTTCCCGGCTTCGGTTTGCAGCCAGTGGTCGGTATCAACAAACTGACGATCGCACGCGCGTGCCAGTTCCAGGCCAACGGTGGTTTTCCCACAGCCGCGGGGGCCAACTAAAAAGATGGGTTGGGTCATAACCAGGTGTTCCCCTTGATGCCGGATGGCCGAAGAGCGTAAAGAAATAATTGCAGAAGATGTTGCGTTTACTTTACTGCAAAGCGGTACGGGATGACAACCCTGCGGAGGCCATACTGTACCACAAAGTGACAATGGTTATCATTACGTAGTGCGACGCTTGACTTCGAGCAGCCACTTATCAAGCTCTGCGGCGAACTGCTGGCGATCGCGCTGGGACAGGCTGTCTGGCCCGCCGGTCTGCACGCCGCTGGCGCGAAGCGTATCCATAAAATCACGCATGGTGAGTCTTTCACGAATGGTCGCCGGCGAATAACGCTCCCCTCTCGGGTTCAGCGCCGCCGCTCCCTTTTTAATCACTTCCGCGGCCAGCGGGATATCCGCCGTGATCACCAGATCCTCAGGGCTACACAGACGCACAATCTCGTTATCCGCCACGTCAAAGCCGGCCGGAACCCGCAACGCGCGAATAAATCGGGAAGGTGGTACGCGAATATTCTGGTTCGCCACCAGCGTAAGCGGCATCTGCACGCGCTCGGCCGCGCGGAATAAAATCTCTTTAATCACATTCGGACACGCGTCCGCATCAACCCAAATCGCCATATTGTCTCCCCATAATGATTCTGCCGACTATTGTCGCCTGCATTTCGTTGTTAAGCTATCAATCAGAGAAAACAACGCATAATGACGGAGAATCGTGATGGATAAGAAAATCGGGTTTATCGGCTGCGGTAACATGGGCAAAGCCATCCTGGGTGGCCTGATCGCCAGCGGACAGGTGCTGCCGGGTCAGATTTGGGTCTACACCCCATCACCGGACAACGTCGCCGCGTTACGCGATCGATACGGGATCAACGCAGCCGAAAGCGCCCAGGAAGTGGCCCAGGTAGCCGATATTGTCTTTGGCGCCGTCAAGCCGAACATCATGATCAAAGTGCTGAGCGACATCACCACCAGCCTGAACAAAGAGACGCTGGTCGTATCGATTGCCGCGGGCGTCACGCTCGATCAGCTGGCGCGCGCGCTGGGTCATGACCGTAAAATCGTACGCGCTATGCCGAATACCCCATCACTGGTCAACGCCGGCATGACCTCCGTCACGCCTAACGCGCTGGTGACGTCGGAAGACGTGGCGGATGTCCTGAACATCTTCCGCTGCTTCGGTGAAGCGGAAGTCATTGCCGAGTCTATGATCCATCCGGTAGTGGGAGTGAGCGGTTCAGCGCCTGCGTATGTCTTTATGTTTTTAGAAGCGATGGCCGACGCTGCGGTGCTTGGCGGTATGCCACGAGCGCAGGCGTATAAATTCGCTGCACAGGCCGTGATGGGCTCTGCCAAAATGGTGCTGGAGACCGGTAAGCATCCGGGTGAACTGAAAGATATGGTCTGCTCGCCTGGCGGAACCACTATCGAGGCGGTGCGGGTGCTGGAAGAGCGCGGCTTCCGTTCGGCCGTTATTGAAGCGATGACAAAATGCATGGAAAAATCAGAGAAACTGAGTAAATCCTGATTATCTGAGCCGGACGTCAGGCGGCCACCTCGGTGCGGCCGCGTCCGGCATTTTTCGCCTTATACAGCGCCACATCGGCCGCTTTTAACCACTCCCGATAGTGCCCAAACTGCGGTCCCCAGGGCGCGACACCGACGCTAATACGCAGAGATTCCTTGGGCGCGCACGGTAACGACAGCGTTTCCAGCCGCTCATGTACGCGTGACATCACGGCGATGGCACTGTCTGCCGCCGTCCGGGACATGATCACCGCAAACTCATCCCCGCCAAAACGGCCTATCGCATCCCCGGAACGCACCGTTAGCTGCAGTTGCCGCGTCAGGGCGATGATCGCTTCATCACCCACATCGTGGCCCCAGGTGTCATTGATATTCTTAAAATGATCGATATCGATAAGCAAAATCGTGGCTGTGCAGTGGTTGCGGCGACAGTGTTCAAATTCATTTCTCAGCAGCACTTCCCAGTGCCGGCGATTAAAGACGCCGGTCATGCCGTCGCGGGTACTCATCAGCTCCAGCCGCCGTTTATGCTCTGCAAGCCTGATGGCAGTACGATGGCTGAGCCAGGCAAAAAGCATCGGATATAACACCAGCACGGGAAGCGTTAAGCCCCATGCCAGAGGCTCCGGGTTAAAGACAGCCACCCGGCCCACGACGGGGAGCGTCACCAGGGAAGACAGAAGGGTTAACATGATGCCGGTAAAAAACAGCCGACAGCCGCCGGCCCCCATCATGTTCATTCCCACCATCATCAGCAGCGCTGCCGTAGGTAGCGCATTGATCCCCATCATGCCGATCCAAAGCCCGGCAATAATGGCATCAATCTTCAGATTAAAGCGTTCCTGCTGATGAGGAGAAGCAGCACGGCAGGACCACTGCCAGGCGAAATGGGGCCAGACAAATGCCCACCCCACCAGGAACAACCACCAGACGCCGGATACAGAAAAGGTGACCAGCACGCCAGAGAGGGGGAAGAACATCGCTGCCAGTCCGACAACACGCGCCAGCCGGGCTCGCCGGGCAAACGGGATCCCGGTACGGTGGGGGTCATCCTGAGAAAGGGTCATATTCCACTCTTCCCGAATGCGCTTTATATTGTAATAAGATTCATCATTCATCATTTTTGGGAATATTCTGAAATATTTCCCAAATTATAGAGAGGGGGCTTACGGGGAAAGTATGAAATTTCGGGTGAGCCGCCGGGGCCACTCACCCGATAGGACTACACGTTTTTCTTCAGACAGGCACTCATGAACTTGCTGCGATCGTCGCCTTTCAGGGACTGTTCGGTCGCTTTCGCATTACACTCGCGCATTTTTTGCTGCTGCGGCGTCAGGCTTTTCTCACCCGTTTTCGCGGCACCGTTTTTGAGGCAACCGCTCATGTAGGTCTTACGGGCATCACCCTTCAGGCTCTGCGCGGTCGCCTGTTGATTACAGGTGGTCATGCGTTGCTGCTGCGGCGTTAATGTTTTCTCTTCCGCGTTCGCCGATGAGATCAGAAACAGACCCGAGAGCAGAGTAACCAGTAATGTTGTTTTCATTGCACCATCCTTTTGTGAACATTCACTGTAAGTCTGGTTCGTGACAGGAAAAAAACCACCCGGCAGATGTGATTTCCGCCGGGCTTTTATTATTTCAGCCCCAAAGCCGCTTTCATGGTGTAGAACAGATCCGTTTGATCGGTCAGCCCTACCACGTTTGCCGCATGCGGACCGTATGCTGCGATGCGCAGCTGGGTTCCGGTATGCTCCATGGACTCTTCTTCAGAGTTGCCATAGCTCAACACCATCACCGCGCCATCTTTGGTGTTCAGCGCCTGCGTCAGGCCCGGTGCTTTGGTATCCGCAGGGATGATCTGGCTGGCGTGCGCATGGTCTGCGGTAACGACCACCAGGGTGTTGCCGTCTTTCTTCGCAAACTCAAGTGCCTTCTGCACTGCTTCGTCCAGATCGACCGTCTCGCCAATCTGACCGCACGGGTTAGCCGCATGATCCTGTTTATCGATCGACGCGCCTTCCACCTGCAGGAAGAAGCCCTTTTCACTCTTGCTCAGCAGTGAGATCGCTTTATCGGTCATCGCCGCCAGCGTCGGGATGCTGTCGGTACGTTTTGGGTTTGGCGTACAGGTTACGGCAGGCTTATCAATGTTGCCGTGGTAGGACGCTTTTGGCCCTTCCCAGCGCACCGGCATATTGCCATCGGAGAAAAGACCCAGCAGCGGTTTATCCTGGCTTGCTTCGGTAATCGCCGCCAGAGAAGATGCATCGCTCACCAGCTGATAGCCGCGAGCCTGCGCCTGCTCACGCAGCGTTTTGCCCTGCCATTCGCCCGCCGTTGCGGTTTCCGCGAAGGTTTTCGCCCCGCCGCCCAGCGTCACGTCAGGACGTGCGTTCAACAGTTGTTCCGTAATCGAGCCTTTGCCGCCCTTTTCCAGCGCGTTAGTCGGGCATTTTTCGCTGGTCACCGACGGGCCGTAGCATTTACGCGAGGTGACATGCGCCACCAGCGCCGCTGGCGTTGCATCCTGAAGTTCAGCCGTAGAGACGTTGCCGGTAGCCAGTCCCGCCGCTTTAGCCATCTCCAGAATGGTCTGGTGATCTTTTTCGTGAATATCTACACCCAGCGCACCATTATAGGTTTTCACACCGGTGGACCACGCCGTGGCAGAGGCAGCAGAATCCGTCACGTAATCGGGTTTACCGGTTTTTTTATCCAGCGCGTAATGGGTATATTGTCCGGTGAGAGGCAGTGCGTCGATACCTTTAAAAAAGCCGCCCGCGCCTTCGGCATAATTTCGTGCTGCCGTTATTTCGGAATCGCCCATCCCGTCGCCAATCAGCAGAATAATGTTTTTAGCAGGTTTCTCATTCAGCGAAGCGCGAATGGCGGCGGTTTGATCTTCAGTCAACCGGCGCGCGCCGCCAGGCTGGGTGATATCCCCTTTGGCCGCACGATTATCCAGCACGCTGGTATTGTGATTGTCGGCATAAATAGCGGGTGACATTAACAGGGGAAGTAATACGATGAAAAGTGCGCTCTGTTTCAATTTATTTTCTCCATGTACAAATACATAAAAAATAAAACAGAGCGACTATAGGCATCCTGCATGACAATTCTATGACACGCCGTCAGGTTCCGTGATGGTTTAGTTGCGAGGATGCCTTAACAGCTTTTTTACGTACTGGCGGAGCATTTCAGCATCCTCAACCGGCACCTGGGAATCGGGTCTGACGCTTTCCAGCGCGCCTTCAACGTTCTCAATCAACGTCTGTTGTTCGTTTTTCGCCATTTGTCGCAGCAGCGCGGTGACCACAATTTCCAGCGCTTCAACCTGGGCGACCAACTCTTTTGACTCTTCTTCCTTTTGTGCAAGCTTGACCAACAACTCAGCAATGAGATTTTTCATGGTGCTATTTCCTTATCCGTTTTGTCTGAACTTAGCATTCTGAATCCATTATGCAAAGAGAAGAAATTTATTATGTTATGCAAAAGTGATGCGGCAGGAAAAATAGATTCCTCGCGGCTTTCAGCGAAACGTTTTTCTATAAAAAACGCCGCATTTAGTTATATAAAAATGCGGCGACCATAAGAATATATAATACATCTACGAAACGGTTATCGCGCCGACTTCGCCTCCGCCATTTGTCTGCGACGACGCAGTGCAATAGCCAGTTGAATAATATTTATCAGCACCACAATAGCGGTAGCAGCAAATACCCAACGGAAACCGGCCATTGCCGAAACAGCGGCTCCCATAAGCGGACCGGCAACGTTACCTAAATACATAAACGACTGGTTATAGCCAAAAATACGGCCCGTTACCTGGTCACTGGAATATTTCACCAGCAATGTTTGCACCGCGGGTAACATCGCACCATCGGCAAAGCCCAGCAGAAACCGCAGCACGCCAAGCTGAAACGGAGAAGTGACAAACGACATTGCGAAAAAGAGCACCACCGCAAAAATCAGCGTGGCCATCAGGATACGCGCCGTGCCGATCCTGTCGCCCAGTTTTCCAAGGCGTGGCGCCGAAATGAGGGCTGATACGCCCGGGACGGCGGCAATCATCCCGCTGAGGAAAGCAATATTATTGCTGTCTGGCTCCATCGACTTAATAAACAGCGCCAGAATCGGGCCGACCGAACCGTTGCAAAGCTGGATCACCATGGTGGTCACAAACAGGCTGATCATCAGGCCCGGATAGGGCAGCGAGGCGAAAACGGCCTTGCCGCTCAGGCGTTCAGCTTTGCTGATGACGGGGCGTCCTCCCTCTTTAATGAGGAAGAGCGTGACCAGAAAACTGACCACCAGCAGGATGGCCGTAATGATAAACACCGCGCGCAGCCCCACATGATCGGCGAGGAAGCCCCCTAGCAGCGGGCCGCCAATGACCCCGCTTATCTGAGCAGTAGAGAGCGTACTCAGCGCCCAGCCGCTGCGTTCACGGGGCACCTGCGAGGCCACCAGCGCCATGGCATTCGGAATATACCCGGACGTCAGCCCCATCACCGCTCGCAGGAAAAAGAGCTGCCATACGTTAGTGGCAAAGGCCTGCAGCAGAATGGCTATCGCCATCCCCAGCGATGCGCGCAGCAGCATCAGCTTGCGCCCTTTGCGGTCGGCCAGACTCCCCCACATCGGCGAGACGATGGCAGAGACCAGAAACGTGACGCTGAACGTCAGACCTGACCACATGGAGAGCGCTTCATGGGAGGTAACGCCCAGCTGCGACACGTACAGTGGCAGGAAGGGCAATATCTGGCTGATGGCCAGTCCGGTAAAGAAGCACCCGAACCAGACCGAGATGAGATTAACTTTCCAGGATTCCATAAAAGAAATAGTCTTCATTTTTAGGCGAATTCGCCGACAGATTAGCAAGTTACGCGTTATGACGTCGCACCAGAGATGCGCACTTGCCGACTTTGGTGTTTTATCTTCCCAGTCATCATATTTGTGAAATAAGTCACAAATCATCCATTTTCTGACGGAATATTATGCTTCAGCGGCAGAGACCGAAACCGCGCATCCCCAGGTGAAAGTGGCTGGCATGGGCAGCGTTATACTCTGGCCCCAGGCTGTTACCGTAATAGCTGCAGCTCGCCGCCAGCATGCCTTTCAGCCATGGCTGCGTTTTTGTCGCCTTCCAGCCGTTTTGTACCGTGACCCTCTCACCGTTTGCCAGCCCAAACGCCGTGATATCCAGCGCCTCTGCCGTAGCATGTTCACTGCGTCGCGCGTCGGGGCGATGGTAAATGTTGCGGCAGGCAAAGCTGCCGAGATGCTCAATACGCGTCAGCTCACTTCCCGTATAGCTTCTGGTGAGTGGCCGGGCCTGCTGGCTGATAAACAAGGCAGAACTGAGCGCCAGCGGGCAGCTCGCAAGGAAACTGCTGTTCAGGCTGACCGGACCGAAGTTACGTACCCGGACGACGTTACGGAGTGGACACTCCCCACCGCTGTCTGCGACCGGTTGTGTGCGGATAAGCGCGCGTTGATTGGCCTGCGATAACAGACTCGCGCACGCCTGGGGCGTTAAGTTCCGAAGCTTATACTGGGTAATGCGGCCTGGCGGGTCGTCGAGATGTAGCGGCGTGAAAGGGTTGTAGTAAGACGGCAACCAGTGATACCCCACCGTTGCGACAGCCGCAATAATGAAAATGGTCAGCAGAGTTTTTCCTTTCACGCTCCCCCCTTAACATTCCCCAAAACATTATGGCAGAAGGCCGCGAAACCCGCTGGGCATCGTGGTATGTTATTGGTTTTTCGTCAGACTGGAAGAGAGTGAGATGGCAAAGCAGCGCGTAGGTATTGTCTTTGGGGGAAAATCAGCGGAGCACGAGGTTTCATTGCAATCGGCCAAAAATATCGTCGATGCAATCGATAAAAGCCGTTTCGACGTGGTGCTGCTGGGCATAGATAAACAGGGGCAATGGCATGTCAACGATGCCAGCCAGTATCTGTTAAATGCTGACGATCCGGCGCATATCGCCCTCAATCCTTCTGCAATCAGCGTCGCGACCGTACCCGGCGTGGTGCAAGGGCAACTCATCGACGCCGGTAATGCGCAGTCTCTCGCCCAGATTGACGTGGTCTTCCCTATCGTTCATGGCACCCTTGGCGAAGATGGTTCGCTGCAGGGGATGCTGCGCATGGCCAACCTGCCGTTTGTCGGTTCTGATGTGCTGGGTTCCGCTGCCTGCATGGATAAAGACGTCACCAAGCGCCTGCTGCGTGATGCGGGGCTGAATATTGCGCCGTTTGTCACCCTCACCCGCGCCAACCGTGACCAACACAGCTTCGCTCAGATTTCCGGTCAGCTGGGCCTGCCGCTGTTTGTGAAACCTGCAAACCAGGGTTCTTCCGTCGGGGTCAGCAAGGTGACAAGCGAAGCGCAGTTCACGCAAGCGGTCAGCCTGGCGTTTGAGTTTGACCATAAAGTGGTGGTTGAGCAGGGCATCAAAGGCCGCGAAATTGAGTGCGCCGTGCTGGGCAACGATTTCCCACAGGCAAGCACCTGCGGTGAAGTGGTGTTAAACAGTGATTTCTACTCTTACGACACTAAATACATTGATGATAAAGGCGCCCAGGTTGTCGTGCCTGCAAATATCGATCCGGCAATCAACGATAAGATCCGCGCGATCGCGATTAACGCTTATCAGACGCTCGGCTGCAGCGGCATGGCGCGCGTGGATGTGTTCCTGACGCCTGAAAACGAGGTGGTGATTAATGAAATCAACACCCTGCCGGGCTTCACCAACATCAGCATGTATCCAAAACTGTGGCAGGCCAGCGGGCTTAGCTACTCAGCACTTATCACCCGCCTGATTGAACTGGCGCTGGAGCGTCATGCTGCGGACAGCGCCCTGAAAAGCTCCGTAAACGGTTAATCGGGACTCTTCGCCGTTTCCGTCTCATCCGCTGTCGTCTCTTCAGGACGACGGCGGATAATCATCCCCGCCAGCCAGAAGCTGATAACCCAGGTCACCAGACCCACGGCATACGTTTGCCACCCTTTTGCTTCAAATCCCAACAGCCCCACGACACCGTTAAGAATAAAGATCAGCCCGATAGCAAAGGCGTAGTAATGCCAGTCACGGCGTAGTTTGGAAGTGAGCTTCATGACAAACTCCGGCAGGAAAAAAAGATATCCTCTCACAGATTTATGACGAGGTCTGTGGCAGATGCGGAAATTCTGAAACACGCTGTTGTTTCAATTAAGTTAAGAAATTGTGATGCGCTGCAGAATTCGACAATCCAGGAGAATTCCTTAGGGTAAATTAACACGATTCTGATATTGACAAATGCTATGACCTGTCAAACTCACCTTGTAAGACGCATATAAAACAGAGTGATTTATCGGGAGGTCGTGATGGCTGACTTTACATTGTCGAAACCGATTTTTGGCGGTAAACAACCAAAAACCTCCACGGCGGGTAATATCGCTTATGCCCTGTTTGTCTTGTTCTGTTTCTGGGCGGGTTCGCAGCTACTCAATATGCTGGTTCATGCACCAGGAGTCTATGAACACCTGATGCAGGTGCAGGATAACGGACGCCCGCGAGTGGAAATTGGTTTTGGCGTAAGCACCCTGTTTGGCCTCATTCCTTTCCTCGCAGGGTGTATGATTTTAGGCGTTGTGGCATTAGTACTGCGTTTTCGCCGTCGCTTTTAAAGCCCCATACAGCGAGCCCGGCGGTCATCCACGCGTTTTGCGAACCAGGCGGTTGTCAGGTTACGCGTGATCTTCGGGCTTTCCAGCTGAATACCCGGCAGGATTGCCCTCGGTAATGTTTTCCCACTTTTCTGTTCTGCAAGCGTAAAGACTTTCTTGTACAGATCGGTTTTCTCAAACGCCAGACTATCGCCTTTCTCAAGCTGATGGCGAATGTCGCTGTCACTCATGCCAAGCCTGTTCGATAATTTCCGCACCGCCCGCTCCGTGGTGCCAGCCTCGCTGCTGCCATAGGCAATAAGATCGCCATCCAGTGCCAGCTTCACGCCGCTCGCGCGGCTGACCGCATTCTGAAATGCCGCGTTACGACTGGCATACCAGCCCGCGTTAAAGTCCGCAAAGCGGTACAGCGGCTCACTGTAATTCGCCGGATAGTTCAGCAGATGATAAGTGCCGAACCACAGGCCGCCACGCAGGGAGAAGACCTCCTGACGCACCGTACCGTCGATTTTCCACGGGTAGCCGTCGGTATGCTTTTCCGCAAAGGCAATGCTGACCTGCATCGGCCCGCCGGTGTGTACCGGGTTAAGTGAACCAAACAGTGTCTGCCCCATCGGCACCATGCTGATGAAATCATCAAAGATGGCGCTGAGCTGTTTCTCGGTTTTTACCGTGTCCAGCCGTTCGCTGTAGCTTTTTCCATTTGGCGAGGTGATTTTAAACGCGGTATGCACGAGAAATACCGGGATATGCATCGATTCCGCACGGCGGTCGATCTCTTTCCAGGCTATTTTGTTCAGACCCGGCACGACCGGGTCTGACTGGTACATTGACTCCTGCTGCGCCACCGCCAGTACCGAGCAGATATTCTCCTCGGTAGGGGCAATCTTCTGGCTTTCAAAGGTTTTTGCCAGCGCATCCGCCCATGCATTTCTATCTTTCACGCTGGCGGGCATTTTTTGCCGCACAACGCTTGCCACATCAACAGGCTTCTCCCCTTCTTTAAGCGGAGCGGCCCCTTTTTCGGCACATCCTACCAGCACCAGAGCGGCCAGTAAGGACAACGGTAACGCACGCGGTACGGCGAAGGTCATAGCAACTCCCTGTATTAGCTAAATGTATTGGTGACTTCCTGCAGTTCCTGGCCGTCCAGCTCACGCTCAAAGCTGCGTAAACGTTTATAGATGGACATCAGTTCCACCAGCGTGGTCCAGGAGCTGATCAGATACTGGAATGAGCCACGCACCTGACCAAAAACGTTAGTTATCTGGGTCATCAGGCCGAGCGTAATCGTACCCGCAACGATGGACGGGAACAGCAGGAACAAACCGAAAACGTTATCGACCTGCAGATACAAAATGCGCGCAATATTGAAATACATATAGTGGAAGTAGAGACGGAAGTAGTTGCGACGCACGGCACCAAACAGCTCACGTACGGTTGGTGGCGAGGCACGATTAGCATCATCTTCACCGTAGACCAGCTCTTTACGATAAGCCGCTTCCACGCGTTGATTTTTAAACTCCAGCCCCGGCAGCTTAATCCCGACCACCGCCAGCAGCCCCGTCCCCATCAGAGACCAGACAATCGCCGCAATCACCAGCCCATACGGCAGATGACCGACAAGAGGCAGATCCGGCACGTGAGCCGAGAGCGTCACCAGCACCGGCAGGAAGGCAATCAGCGTCATAATGGCGTTGATAAAGCTGACGCCCATGTCTTCAAGGGTGGAGGCAAAACGCATGGTGTCTTCCTGCACACGCTGTGCTGCACCTTCGATATGACGCAGGTGTTGCCAGTGCGCCATATAGTGTTCGTTCATCGCAGTACGCCAGCGGAAAACGTAGTGGCTGACGAAGAAGTTGTTCATCACCCCGATCACCACCGCAATCAACGCGATACCGAGGAAAATGCCCACCTCATGGTAAAACTGGTTAATGGTTACCTTATGCGGCGAACTCAGCGCAGTCTGGATAAGGTCGTAGAACGGGGCATACCAGGCGTTTACTGCCACCCCCACTTCCACCAGGAACCAGGTCACAAAGATAATCAGCGAGGTTCCCAGAATCGACCAGTATTGCCAGCGGTGCGGCGCATAGACAAACCAGAACAGGGCGAACAGGCCAACGCATACCATGTAGTAGGCGTAAAACAGCAAATAGCTAAGCGACCAGAAGCGAGCGGCACTGATCGGGACGTCACCCGTTGCGCCCGTAATGCGGGCCAGCCACGCCCCGCCGCCAGCCTGCCAGAAAATGACAGCGATCAGTGCCCAAATAAATGCCGACAGGAAAAAAGGCCCCGGCTTTGGGAAAAAAGACTTAAACATAATGCATCCTTCTTGTTGTTATGGCTGTTGCTGTGCTCAACACATCACCACACGAAAATCTCGCCTGAGCCAGACGGCGCAGGCAAAAAGGTCAGACCCGAGGGTTAATTATTAGTTCGCTTTCCAGTTTTCGAGAATTGTTTCGGTGCGTTTCACCGCGAGAGGATTGGCCGGCGCAATAAAGTCACGCCAGACGTCGTTGTAATGGTTAATCAGAATGGGCGCGTCGGCTGCCGGACGATTAGCCGTGGTATGGGCATCTTCCGCCACGGTAATGTGATAGCCACGGCTGACCCCGTTCTTGATGGTCGCGTCGACACAGTAATCGGTGGCACAGCCGCAGATGACAAACTCGCGAATACCTTGCTCGCGTAACACCGCTTCAAGTGCGGTGTTATAAAATGCATCGCAGGCAGTCTTGGTGACGTAAAGCGCGTCAGCGGGCTGATGGAGTTCAGGCAGCTGCGCAAACCCTTCGCTCCCCTCTTCCAGACCGCCTTCACCGGTATGCTGAATAAAAATCACCCGTTCGGCGGCCTGCGTGAGCTGATTGATAAGCGAAACACATTTCTCGCGCTGGTAACGCGGCGTTGCAAACACCCCTTGCTGCATATCGACAACCATAACCACACGCTTCACTGACATATCGTTCTCCGCAAGATTGAGTGACACTGGCCTCTATCATACGGCCGATGTCACAAAATGGGAGACTGGTCGCCAGGAAATTATGCTTATTTACCCATGGTTACGTTTTTCTCGCTATCGTTATGCAATTCGGGGCATTGCACCGTGCGCTTTAGTAGTATAAATACCCATTACTTTTCTCATTCAATTCATGGATGCTTTTCGTTGAAACGTTGTCTGCTCTCTTTTGCCGCGCTGTGTGCGGTGAGCTTCTCCACCGCCCAGGCAGCTCAGCCGCTGACGGCCCCCGTTTTGGCTTCAGATATTGCCGATCGCTACGCGAACCTTATCTATTACGGCAGTGGCGCGACCGGGATGGCGATGGTGGTCATCGACGGCAACCAGCGCGTATTTCGCAGCTTTGGCGAAACGCGACCGGGAAATAACGTTCACCCGCAGCTGGATTCCGTGATCCGCATTGCGTCCTTAACCAAGCTGATGACCAGCGAAATGCTGGTGAAATTACTCGATCAGGGCGTGGTCAAGCTCGACGATCCGCTCAGCAAATATGCGCCGCCAGGCGCACGCGTTCCAACCTATCAGGGCACGCCCATCACGCTGGTAAACCTTGCCACCCATACCAGCGCGCTGCCTCGCGAACAACCCGGCGGCGCGGCGCACCGTGACGTTTTTGTCTGGCCAACGCGCGAACAGCGCTGGAACTACCTGAGCACCGCCACGCTGAAATCGGCCCCGGGTTCACAGGCATCTTACTCAAACCTGGCGTTTGACCTGCTGGCAGATGCGCTCTCGACGGCAGCAGGCAAACCTTACCCGCAGCTCTTTGAAGAGCAGATAACGCGCCCGCTCGGCATGAAGGACACCACCTTTACCCCTTCTCCGGATCAGTGCCGACGCCTGATGGTGGCAGAGAAAGGCGCAAGCCCGTGTAATAACACCCTGGCAGCCATCGGCAGTGGCGGGGTCTATTCAACGCCAGGCGACATGATGCGCTGGATGCAGCAGTTCCTCTCATCAGATTTCTATGCGCGCAGTCATCAGGCCGATCGCATGCAGACCCTGATTTACCAGCGTAGCCAGTTGCACCGCGTGATCGGCATGGACGTACCGGGTAAAGCCGACGCGCTGGGCATGGGCTGGGTCTATATGGCACCCAAAAATGGCCGACCGGGCATTATTCAGAAAACCGGTGGCGGCGGTGGATTCATCACCTATATGGCGATGATCCCGCAGTCCAACGTGGGCGCGTTTGTGGTCGTCACCCGCTCTCCAAATACGCGTTTCGTCAATATGAGCGATGGCATCAATAACCTGGTGGCTGAGCTGAGCGCCAATAAAGCCCAGGTGCTCACCGCCTCCATCCAGCCTTAATATTCCGTGGGCAAACGGTTGATACTGACCAGTTTGCCCCGGCTCATATTGATGTAGTTGCCTTGTCGCAAAGCGGCGAGCACTTCGGCAACGACAGAGCGTGAAATACGCGTGCTTTGCTGTATATGATTCATCACACCAATTTTTGAACGCAACGTTTCATCCCACTCGGCCATATTCAGCAGCATTGCGCGGATCTGGTGATAGGAGTTATTTCCCACCAGCTGCCTGTCGCGTTTGCCCAGAATGTAATTTATCCAGGATAACCAGCAAAACGCGTCTTTCCAGAGCGAATGCTGTTGAATGAGTTGACGGGTGGTCGCCGCGGGCAAATAAAAACCGGTGCAGGCCGTTTTGGCAGTGACTCTGTATTCCTGACTGTGATTGATCACTACGGCAGACAGGCCAAAAATAAAAGGGGCTGACGCAATGCCAACCAGCAGATCGTCTGAATGACGATAAACTTCAATAACGCCGGTCTGGAATACGTAGGTACAAGGCTCACTCCCCTTGCCCGAGGTAATTAATTGCTGTGGAGCAGATTTAAACGGGGTACTGGCTGCTATCAAACATGCTTCGAGCCGGCTTAATTCAGAAAGTGGTTTCGCATTAACGTTCATGCAGACCTCAAGACATCCGTATTTGTCGGTTCACTATTATTTTTTATTGTCATCTATAAAAAAGCGGGGGCTTATCCCCCGCTTTTATTTATTACCAGGTATATTTCACACCCAGATTTGCGCCCCAGTTCTGGTCAACGTCACCGCCGCCCAGATAAGTGCCATCAGTGTAAGCACTGAAGTTCTTCGTAAAGCTAAACTGGGTACCCAGACCAACCCGCACTGCGGAGCCTTTCACGCCATTATCAATGCTGTCACCGTTAACATCGGCATCGTTACCAGCGTCGTCATAGACATAAGCGAGTTTGAAGTAAGGCGTAAGTGCCTGGTCACCGCCGTAGTTAAAGGTGTAACCGGCATCCACGCCCGCTTCGTAACGCAGGCTGTCATAGGATTGACTATCCATGCGCATGTCGTTGCTGAGGCGATAGTCATCACCGGACTGGAACAGACCCGACACGGCCGCGTATGGCGTCACATAACCAGAGAGGTTTGGTTTCCAGTCATAGCCCAGTTTCAACCCAAAACCAACGGCGTCGGTGGTGGTGTTACCGTCAACATACTGACCATTGCTCATGGTCGCGGAGAGATCGTTGTTGAATCGGGTGTAGCTCAGGGAACTGTCGATGAACAGATCGTTCGCAAATTTCGCGGACGCGTAAATCATTGCCGTCTGGCTGTCCTGATCCACCTGACCGGTGCGATCGCTGATATCGCCTTTGGCGAAACCTGCCGCACCACCGACGATCCACTTCGCATTATTACCGTCAATCAGGGTATCCAGACCAACCATGATACCGCTCACGTCCTGATCGTAGCTGATAATGCCATTATCGCCGTCGAAGTTGCCGCCAACGTAGCTTACCCATGCCCCGCCGTTATCCGCCAGGCCATGACGGCTGTTGGTCAGACGCGCGCTAACTGCATCCTGCTGCAGATTCCAGATGTTGGTGTTGGCAGACGGGATGCTCAGCGCCATGTTGGCATAATCGGTCAGCGCTTGCTGTTGCAGAACAACAGTGTCGCCTTTCTGCTGCGCCTGATAAGTATATGCCCCTAAATCGGCTTTATTTGCCGCAGTGAAGCTGGCGCGGGTCTCCGTGTTGTTGTCATAAACACGGATAATCTCCTGGCCTTTATAGTCAGCAACAGAGCCGGCGCCGGTGGCGTTGTCGATACGCACGGCGTAATTCCCTGTCACGTCACCATTCACGGCCAGATGGCCGTCAGCGTTGAGTGCCACAACGCCGTAGTCGTAATCGGCTTTGCTCATATCGTTGGTGATATAGCGGGCGTTGTTCAGATCGCTGTTCAACACGTAATCACGGCTGGCCACGTTCAGCACGCCGCCATCCGTTAACACCATATTGTGCGTATCCACCTGGCCGAGGCCGAGAGACAGCTCCGCACCGTTGTCCACGGTAATGGTATTGGCATACAGCTCCGCGGTTTCCTCTGTCAGGGCCGCACGGCTGTCGCTGTCCAGATAGAGGCTGTCGGTTGCCACGGCACCCTTGTCACCGATGTTCAGAGATGAAGCATTGGACAGGGTGATGGAATCAGCCAGCAGGCCCGAGTTTTCAACATTGACCTGCGAATGATTATTCACCGTCAGCGTGTCGATGTTAGAGAGCTTACGGGTATCCCACTCAGAGCCGTTATCCAGCGTGACGTTGAACAGACCGCTCTGATAGACCGCTTCACCCGCGACATGTCCATTATTGTCGAACGTGGAATCCGGCCAGATGCTATCTGGAGAGAGGGTGCGCCAGTCAACGTCACTGTAGCCCAGGCCATACATCTGCGCGGTGCCGATGGCCTCAACGCTTGACTGCGCTGCGCCGACCCATTTGCTGCCATTGGTCAGCGTGACGTCCAGCTTATCGGTGTCATCCCAGCCGTTGGTGGTTGGGTTGTATATACCGTCAGCCGTCGTATCGGTTGCCGGATCGCCGTTCGGGTAGAAGTTGTTATCGAAGGTACTGGAGAACAGGATATCGCCGGTGATCGTGGAGTGATCGAACGTGGCGGTGGTCTGCATCGCGTTGTCAGACGCACTGGCAGCAACAATCAGCGCCGCGTCGTCAGCCGCAGTGGCATTGGTTTCACCGTAATCACTCGGCTTCGCGGTTTGACCATAGAACCCGCTGGTGCCCAGGTCACTGTATGCGCCAGAGGTCAGCACCGAGTCTTTCACCAGCAGCGTGTCGGTAAAGACATTGCTGCTGTTCGCCACACCTTCCACACCGTCATACGGGGTATTATCCCGTTCCTGATACCCCTGAGTCAGGGTAATGCCGGCGATGTGAGAGTTATTCTGAATAACAATATCCGATTCAACATCCAGGGTAATTGCATTGCCCAGCGCATAGGTGTCCAGATAGTGCGTTTCCGTATTTTCCCCGTTCACAACGTCATACGCATAATGCTCGTAAGTATCATTGATCGTGGAGTTATCGACGGTCAGGCTAAAACGGTCGTATTGAGAATGGGTTGTGCCGTCCGTATCCACGCCATCAGCACATGACGCGGTCATGCATTCTGAGGTGATCATGCCATTAATGGTGCTGTTGGAAATGCTCAGCGCATTCGCCCGACCATTGATACCATCATCCAAATAATAGGTTGATATAACACCATTCACGGTGGATTTATTAATCACCGGATAAATATCACCATCGTGCGTCGCATCAGAGTAATCCCAGTCAGCGTAACCATAATACCAGGGTGCTGCTGCCGTATTATCATATCCGAAGGTATTATATGTCGTACCAGAAATATCCTTCGCATTGGCCTGAGAAGCGATAGCCAGGGTGCAGGCTAATGCAAGTTGTGATACAACCAGTTTCTTTTTCCATGTTTGCATTGGGTCATCCCTCCTCAGGGACGTAAGCAAGTTTGTCCATCTAACGATTTTGCAATACTTAATTGCGGAGGGAATTATGCATTTTCAATCTGAAAAGGTTCAATGAATCATTCCATTAAGTCCGCATTCAGACAAACAACATGAAAATAATGCAGTAGCGATACAATGCCATCAATAATCATTATAAAACAAGCAGTTAAAACACCCTCTTATAAAGATAAAAAATATAATAAAAATAAATAGATCATTTTCAATGATATATTTATTTCATCATAGAAATAAAACCAATATTTCGTAAACAATTAACGCCAGTGGAAGGGTGTATATTATTGATCGCATAACGCGTTGGCATCGGGATTTTCCCCTCGACAAAATGCCCACTTTGGTAAAACACCCTCTTTCACTTTGAGGTACACTAACCCTCTTTGTTCCACAAACCTCAGGCATACCATGACCGATTTAATTGCTCGTCCCCGTCGCCTGCGCAAGTCACCCGCACTACGCGCTATGTTTGAAGAGACAACACTGACCTTAAACGATCTGGTGTTGCCGATTTTTGTCGAAGAAGAGATTGACGACTACAAGGCCATCGAAGCCATGCCTGGCGTGATGCGCATTCCTGAAAAACATCTGGCGCGTGAAATTGAACGTATCGCCAATGCAGGGATCCGCTCGGTGATGACCTTCGGCATCTCCCATCATACCGACGCCACCGGCAGCGATGCCTGGAAAGAGGACGGTCTGGTCGCCCGTATGTCGCGCATTTGCAAAGAGACCGTGCCGGAAATGGTCGTGATGTCCGACACCTGTTTCTGCGAATACACCTCTCACGGCCACTGCGGCGTGCTGTGCGATCACGGTGTGGATAACGATGCTACCCTGCTGAATCTTGGTAAGCAGGCGGTGGTTGCTGCCGCTGCGGGTGCTGATTTCATCGCGCCATCGGCTGCGATGGACGGGCAGGTGCAGGCTATCCGCCAGGCGCTGGATGCTGCCGGTTTTACCGACACGGCCATCATGTCCTACTCCACCAAATTTGCCTCCTCTTTCTACGGCCCGTTCCGTGAAGCAGCCGGTACGGCGCTGAAAGGCGATCGTAAAACGTATCAGATGAACCCGCTCAACCGTCGGGAAGCTATCCGTGAATCCCTGCTCGATGAAGCCCAGGGCGCAGACGCCCTGATGGTGAAACCGGCGGGAGCCTATCTCGACATCCTGCGTGATATTCGCGAACGCACCTCGCTGCCGCTGGGCGCGTACCAGGTCAGCGGCGAGTACGCGATGATCAAATTCGCCGCCATGGCGGGCGCGATCGATGAAGAGAAAGTGATCCTGGAAAGCCTGGGTGCGATCAAACGCGCGGGTGCGGATCTGATCTTCAGCTACTTTGCGCTGGATCTGGCTGAGAAGAAAATTCTGCGCTAAGGCGCAACGGTGCCGGGGGGCGGTTTCGCCTGACCCGGCCTGCTCTCCCTGCCTCACGAAACTTCACCAAACTGCAATACAACCGACATCTCCCCCTTCTACTGTCATCGCAAGACGGCAGGAGGAGTGATCATGTTTAGTCTCGATAGCGTTCTCGATGACCTTTGGCCTCAGGCGAGGCCGGCACCCTGGCAAAAAAGTCTGTTAAAAAGGCTGTTTTACGAAGAAGAATTCCAGCAATTTGCCGCAGCACACCGCCACCTGAAAGGACTGGATATGGTGGAGCAAGTTCTGGAGCACCTTGATATTCTCTGCACCGTTTCCGCCCGCGATCTCGAACAAATCCCCGAACATGGCCCTCTGGTTATCATTGCCAACCACCCGACAGGTACTCTGGACGGGCTGGCGCTGATGTACGCCGTCTCACGCGTACGACGCGATGTCAAAGTCGTGACCAACCGGATGCTGACCCACCTGGAGCCGCTAAGCTCGCTGTTTATCCCGGTCGATAATATGGGCGGCAGAACGGCAAAAACGTCGCTGGTACAGATGGAACAACATCTGCAAAACGCGGGCGTGCTGATCTTCTTCCCGGCGGGTGAAGTTTCCCGGCCGACGCGAAAAGGCATTCGCGATAAAAAATGGCACTCGGGATTTATCAAACTCGCCACCAAACTGCGCGCCCCGCTGCTGCCGGTACATATTCAGGCGCACAACAGCCTCCTCTTTTATGCCAGCACGCTGGTGTCGCCGACGTTATCCATGCTGCTGCTGATGCAGCAGATGTTCCGCCGTCGCCATAGCCAGCTGCCGATTACAATCGGTCAGCAGATTGCCTGGAGTGACTGGTATAGCGCCACCCTTTCGTCGCGTGAGATGGCCGAAAAGTGCCGTCAGCACGTGATACGTCTTGGCAAGGGAGTGCCTGGCGTCTTTAAAACCCAGTGCGCCATTGCCCGTCCGGAAGACCGGGCTACGCTAAAACGCGAGCTGGCGCAGGCTGAATGTCTGGGCAAAACCGGCGATGGAAAATCCATCTATCTCTGGCAGCGTAACGGCCAGGAAGAGGCGCCACTGCTACGCGAACTGGGCCGCCTGCGTGAAATTGCTTTTCGCGCGGTGGAAGAAGGGAGCGGTAAACGCCGGGACACTGACAGCTACGATGATGATTATCTGCATCTGATCTTATGGGACGATGAGGATCTGGAGATTGTCGGCGCGTATCGCTTTATGCCCACCGCCAGACAAGTGGAGCGTCGGGGGCCGGAAGGACTGTACAGCTACAGCCTGTTCCACTACGACGACAAAATGCAGGATGTGCTGGAGCACGGCATTGAGCTCGGGCGCAGCTTTATTCAGCCGCGCTACTGGGGACGCCGAGGTCTGGACTATCTGTGGTCAGGCATTGGTGCCTATCTGGCGCGTTATCCCCACTACCGCTATCTGTTTGGTCCGGTCTCGATATCCGGCGGCTTACCGCCTGCCGCGCGGGATCTGCTGGTGGCGTTTTACCGCCTCTGGTTCCCGGCAAGCCATCCGCTCGCGGCGTCACGCCAGCCCTACCCGGCATCGCTTCCGGATGTGCTGGCGCAGTTTGGCGGCGTGGATTATGTCGACGATCTGACGAAGCTGAAATCCCTGCTCGGCAATCTGGGCTGTGGCATTCCGCCGCTCTACAAGCAGTATTCCGAGCTGTGCGAACCGGGTGGCGTACAGTTTATTGATTTCGGAAGCGACCCGGCATTCAACAACTGCGTTGACGGCCTGGTGCTGGTGGATTTGTGTTATCTGAAGGCGAACCGCTATCAGCGCTATATTGAGGCGCATTTGTAACCCTGCTTTCCCCTCTCCCGTCGGGAGAGGGTCAGGTGAAGGCATCAGCCCGCACGGTAAAACGGTTTATCCCCTAAAATCGTCGCCCGCTGCATAATCCGACGCTGCGGCAGATAATCCGCGTTCGCATAGTGTTGCGTCACGCGATTGTCCCAGATCGCCAGATCGTTCTCCTGCCAGCGCCAGCGCACCTGAAATTCCGGCCTGGTGATATGGGCAAACAGGAAGCTTAACAGCGCATCGCTCTCTTTTTCCGTCACGTCTACGATCCGCGTCGTAAAGCCTTCGTTCACAAATAACGCCTGCTTACCGGTCACCGGGTGCGTACGCACCACCGGATGCAGCAGCGGCGGATGTTTCGCGACCGCGTCCTGCCAGCGCAGATGTTCCTCTTCGCTTTTCCGGTACTTGTACTCCTGGAAGGATTTTTTGAAGTCATGTTCGGCCCGCAACCCGCTCAGCAGCGTCTGGAACGGTACGGACAGCGCCTCGAAGGCGGCGATACCGCTGGCCCACAGCGTATCTCCACCGGTGTCCGGCAACAGTTTCGCCGCCAGTATCGCCCCAGCAGGTGGCGTTTCGATAAACGTCACGTCGGTATGCCAGTTGTCGTTGTCCGGCGGATTATCGTTATGGGTATCCAGCACGATGATCTCCTCCACGCCTTCCGCATGGGGATAGACCGGGTGAATATGCAGATCGCCGAAGCGCAGGGCCAGCGCACGCTGCTGCTGCGGGGTGATCGCCTGTTCGCGCAGGAACACCACCTGATGGCGCAGCACCGCGTGGTACAACTGCTCGAACTGGTTATCGCTCAGTGGACGGGTCACGTCCAGGCCGGAGACCTGCGCACCAATGTATGGCCCCAGCGGGGTGATGGTCAGACGTTCACTCATTGTATTTCTCCATGCCAGGGCGTCAGACGTCGCTGTAGCGCGCGCAGCCCCAGTTCTAATCCAAAGGCGATCACGGCGATCACCGCGATCCCTGCCAGCACGACGTCAGTCGCCAGAAACTCTCCCGCCGACTGCACCATAAACCCTAATCCGCGCGTGGCGGCGATCAGCTCAGCCGCCACCAGCGTTGACCAGCCCACCCCGAGGCCAATGCGCAATCCGGTTAAAATCTCCGGCAGTGCGCCCGGTAAAATCACAAACAGCAGCACCTGAAGACGGCTGGCACCCAGCGACTGCGCCGCGCGGATCCGCACCTGCTGCGCACTCTTCACCCCAGCCAGTGCCGACATAGCAACCGGGGCAAAAATCGCCAGATAAATCAGCAAAATTTTCGAGGTTTCCCCGATGCCAAACCAGATAACCATCAGCGGCAGATAGGCCAGCGGTGGGACCGGACGGTATAGCTCAATCAGCGGATCGAGAATGCCGCGCACCGTCGGGCTCAGCCCCATCGCGATACCCACCGGGATGCCAATCACTACCGCCGCCAGCAGCGCCACCAGAATACGCGCCAGACTGGCACCTAAATGCTGCCAGAGCGTGGCATCCATAAAACCCTGCGGCCCGGCGATGGTGATGAGTTTCGCCAGCACCTGTCCCGGTGGCGGAAGGAACAACGGGCTAACCCACTGTTGCGCTGCCACCGCCCACCAGACCGCGAGCAATACCAGCAACGTGCCCGCACTCAGCGTGATCTGGCGAGAGAACGGCCAGCGTAACGCGAGACGAGGACGGCGCGTTTTTTCACTGAAGACAATGCTCATGAGAATGCCTCCCGTTGTTCAAATACGCGGCTTAAAACATATTCGCGCTGTTCAATAAACAGCGGATCGGATTTGATACTGCGGACCGGTTCACCGGCCACATAGCGACGGGCAAAGCTGAGCGGCAACCGCTCCAGCACACGACCCGGCCCCGGCGAAAGCAACACCAGTTCGGTCGCCATAAACACCGCCTCTTCGATATCGTGGGTGATCAGCAGTACCTGCTTGCCCGTTTCGTGCCACAGGCGCAAAAGCAGCGTTTGCATCTGCTCACGGGTGAAGGCGTCCAGCGCACCAAACGGCTCATCCAGCAGCAACAGCTGTGGGTTTGCCGCCAGCGCGCGGGCAATCCCGACCCGTTGACGCTGGCCACCGGAAAGCTGCCAGATAAAACGTTTTTCAGCGCCCTCCAGCCCCACCTTTTTTAGCATCTCACGCGCGGTCGCCAGCCGTTGTTCACGGTGAACCCCCGCAAGCTGCAGGCCGAAGGCGACGTTTTCCTGCACGTTGCGCCACGGAAGCAGCCCTTCACTCTGGAAGACCACACCGCGCTCTGCACCCGGGCCCTCGACCCGTTTCCCTTCCAGCTGGATGGAGCCCTGCTGATACGGTACAAACCCGGCGATCAGATTCAGCAGCGTGGTTTTGCCGCACCCGGACGGACCCAGCACGACCAGCAATTCACCGCTGTCCAGCGTCAGGTTGATCTCCTCCAGCACGGGTTTACCGCCGTAATCAGCAGACAGATTTGTAATATTCAGCATCGCTTCCCCCTTATTTCACAAAGCGATCGGTCACGTACTGGCTGTAATCTGTCGCCACCGCAGGCACTTTGCCCTGCTCTTTCAGAAACGTAGCGGTATCGACAATCGCTTTATTGACCGGCCCATTGAGCTGCTGGACCTGTTGTGCAGGCGTGAGATAGGTATTGCCTTTCACCAGCCCCGGCACGTCCGCTTCCGGAACGCCGCTCAGGCGCGACAGTTTTTCCAGATTGCCCGTCTCTTTCAGCCACGCATCGGGGTTGCTGAGATAAGGCTGTTGGGCGTCAATGGCGCTTTTAGCAAACGCCTTCACCACGTCAGGGTGTTTCTCCGCGAAGTCTTTACGCACGACCCACACGTCGAGCGTCGGCGCCCCCCACTGCCCCACCTGTTCGGAATCGGTCAGCACGGTGCCGTCTTTTTCCAGCTCATTCACGGCAGGTGCCCAGACGTAAGCGCCGTCGATATCCCCACGCTGCCAGGCGGCAATAATTGCGGGTGGCTGCAGGTTGATGATCTGCACCTGGCCCGGCTTGATGCCCCAGTGTTTGAGCGCCGCCAGCAGGCTGTAATGGGTGGTGGAGATAAACGGCACGGCGATGCGCTTGCCAATCAGATCTTCCGGCCGGGTGATGTTTTTCTTCACGACCAGGGCTTCAGAATTCCCGAGCTGTGACGCCAGCAGGAAAACCTCAACAGGCACCTGCTGGCTGGCAGCCACTGCCAGCGGGCTGGAACCGATATTGCCAATCTGCACATCGCCGGACGCTAATGCGCGCACGACGGCCGCCCCGCTGTCGAATTTACGCCAGTCCACCTTCGCGCCGCTTTCTTTGGCGAAGGTGTTATCCGCCTGCGCAACTTTTGCCGGTTCCGCAGAGGTTTGATACGCGACGGTAACGTCTACCGCCTGTGCCTGAAATGCCCACAGCGCCAGCGCGCCGAGAAGTGTAATTCGCGATGAAATTGCCATTGTGACTGCTCCCCTTGTTGTTATGAGGGCAGTATTTCCGGCGCAGGAATTTTGATAAAGGAATAAAAAAGAATCGTTAATTCCGATTCGTTTTTAGAAAAAAAGTGGCAAAGGATAGTGAATTTTGTGAGGTTTATTCTGGCTCCCTCTCCCGACGGGAGAGGGATGAGGTGAATGCATCAGACGACACACGGCATCAGCGCTGCGCCTTTAGCTCCGCAATGTCTTTCGGCGTGGTCCGGCAACATCCTCCAATCAACTTCGCCCCGGCCGCCAGCCACTGGGGTAAATAGCCCGCCAGCGTTTCGCAGGCTTCGCCATGGTGATGCCAGGTTTTGGTCACGGCGTCATAATGCTCCCCCGAATTCGGGTAGACCACCAGCGGCAGTGCGGTGAGGCTGTGAAGATGTTTCAGTGCCGCGGTGGTATTTTCCAGCGCGATACAGTTGATCCCCAGCGCCACAATTTGCGGATAGCGTTCCAGCGCAGAAATCACCTCGCGCAGCGGCGTGCCGTCGCTGAGGTGCTCGCTGTCACGCAGGGTAAACGAGAACCATCCCCGGGCCCGGGGATACTCGGCCAGAAGCGCCGCCAGCGCCTTGATTTCAGCAAAGGATGGCAGCGTTTCGCAGACCAGCAGATCTGCCCCGGCATCCAGCAGCGCTTCCACGCGCGGGCGATGGAAATCGGTAAACGCTTCTGCGCTTCGCACGTAGTCACCGCGATACTCAGAACCATCCGCCAGGTATGCACCATACGGCCCAACCGATCCCGCGACCAGCAGCGTGCCTGCACGAGGGTTTTCCGCGAGATACGCTTCGCGCGCCTTACGCGCCAGCTCCACGCTTTTGCCAATCAGCGCGCGGGATTGCGCCTCATCCAGGCCTCGTGCGGCAAACCCCGCAGGCGTGGCCTGATAGCTGGCGGTGATCGCCACCTGCGCTCCCGCCCGGTAGTAGTCCAGATGAACGTCGCGGATAAGATCCGGGTTTTCAACCAGCACTTTGGCAGACCACAGGCTGTCTGCAAGATTACAACCGCGCGCTTCCAGTTCCGTCGCCATCGCGCCATCCAGCACCACAAATGGCTGTTTTTCAAGGATGGCGGTAAGCGGATTATTCTGCGACATGTTCAGGCTCCTGCGATGTCATGTTTCGGGTCAGGTAGTAGGCACCATAACACAGGGCAACAAACGGAAGCCCGCAATAAAGGGCAATACGCTGACTCGGGTCAAATGCCAGACCAACACAGGCCACCACGCAGAGGATAAAGCCAAGCACCGGCACCAGCGGATACCACGGCGCGCGATACTGCAGAGCGGAAAGCGGCTGACCAGACTGAAGATGGCGACGACGGAAGACAAAATGCGACGCGCAGATGCTGATCCAGACCGCCACCACAGCAAAGCCTGAGATGGCGGACAGTGCGACAAACACCGTGTCCGGTGCCACCACGCTTGAGAACAGCGCCAGTACGCCGCCAAGCATTGAAACAGAAATCGCCGTCATGGGTACGCCGTTTTTATTAACGCGCGCAAAGCAACGCGGCAGCGTTTTTTCATTCGAGAGCGACCAGAGCATGCGGCCAGAAGCGTACAGGCCCGAGTTCGCCGCCGACAGGATGGCCGTCAGGATCACGAAGTTAAAAATATCAGCCGCGTACGGAATACCGACCTTTTCGAACACCAGTACAAACGGACTTTTTTCCACGCCCGCCTGATGCATCGGGATCAGCGCGGCCAGCACAAACACGGTACCAATAAAGAAGATGATCAGCCGGGCAATGGTGGTACGAATGGCAACCGGAATCACCTTGTGCGGGTTTTCCGTCTCACCCGCCGCGATACCGATAAGCTCTGTCCCGGAGAAGGCGAAGTTCACCGCGACCATGGTCATCAGGATGGGCAGGCCGCCGTGCGGGAACCAGCCTTCGGCGGTAAGGTTGGTTAAGCCCGGCGCGGGAGAACCGTCCTGCATCGGGATAAAGCCAAACACCGCAGCACCGCCAAGAATAATAAAGGCAATAATGGTGATGACTTTCACCAGCGAGAACCAGAACTCGCCTTCGGCAAAGAAGCGCGTGGAGATGACGTTAAGGCCGAAGATCACCACGCAGAACACCACGCACCACGTCCAGACGGGCACCTGCGGGAACCAGTACTGCATACAGAACCCGGCGGCGGTAAAGCTCGACCCGAGCGCCACCGTCCAGGTAAGCCAGTAAAGCCACGCCACGGTATAGCCTGTTGCCGGGCCAAGATAGCGGGCGGCATAGACGTGAAACGCGCCGGTTTCCGGCATCGCAACGGAAAGTTCGCCCAGACACTGCATCACCAGCCAGACCACCAGCGCGCCAATCAGGTATGCCAGCAGCGTTCCCGCGGCCCCGGTCGTTGAAATGATATAACCAGTATTGAAGAATAGCCCTGTCCCAATGACCCCACCCAGCGAGAGCATAATCAGGTGGCGTGTTTTCATGGTGCGCTTAAGCTGCCCATTTTCTTGTTGTGTTTGCATATTACCTTCTATACGTATGGACATCTAAACATCCAAAGAAGGTGTGTTATACCGCGATTGTTAAGAAAAAGCTAGACGACCAGACGTAATCGGGCGCGCCGCGCGCTGAGTCTGGGGTGGGTTGTGAGGATCACATACAGGAACGGACGCCAGGCCATAAGCACCTCCGCAAGCAGATACTTACAGCATGGCGCGGACCCTGGCGTTCTTCGGTCAGTCGAAAGTGGTATCCGTAACGAGCGGGTTCATACGCGGGGTTTTACAGCAGCGCAATTCTTGGTAAATCCCTCAATCAGTTCTATAGTCGACACAGTTTCATCGTTACAGGATCAACTGATGCGCTTTAACGGACTGACCAAAGGTTTCTTTATCTTCATACTCGCCCTTGTCACCTGGGCTTTCTTCGACGTGCTCTCCCCCTACTTCTCTGCGATTTTATGGGCCGCCATTCTTACCGTTATCTTTAACCCGGTAAAAAACAAGCTGCGCGCGGCGATGGGCGATCGCAACGGACTGGCTTCGCTGTTAACCATCGGCATTATCTGCCTCATCGTCTTTATCCCGTTGATGGTGATCTTTTCATCGCTCGCCATTGAACTGAACGTGGTGTACACCAAGCTGCAAGCGAACAATACCCAATTCCCGGAAGTGGTGGCGAGCATCTTTAACCACCTGCCAGGCTGGGCCAGCGGCTTCCTTGCGGACCACAACCTGACGAACGCGGCGCAAATCCAGAAAAAACTCTCCGATGTAGCACTGCAGGGCGGACAGTATCTGGCCGGCAGCGCGTTTCTGATTGGTAAAGGGACGTTTGGCTTTGCGATCAGCTTTGGCATCATGCTTTATCTGCTGTTCTTCCTGCTAAAAGATGGCCCGTATCTGGTACGCCAGATCCTTGATTCGCTTCCTCTGTCTGATTTTGCCAAACAGCATCTGTTCGCCAAATTCGTCGGCGTCTCGCGGGCAACGGTAAAAGGTACGGCGGTAGTGGCGGTGGTTCAGGGCACGCTCGGCGGGATTGCATTTGCCATCGCTGGTATTGACGGTAGCGTACTCTGGGGCGCGCTGATGGCGTTCCTTTCGCTGGTTCCGGCCGTCGGCTCGGCCATTGTCTGGGTGCCGGCCGCCATCTTCCTGTTCGCCACGCATCAGCTCTGGCAGGGTCTCTTTATCGTTGGCTTCTTCGTCATCATTGTCGGGCTGGTGGACAATATCCTGCGTCCATTGCTGGTGGGGAAAGACACCAAAATGCCGGACTACCTGATCCTCATCTCAACCCTTGGCGGGATGGAGCTGTACGGCATTAATGGCTTTGTGATTGGGCCGCTGATCGCCGCGCTGTTCATCGCCTGCTGGAACCTGTTCTCCGGTCGCGATCACGCGGGTAACGCCGAAGAGCTGGATGCGGATTTCATCGAGGAAGGAAAAAACCCTCCAGATTTGTGATGATATGACGATAAAGACCACACCAGGCGGCACTGTGCCGCCTTTTTTTTCGCCTTAAATCAAACGTTTTCTATAATTTGAAAGAACGCCATCCTTCTCATGTCGTAAAAGGATCCACAGGTGCGAATCGCAACGATAACTAACTGGGCCTATGGTGCCACGGTCTGCCTGACCCTTGTCTCAGGCATCATCATGCTGATGGCATCCAATGCCGACACCGTGGAACGTCACGCCGTTGAACAGCGGCAGCGCTTTGATGAGCTGACGGAGGATATTGAAACCGACGCCTGGGCGCAGTCCGATTTAGCCCGCCTGTACGTGATAAAAAAAGATCCGCAAACCCTCAGACAATACAGCCAGTCAGAGAACAACCTGAAAAATGTCGAGCTGAGGCTGGATAAACTGCGCGATAACGGCGCGTCTGATGAGGAGCTGGCCCTGCTGCGGGAAGGTCTCAAGATTATCGATGCGCTACAGGATGAACAGCAGACGGCCCTCACCAATACAGAACGGGGAGAAGATGCCCAGGCCATTGCCCTGCTTTATGGTGCGCCCTATGAGCAGGCACTGGAACGCGCACAAAACCAGATTGATCACTTTCGCCAGATCCTCGACAAGCGGGTGATTGCGTCCGTGCAGGATGCCACCAAAAAATCGAAAGCGCTGCGTACGGCCTCTGAACTGATGGTTGGCCTGACCGCCCTGCTGTTTCTGTTTGTCCTGGGCTTTATCCTGAAACGCCGCGTGCTGCGCCCCGTGGTGCGCCTGAGCGACGTGGTACACCGTCTGGCGTCGCAGGATTACGCCGTCGAAACGCCGAATTTTAATCAGATTGATGAGATTGGCGATATGGCGCAGGCGATCCGTATTTTTCGTGAAAACGGCCTTGCCCGGCAACGGCTGGAAAAAGAGCGCGACGCCGACTGGGCTGTCCGCGAACTGCTGGCCCGCATGACGCAGCGGCTGCAAGGGTGTGAGAACTTTACCGATGTTATCAACGTGGCGGAGATGTTTGCCCCCAATATCGCCCCGGGGGTCCCTGGCCGGCTCTATGTCCTTGACCGCGATCCCTGGCAGATGCGCTGCGTTGCCCAGTGGCTCTCCCCCACGGGAGAGGAGATGATGTTTCATCCTGACGAATGCTGGGCAGTAAGGCGTGGTCAGAGCCATCCCCCGTTCAGCGGTAAGCCGGATATCGCTTGCTATCATCTGCCAGAATCACTGGCGTATCGTTCGCTGTGCGTGCCGCTTATTGCCCAGGGCGAGGCCATTGGTCTACTCTCATTGCAGAATATCACCGCGGAAAATGCCCCTGCCCGTGCTTATCTCGAACTGATGGCCGAAGCGCTCGGTCTGGCGCTGGCAAACCAGCGGCTACGTGATGCGTTGCTTGAAAAAGCATTGTTCGACCCGCTGACCGGCTTGCGTAATCGCCATCATCTGGAAGATACGCTTCATACCCAAATGACACAGGCCATTCGTAACGGCGAACCCCTGAGTTGCATGATGATCGATATCGATCACTTCAAGAGCATTAATGACCGGTTTGGCCATGAAGCGGGTGATCAGGTTATTAAAAGCGTATCCAGCATTGTGAAACGGGCGGTCCGTGAGAATGGCCTGGCGTTTCGCTTTGGCGGAGAGGAGTTTTTGATACTCCTGCCAGGGGTAAATGAAGAGGTTGCCTTTACCTTCGCAAACGAGATTTTTGACGCCGTTCACGCGTTAACGGTGCGCAGTGGACTGACCGAAATCGGTCCAGTTGATGTCTCTATCGGAATCGCCAGCTACCCTCAGCATGCCGAAAGCGACAACCTGTTACGCGCGGCAGATGTTGCCTTATACCGTGCGAAGGAATTAGGGCGTTCTCGTATCGTCAGTTTTAGTACGCTCGAAGTTGAATAGTTAAAAAAAGAGACTGTTATCCCTTCTGGCAGTGTCTTTTCCCCTTCTTTGTCTTCCCTGAAACAGCGTGCTTCATTGCCGTACTTGTTTTGGTAATGTTAATTTCGTTTCATTATTGTAACTCACTGTGCAGAGTAATGTTTTTATGCCTGTCCAGGATCCTTGCAAAGATCGTCATATGACGATTTTGAGCACGTCTTTAAACAGGAAATCGTTTCTCTACCTCCCCTCCAGCCCCTCAACCAAAAGAACATAAATCTATATAAAAATTAAAAAGCAGTCATTTAAATTTAAAAAATCAATTTAATCGATATTTGCGTTTACCAAAATGCGCATTAAATGGTTTTATATCCCGACCAAAAGAGTGGGTAAAACAGTGTTCCGAAACGCTGTTTCCCCACCCTGGAAGTACCAGGTACATCGAAAATGAAAAAACGGGATATAAAACATGTTCAATAAGACATTAATCGCAGCGGCTATCATGTTTTCTGGTGCAGCAATGGCGGCAGAAAGCACGGGTGTTGCAGGTGGCACAATTACCTTTAACGGTTCAGTATCAGATACAACCTGTGATGTGACGACCAACAATGGTTCTGATTTCACCGTCAATCTGTCTCCGATTACCCTTACCGATATGGGGAAAACCGCGGGCATCGTGACGGCTAACGAAAAAGACTTCACCATGAGCCTGAAAAACTGCACCGCGGCAGACGAAGGCACCAAAACCCTCAAAATCACCTTCACCAGCAGCAACCTGTCTGACGACGGTAAATACCTGAAAAACTACAGCGAAGGCGGCGCAGAAGGTGTGGGTATCACCCTGACATCCGATGGCAAGACTGCCGTACCGTTTGATACCGCCTTCAATACCGGCCTCACGTCGGATGATGTTTCCAGCACCGACGGTATTACGCTGACCATGCATGCGAACTACTACAACTTTGGCGGTGCTTCTGTCACCACCGGTAAAGTCGTTACCGACGCAACTTACTCTTTTAGCTACGATTAATACCTCCACCGGGGAGCAATCCCCGGTTTTAAACATCATGAAAAAATTAATATTCTTTCTCATCGGGGCTGTCGCCTCGCAGATGGCTTTTGCCAGTGTCGTGATTAATCAGACTCGCGTCATTTATCCGGCAGCGGCGAAATTCGTTTCCGTACAGCTGGTTAATGACAGTGATAAAACGCATCTGGTGCAATCCTGGCTGGATGAGGGCGATGCTTCCGCTGCGCCTGAAAAGGTCAAAGTGCCCTTCTCCCTTATGCCGCCTGTCGTAAAAATGGAGGCGCACAGTGGGCAAACCCTGAAGGTCGCCGCAATGAACACCCAGTCACTGCCAACGGATCGGGAAAGCGTATTCTGGCTGAACGTTCTGGACGTGCCTCCGGTACCGGAAGGTGGAGCTGATAATTATCTCCAGGTCGCTATTCGCAACCGCATCAAAGTTTTTTATCGTCCAATGTCTCTGGAAGAACTGGACAGCTCGGTTATTGAAAAAGTCACCCTTTCCACCTCTGGCGATCGTGTGTGCCTTAAAAACAACTCCCCTTATTACCTGACCATTCCGCAAATCGTGACCTGGCAAGGTGGGCAGTTAAAACAGGCCAGAAAAGATAATTTACTGAACGATACCGCCTTTATTCCTCCGTTTGGTTGTGCGCTGGTTCCCGACAAAATCCATGCGGGTAATCAGTACCGAATCACCTGGCTTGATGATTTCGGCGCCAAGAGATTCAGCATCCTCCACTGATCGCAGACAGTACTCATGCCAGGTTCAATTTTGATGAAGAACAGATCGCTGTTTCGAAAAAGCCTGCTGGTTCATTCCATCAGCCTCGCCTTGTGCTCGTTTAGTGCATACGGTGAGACATTCAACAGTAGCCTGCTGGTCGGTAATTCAGCGGATATGGACTGGAGTAATAATCAGTTGGTCATGACGCCAGGGACTTACGATCTCGACGTTTACGTCAACAACGTCTGGCGTGGAAAGTTCACCTTAACGGTCGCCAATGACGATCGGGGCACCGTACATATTCATAAAGAAGATGCCACGCAACTGTCTATTCAGGAGCTGGATGATGCTATCGCGAACGCTCACTCCGACATGATTGACATTAATACGTTACTCCACGGAGGTAAAAGCAAGCTGGTACCGGGAGAGTTGCGTCTGGATCTGGAAGTTCCGCAAGCCTTTGTGAAAACTGACAGCCAAAACTGGGTGGCACCGCAGAAATGGGACCAGGGCATTAACGGTCTTTATACCAATTACAACGTTAACTATTACAACTTCCATGGACTGAGTGAAGGGTATACAAATAGCGATAATTTTTATCTTTCACTGAACAGCGGGCTGAATTTTTCAGGCTGGCATTTACTCGATAATTCCACCTGGATGCGTTACAGCAATCCGGGAAAAAGTTATTGGGTCAATACCACACGCTATGTCGAAAAACCGATTGTGGCTATCGAATCGCTCATGCGTGTCGGGCGGGCGTATACCGCCTCGGATTACTTTGATACCGTGAGATTCCGCGGCCTGACGCTCACGAAGAGCCGGCAGATGTTGCCCGACAGCGAACGTGTTTATATGCCTGTCATCACCGGGATCGCCACCAGTTCCGCGGTCGTGAGCGTTTTTCAGGACGGCCATATTATTCATCAGTTATCCGTGCCCGCCGGCCCCTTTGCAATTCGGGATTTAATGCCGACCGGTTCACGTGGCGATCTGACCGTGGAAGTAAAAAATAATGGCGGAAGTACCGAGCGCTTTGCCGTTCCATTTTCCTCTTTACCAGACATGCTCCGACCGGGCACCAGTGATTATCAGTTCAATATCGGTGAAGTGGACATGCGCGGTATTAACGACCATAGCCGCTTTGCCCAGTTTAGCTATTCACGCGGTATTAATAATTACGTTACCGCGACTGCCGGGAGCATCTGGAATGCTGACTATCAATCTGTATTGCTTGGGGGTGCCATATCTTTACCCTACGCGGGCTCGTTGTCTGGATCTCTTGAAGAGTCACAGTATCGCCTGCCGGGAGAGGAGCGGCGCCGCGGAGAAAAATACGCCCTCTCATGGAGTAAGTATTTTCCAACACGAACTAACCTGACGCTCGCATCGTATTATTACCGAACGCAGAACTATGCCTCCTTCAGCGATTTTGTCCTGACCCGATCCAATATTCAGGATTATGGCGGAACAGGCTCCTCGACGGTTAACAGCAAACAGGCATTCAGCGCCAATATCATTCAACCCCTGTCAGATGATTTCGGCCGTCTTTCGCTTTCAGCATACTGGCGTGACTACTGGCGCGGGCAAAAAACCAGCCGCCAGTATAACCTGACGTGGAGCAATGCCTGGCACAGCGTAAATTACGCCGTATCGCTGCGCCGTTCCGAAGTGACGCAGTCCTACTACGACTATGAAACAAATTATGAGGGTGATGTCGTCACTTCGTTGCGCACGCGTGGAAACACTGAGAACAATCTCTATTTTTCCGTCACCGTTCCGATGTCCCTCTTCGGCAGCGGTGGGAGCATCGCAACCCACGCCAGCGTGCAGAAAGGTCGATATGCGTCTTCAGACGTCAGCCTGAGCGGTAATTCCCACGATGTCGATTACAGCCTGATGCTGGCCCATGATAACGAGGGGGACTCCCGTTCGGCGGATCTCTATAGCAACTGGAAAAACAGTGTGACCAGCCTTAACACCGGCCTGACCGTCGCCCGTGAATATCGCCAGACCAGCCTTGGTGCGAGCGGCAATCTGCTTGCGTGGCGTGGAGGGGTCATTGCCTCCCCGAATAATGGGCGGAACTTTGTGATCCTTGAGGCACCCGGCGTGGAAAATGCCGTGGTCAACGGCGATTCATCGACCCGTACAAACCAGCACGGTATCGCACTGGTAACCAGCGCAACGCCTTACCGGCAGAATAATTTTCATCTCGAGCAGGATGGGACAAAAAGCAGCGACGTTGATTTACAGGGTAATTTGCTGAATATCGCCCCGTATGAAGGCAGCATTACGTATCTGAAATACAAAACGGATACGCGGAAATTATTCACCCTGGAAGTTCAGGATACGAAAGGTGAACAGTTACCGTTTGGCGCATTTGTTTCAGATAGCGGTCATAACGAGTTGGGATATGTAGCACAGGGAAGCCAGATTTTTATTAAATCCGATACGATGCCTGATTCTCTGCATATCGATATCAGCAAAGGCAAGGTAAAAAAAACCTGTGTCATTGCACAGCCCAATGAACATGCCGTCAATATCTGCCGGTAATTTAAAACGAGTATTAATACGATCATGAGTAAGTCTTTTTATCTCATCATAGCCGTATTCGCCCTGATATTTATACCAGGATTTTCCGCACTGGCTCAACCCCAGTCCAGAGGCCTTACTGGCGATACGTGCAGAAATAGCGGCATTTTATTTAAAAACGTGGCAGAAGCGGATAAATCGCTGAATCTCTCATCGGAGTTTCTGACATCCAATGTCGTTGAAAGAACCTATACGACAAGCTGGTCTGGCAGCATGACCTGTACCTATGGCAATGTCGGGATTGGTGGTGTATTACAGGATCATCTTTATTATTTCACCGGGTTTAATAATAACCCCGTGTACCTCAATTTTAACAGCGCCGATGGCGAAAACAGCTACTGGATTAAAGTGACGGCACAAATTACCGGCACAACAAAAGTGACTGTCAGCGGGATTGTGGGCATCCACTCCCTCGCCTATCCAACACAATATACATTGCGCGCAGAGCTTTTAAACACGCCGCCCACCGGGGTCGCAGCCTACACCAAGACGACCACTAATGGTGCACTCAGCGTTATACCGGCGGTAATGAGCGGTACGGGGAGCGGAGCGGATTCACCCTTGTTATCCAGTAAAACCTATGCCTACCGCGCGTGGGACAACATGATGACCGACACCTCGCGCAAAAGCTGGAATACCGATTATTTTCTCGCTTACGAGAAAGTTACTATTCAGTTTGAACCGAAAGAAACCACCTGCAACATGACCCATGACATGACGGTTAAGCTCCCCCCCGCCTCGCTGAGAACATTAAAAATAAATGGTAAAGCTAACGGTGCCGATTTTACCATACCGTTTAAGTGCGGGAATCTGGCGGGAGTCAAAACTGCCACCCGTAATATCAAGGCCTGGATATCCAGTAATGACCTGGTCACTACCGACAGCACTTACCAGGTCATGGTTAATGATGAGACCACCGCTGGCGGCGTGGGCATTGCGCTTCGCAGTCGTTATTTCCTTGGCGAACATGAGGAGATAAAAATCTCCAGCAGCAATAATATGGAACATGCAACACAAATATTAGACATTGCAAAAGATGATAACATCCAGGATATACAATATATTTATTTGCATGCCTATTACAAAGTCTACAACGCATCAGCGCTCTCGACCGGAACGGTGGTAGCAACCGCACAAATTATGTTTGGTTACGATTAATTATTTTAGTATTTAGCTCAGGGTTTCCATGAATATATCTGTTCAAACCGTGCTTAACTTATTACATCGAATTATTTATCCGGTCTCTGCTGACCTGGTAAATCATTTGCAACGCACGGCAATCATCACCTGGTATTTAAGCCATCAGGCAGGACTTGATCACTCCGGAATCAAGACGGCCTTTCTGGCCGGCATGCTTCATGATATTGGTGCACTCAGTAAAGATCGCGCACACATCATGCCGGGAGGTGATGGCTTTCAGGATGGCCATGAACAGTTGGGTGGGTCAATGACGGCGGGTATTCGTTTTCTGCAGCCGGTGACCGCCATTCTGGAAAATCATCACAGCGAATGGTCAATATCAGACAACAATACGCTCCCTCTGGTACATCATCTGGTGCATATGGCCGATACGTTCGAACTGTTCCTGCGCGAGGTTAAAGGCGATTTTGTCGCACAGCGCGAGGATATCCTGGCCCGCTTCTTTGCACGGCCTGAGCAGTGGCCTGATGTGCTTTCGAATGCCCTGTATGAATCGAGTCGCCAGGATGGCTTCTGGTTCAGGCTCTGTAACCCGGCACAAGACCAGGTGCTTAATGCCATTAGCCCTCTGCAACACGACATGCTCGATCATCATGACTTTCTTGAAGTGTGCCAGCTGATTTCAAAAATTGTCGATAAATACAGCAGCTTCACCCGCACTCACAGCGCCAGCGTGGCCCATGTGGCGGCCCGTCTGGCTGCACTTTATGGCTATGACCGCGATATGCAGGAAAAAATCTGCATTGCAGGTTATTTACATGACATCGGCAAGCTCTTTACGCCGCTCGCTATTCTCGAAAAACACGGCAAGCTTGAAGATCATGAATACGCCCGTATGAAGCAGCACAGCTACAAAACGCTGGTCATGCTACACCCTATTACTGAACTCGGCAGCATCGTGGATTGGGCAGCCAATCATCATGAACGTCTGGATGGCAGCGGTTATCCTTTCCGGCTAGGCGCCGCGTCGCTGGATATTCCGTCACGAATTCTGGCCGTAGCGGATGTTTTTACCGCAATGACAGAGAACCGTCCCTACCGACGAGGAATGGACAGCGATAAAGCCATGAGTATTCTTCGTGAAGAGGCCGCAAATTATCGTCTGGACTGGGACATTGTGACATTGCTGGGCCATAATATTAATTCTGTTAAACCGCTCGTTGCGAAGTGTTAACGCCCTAAGAATAAATAATGAAATATTTGATTGCCCATACAGTTGTCTACGATACGGAAAGTGGTGAACTCACTATTCCAGGCGCTGAGGCACCTGAAGACAAAAAACTGACAAACACGGCGAATCGTATTCTCTCGTTGCTGATTGCAACGCCGGGAGCCGTTCTTGAACGTCAGTATCTGCTGGAACAGGTGTGGGAGTCCGCCGGACATACCAGTTCCAGCTCCTCACTTAATCAGTATGTGAGTATTTTACGTAAGACCCTGACCTCCCTGACAGATATTGAAGAAACGATTATTGTTGTCCCCAAAGTGGGCTTTTTGTTTTCTTCTGATATTGATGTGCAGATTATAGACACCACTGAAGGTGTCACTAAACTCGAGAATATTAGTCCTCGCCGGGTCAGAAAGAAAAGATTCCCACAGCGATATATATGGGCAACAGTCGGTATTGTTGTGCTGCTAATAGCCAATATCTGGGTCTGGCGCAAGGAACAGCCAAATCAGCGATATGACGAACTCACGATGATTGGCCATCTCGGGAAGTGTAGCGTCAACACTTTTGAACATCTTTCTGGTGATATGCGAAAGCATTTGATTGACGTGTTGCTTTCTGCTCAGCCCAGTCTCAAAGAGAAATGTGCGTTGCATGCAGCTCAACTGATGGTGAATATACAGCCGAACGTGTTTTATGGTAGCCGCGGGAGAATTTTTTATGCTTTTTGTCCCCTGGACTCAGAAAACAACACGTTGATCTATTGCGAAAACCATTATGCATTTAACTGGGAAATGAAATGAAAAACGCACTGGTATTCGCGACGATAATAACTGTACTTACAGGCACGCTTCTCTGGGGTATTATTGTACGTCCATCAACGTATATAAACGATCGCTGCTTTGCGAATTTCTCCTATAAAGATGGTTCAAATGACCAACCGTTTACATTTTCAGGAAATGTTGCCTTTGAATTTTCCGAGGATAAAACAGGTCAATCTAATTTATACGGCGACATAGATTACCAGGGCAAAAATTACACTTTTTCCCGCTACGTAAAGTTTAAGTATCTTAATACCTCCAGCAATGCGTATACGGTGAAGATCCTCAAGCAGGAAAAGCTGGCACATGATAACACGCCCGAAAATCTGTCCTCTCTGGCTATTAAAGTATTCTTTTTAAGCGGCGAGCATTCCATGTATATGAAAAAACATGGCGACAGTTTTATCACTATCGGTAATACGCTGTCGCCCGTGATGAATTGTGTTATCCAGTCATAAAGATAGTTTGATGATCGCATGGAAGATATTGTGTCGACAAAAAAGAAAACATCCCGGTGTGTCAGTTGCTCAGAATGCGGTTTTGCTGACGTGTGTCAGGCCTATCTTTTTGACCGCCAGGAACCCCTGTTTATCCACGATCTGGCGCGTGGTAAACGTATATCGAAAAATGCCTTTATTTATCAAAGCGGCACCCCGGTAACTGCGCTCTATGCCCTGAGAAGCGGCGTGGCTAAAATTTACGATACGCAGCAGATTCTTCAGGGGATCCTGCTGCCGGGGCAAATTTTTGGTGCAGAAGAACTCTTCACCAGCCAGCATCAATATAGCGTGCAGGCTGCTACAGACGTGGAAATCTGTGAGCTAAAAAAAACGCATTTTTATGAGATAAGCCAGCTAACCAGCACGTTCACCCACTTTATCATTCGTATACTCTCCCGTTCAGCCAGAGAAAAACAGTTGTTTATTAACGTGCTGGTGAAGAGCGACGGTTTACAGAAGGTCAGTGATTTTATCCAGCTTATCGCGGATATCCGAAAAGAGTATGGCTTTGAGCACCGCGCGATTGAACTGCCGCTCACTAAAAAAGAACTGGCGCAATTACTGGGTATTTCCCAGTCGACACTGGCGCGTGCGCTGGCGGCGCTGGTTGAGCAGCAGAGGGTCTTAATGAATAAAAAAGAAATTACCTTATTACACTACTGAGCGTTTCCATGGCGTGTTGTCAGAAGCCACCCGATATTACGGGTGGCGCTTAATTAGCGCTTACTCATGGCCAGCCTGGCAGCAAACAGCAGAAACACTACGCCGGTCGTTCTGTCCATCCATTTAACGACCGCGGGCTTTTTCAATACTTCTGCCGCATAGCCGGTTGCGATAATTAACGTTAACGACCAGAGCGTGCCAATAAGCACATGAATACTCACGAGCAAAAATGTCCACACAAACGGTGAATGACCTGCTGGAATAAACTGCGGCAGGAAAGAAACGTAGAAGATACCCATTTTAGGATTTAGCACGTTACCCAACATGCCACGTAAAAAACCGTTGCTGCTGCGGGCATTACCGTCAGAGGAAAGCGAGAACTGCTGACGCGGGCGTAACAATAACTGGAGGCCCAGCCAGCAGAGATAGAAGGCCCCACACCACTTTAAAAAGGAATACGCGAATTCGGAGACAGCCAGTAGTGCTCCCAGGCCGAAGGCGACCAGCGCGCCCCAGATAAAGCAACCCGTATCAATACCCAGCGCGACGTGAATTGCTTTTTTACTGCCATCCGCAGCGGCAGTGCGGAGAATTAACGCGGTATCCAGCCCGGGAGTCAGGGTCAACAGCGTGGCAGCGAGAGTGTAAGCAAGAAGGGCATCGGTAACAGTCATGGTGCCTCCGAAAACACAGAGCGTATTGGAAAGTTAACATTGCTGCAACACCAAAAAGAGGGGGGTACAGATACTCTTCTTCCCAGAATCTGCGTCGTGTTTTATCCGGCTTACGGGTTATGCAGAGGTAACTTCAGGTAAGGCGTAACTGATTTTATTCATCGGTGAACTCGATTATACGTTACGGGTAACAAGGCGTAGTTTTAATACCGCTAGTTCAAGGCTATATGCCACAGGATATCAATACAGGAGTAACAACTATGCCATATGTAACCACACAGGACGGGGTGAGTATTTATTTTAAAGACTGGGGCGATAAATCAGCGCAACCCATCATGTTTCACCATGGGTGGCCGCTGAGCGCAGATGACTGGGATAATCAGATGCTATTTTTCCTCGCCCACGGTTATCGCGTTATCGCTACGGACCGCCGCGGTCATGGCCGCTCAGACCAGGTGAGCCACGGGCATGATATGGACCATTATGCATCTGATGTTAACGCCGTCGTTGAGCATCTGGATCTGAAGAATGTTATCCATGTAGGCCACTCCACCGGTGGAGGACAGGTTGCTCGCTATGTTTCAAGATTCGGACAACCTCAGGGACGCGTATCAAAAGCGATTCTCATCAGCTCCGTCCCTCCCCTCATGGTAAAAACTGACGCCAACCCAGACGGAACGCCGATTGAGGTCTTCAATGATTTCAGAAAGGCACTTGCCGCTAACCGCGCCCAGTTCTATCTGGATGTCGCCTCAGGTCCTTTCTACGGTTTTAACCGATCCGGTGCAGCAATCTCTCAGGGCACAATTCAAAACTGGTGGCGCCAGGGTATGAACGGCGGTGCGATTGCTCATTATGAGGGTATTAAGGCATTCTCAGAGACAGACCAAACTGAAGATCTGAAACAGATTTCTGTACCTGTTCTGGTCATGCAGGGCGATGACGATCAGGTCGTCCCCTATAAGAATGCAGCGATTATGCAGGACAAACTCCTGAAAAATAGTCAGTTAATTATTTATCCTGGTTTCCCTCATGGAATGCACACCACCCATGCTGATGTTATAAACTCAGATATACTGGCATTCATTAAGAAATAAAATCATTAACAGCATTATTCAGGGTAGCTATTCAGCTATCCTGAATTACGTTTTAATTTCATCCCTCCACCGCATTAAACCCCCTATCAGCGCCCCAACATGTCGTTATTGCGTGGTCAGGAGATCAATCATCGCGCGGGTGGCAGCGGACTGGCGCCGGTGTGGCGCGAAGATCACCGAGAACGGCCGCGAGCGTCCGCGAAGGTGAGGAAGCACCTCCACCAGCTGACCGCGCTGTATCCTGTCCCGAACGATAAACTCATAGCTCTGGCAAATCCCCATACCGTGTTCAGCCAGGGAGACGACGCCCAGCACATCATCCGACGTTTCGATAGTTGAAGCGGGTAGCCAGTCCACATCGCGTTCGTCTTCCCGAAACACCCACGGAGCGATGCGACCGGTGCGCGGCAAAATAAACGGCAGACACATGTGTCGGTGCAAATCATCCAGCGTTTGCGGAGTCCCCATCCTGTGAAGGTACGCGGGTGATGCGACCAGCAGCAAAGCGGCATCCTCCAGTTTACGCGCGACTAAAACACTGTCGGGCATCTGACCCAAACGAATCGCCAGATCGAACCCTTCAGCAATCAGGTCGACGTTGCGGTTGGTGATGTTCAGATCCACCTGAACGCGCGGGTAGTGTTGGGAGAATCGCGCCAGCAAGGGCGGCAGGCGATAGTGACCGTAGGTAGTCGGTACACTCATGCGCACGCGTCCGGTCAGGTCGCCTTCCTGGCCCTGCCCATCACGTTCGGCTTCATCCAGCAGGGAAAAAGCAGAGCGCGCCTGCTCCAGATAGACTCTCCCTGCCTCGGTCAGGCCTACCCGACGGGTGGTTCGCTGTAAAAGCTGTCGTCCCAGGCGCGTCTCAAGGCGAGAAACCGCACGACTCAACACCGAGGGCGTGGTGGACAGGGCGACGGCAGCAGCAGTAAATGAGCCGTGTTCAACGACAGCGATGAAGACCTCAACATCGCCAAGATAATCGAATTTTCTGCTCATTATGCTCTTTCAGGAACAAATGTTTTTCAATTCCGCTAATTTATCTCCAGTTGGGCGATGAGTAAAGTGTGCGCATTCATCACCAGAGGGTAAAATCATGGATCTTCAACTCACCGGTAAGACAGCACTCGTTACTGGCGCAACCGCGGGGATTGGTCTGGCCATCGCCCGCACGCTGGCGCGCGAAGGCGTGGCCGTCACCATTACTGGTCGTGACCACGCGAAATTGCAAAACGCCGTGGCAGACATTACCGCCGCTCAGCCTCAGGCGCATGTCACCGCCATCGTTGCCGACCTGGCAAGCGCTGAGGGGGCAAAAGCCCTGATCGCGGCCTGCCCTGACACCGATATTCTCATCAACAACCTGGGCTTTTACGAAGCCCGAGACTTCGCCGACATCACCGATGATGAGTGGCTGAACATGTTCAACATCAATGTCATGTCCGGCGTTCGCCTGTCACGGCATTACTTCCCGCGCATGCTGGAACGCAACTGGGGCCGGGTGATATTTATGTCGAGCGAAGTCGGCGCGTTCACGCCGCCAGACATGGTGCATTACGGCGTCAGTAAGTCGGCGCAACTCGCCGTTTCGCGCGGTATGGCCGAACTCACGAAGGGGACGGGCGTTACGGTCAACAGCGTACTGCCTTCAGCGACCCGCTCCGACGGCATTATCGAATACCTGCGCCAGACCGCGCCTGCACCGGGTATGACCGACCAGGAGATCGAAGCGAATTTCTTCCAGACCTACCGCCCCAGCTCTCTTATCGCGCGAATGATCGATGCTGATGAGATAGCCGCGATGGTCGCGCTGCTGGCAAGCCCGCTGGGCGCTGCCTCTAACGGTGCCGCGGTGCGCGTCGAAGGCGGCACCTTCCGCTCCATTCTTTAATGCAGCAGCCGTCATGACCTGAGGGGAATCAATGTCCCCTGCTTCCCTTATTTACCGGAGCATAGAAATGTTCAAACGTACCCGTAATATGTCCGCCATCGCGATGGCAATGTTGTTCTCTTTTGCGAGCGTAGCCAGCGCAGCGAACCAGGCCCCTCTTGAGCGCTGGCGCAGCTATACCGGCGTAACCTGGAATACGCCTGAGAAGGGGGAAACGCCGACGCCGTTTTCCGGCTCGGTTAACGCGCCCATCGCAGGCATCCACTTTGATGCAAAGGGAAGAGCCTTTGTCAGTACCCCTCGACTGGTTTCAGCCGGTGCACCCGCGACGTTAAGTATTCTTGATACGACCGTGCAGACCGGACCGGCGCGCCTCACGGCATTTCCGTCCCGCGAGGGTAATGCGGTGGAAACCGCTCCCGATCAGAACCTGCGTAACGTGCTTGGCTTCTATATTGACCGTAAGAATGGCTGGCTGTGGGCCCTGGATATGGGGTTCGTCGCGGGAGAAGCGGAATCCCCCGTGGGTTCTCAGAAACTGATGGTACTGGATCTGAATACCGGCCGCACAATCAAACGCATTCCACTGGATGGCGTGGCAGACCGCAAGGCGAGCTTCCTCAATGATGTGGTTGTTGATGAGACGCGCCGTGTCGCCTACATCTCCGACAGCGGCTCGCGCAGTGCGCCTGAGAACCGTGTCGGTCTTATCATCGCCGATTTCGCAACCGGCACTGCCCGACGCGTGCTCGACCGTCATCCAGACCTGCAGATTGAGCCGGGTGTGAAAGTCGTCTCGCACGGGGCTGAAGTCTGGCCAGGTCATCCATTACTGATTGGCATCAACGGTATTGCGCTGTCTCCGGATACCGGCACGCTCTACTGGACGGTGACGACAGGGACCCATGCGTTTGCGGTACCGACTGACATTCTGCGAAAGCCAGGTGCTGACGATGCGCAGATTGCGGCGCAGATCCGGGATCTTGGTTCGGTGGGAGGCAATACCGACGGTATCGTGACCGATGCCAAAGGCAACCTCTATATCACCGATGTGACACACAACGGTATTGTCAGGTATGAACCGAAGAGCGGCTCAATGACCCTGATGGCGTCAAACGACGGCGTACACTGGCCGGACACGCCGGCCATCAATCCGGACGGGGATCTGATCTTTACCTCCAGCAGCCTGAACGACCATTTTGCTGGCGCGGTCAAACCTGGCCAGGAGCGCTATGACGTATGGCGTTTACCCCTGAAGGCGTTGCAGGATAAGCGCCAGTAACGCGACTGCGCATGCTCCGTACTGGAAACACTACACGCTCACAGGGACTCTCCTTGTGGGCGTGTACATTACTGACGCCGGTGTATGCGAGATAACCGGTGCAGCCAGAAGCAAACGGGCAATGACAGCAACAGAAAAAGGCAAAATGCGGCCAGGAATGCATCCGTTGTAGTAAAATGCAGGACTGAAGCCGCCAGTCCCCCTGCGATTCCACTGAGCACTATCAGGCCAAAAAACACCCACCCGGTAGAGTACCAGAGAATATTGTTGATTAGTCTTCTTATCATCTGCTGACTTCTGCGAATAATATTGGAATGAATAAGATATCGGTTTGAGAACGCCGGACATAATCCCTGCCGCCATATCAATAGGGCTGAAATCGCTGTATCCGAAACGACCCGTTCTTACCGGTATACATTGACGCTGAAACTGCCGGTATTGTCAGAGTATCCAACCTCTGTATCGGCAATATACAGATGCAGGGTACCGCTCTGGGGAGTCGCCCATTTATATACTCCACCGCCTATATCATAACCTTTGCCAGAAGTATCAAATCTCGCCTTGAGCACCTTATCATTGCAGGTAATGAGCCCTTCTTTCACCCTACCATCCGGCACCGCCAGCGCAAATTCTTCTTTACCGTATTTAATCCAGCCAGAGGCCATTATCGTTATCTCATCACCGGCATTCAGTTGCAGGCCTGTATTAATACCGGAAGGAATATTTGCAGGAACTTCTCCGGACCACTCTGGCTTAGCCGTCATGCTATTCTCCTTTATCAAACTTCATTAACATTACATTTGATGCGTGCTTTGCATCAATCAAAGACAAAACTCCCCTGCATGTGACAGACATCACACTAAGTATTCATAACGTTTCATCATGGATGCATATGAATATATTTATCTTTTCCAGACTTATGTCGAAAGAATAATTCGATTTCTTTTTTTACGCTGCGATTTATATAAATCCACCAACACAACCAACAACTAAGATACTGATTTCTAATTGATTTTAATGTTAACTATAGGAGTAATCGCACTTTTAATCATGACTGTAATTATACCTTTAGTAAATTAATTATCTTACCTGACAGGCGGTAATAATAGGTACACAAAGCAGTGAGAGGGCGCATTACAGCACCGCCTGCCGTGATATCCGCCCAATAAAAAACCTCTACCTCTCCACTTAATTTCTCGCCTCCACGACGGAAAAGGAATGGGTTAACAAGTATCCACTTAGTTACCATGCCTATTACTTTTTTGGTTTCAACATATACCTCTCACTCACACGCATTACCGCTCTGGATTAACAAAACACAGCATGAGATTAATCCTAATGTTTAATTCGCAGAACTCCAGCAGACGGGAGACGAACGGAAATCATCAGCATCATTTCCAGAATATTATTTGCTGAGTGGCGTATCTGTTTATATTCTAATTGTGAATGCCATACCCCTGAGTAACAAAAATCATTATCTGTAGACTATTTATTACCTCATACCACTGACAAGCTGGACGCTGTCACGATTACGGAGAATTATATGACTGTTTCACCTGCATGGTCGGGCAATATTGATGCAACTGCTGACACGGGTATTAATACCGGACTTAAACTAAAAACCGGGCAAAAAATCAGTATTATTGCGGAAGGATGGATTAAATACGGTAAGGAAGACTACGCCCTGGCATCGCCATACGGCAGGCTAAAAGAGGGCTTTGTCTTACGGAACGATAAGGTGCTGAAAGCCCGATTCAGTGCATCCGGAAAAAGCTATGACATTGGCAGTGGTGTTTACCAGTGGTCGGTACCGGAAGACGGCGAGTTGATTCTCGTGGTCAGTGACTCTTCACATCGCGACAACAGCGGCGCTTTCAGCGCGGTTGTGTATATCGCTGAAGACGAAAAGAAAGCGGCGGCTCAAAAGGCGGACTGGAAAGGTCATGTTCCCGCAACGCGCAGTGACTGGACCCACACCGGCGTATCCGTGAGCAAAGGGGACAAGGTGATGCTGATTGCTGCCGGTACCGCTCAGTACGACAGCCGCGGTCGCAGCTTTGGACCTGACGGCGACAGCCAGCATCCGTCAGCACAAAAACCGGATCCCACTTTTGTCCTGCCAGAAGCACTGGCGGGGAAATTACTGATCAAAGCGGGTGAGCATATTTACGGTATCGGAAGCGGCGGTAGCGACTGGGAAGTCCCTGCTGATGGCGAAATTTCATTCATTTTTAACGATACAAATGTTGCGTCTGAATACGCCAATAATACGGGAGGCTATGACGTCAGGTTTGTTGTGCTCGGTTGAAATGCCTGCAGGGAGGCAACGTGCCATTCACTGCCTTCCCTGCCGGTTCACTGGAAAACAAAAATGAACGTTAATGGAGCCCCTGATATGAGCGTTATGGACAATAAAAAAGTTGATTTGGTTTTCATCATCGACAGCAGTCTTTCAATGAAGGATGAAGCGGAAGCGCTCTGTGCAAAACTTGAGAGCGCCATTGAGGAGGCCAGAAAAGCCTGCCCTTCGGATTTACGAACTGATTTTCTGGGTATCGAAGGCGTTTTTGCCGGCACCAAATTTAATAAAACGGTCCGTCAGTTCCTGACGAGCGAGGCCGGTGCTAACCCATCCGCCCTGAAAGGCAGAGAGTATGTCAAAGAGGGGAACCCCGCTCAGGAAGATGTGGCGCCTGCTGCGGAGGACGTTATCCGTCATTACAACTGGCGTGACGGCACTGAAAAGAATGTTTTTGTGCTGGGAGACGAAAGTCTGAAAGGCGGAGAGATGACCCTGGATGCGGGCCGCATCAAAGCCTGCGATGATGCCATTGCCACCGCCCTGGAGTACGGCGTCAAAATCCACTCCTATCTGGGCACGCCTCATGCCTCATTACCTTATCCCACCCCGGATGATGAGAAAGCCATGGTTCGGGAATACAAGCGCCTGGCGCTTCGTACGGGTGGTGAGCATTATATCTACACCTCCGGCATTGCCGATTTTGCCTCGGTTTTAAAAAGCACCATTTGCGCCAGTAAGGCCACGCAACAGGACAGCGTGGCGAACAAAAAAGAAGAAGCAGATGCGCTGGAAGGTAAAACGCCAGCGAAGACGCCTGGTAATGGCAGCGATCTGTGCGCACAGGCCCCTGAAATTGTCCGGGCAGTGAATACGCTTGCCGATGTGCTTAAGAACCTGATTGACGCTTGCGCCAGCGACTGTCGTTGCAAAGAGAATACGCCCCCTTGCCCGTGTCAGGAACATCACAACAAACCGGTGCCCCCCTCCTCACCCCCTGCTGCGCCGGACACTCCCCTTGTCAGTCCCGAGCCAACACCATTCCTGGATGAGAGTAAGTTTACGAATAATCACCTGAATCACTGGCAGTTTGGACCGGCAACGCCTGAGCATGAGTTTTACTCAGAAGGTGGCGCGACCATGATTCGTTTTCCGACCACCAATGTTAAAGGCCGGACACACAATGGCGTGCTGCTTTATAAACATTATTCGGAACTCCTGCCGGGGAAACGCTATCGCTTCAGCCTTCAGGCTCGCAGGGACAATGACTACAAGGTGATACCCGAACTGTCACTGCGGGTGGCAGGCCAGGATATTACCTCGGTTACAGCACTTGCCGTGAAAGGCGAGTGGGTCACGCTGTCAGGAGAGTTTACGGCGGCACAGGGCGATAATGTGCTGGAAATTTTCAGCCATAAAGCCAGCGGCGATGGTAACGATTTCAGCATAACTGGAATCACAGTAAAATCCGTCGATTGATTTTGTTACGCTGACTTCATTTCAGATATGAAGTGATGCCGGTTTGGCTACGCGTTGGTTAAACCAGGCATCACTGCTTAGCCAGTGTGCGTCACGCAGGCGATAACATTGGTCTGGCCCGGTAATACACGGTGGGCATGATTCCCCTCGTCGACAGGTTTACCTGAGCAGTTAAACCTGCGTGTTACCAGGGAAGCGCAATTTTCTCATCATTCGCTTTCTCGCCGTAATACAGAGAAGGCAGGAAACGAGACAAGAACGTGAACTCTGTATAACAGTGTCGCATAAGCGCTAATCCAACGTCATCGGCAGGTTCAGCGTGGTCGTCATTACTCATACCCAGAATAAACCGGCTACGCAGCACACACCCAAAAGGCGTATCCCGCACAACATGTAGCATTTGTCCGTCCAGCGGGTCGCCCTGGCTATCCAGTTCAGTTTTTTCACCAAAGCCTATCCTTGCGGCAATGATTGCCGAGACACTCCCATCCCCCATTGCCTTGTCGACAGCCATTTTGCCAAATACCGATGCAGGGTGATGGAATTTAAGACGCGCGGGAATGGGAGGGATTTCAGCTAATGATTCAACTGCATGGATGCTTGCGCCGTAAAAACTTTCCCCACGCTTCCAGTTGGCATCCCATCCACGATGCTCAACATGATCAACGGGATGCCACCATTTTATATGCTGCGTAGTTTCAAAAAAGGTAAACCACCAGTTAATCATACGTCCTTTGCAGCCATGTAAATCAGTGCGTACGGCGACCAGCAGACTCCCGTCATCCAGACGTTTAATACCGGTCTCCAGCGGCATGGGAGAAGGATCAAGCAATGCCGAATAATCCAGCCAGGGCCTGGCAATATCGTGTTGTCGCATTTTTTTCTCCATTAGCATTGGGAAATTCGCACCATTTAGGAAACGAAGTGCGTTTCCTAAACATTACCGATAGAATGGTCGTATGACAAGCGAAAAGGAATCTCCAGGATGACCTCACCAACCAAACCACGCGGACGTCCCTCAGTCCCTGAGGAAGAGGTGAAGAAACAAATCATTGGTAGCGCGATGGCCTTGCTCTTTGACAAAGGCTATGACGCCACAACAATTGAGGCGGTTGCATCGCATGCAGGCGTTGCCAAAAAGACCGTCTATCGCTTTGCGAAAAACAGGGAGGAATTGCTTGGCCTTTCGGTTCGAAACTGGACGGATAACTATGCCCCACTCCTGCAGAGCGATCCGACAGATAAGAATGACGTTTTACCGGCGTTAAGAAAATTACTGGCTGCGATTTGTGGTCAGGCGCTATCAGTAACGGCCGTGAAAATGTTTCGTCTTCTCAATAGTGAATTTCCTGGCAAAGATGATCTCCTCAAGAAATACAATGAAAATGGCATAGCGCGCGGCCAACAATTACTCACTGAGTGGATTACACGACAGCAAAAACAGGGCTGGTTGCCGATGTTACCTGCAGATACCTGTGCCAAAGTCATACTCGCCATGTGTGTCGCCGAACCTCTTCGGCAGGCGGCGATTGGTTTAACTCATACCGTTGAGAAAACCGATATTGAGGCACATTTGGATTCTTGTATGCCTTTTATTTTACTTATATTCAGGCATGGTGATGAATAACATAGTACGTGGCGATTCGTGTGGAGTGTCACGCTTAGTATCTGTTCGAGCTATACAACTACGGGTCGCTACGTACTTACATCTCTGATAGCAACTGTTAACCATAGCGGTAACTGTTGGTTATAGAATATGAAAAAGATCGTAACCTGGGACTGACAAACTATTTAATTTGTTGTTTTTAATTGATTTTTGTCGCGATAATATGAATAAAACAACACCTATTATTTAATTAATTCATGAGTAATTTTATTCATTTCAATTTCTAAGATACCCCCAAAAATCCCCCCGCACTGCCGACTATGAACATGGACAAACAATCATCACTTTTATTTATTCTTTAAGTACTGAGCAAATGATAACCAAGGTGTAAAATTTACCGCACGAAATGAAGATAAGTTATAAATTAAAAAAGAGGGTTCAAAATAGAACCCTCTAATATTTAGAAGCACAAACTAAAGCTCATTATCGGACAACATTTCGTACACTGATTCCCTGAATCGTACCTGAATCATTTTTCGTGCATCAGTGAGGCTAACATCGCTGAGCGGATAATAAGAATATAAAGCTTCTTCAAGCATATTGATGCATTTTTCATAGCTCCAATCTTCTCTGACTTTATGCATATAAATTATATAGAAAATCTTCTGTTCTATTTTCTGTATGCTATCGGTTGAAGATGAATAAGCCTTTTTGATTTCGTAATAACTTTCCACTAACTGTGGTGCATTTGAAATATTAAAATTATCCTCGCTGAAAATACTATCGTAGTATTTTCCAAAAATATGTTGCTTTTGGTTTGAAGATTTTTCAGGAAAACCTTGATAAGCGAAAAGTATCTGACCGAATTGCTCCATACTAATTTTGTATCGGTATTCTTTTTCATCATGAATCCCGGTATCGCCATTTTTTCTAGAATAAATAATACCATGCTCATCCAGTAGTTGTTCTAGTTGTATTTGCAATGTGCTTAATGATTTCAAGTCTACATTAGAAATAGAGTTTTGACTGTTTGTGTATTCCGCTATTTTATTTGCAGTTTCATTATTGGACGCATTGAATATCCGAACAAGAAGTTCGCCTTTTGAAATATATTCTGTAATATTTGATTTATCCACCGCGTTAAAATCATGAAGTGTTCTAAGCGTTTGCCCACCATTTAAGACTTGGATTCCTGATAAACTAATTCTAACCTTCCTGTGACCATTTACTGGGTGAGCTTTAATATCATTAGATACTATCGTTAACCCATTGTTATACATGAATAATTTATTTGGTTCTTCACGCAAGGTTTTGGCTATACCTGCATTATAGCGCGAGCGTTGAACAAACCCCCTGACGTTATCGAAAAGAACCCCAAAATCTATTTTTTCGTTTGCCAGTAATTCAAAGTTCTCACAATTGTGATCTCCGCGCAAATCAGCATTGCGACAAGTAATTCTTATTACATCGGCAGCATTTAGTCTGATAACATACGATTTTGATGTCGAAATTGAACTCTCTGAATAAGACATGAGAGAATCATTGTCGATAATCAATTCCGCATTAATTGGAGCGGGACGTATTGACATAATACTTGTTATATGTGGAAGGCATATAGATATTACTTCCATGTCATATACATTTTTCAATTGTTGGATAGCACTTTCATCATGTTCTATAGGCAAAGCTTCATTGCTCACCATATATAAAGAAAGTTTCCATACTTCATTCCCATTGAGTAATTCATTGATTTTTGTCACATACAACGCCAACTTGCCTTCTAATCCATCGACACTTTCATTCATAATACAATTCACAAGTTTTGTTGATACAAAAGCCTCATTGAAACTTTGCTTCTGGTCAACTTTGAATCGTTCTCTGAACTTAAAATTAAATAACTTGATTTCCTTATCTTCACTATCTATAAATATTGCATCAATACCATGATCATCATTTCGGTTACCATATAAATACGAGTTGTATTCAGTATCTGTAATGTAATCACTAATTCGATCTATATCTTTTTCATTACATAATGACTCAAGCATGAAGAGATAAAAACCAAACCTTTGTTGTAACTTAAGTTCATTCACTTCTTGAACAAATTGATTAGTTTTACTGAATAAATCAAAGTATTTTTGGCATTTAATATTAAGAAACTTAAAATCATTGATACTTACATGCGACATCGTATAGTCCTTTTAAACAGATGATTTTTATCCATTATGCCTTACAGGACTGATTTCTGCTTGTGATCTCCCGCTCTTTAAATCAAATATTGTAGGTTATATTGGTACAGTTTTAAGCAACAGTAACTTAGAGCGCGTGTAGCCAAAAATCCCCGCTGGCGGTGCTGTTTGAGGGGCTGGGTTAGGCTGGGGGTTTACAGTTTTTCGCCGTCCAGCAGGCAGAGCGCCATTAAACCTGTTTTGTTCCAGTCATCCGGCGTATCGGGGTGCATTGTGGTAACGTAGGCCAGCTCAGAACGAAGAAACCGTAAAGCGCCTGCTGCACGGTCTTTGCCATAGAAGCTGTGGGTTTCTTCATCCGGCCGGAAGAGAATCAGCAATTGTTCATCGGGCTCGTGCTGAACATCAAAACCCAGCTCAGCGGCTGCTGCCTCTATAGGCTGGCCAGCATCAATATCAGCCGGCAACTCTTTCCCGCCGTCATGCTTCCATACCCATGCGGCGGCCTGCGCCCATGTCATTTCAGTCTGGTGTTCGCGCACCAGCAGAATTTTGTTTAGCCTGCGATGCTTCGACATCCACTTTATCGCCTGAAATTACAATTTCACCGCGGGCTATCCAGCCGTAAACCTTCTGCCGACTAACCCAGCTTCTCTATACCGGCTACATGATATTTTAAGCGCCAGTATTTGCCGCCATAAGGTTTGATCAAGAAATACAGACCATCACCATCGGACAACTTGTAAGCCTTCTCTTAGTGGCATTAAGTTTCACCTGGAGATACCTACTTAAGACCGAAATACAAATACCCTTGCACCTACTGACCATTGATTTCAGGAGATTTTTGTAGACGTGGAGGTACTAAAAGGTTTCAGAGCGCAGGATATAAGGGATTTTGGTGAAATTTAGTCGACTTTGGGAGACGTTAGGATGGTGCCGATAATAGGAGTCGAACCTACGACCTTCGCATTACGAATGCGCTGCTCTACCAACTGAGCTATATCGGCCCTGAAAGGCCGGTTACGAGCGTAACCACGGGGCAAAAGGTTAGATCTAACCGGGTGATGCGTCAATGCCCTTTTGAATCAAACGGCTATTTTTGCATCACCCGTGATTATTTACGCACGAATCGTATCATCACCGAAGCCGATCCACTTGTAGGTGGTCAGTGCTTCCAGGCCCATCGGGCCTCTTGCATGCAGTTTTTGCGTGCTGACAGCAACTTCTGCGCCCAGGCCGAACTGGCCACCGTCGGTGAAGCGGGTTGAGGCATTCACGTACACGGCGGAGGAGTCCACCTCATTCACAAAGCGATCGGCATTGCGCAGGGTGCGCGTCAGAATCGCATCCGAGTGCTGGGTACCATGTTCACGGATGTGAGCAATGGCATCGTCAAGGCTCGCAACCACCTTCACGTTCAAATCCAGCGACAGAAATTCGTCGTCGTACTGTTCCGCTTTGACCGGTACCACCGTCGCCGGGCCGTCTTTCAGCAGTGCCAGCGCGTTGGCATCCGCGTGCAGCGTCACGCCGCTTTCGGCCATCTGTTTGCTCAGAGCAGGCAGGAAGGTATTGGCGATGCCCTGATGCACCAGCAGCGTTTCAACCGTATTACAGGTGCTTGGACGCTGGGTTTTGGCATTGACGATAATCTTGAGCGCCGGTTCAATCTCGGCACTGTCATCAACCACGATATGGCACACGCCGATACCGCCCGTGATCACAGGAATGGTCGACTGCTCACGGCACAGCTTGTGCAGGCCCGCGCCACCGCGTGGGATCAGCATGTCGATGTATTTATCCATGCGCAGCATCTCGTTCACCAGCGCACGGTCCGGGCTCTCGATTGCCTGTACGGCACCTGCCGGCAGGCCGCACTCTTCCAGCGCCAGCTGGATAACGTTTACGGTCGCGGCGTTGGTACGCCAGGTCTCTTTCCCGCCACGCAGAATGGCAGCGTTGCCGGTCTTCAGGCACAGGGAAGCGACATCAACCGTAACGTTGGGACGGGCTTCATAGATCACGCCAATAACGCCCAGCGGCACGCGACGACGCTCAAGGCGCAGCCCGCTGTCGAGCAGCCCACCGTCAATGACCTGACCTACCGGATCGGCAAGATTGCAGACCTGGCGGACATCGTCAGCGATGCCTTTCAGACGTGCCGGGGTCAGCGCCAGGCGGTCAAGCATTGCTTCGCTCAGGCCATTGCGACGCGCTTCCAGCAGATCCTGCTCGTTGGCGAGCAGAATCTCCTGCGACTGCGATTCCAGATAATCAGCGATTTTTTCCAGCACGCGGTTTTTCTCGCGGCTGGAAAGGAGCGCCAGTTTGTAAGAGGCGGCCTTCGCGGCTACGCCCATTTGTTCCAGCATTTTCTGGCTCCTTAACGAATAATCATGTCATCACGATGCACGGCAACCGGGCCATATTCATAACCCAGAATGGCGTCGATCTGCTGTGAATGGTGACCCGCAATACGGCGCAGGGCATCGCTGTTGTAGCGGCTTACGCCGTGGGCGATGTCACGACCTTCGAGATTACGGATACGGATCACTTCACCACGTGAGAAGTTGCCTGTCACGCTTTTAATTCCTTTAGGAAGTAATGAACTCCCTCTTTCCAGAATTGCGGCGGTCGCCCCTTCATCAACGGTGAGTTCGCCTGCCGGCGGTGCGCCAAAGATCCAGCGTTTGCGGTTCTCCAGCGGGGAGGCCTGCGCGTGGAAGCGGGTTCCCACGGAGATGCCTTCCATCACGTCGCCAATCACGCCAGGACGGCTGCCCGCGGCAATGATGGTGTCGATACCGGCACGGCATGCCACGTCGGCAGCCTGCAGCTTGGTCCCCATCCCGCCGGTCCCGAGGCCTGAAACGCTGTCACCTGCGATGGCGCGTAGCGCATCGTCGATACCGTGTACATCGGTAATCAGTTCAGCGTCCGGATTTGAACGCGGGTCGGCGGTGAAGAGCCCCTGCTGGTCGGTCAGGAGCAGTAATTTATCAGCGCCTGCCAGAATCGCGGCCAGCGCCGAGAGGTTATCGTTATCACCCACTTTGATTTCAGCGGTGGCAACGGCATCGTTTTCGTTAATGACGGGAACGATGTTGTTATCCAGCAGCGCGCGCAGCGTATCGCGCGCGTTCAGGAAACGCTCCCGGTCTTCCATATCCGCACGCGTCAGCAGCATCTGCCCGACGTGGATACCATAGATAGAAAACAGCTGTTCCCAGAGTTGAATGAGTCGGCTTTGTCCCACGGCGGCCAGCAGCTGTTTAGAGGCGATCGTCGCGGGGAGTTCGGGGTAACCCAGGTGTTCACGCCCGGCGGCAATCGCCCCGGAGGTCACAATTACAATACGATGCCCTGCGGCATGCAACTGAGCGCACTGACGTACAAGCTCAACAATGTGGGCGCGATTAAGGCGGCGCGATCCGCCTGTTAAAACACTGGTACCGAGTTTTACCACCAGCGTCTGGCTGTCACTCATGATTCTCTGCCGTTCAACGATAAGGGAAAATGATGTCAAACGAACGTTTTAACAGGTGTCAGCCCCGTTGCCAACTGCCTTAGCACATCGCGAAACACTTTGTTGCGCGGGATCAGGAAGCGTAGCGGCAAAATTTGACAGTTTTATTACCGAAATAATAAATCACAGTTTTTTAAAATTATTCTTAATTTGTCATAAAAGTTTCATTGCGTAACGTTAAAACCCTTTCTGTTTTTTCACGGGACTTAAGCATGAGCTTATCGTCCAGCGAATTTTTTTAGCGCGTTTATAAGACAGGATCGAAAATGAAAAAGAGCACACTGGCATTAGTGGTAATGGGCGTTGTGGCTTCCGCATCTGTACACGCAGCCGAAGTTTATAATAAAAACGGTAATAAACTGGACGTATACGGCAAAGTTAAAGCAATGCACTACATCAGCGATGATGACACTAAAGATGGTGACCAGACTTACGTCCGTTTCGGTTTTAAAGGCGAAACACAGATTAACGATCAGCTGACGGGCTATGGCCGTTGGGAAGCTGAATTTGCCGGTAACAAAGCAGAAAGCGACTCTACACAGAAAACGCGTCTGGCGTTTGCTGGTCTGAAACTGAAAGACATTGGCTCTCTGGATTACGGTCGTAACCTGGGCGCACTGTACGACGTTGAAGCCTGGACCGATATGTTCCCTGAGTTCGGCGGTGACTCTTCAGCCCAGACTGATAACTTCATGACTAAACGTGCGAGCGGTCTTGCCACCTACCGTAACACCGACTTCTTCGGTGCGGTTGATGGCCTGGATATGACCCTGCAGTATCAGGGCAAAAACGAAAACCGCGACGTCAAAAAACAGAACGGTGACGGTTTCGGTACCTCTCTGACCTATGACTTCGGTGGCAGCGACTTCGCCGTCAGCGGTGCCTACACCAACTCTGACCGTACTAACGCACAAAACCTGCTGACGCGCGGCGAAGGTAAAAAAGCGGAAGCATGGGCAACCGGTCTGAAATATGACGCTAACGATATTTATCTGGCAGCGATGTACTCTGAAACCCGTAATATGACCCCAATTTCGGGTGGTTTTGCGAATAAGGCTCAGAACTTTGAAGTTGTTGCACAATACCAGTTCGATTTCGGTCTGCGTCCGTCCCTGGGTTATGTCCAGTCTAAAGGCAAGGATATCGAAGGTGTGGGTGACGAAGATCTGGTGAAATACATCGACGTGGGCGCGACCTATTATTTCAACAAGAATATGTCCGCGTTTGTTGATTATAAAATCAACCAGATTGATGACGACAATAAACTGGGCGTGAGCAGCGATGACATCGTTGCTCTGGGTATGACCTACCAGTTCTGATATTGTTGAAATAAAAAATCCCGGCGCAGATGCCGGGATTTTTTTTGCCTGGAGGGGGTCGGGTTTACTGCCCTCCCCCCATCCCTCGCGAAGAGAGAGGGAGAAATATCACGATTACGCCGTCAGCTTAACCGCTTCGCTGGAAAAGTTATCCGCGGGTTCAAGCTTCAGATCCAGAGTGGCCAGCAGCGCTCTTGCCTTTTCGAGGTACTCTTTCAAAGTATGCTCCAGGCGGTCGATCACTTCCTGGTCTTTGATTGGGGCTGTTTGCCAGTAGCCGTCTTTATTAAACAGGCCGAACTGGTAGCTATACGTAAAACGTTTTTCTTCCGCTTCCATTTCCATCCACCAGCCCCAGAATTCACGTTTTTCGGGTGCAGGCTTCACGTTGACGCATACAGCCAGGCAGTCGAAAAAAAAGCGATTTTCTTCACACTGCTCTTCTCGAATATACGGGCCGAGAGCCATAAACTTCTTGATCAGTCTACTTTTCGGGTGTCCACTCGGTAACGTCATTGCGATCTCCTTTTGTGAAGCCACTGTTTTACCAAACCAGCAAAATTTAGCAATCTATTAACACAATCTCTGCGCGATCCAGCGTGTGATCTCTCTCAATGCTTTGTCAAAATTCTGGTACACCGGGCTGAACGGTACCTCAAGCAATTTGCCATCCGCAGATGACGAAGTGATTAAGCGTGACTCCTCTTCGGGACTGAAGGGATCGTTTTTCCAGTACCCTGACATCATCGGCGTAGGGCAACGCCGTCCCAGCAACCCCTGCGTTTTTAGCGAGTAACGATTGAGTTCAACGCGCAGCGCTTCGTCTGATGCATCATGCATGCCAAGGCGGCTGGCCAGCACATCAAGGTACATTTCCGGCACGCGGCCCTGCCGGGTCGGATCGCTGAGCAGAGCGTGCACCACCGGACCGAGACAGGCGACGGCCTTCAGGCGCGAAGCTTCAAGGTAAGCCAGACGCACGGCGACGTTGGCGCCAAAGCGGAAGCCAAATGCAGCAACACGCGTGTGGTCAACCCATGGAATGTTTTCCAGCGCTTTTAATGCATGCTGGTGCAGAAGACTCGAGTCCTGAGTCAGTTTCCATTTGGATGAAAAGCCAATTGAGGGCATATCCAGCGTCAGCATCGCGATCCCTTTTGGTGCGAAGTAACGCTCATACAGGCTGTAATAGTCGATTTGCAGTGAATCCAGCCCGCCGCACATCAGAACGGTCGGGAACGGGCCTTCGCCTTCTGGCATATGCAGGAACCCGGTGACGGGCGCGCCACCCGGGATGGTAAATTCCAGCTCGCGCATCCGGCCCGGCAAGCGTTGAGCGGCCTCTTCGTAGGCGCGATTCGCCAGCGCCTGAGCCTGCTCGGCCAGCTCATCACCTTTCAAATGCGGGTATGCGGCAATAGCATAGAGGTTGGCTGCATGCAGCCAGTGTTTGCCGCTGAGCGTGGCGTCCTCTTCCTGGCTGGCTTTTTGCTGCCAGAGCATCGCCTGTTTAGACCATTCGTAGATCCAGTTTCCCCCGCGATAACCCACGACCGTATCGTAGAGTTCACTGTCGGTGCGCTCAGCTTCGCTCATCACGATACGCGCCTGCACATCAAGGATTTCACGGGGATCAATACCGCGCCAGATCCACATCAGACGGTTAATCATGCGGTACCAGTGAGGCACGTTTTTACCGTCTAATGCAGACTGGACGGCAGGCATGGTCCCCGGATTAAACCGGCGCACCAGCGTCGACGTTTCAGGATGTTTGAAACGGGGTTTGAAGAGAGTCTCGGTGAGATTCGCCTGCGTCATTACGTTGCCTCCATGAATACGTCATATAGAGACCATTGTAACGCGCGTCAGACTAAAAAAAACAACGCCCGGTATCACCGGGCGTTAAATAAGTGCGTAAAAGAATTAACGACCAGAGATTGGCGGTACGAATACCACGCCCATATCCCATGGCTGTTCAATCCAGGTATCCTGAGGGATATCAATCACGTAATCGTCAACCAGCGGACGGCCTGCTGGCTTCGCGAAGATGGTGACGAAGTGGGCTTTTGGATACATTTCGCGGATAGCCACCGCGGTACCGCCGGTATCAACCAGGTCGTCGATAACGATGAAGCCTTCACCGTCGCCTTCCGCACGTTTCAGCACGGTCAGCTCACGCTGGTTGTCATGGTCATAGCTGGAGATGCATACGGTATCGACATGACGAATACCCAGCTCACGTGCCAGCAGCGCCCCCGGTACCAGACCGCCACGGCTGACGGCAATAATGCCTTTCCACTGTTCGGAAGGCATCAGACGCGCAGCCAGTTTGCGTGCGTGAATCTGCAACATGTCCCAGGTGACGACGTATTTTTCGCTCATGTGAAGTGTCCCAGCCTGTTTGTATACGGCTTAAAAAGTGTTCGAGGGGGAAATAGGTTGCGCGAGATTATAGAGATCTGACGCACTAAAAACCAGTGTTTAGCGCCCGGAGCCTGAGTTTTTACATGCTTTATGCTACCAGCCACCGGAGAAAGTGGTATTCTCAGTTGCATCTCGCAAGCCTGTCTTGTGGTAACTATTAACCTGCTAACCCTGTGACCTGCAACTCGCTTTGCAGGGCATCGACAAGGAGACTTATCGTGTCTGAACTGTCTCAATTATCTCCACAGCCACTGTGGGATATTTTTGCCAAAATCTGTTCCATTCCCCACCCTTCCTACCATGAAGAACAGCTTGCCGAACATATTATGGGCTGGGCGAAGGAAAAAGGTCTGCATGCTGAACGCGACCAGGTTGGCAACATTCTGATCCGCAAACCGGCGACCGCAGGCATGGAAAACCGTAAACCGGTTGTGCTGCAGGCGCACCTGGACATGGTTCCACAGAAAAACAACGACACCGTTCACGACTTCACCAAAGACCCTATCCAGCCTTACATCGATGGCGACTGGGTGAAAGCGCGCGGCACGACCCTTGGTGCAGATAACGGCATTGGTATGGCGTCTGCTCTGGCCGTCCTGGCGGACGACAGCGTTGAACACGGTCCGCTGGAAGTGCTGCTGACCATGACGGAAGAAGCAGGCATGGACGGCGCGTTCGGTCTGCAGGCGAACTGGCTGCAGGCGGACATTCTGATCAACACCGACTCTGAAGAAGAGGGTGAGATCTACATGGGCTGCGCCGGCGGAATTGATTTCATCACTACCCTGCCACTGTCCCGCGCAGCGATCCCTGCTGGTTTCCAGACCTTCAAGCTGACGCTGAAAGGGCTGAAAGGCGGCCACTCCGGTGGTGATATTCACCTGGGTCTGGGCAACGCCAACAAACTGCTGGCACGCTTCCTGGCTGGCCACGCGGCTGAGCTGGATCTGCGTCTGGTGGATTTCAACGGCGGCACACTGCGCAATGCCATTCCGCGTGAAGCCTTCACGACCGTGGCAGTACCCGCTGCAAAAGCTGACGAGCTGAAAAAGCTTTCCAGCGTGTATCTGGATATCCTGAAAAACGAACTGTCAGCGAAAGAGAAGAACCTGACCGTGGTGCTGGAGTCCGTGACTACCGACAAAGCGGCGCTGACCTCCCCGTCTCGTGACGCCTTCGTTCAGCTGCTGAACGCGACGCCAAACGGCGTGATTCGTAACTCAGACGTCGCGAAAGGCGTGGTTGAAACCTCCCTGAACGTGGGCGTGGTCGCTATGAGCGATGACAGCGCGGAGATCATCTGCCTGATCCGTTCGCTTATCGACAGCGGTAAAGAGTATGTGGTGAGCATGCTGGAGTCTCTGGGTAAACTGGCGGGTGCGCACACCTCCGCAAAAGGTAGCTACCCAGGCTGGCAGCCGGATGCCAGTTCGCCGGTGATGGCGCTGGTGCGTGAAACTTACCAGCGTCTGTTCAACAGTACCCCGAACATTCAGGTGATCCACGCCGGTCTGGAGTGTGGTCTGTTCAAGAAACCGTATCCGAACATGGACATGGTGTCTATCGGGCCAACCATTACCGGTCCGCACTCGCCAGATGAGCAGGTTCATATTGAAAGCGTGGGTCATTACTGGACTCTGCTGACTGAACTGCTGAAAGCGATCCCTGCTAAGTAATTCGCCGTATGATGCCCGGTAGCACGTTGCCTGCCGGGCTGACAAATCCGCCTGCTATAACCCCAATACCAGCTGCCGCTCCAGTTGCGGGTCCAGCAGCGTCACGTGTAACCCCACCAGCCTCACTCCCCGCCCTGCCCGCCGCTCTTCCCAGGCTTTTCTCGCGGTGGCGATAAGATCGTCTTTATTCAGTCGCGGCCAGACATGCTCCTGCGTCGTCTGCTGGAAATCATTAAACTTCAGCTTAACGCCCTGACGGGCAATCAGCAGATCGGGTTTTACTTTCGCTAACCGCCGCTCCAGTTCGGGATAAAGTTGGTCAGTGATAATGACTTCACACTCGGACCAGTCATGGATGTCTTCCATCAGCGTGCGTTCAACCCCGACCGATTTACGCAGCCGCTCATTGCTCACGCTGCGCTCATCAATTCCCTGACTGCGCTCCCACAGCACGCGACCAAACTTACCGAAACGCTTGAGCAGCATGGCCAGATCGCTTCGCTGTACATCTTCACAGGTCCGTAATCCCATACTTTCCAGCTTTGCAGCAGACACTTTCCCCACGCCGGGGATTTTGCCGAGCGGCAGTGTTTTTAAAAACGCCGGAACGTCTTCCGGAGTGATGACGTACTGACCATCGGGTTTATTCAAATCAGACGCTATTTTGGCGAGGAATTTCACCGGTGCGACGCCTGCGGAAGCGGTCAGATTGAGCTCGTTGAAGATAGTCCGGCGGATCTCCTGCGCCATTAACGTTGCGGAGCCGTGGCAGTGCAGGCTGTCAGTGACATCCAGGTAGGCTTCGTCCAGTGACAGAGGTTCAATCAGCGAGGTATAGCGAGAGAAGATCTCGCGGATATGCAGGGAGGCTTCTTTGTAGGCTTCAAATCGGCCGGGCAACAGTGTGAGATGAGGGCACAGCTTTAGCGCCATGGCAGTTGGCATAGCACTGCGCACGCCAAATTTGCGCGCAGGGTAGTTGGCGGTGCTGATCACACCGCGCTGGACACGGCTACCGCCAATCGCAATAGGTATATCCCGCAGCGCCGGATTGTCACGCATCTCCACTGCGGCAAAAAAGCAGTCCATATCGACATGGATTATTTTGCGCATAGTAAGCCCTCACTCATCACTGGATAAGTATACAGTAAAGAAATGAGAGTTGAGAAGTGTGTTTCCCCTCTCCTCCAGGAAGAGGGGAAACACCGGACTCACTACAGGATCCGCCGGGCCTCGCGCGCCATGCGTTTTTTACGGGCGTCGCAGGGTTCGGGGCAGTCGCACACTTTTTCCATCCCGAGCGCGGAGATACCACCACAGCTGCCCTGAATGCTTTTACGCTTTATGATCCAGCCCAGAGACATGCCGAGTACAACTAGCAAAAAAACCGCGAATGTTGCCAGAAACGTCAGCATCATCACCCCCCGAAGTCATCCAGCAGGATGTTCTCATCTTCCACACCCAGATCTTTTAGCATCTTAATGACTGCAGCGTTCATCACTGGCGGCCCACACATGTAAAATTCGCAATCCTCTGGCGCAGGATGCTGCTTGAGGTAGTTTTCATAAAGCACGTTGTGGATGAACCCCGTGTGGCCGGTCCAGTTATCTTCCGGTTGCGGATCGGAGAGGGCCACATGGAAGGTGAAGTTTGGGTTTTCACGCGCCAGTTGCTCAAACTCATCATCATAGAACATCTCTCGCAGCGAGCGTGCCCCGTACCAGAAGCTGATTTTGCGCTTGCTCCCGAGGCGCTTGAGCTGGTCAAAAATGTGCGAACGCATCGGTGCCATGCCCGCGCCACCACCGATAAAGACCATTTCAGCCTCGGTCTCTTTAGCAAAGAACTCGCCAAACGGACCGGAGATGGTCACCTTATCTCCCGGTTTCAGGGACCAGATATACGACGACATGACGCCCGGGGGTGCATCAGGCACATTCGGCGGCGGCGTGGCGATACGCACGTTGAGCATAATGATGCCCTTCTCGTCCGGGTAGTTGGCCATTGAGTAGGCGCGAAGCGTCGGTTCTTTAACGTCAGACACAAAACGGAAAAGATTGAATTTGTCCCAGTCGGCACGGTACTCATCCGGAACGTCAAAGTCCGCATACGCCACGGTGTGATCCGGGCACTCAATCTGGATGTATCCCCCGGCCCGGAACGGAACATCTTCCCCTTCCGGCACGCGCAGCTTCAGCTCTTTAATGAAAGTCGCTTTGTTATCGTTAGAGATAACTTCGCACTCCCATTTTTTAACCCCGAAGATCTCTTCCGGCAGCTCAATTTTCATGTCCTGGCGCACCGCGACCTGGCAGGCCAGACGGCAGCCCTCTTTCGCCTCACGCTTCGTGATATGCGCCAGCTCAGTGGGCAGAATATCCCCGCCCCCCTCTTTCACCGTGACGCGGCACTGACCGCAGGAGCCACCGCCACCGCAGGCCGAGGAGACAAAGATCCCGTTGCCGGAGAGCGTATTGAGCAGTTTATCCCCCGCCGGCGTGCGGATCTGGTTTTGCGGCTCACCGTTGATATCAATCACCACGTCGCCGGAATTCACCAGCTTCGCGCGTGCCGCCAGAATCAGCCCTGACAACACCAGTACAATCAGCGTGAACATCACCACGCCAAGAATAATTTCCATCTGTTAGCCCTTATAGCTGCACACCGGAGAAGGACATAAAGCCCAGCGCCATCAGCCCGGTGGTGATAAAGGTGATCCCTAAGCCACGTAAACCCGCAGGCACATTGGCATATTTCATTTTTTCGCGGATCCCCGCCATGGTAACGATAGCCAGCATCCAGCCGATGCCGGAGCCGAAACCATACACAACGGATTCACTGAAGTTGTAATCACGCTGAACCATAAACGAGACGCCACCAAAGATGGCGCAGTTCACCGCGATCAACGGCAGAAAAATCCCCAGCGCGTTGTATAGCGACGGGAAATACCTGTCGAGGATCATCTCCAGGATTTGTACCAGCGCCGCAATCACACCGATAAAGGTGATGAAGTTCAGGAAGCTGAGATCGACACCGTCTACCAGCGCACCGTCGCGCAGCACAAAGTTGTACACCAGGTTGTTAATCGGTACAGATAAGCCGAGCACCACCGTGACCGCAACACCCAGACCAAATGCCGTCGATACCTTTTTGGAAACGGCAAGAAACGTACACATGCCCAGGAAAAACGCGAGTGCCATGTTTTCAACAAACACCGCGCGCACAAATAAACTCAGATAATGAGCCATCGTCGGTTACTCCTTTTCCTGCTGTTCTGGCTTCAGGGTACGAATCAGCCAGATCAGCAAACCGATAATGAAAAATGCGCTTGGGGCCAGCAGGAAGAGTCCGTTTGGCAGATACCAGCCGCCGTTTTGTACCGTGTCCAGCACCGTGACGCCAAACAGCTTACCGCTGCCAATCAGCTCGCGCAGGAACCCAACGGTCAGCAGGATAACGCCGTAACCGAGACCGTTACCGATCCCGTCCATAAAGCTCGCCAGCGGAGGCATTTTCATCGCATAAGCTTCGGCACGCCCCATCACGATGCAGTTGGTAATAATCAGACCGACAAACACCGAGAGCTGTTTTGACGTTTCATACGCGAAAGCGCGCAGTAGCTGATCGACCACGATCACCAGCGACGCGATGATCGCCATCTGCACAATGATCCTCACGCTATTCGGGATGTGGTGGCGGATCATGGAGATAAACATGCTGGAAAATGCCGTCACCAGCGTGACCGCGACGGTCATAACCAGCGCGGTTTCCAGTTTTGTCGTGACCGCCAGCGCCGAACAGACGCCCAGTACCTGTAAGGTAATAGGGTTATTCGCCAGCAGCGGGCCAATGAGCACCTTTTTGACTTCTTTCAGTTCACCCGTATCAGCCATTGTTCAGCGCTCCTTCACGTACGTTTTTCAGGAAAGGACCAAAGCCCAGCTCGCCCATCCAGAAATCAAAACTGTGCTGCACCCCTTTTGACGTGAGCGTTGCCCCGGAAAGCCCGTCTACGGCATATTCGTCACCCGGACGCGCAGCCCCTTTCATCACCTTCAGGGCAGGCAGTCCGTTATCGTCGAGCACTTTCTTGCCGACAAACTGCGCGCGCCAGTTAGGGTTTTCAACCTCACCGCCGAGCCCCGGCGTTTCGCCCTGGTCATAATAGGTAATCCCTTTCACCGTGCGACCATCCGTATCGAGTGCCACAAAGGCGTACATCATCGACCACAGCCCGTTACCGTATATCGGCAACACGACCTCCTGCACCCGCTTCTGCTCATCGCGCACAAGGTAAATTTCGGCGAGGTTACTGCGACGCTTGATGCCAGCGGGATCTTGCGATGCCTCCAGCGTCAGGCTCATCTCAGGGTCTTTCAGTGCCAGTGCCTGGTTAAATTTCGTCGGGTCTTTATCCAGCAACTGGCCGGTTTTTAAATCCACCAGACGCGCCGAAATGCGCTCCGCGAAGAGTTCAGCCACGTCGTCTGTACTCATCCCTTCCTGCATTAACCCGGCCACAGCCAGGATGTTGCGTTGTTTATCCAGCGCACGCTGCTCCTGTTGCCGTGGTTTTAATCCCACGGCAGAGCCAGCCACGACAATGGAACAGACCAGGCAAAGGACCAGCACCACCAGCAGCGTTTTGCCGATGCTGTCGTTATTCTTGCTTTCAGCCACGCGCTTTCCTCCGCTTAATGTTGGCGCGCACGACCAGATAGTCGAAGAGCGGCGCAAACAGATTGGCAAACAGAATGGCCAACATCATCCCTTCCGGATAAGCCGGGTTGACCACACGAATCAGGACACACATCGCACCAATGAGCACGCCATAGCTCCATTTACCTTTGTCGGTAAAGGACGCAGAGACAGGATCGGTGGCCATGAACATCATGCCGAAAGCGAACCCACCCAGCACCAGATGCCAGTACCAGGGCATGGAGAACATCGGGTTGGTGGCGGAACCGATGAAATTAAACATCGTGGCTGTTAACACCATGCCAATCATTACCCCTGCGACAATGCGCCACGACGCAACACGTCCGAAGAGAATGATGGCCCCACCGAGTAAAATCATCAGCGTGGAAACTTCCCCAACAGAGCCGGGAATGTTGCCAATAAAGGCATCCAGCCAGGTCACGGGTTGACCCGTGGCGTTGTTAACCAGCGTTTCGCCCCCGTGCGCGGCCCACTGTGAAAGCGGCGTCGCACCCGAGAACCCATCCGCAGCCGTCCACACCAGGTCGCCCGAGATTTGCGCTGGATACGCAAAGAACAGGAACGCTCGCCCGGCCAGCGCCGGGTTGAGGAAGTTGCGCCCGGTGCCACCGAAGATCTCCTTGGCAATCACCACGCCAAAACTGATCCCCAGTGCCGCCTGCCAGAGCGGCAGCGTCGGTGGAACAATCAGGGCAAACAGAATCGACGTCACGAAGAAGCCTTCGTTGATCTCATGTTTGCGAATGATGGCGAACAGCACTTCCCAGAAGCCACCCACGATAAACACCGTGATGTAGATTGGCAGGAAGAATACGGCTCCCAGCGTCATCATGCTTATCCAGCCGGCATCGGCTGCAAAGCTGACGCCCAACGTCTGGGCCAGGCGGTAGTGCCAGTCCGACTGGATAACCTGAGCCAGCTGTGGGGCATCATATAAATGATGCAGCGCCGGAATGGTCTGCAGGCCAACGTTGTACATACCCCAGAACATGGCCGGGAAGACCGCAAACCAGACCAGAATCATCATTCGTTTGAGGTCGATAGCATCGCGGACGTGTGCTGCCCCTTTTGTGACCAGCCCCGGCGTGTAGAAAATGGTCGCCGTTGCTTCATACAGCGGGTAGTACTTCCTGAGCTTCCCGTGCGTAAAGTGCGGCTCTATTTTTTCAAAGAGGTGTTTTAAGCCCATCAGTTATCCTTCCTGCTCAATGCGGGTTAACACCTCGCGCAATACCGGTCCATATTCGTATTTTCCCGGACAGACATAGGTACAGAGCGCCAGATCTTCTTCGTCAAGCTCGAGGCACCCCAGCGCCTGGGCACTGTCGGTGTCGCCGGCCAGCAGATCGCGCAGCAGCAGAGTTGGCAGAATATCCAGCGGCATAACGCGCTCGTAGTTGCCAATCGGAACCATGGCGCGCTCTCCGCCGTGGGTGCTGGTCGAGAAATTAAAGAGTTTGCGACGCAGGAAGTGCCCAAGGGTAGTGCGGGTCACGGAATACTTCTCAGCACCCGGCAGAACCCAGCCGAACAGCTCTTTCTCGCGACCTTCCAGAACCACACTGACCTGCAGGTGGAAGCGCCCAAGATACGCCTGCGCGCCAGCCGCATGACGGCCACTGAGCACCGAGCCAGAAATCAGGCGGTTTTCACCCTCTTTCGTTTCACCGGCAAGCAGTTCATTAATGTCCGCACCCAGCAGCGTTTTCACCAGGTGTGGATTTGCTGCCTGTGGCCCGCCGAGGGCGATCACCCGTTCAGCGCACAGTTCACCGGTGGTAAAGAGCTTACCAATGGCAATCACGTCCTGATAATTCAGATGCCAGACCTGTTTCGTCAGGCTCACCGGCTCCAGGAAGTGGATATGCGTTCCGACTAACCCCGCCGGGTGCGGACCTGCAAACGTATTAAACGTAACTTGCCCCTGCGGATGGCCCCCGAGTTTGCCGCCGCCCGCCTGACAGACGTGGACCTTCCCCGAAGTCAGACGGGTTAACACGGTTAGCCCGGCATCAAACGCGTTACGCTGCGCCAGAATAATGGGCTCCGGGTCCGCGCTGAGCGGGTTGGTATCAATGGCGGTGACGAAAATAGCGGCCGGAAGCGTGTCCGGAACAGGCGATTTGCTGAAAGGTCGCGTGCGAAACGCCGTCCACAAGCCGGACGCCAGCAGTTGTGCCTGAACGGCTTCCCGGCTCAGGGCGGCGAGGTCTGCTGCGTCGAAACGGGAAAACTCACGTTGTTCGTCGCCTTCAATACGGATAACCACCGACTGCAGGACGCGACGTTCACCGCGATTGATTGCCACCACGGTACCGCTCGCGGGGGCCGTAAACATAACGCCAGGATTTTTTTTGTCCTCGAAGAGCGCCTGTCCTTTAATGACGCGATCGCTTTCCTGCACCAGCATTGAGGGACGCATTCCCAGGTAGTCATCGCCCAAAATGGCGACATGGCGGACACTTGCGCCAGGCGAAACGTGCGGCTCGGGCACGCCTGCAATCGGCAGATCAAGTCCTTTTCTGATTTTAAACATGTGGTTAGCAAGCTTCCATGAACTTCAATCCAGAGGGGGCGAAGTGTACCATTTTCGCTGTTTTTCGGGCACCAAAACCTCGGTTGCAGGCGCTAAAGTGCGAGGTATTACGCAAAGTTCCTGGAGCCAACGCGATTTTGATGGTTTATAAAGTAAAACTAATTTGTAAACTCACCGTCCGGCTCTTGCGAAAATCTATGGCGGTGCTAATGTGAGCGCACCTAACAGAATAATCTGATTTCGGGTCTCTTTTGCCGTCCTGGCAATTTGGTCTTAGTTTTATCAAGGAACTAGTAGTATGCGTAAAATCGCATTGTTCATTGCGATGCTCCTGATTCCGTGCGTATCGTTTGCCGGGCTGCTCAGCAGCAATAGCTCAACCACGCCGGTCAGCAAAGAATATAAACAGCAGTTAATGGGATCACCGGTTTATATTCAAATCTTCAAGGAAGAACGCACACTCGATCTGTTTGTAAAAATGGGCGAGACATATCAGCTGCTTGATAGTTACAAGATTTGTAACTACTCCGGTGGTCTGGGGCCAAAACAGCGTCAGGGCGATTTCAAAAGTCCGGAAGGGTTTTACAACGTTCAGCGTAGCCAGCTAAAACCTGACAGCCGCTTCTATAAAGCCATTAACATTGGCTTCCCGAACGCCTATGACCGTGCCCACGGTTATGAAGGCAAATACCTGATGATCCACGGTGCATGCGTGTCTATCGGCTGTTATGCGATGACCGATACCGGCATTGATGAGATTTTCCAGTTTGTCACCGGCGCACTGGTCTTTGGTCAGCCGAACGTTCAGGTCAGCATCTACCCGTTCCGCATGACCGATGCCAACATGGCGCGTCACAAGTACTCCTACTACGCGGATTTCTGGAAACAGCTGAAACCGGGTTACGACTACTTTGAGCAGACGCACAAGCCGCCGGTTGTCTCGGTTGTCGATGGCCGCTATGTGGTCAGCAAGCCGCTGAGCCACGAAGTCGTCCAGCCACAGCTGGCATCAAACTACTCGGTCCCCGAGACAAAATAAGACCCACTCGCCTGGCATAATCTTTTGCCAGGTTTCGTTGCCCGTCAGTGGCTGGGTCGCGATCACTGTGACCACATCATTCGGTGTGGTCTCTCGTTGAAAATCAATTTCCACATCCTGATCGAGCAGCTTGGCGACGCCAAACGGCGCGCGGCGCGTGATCCAGAACAGATTGGTCGAACAGAACGCCATCACATAACGCCCGTCAGACAGCAGCATGTTGAACACGCCCTTCTCACGCAGTTCTGATGCCAGCGACGCAATGTATTTGAAGACGGCGGTCATGTTGCCGGGCGTGCGCGGATAACGCTGCGTCAGCTTGTGCAGCAGCCAGCAAAACGCTTTTTCGCTGTCGGTCTCACCGACCGGACGGAAATTGCCCGTCTCTAGCGACTTGTAGCCGGAGAGCTGGCCATTGTGCGCGTAGGTCCAGTGACGGCCCCACAGCTCGCGGGTGAACGGGTGGGTATTTTCCAGCGCCACTTCCCCACGGTTTGCCTGACGGATGTGGGCAATCACCGAGCGGGACTTAATGGGATAGTCCTGCACCAGTCTGGCAATCGGGGAATTAAAGCTGGGCTGGGGATCTTTGAATGTGCGACATCCTTTGCCTTCGTAGAAGGTAATGCCCCAGCCGTCTTTATGCGGCCCGGTGCCCCCGCCGCGCTGAACGAGCCCGGTGAAGCTAAAGCAGATATCGGTTGGCACATTGGCGCTCATCCCGAGCAATTCGCACATACATCACCTCCACAACAGCGGGGGCAATCATGCCCCCAGCGAAGTCTTACTTAACCATCTCTTTTTCGATCAGCTGGATCAGGATGTGGATCACTTTGATGTGAATTTCCTGAATACGGTCAGCATAACCGAAGTGTGGAACACGGATTTCGATATCCGCCGTACCGTCCATCTTACCGCCATCTTTACCGGTCAGGGTGATGACTTTCATCCCTTTTTCACGCGCTGCGGCAATCGCTTTGATCACGTTAGCCGAGTTTCCGGACGTCGAAATCCCCAGCAGCACGTCACCTTCACGGCCCACGGCTTCAACGTAGCGAGAGAAGATATAGTCATAACCAAAATCGTTACTGACGCAGGAAATGTGGCTCACATCGGAAATCGCAATCGCCGGGTAGCCCGGACGGTTTTCACGATAACGCCCGGTCAGCTCTTCTGCAAAGTGCATCGCATCACAGTGGGAACCACCGTTACCACAGGAGAGCACTTTACCGCCGGCCTTGAAACTGTCGGCCAGCAGGACCGCTGCGCGCTGAATAGCGTGAATATTGGCATCATCTTTCAGAAAGTTAGCCAGCGTTTCCGCCGCTTCGTTCAGTTCGTTACGAATAAGATCCTGGTACATGAGGATAATCCTTCAGTATTGATGAAATAACACAGTGGAGTGTACCGGATAGCGGGAAAAGCGAGAAGCTAAAGCCATGCGAATCGTCTGGCGTTTTGCGTTTTCGTGCCGGCTTAAACCTGAACAATGTGAACCAGGTTGTAATTATTTTGTAAACACATTGCTAAAGGAAATAACATCAACTACAACCATATCATCACAAGTGGTCAGACCTCCTACAAGCAAGGGAGCTTTTCTTTATGATGATTTTGAGCATTCTCGCAACCGTTGTTCTGCTCGGTGTGCTGTTCTATCACCGGGTGAGTTTATTCCTGAGCAGTCTGATTCTGCTGGCCTGGACGGCTGCGCTTGGCGTCGCTGGCCTGTGGAATATCTGGCTTTTAGTCCCGCTGGCCATCATTCTTCTGCCGTTTAACTTTACGCCGATGCGTAAATCGATGATCTCCGCGCCGGTGTTCAAAGGCTTCCGCAAAGTGATGCCGCCCATGTCGCGTACGGAGAAAGAAGCGATTGATGCCGGTACCACCTGGTGGGAAGGCGACCTGTTCCAGGGCAACCCGGACTGGAAAAAGCTGCACAACTATCCGCAACCACGTCTGACCGCTGAAGAACAGGCCTTTATTGATGGTCCGGTGGAAGAAGCGTGCCGCATGGCAAATGACTTCGCGATTACCCATGAAATGGCGGACCTGCCGCCAGAACTGTGGGCGTATCTGAAAGAACACCGCTTCTTCGCGATGATCATTAAGAAAGAGTACGGCGGTCTGGAGTTTTCCGCTTACGCTCAGGCCCGCGTCCTGCAAAAACTGGCAGGCGTTTCCGGGATCCTGGCGATCACCGTTGGCGTGCCGAACTCGTTAGGCCCAGGTGAACTGCTGCAACACTACGGTACCGAAGAGCAGAAAGATCACTACCTGCCGCGTCTGGCACGTGGCCAGGAAATTCCATGCTTCGCGCTGACCAGCCCGGAAGCGGGCTCCGATGCGGGTGCGATCCCGGATACCGGCGTCGTCTGCATGGGTGAATGGCAGGGTCAACAGGTGCTGGGTATGCGCCTGACCTGGAACAAACGTTATATTACGCTCGCCCCTATCGCGACCGTGCTGGGCCTGGCCTTTAAGCTCTCCGATCCGGAAAAACTGCTGGGCGGTGAAGAAGATCTGGGCATTACCTGTGCGCTGATCCCAACCTCCACCCCAGGCGTTGAAATTGGTCGTCGCCACTTCCCGCTGAACGTACCGTTCCAGAACGGCCCAACCCGCGGCAAGGATATCTTTGTACCGATTGACTACATCATCGGTGGTCCGAAAATGGCCGGTCAGGGCTGGCGCATGCTGGTGGAATGTCTGTCGGTTGGCCGCGGTATTACCCTGCCGTCGAACTCGACCGGTGGTTTGAAATCTGTCGCGATGGGGATTGGTGCATACGCCCATATCCGCCGTCAGTTCAAAATCTCTATCGGCAAGATGGAAGGGATCGAAGAGCCGCTGGCACGTATCGCAGGCAATGCCTACGTGATGGATGCTGCCGCCTCCCTGATTACCTACGGCATTATGCTGGGCGAAAAACCGGCCGTGCTGTCAGCTATCGTGAAGTATCACTGTACCCACCGCGCACAGCAGTCAATCATTGATGCAATGGATATCGCGGGCGGTAAAGGCATTATGCTCGGCGAGGGCAACTTCCTGGCGCGCGGCTACCAGGGCGCACCGATTGCCATCACCGTTGAAGGGGCAAACATCCTGACCCGCAGCATGATGATCTTCGGCCAGGGGGCAATCCGTTGCCATCCTTATGTGCTGGAAGAGATGGCCGCCGCGCAGAATAACGACGTGGATGCCTTCGACAAGCTGCTGTTCAAACATATCGGTCACGTGGGCAGTAATAAAGTACGCAGCTTCTGGCTGGGTCTGACGCGCGGTCTTACCAGCACCACGCCAACCGGTGATGCGACCAAGCGTTATTACCAGCATCTTAACCGCCTGAGCGCCAACCTCGCTCTGCTGTCAGATGTTTCTATGGCGGTGCTGGGCGGTAGCCTGAAGCGTCGCGAGCGTATCTCTGCCCGTCTGGGTGATGTGCTGAGCCAAATCTTCCTCGCCTCTGCGGTCCTGAAACGCTACGACGATGAAGGCCGTCAGGAAGCCGATCTGCCGCTGGTTCACTGGGGCGTTCAGGATGCGATGTATCAGGCGGAACAGGCCATTGACGATCTGCTGGCGAACTTCCCGAACCGCTTTGTTGCAGGCGCCCTTCGCGTGGTGATCTTCCCGACCGGTCGTCATCATCTGGCGCCGTCTGACAAACTGGATCACAAAGTGGCGAAGATCCTGCAGGTACCGAGCGCAACCCGTTCCCGTATCGGCCGCGGTCAGTATCTGGCTCCAACACCGCATAACCCGGTTGGTCTGCTGGAAGAAGCGCTGCTGGACGTGATGGCTGCCGATCCCATCCACCAAAAGATCTGCAAACAGTTGGGCAAAAACCTGCCGTTCACCCGCCTGGATGAACTGGCGAAACAGGCCCTGACGGGCGGGATCATCAACAATGATGAAGCCGCTCTGCTGGTGAAAGCCGAAGAGAGCCGTCTGCGCAGCATTAACGTGGATGATTTCGACCCGGATGAGCTGGCGACACAGCCGGTAAAGCTCCCGGAGAAGGTCCGCAAACCTGAAGCTGCATAACGCGTTTCGCTTCTACAAACCCCGCCACGCGCGGGGTTTTTTATTGCCACATTTTCTCTTTATGTCGTGCTACAGTGTCAAAAAGTGGTCGTTTGAGGAGTCTGAATTGTGCCTGGTCTGAAGATTTCGATTTTGCAGCAACCTTTAGTGTGGATGGACGGCCCTGCCAACCTGCGCCACTTTGATCGTCAACTGGAAGGCATTACCGGGCGTGATGTGATTGTCCTGCCGGAGATGTTCACTACCGGCTTCGCCATGGAAGCGGCGCAACAGTCAATGCCACAGCAAGAGGTGGTCGCCTGGATGCACGCCAAAGCGCAGCAAACCAATGCGCTGATTGCCGGCAGCGCTGCGCTGCAAACCGAACGCGGGCCGGTCAACCGCTTCCTGCTGGTCGAGCCGGAAGGGAAAGTGCATTTCTATGATAAACGCCATTTGTTCCGCATGGCAGATGAACATCATCACTATGAAGCGGGTGATGCGCGCGTGGTGTTCGAATGGCGCGGCTGGCGTATTCTGCCGCTGGTTTGCTACGACCTGCGCTTCCCGGTGTGGTCACGCAACCGCAACGATTACGACCTGGCGCTGTATGTCGCCAACTGGCCTGCCCCGCGCTCCCTGCACTGGCAGTCGCTGCTGGTCGCACGCGCCATTGAAAACCAGGCGTATGTGGTCGGCTGTAACCGCGTGGGGACCGATGGCAACGGGCATCATTATCGGGGGGATAGCCGGGTGGTGAACCCGCAGGGTGAAATTATTGCCACCGCCGAGCCGCATCAGGCAACGCGCATTGATGCTGAATTGTCACTGACGGCCCTGAAGGAATATCGCGAGAAGTTTCCGGCCTGGCAGGATGCGGATCCGTTTAGCATTGGATAACGGTTTCCCCTCCCTCTCACAGGAAGAGGGAGGAGACATCATTAACTCACCAGCGCCTGCCCGTCTTTGCGGCTCTCTGTCGCCGCCACATAGTGCCCTTCCGGCATACGATAAATCACCTGCGCGCCACCGAAGTTGTAATCCTGGAGCGGATCTTCCACCACGATCTGGTGCCCGCGCTCACGCAGTGCGGCGATAGTATTGCGATCGAACGTCGATTCGACGATCACTTCCCTGCCCTGCACCACGCGCCAGCGAGGCGCATCAATTGCCGCCTGTGGGTTTTGCCCGTGCAGCATGATGCGCAGCGCCATCTGCATATGCCCCTGCGCCTGCATTGGGCCGCCCATGACGCCAAAGGACATCAGCGGTTTACCGTTGCCGTCCATCGCAAAGCCCGGAATGATGGTGTGGAACGGACGCTTACTGCCCGCCAGCGCATTCGGATGGTTTGGATCCAGCACAAAGCCACAGCCGCGGTTTTGCAGACTGATCCCGGTCTCCGGCACCACAATCCCGGATCCAAAGCCCATATAGTTGGACTGAATAAACGAGATCATCATACCGCTGGAATCTGCAGCGCTCAGGTAGACCGTGCCGCTCTGCGTCGGCGAACCGTAGACGAAATCGGAGGCGTTATCGGGGTCGATAAGCGCCGCGCGCGACGCCAGATAACGATCGCTCAGCAACGCCTGGGCCGCAAACTCCATGTGTTCTTCATCAGCGACGTAGCGATCGAGATCCGCCAGCGCCAGTTTCATCGCTTCAATAGACAGATGAAGCGACTGCACGGAATCCGGATGATGTTTTTCAATTCCACACTGATCCAGAATACCGAGCGCAATCAGCGTGGCGATGCCCTGCCCGTTTGGCGGCAGCTCCTGCACCGAACCACCGGCAAAATCACGCGACAGCAGTTCTACCCAGTCCACACGATGATTGGCCAAATCCTCTGCCGTCAGGTGCGCGCCATGTTCTTTCGCGAAAGCGGCAATTTTCTGCGCCAGCTCGCCGCGGTAAAACGCTTCACCGTTGGTTCTGGCAATCAGCTCCAGCGAATGAGCCTGCGCCGGGTTACGGAAGATCTCGCCAACCCGGGGAGCACGCCCTTCCGGAGCAAAGCAGGCGCTAAAGCCTGGCTGATCTTTGAGCTTGTTATAACCCCGCTGCCAGAGATGGCCAATCAACGGGGAGACCGGAAAACCGTTACGCGCATACTCGATGGCCGGTTGCGCCAGCGTAGTAAGCGGCAGCGTGCCAAAACGTTCTGCCAGCGCCACCCAGCCCGATACCGCACCCGGCACGGTGACGGCGTCCCAGCCAATTTCTGGCACCGCGGTTTTACCGGCAAACAGATCCGCGTGCCAGCTGGCAGGCGAGCGGCCTGAGGCGTTCAGGCCGTGGAGTTTTTCGCCATCCCAGACGATGGCAAAGGCATCGCTGCCAATACCGTTGCCGGTGGGTTCAACCACCGTCAACGCCATGGCGGTTGCAACCGCCGCATCAACCGCGTTCCCGCCGAGCTGCAGCATTTTCATTCCCGCCTGGGCCGCCAGCGGCTGAGATGTCGCCACGGCGTTGTGGCCTATCATCGGCGGGCGTCGTGAATCGTAACCGGAAGTGAAATCAAGCGCTTTGGTCATCATGACTCCTTAGTCATGGCGCGGATCGAGCGCATCGCGCAGCCCGTCGCCGAGTAAATTAAAGCCCTGCACGGCAAGGAAAATCGCCACACCGGGGAATACAGACATCCACGGAGCCTGCTCAAGGAAACCTTTCGCGGTATTAAGCATTGAGCCCCATGACGGGTTCGGCGGCTGCTGGCCTAACCCCAGAAACGACAGACTGGCTTCAGCAATGATTGCAGAGGCAATGGCCAGCGTGGCCTGCACCAGAATCGGAGACATCACATTGGGCAGCACATACTTAATGATGATCCAGCGATCCGGCAGGCCAATTGCCCTTGCGCCGTCGATATACTCTTCGTTGCGAATGGCGATCACCTGGCCGCGCGTCAGGCGGGCGAAGATCGGCATTGCGGAGAGGCCAATGGCGATCATGGCGTTGGTCAGGCTTGGGCCCAGAAACGCCCCGAGCGCGATCGCCATGATTAGGAACGGACAGGCCAGCAGCGCTTCAATAAAACGCGAGATCACGCCGTCCCACATCTTCTGGAAGTAACCCGCCACCAGCCCCAGCGGAACGCCAATGACCACGGCGATCACCACCGACATACAGCCAGCCATCAACGACGTTCTCGCCCCCCAGATAATGCGGGACAAAATATCGCGGCCCAGTTCATCGGTCCCAAACCAGTACATCGCCGAAGGCGCTTTGCGCACCGCCAGAAAATTGGCTTTCACCGGATCAAAAGGCGCGATCCACGGCGCCAGCAGTGCCACCAGCACAAAAAAGCCCACCACTACGGCACCCATCACCGCGCTTTTATTGGCGAGAAATTTCTTCAGCACCCGGTTCTGCGCACGGGGCTGAACCGCGGCAATGGTTTGAGTTGTCAGTTCCGCCATGCTTAACCTCGCATTTTCGGGTTGATAAGAACGTAAAGCACGTCGGCCAGCAGGTTCAGCAGCAGGAAACCGATCGCCACGATAAGCACCACCCCCTGCACCACCGCATAGTCACGGTTAAAGACTGAATCGACGATCATCTTGCCGAACCCTGGAATGGTGAAGACCTGTTCGGTCAGTACCGCGCCACCCAGCAGTTCGCCGAACAACAGCGTGGTCAGGGTGATCACCGGAACCAGCGCATTGCGAAACGCATGCTTTAAAATCACCGCCTTTGGCAACAGCCCTTTAGCCCGTGCGGTGCGGATGTAATCGGCCTTCATTACCGCGATCATGGAGGCGCGCGTATGGCGCATCAGCGTGGCCGCCAGCCCCGTTCCCAGTACCGACGCAGGCAACAACAGCGTACGCAGGTTCTGGATCGGATCTTCACTAAACGGCACGAACCCCGACGCTGGCAGCCATTGCAGATTGACCGAGAAGATCAGAATCAACAGGATCCCGAGCCAGAAATGCGGTATTGAGATCCCCGAGATCGCCACAAAGTTGGCACCGTGATCGACCCAGCTGTTTTTATTGACCGCCGCGAGGATCCCCATGCTGATGCCAAACACCAGCGCGATGATCATCGCCAGCAGCGATAGCTCCAGCGTCACCGGCAGTTTGCTGGCAATGAGCTGGGTGACCGGCTCGTGAGTGCGTAAGGAGACACCAAGATCGCCCTGCAGCGCGCGCGTCAGCCAGTTGAAGTACTGCACAGGGATGGGCGCATCGAGGTTGAGCTCAGCACGCAGCTGGGCGATCACCGCCGGATCGCGCTCCTCCCCGGCCATGGCGATCAGCGGATCGCCGGGCAGCAGTTTTTGCAGGCCGAACACCATCATGCTCACCAGCAGTAAGGTCGGGATGGCCAGCAGCAGACGTTTGCAAATCAGTTCCAGCATGGGTTCTCCTCAGGCCAGTTATTTCGCCAGCGTCAGGCCAGCCAGACGCACAATGCCGTCCGGATACGGTTTAAAGCCCTGCACGCTCTTGTTCAGACCAAAAATACGCGGTTCAAAATAGAGGTAGGCAATGGGCATATCCGTCTGCAGCTGTTTCACCACCTTGTCGTACAGCGGCTGACGGACGGCTTTGTCGTTGCTCAGGCGCGCCTGCGTCAGCCATTCATCCACCTGCGCGTTACTGTAATGACCGTCGTTAAGGGTGCCTTTGCTGTTAATGAAGCCGTAGATGCTGCCATCTGGATCCGGACGACCCGACCAGCCAGAGAAGCTCAGCTGATAATCACCGCTCTGCTGGCGATCGAGCAGCGTGGCGAACTCGGTCATTTGCAGGTTCAGGTTAAAGCCAGCCTCTGCGACCATCGCCTGCAGTACCTGACCGACCTGCTGTGAAGTTGGGTTGTTGGGCACCAGCAGATTGACGTTCAGCGGGGTAGTGACGCCTGCCGCTTTCAACAGCGCTTTGGCTTTGTCGACATCGCGTGGTGGCACCGGCAGGTTAACGTGATACGGACTTACGGTAGAAAACGCCTGGTTTGCCGGGGTGTACAGCCCCTCGAAGACCACCTGATTTAACGCATCGCGATCGATTGCCTGTGAAAATGCCTCACGCACGCGGGCATCCTTAAACGGATCGTTCGCCGGGACCTTGCCGTTATTGATATTGAAGGTAATGCCCTGATAACCCAGACCGGTCACCTTCGCCAGCGCCAGTTTGCTGTCGGCTTCTACGGTTTTCACGTCGCTTGCGGCAATGCCTTCCGTCAGATCAAGATCCCCTGCACGCAGGTTAGCCAGACGCACGGAAGCATCCGGGATCGGCAGATAGATAATTTTGTCGAAATGGTAAGCGCCTTTGTTCCAGTAGTTGTCAAAACGCGTCAGAACGATACGGTCCTGTGAGACGCGGCTGTCGAACTTATAGGGGCCAGAGCAGACCGGATGGGCGGCAAAGTCAGGCTTTTTCGCGGCGTCGGGTGCCATCATCGCCCCGGCGCGATCGGTAAGCTGCATCAGCAGTGCGGCATCAGGTGTTTTCAGATGCAGGGCAATCTGCATCGGGCCTGTCACCTCAACGGACTCAACGGACGAGATTTCACTTTTACGCAGCGAACCTTTTAACGTCAGCGCGCGGTCGAGGTTGTATTTTGCCGCGGCGGCGTCAAATTTTTCACCGTCATGGAAGGTCACACCTTCACGCAGATCCATGGTCAGCGTTTTGCCGTCGTCACTCCAGGCCCACGATTTCGCCAGGCCGGGAACCACTTTCAGATGCTCATCCACGTCCACCAGCCGGTCGCACAGAGACGCAAAGACGAAACGGCCGTAATAGGTGCGCGCCAGATGCGGATCGAGCATATCCGGATCCGCCCCCAGACCAATTCGCAGTACGCTTTCAGAATGGGCGGGCAGCGCCGCGCCAAGCAACATAACACTTCCCAGTACGGTCAAAAGAGAATTACGCATTGTCATTATCATGAGTTCCTTGAAGGAAGGGAGGAGTGAGTGGCCGCGTGTTCAAACAGCGCGCGGCGGCGCAGAAAGGCTGCGGATGGCGGTGCTATCTGGATAACACTGCGATCGCGGTTAATCTCCTGCCAGCGATGGCAGGCAATCTGGCGTCCCCCGTCCAGCACCTGATTGATCGGCTCGACCTGGCGACATTCATCCGTGGCATACGGACAACGGGTATGGAAACGGCAGCCTGACGGTGGGCTGGCCGGGTTCGGTAAATCCCCCTGCAGCAGAGGTGCCACCCGCGGCGCGCCTGGCTGCATCTGGGGGGCGGAGGCGATTAACGCCTGCGTATAGGGGTGTAGCGGGGCATCAAAGATTTCGTCGACGGTCGCAAGCTCAACAATTTGCCCGAGATACATCACCGCCACGCGGTCACTCATATGGCGAATCACCGCCAGGCCATGGGCGACAATCACCATTGTCAGACCCAGCTGGTGCTTCAGGCTTTCCAGCAGGTTGACCACCTGCGCCTGAACCGAGACATCCAGCGCGGAGACCGGCTCGTCCCCGAGCAACAGCTTTGGACCGGAGGCCAGCGCACGCGCAATACCAATTCGCTGACGCTGCCCTCCGGAAAATTCGTGCGGATAACGTTGTGCCCAGGCCGCTGGCAGCCCTACGGTTTTAAGCAGCTCCGCCACCCGATATTGCCTGTCGGTTTTCTTCATCGACTGGTGTAGCCACAGCGGCTCACCGACGATCTGCTCGACCGTCATGCGCGGGTTTAACGATGCGAAAGGATCCTGAAAGATGATCTGCAGCTCCCGCCGCAGCTGGTTCAGACGCGCACCCGAGGCATGAGTGATCTCTTCACCCTGATAAAATACGCGTCCTTCGCTGGCCGCCAGCAGCCGCAGAAGAAGACGGCCCAGCGTCGATTTTCCGGATCCGGACTCGCCCACAATCGCCAGCGTTTCACCAGGCATGACGGAGAGGGAGACGCGATCGACCGCGGTGACAAAACGTGCTGGGGTAAACAGTTTTTTAGGGCCGGGAAAAAGCTTGCTCAGGTCCCGGGCTTCAAGAATGGGCGTCGTCATGCAATTTCTCCCAGCGCAATATGTTGTTCCAGCGGCACGCGGAAGCAGGCCACCTGATGGTCGGTCCCCATCGCCGTCAGCGACGGCTTTTCGTCATGACACCGCGTTTGCGCGAAGGGGCAGCGGGTAGCGAACCGGCACCCTTTGGGCATGGATTCCGGCAGCGGAACGGCTCCGGGAATAGTGGAAAGCGCGCCTTTACGTGCGCCGAGGGACGGAATCGAGCCCATCAGTCCTATGGTGTACGGGTGTTGCGGGTCGGCAAAAATGGCCTCCACGCTCCCCTGCTCTACCACCTGTCCGGCATACATTACCGCCACCTGCTGCGCGACTTCCGCCACCACGCCCAGATCGTGGGTGATCATTAACACCGCCGTACCGGTCTCTTCTTTGAGGGTATTAAGCAGCGCGAGGATCTGCGCCTGAATGGTCACATCCAGCGCGGTTGTCGGCTCGTCGGCAATCAGCAAACGTGGATGGTTAATCAGCGCCATCGCAATCATCACGCGCTGACGCATCCCCCCGGAAAGCTGGTGCGGATACGCTTTCAGGCGCATCTCTGCCGCCGGGATCTGCACCTTCTCCAGAATCTGCAGCGCAACCTTCATCGCCTCTGCACGAGAAAGTTTCTGATGGCGCATCACCGCTTCACTGAGCTGGTCTCCCAGCGTGAAGGCAGGGTTGAGCGAGGTCATTGGCTCCTGGAAAATCATTGCCAGTTCGCTGCCGCGAAGATCGGCATATTCCCGCGGTGAAAGCTTTCGTAAGTCGTGACGACGGAACTGCATCTCGCCGCTGACGATCTGTGCGCTGGCGGGCAGTAAGCCCATCAGCGCTAATGAGGTGATACTTTTCCCGCAGCCGGATTCCCCCACCAGCGCCAGCGTTTCTCCCGCGCTGACCGTCAGTGAAATACCATCAAGCACGCTCACCGGAGAGCCGGCGAACGTTACGTTAAGATTTTGCAGCCGCAGTACAGGCGTGGGGTCCTTAAACGGGATCGTCGTCATAGCGTGAAGTCGTCCTCAAGGTGAAGAGCCTGAATCAGGGCTGACTGCAGGCTAAGCAGGTGTTCGCGCATGGCGGCCGCTGCTTCATTAGGCTGGCGATGGATAATCGCAGACATGATTTTTTGATGATGGTTGTTGTAGTGATCAACCCGCTCGGGTGTACGGGCTAATTCGCGCAAATGCTGCCAGCCCGGTTCACGTCTGACGGCATCAATGGCATCAAACAGGCCAAGCATCAGGCGATTACCGGCAGCCTCGGCAATGGCGCGGTGAAATGCGCTATCCCAGAGTTCGTTGAGATCGCGGTCGTCCGGGCTGACCTTATCAATGCGTTCCAGCATGCGCTGCATAAGCGCGAGGTTTTCCCTGGTGGCACGCAGTGCCGCAAGCCGGGCTAAGCCGGGTTCGAGCTGTAGACGAGCTTCCATGACTTCCAGAAGGTTGGTTTGCTGAACCAATCCCTGAAGGGCCAGAGGTTCAACAGGTGCAGACGGGCCTATAAAGGTCCCTTTACCCTGTTTACGCCAGATCCGCCCCTCCTCTTCCAGCACATCCAGCGCACGACGTACTTCACGTCGTCCTACGCCGAGAGTCTCCGACAGCTCACGTTCAGTGGGCAGCGGAGTGCCTGGTGTTGACTCATGCTGGTTGATCAGTCCGCGCAGCTGCTCAAGCGCGGTGCTGGAATTGGCCAGAAACCGTGACGGTTTTTCCATATTGGTTCGCTCGCTATCATCATTACTTTATTTTTATTAACGATAAGTTATTGATATGACTTGCTACTTACCGTGCTAATGATTAAGCAATAAACGAACCAATAAAGCATTGGTTCATGAACTTTCTGAAGGGATGGAGATAAGCGAATGATTTTCTGTGAATTATTTTTTACAAAATTACACATCTGCTCCGCTGCCAAAAAGACAATCGGTGGCAAAATGCACAAATACGGTGCAAATTGTGCACTATCATTGATCAAATGTTAATTAATTGCACCACAGATATTAACTCTTTGTTAATAAAGACAGGGGGGCGGATAAAGAAGATTTGCAGACGCAGAAACGACGAAGGCCTGAATCATTTCTGATTCAGGCCTTCTGAATAGTGGCGGAACGGACGGGACTCGAACCCGCGACCCCCTGCGTGACAGGCAGGTATTCTAACCGACTGAACTACCGCTCCACTGTTCCCGCTGGGGGAACGAGGCGCATATTACGGTTTGCCTCCGGACTCGTCAACGCTTTTTCTCACGTTTTGAATCGTTTGCTGCAAAATTCACCCAAACGATGATTTTACAGGCATTCTGGCCCTTTTTCAGGCCCGCCACATGCAGCTTCCGCCTTTCTTCTGCACTAAATCAAGACGGGATTCATGGTTAAGTAACTCTTCATCACTGGCTAAAACCACCCGCAAACGACTGGCCTGGCGAACAACACGTTGAATCCCCGCTTCCCCCTGCGTCTGCTGGGATTCATTTTCCATGCTGAATTTCATGGACGTCTGACCACCGGTCATCGCCAGGTAGACATCCGCCAGGATCTGGGCATCGAGCAATGCGCCGTGCAACGTTCGCTTGGTGTTATCTATTTCATAGCGAGAACAGAGCGCATCCAGGCTGTTACGCTTGCCAGGAAACATTTTCCTCGCCAGCGCCAGGCTATCGGTCACCTTACAGAACGTGTTCGTTTTCGGAATATCACGATGGAGCTTACTGAACTCATAGTCCATAAAGCCGATATCGAACGACGCGTTGTGAATGATAAGCTCGGCGCCTTTGATATATTCCAGAAACTCGTCTGCCACTTCCGCAAAGGTCGGTTTATCCAGCAAGAACTCATCGGCGATACCATGCACACCGAACGCTTCTGGGTCCACCAGCCGGTCGGGTTTGAGGTAGACATGGAAGTTGTTCCCCGTAAGACGACGGTTCACCACTTCAACGGCACCGATCTCAATGATCTTGTGCCCTTCGTAGTGCGCGCCGATCTGGTTCATACCGGTGGTTTCGGTATCGAGGACAATCTGGCGAGTAATTGCAGTGCTCATAGCGGTCATTTATGTCAGACTTATCGTTTAACTGAACGTTTCAAATACAGGAAGTCTACCAGAGATGCGTAAACAGGTAGAAATTTTCACCGATGGATCTTGCCTTGGCAACCCAGGGCCTGGCGGTTATGGCGCGATTATGCGCTATCGTGAGCATGAAAAAACTTTTAGCGAAGGCTATTTTCTGACCACCAACAACCGCATGGAGTTGATGGCCGCCATTGTGGCACTGGAAGCGCTAAAAGAACACTGCGATGTGGTGTTGAGCACTGACAGTCAGTACGTACGCCAGGGGATCACCCAGTGGATCCACAACTGGAAAAAACGCGGCTGGAAGACGGCAGACAAAAAGCCGGTCAAAAACGTCGATCTCTGGAAACGTCTTGATGCTGCGCTGGGCCAGCACGAGATTAAATGGGAATGGGTTAAAGGTCACGCAGGCCACCCCGAAAACGAACGTTGTGACGAACTGGCACGGGCGGCGGCATCCAACCCCGCTCATGAAGACACAGGCTATCAGCCCGAATCCTGATCAGGGTTTTCTGTACTGCCGCGTGGCGCCCACGGTCTGGCGAATGGGCGATTTCGATTTACTCTGCTTCATCGGATTAAGCGTAAGGGGGATGGTCCGCTTACGCGCGACAATAAATTGCATGCAGCCTAATGCCGGCAGATGGGTGCTCAGAACAACGCCCCCCTGCCGCGCCCAGGGAAGTACCTGAAAACCGCCCGAGCAGAGCACCTCAAAATTCAGCAGTGAAAGCCAGTCAAGCTGGCGCATCATCGTGAACATCCTGCTGTTATACGGCGGTGTCCGGCGAAGCACCGGAACCAGCTTGCGCAGCCCCATCAGACTCAGCGGATTGAACCCGCTGAGTATCAGCCAGCCATCATCAATCAGGACGCGATCTGCCTCGCGCAGCAGGCGATGAGGATCGCTGCACCAGGGCAACGTGTGTGCCAGCAGGCAGGCATCAACGGACTTTTCCGCAAACGGCAGATGCAAAGGATCCGCTTTCACCTGAACCGGCGATGCGCCAAGAGAGACATTAACCTGATGTGAGATAGCGCAGCTTTCGGTATTGATTTCCGCGCTGAGATTGCCAATCTTAAGCAAGTGAAAACCATACATTTTCGCGAGCCAGGGTTTAAGCTGCTGTTCCAGGTTCTCGCGATAGTATTCACCCCAGGGCAATTCGGCCCAACGTTCAGGTGCCGGGACAATCTGAGGTATCCTTGCCGGTTTCATCAACTCACCCACCACGCTATAAGAGGTAATTTATGAATCTTATCAGTATTCCCGCCTTTCAGGACAATTACATCTGGGTTTTAGTCGATGACGAGCATCGGTGCGTCATTGTCGATCCTGGAGAATCGGCTCCCGTATCAGACGCGATAAAAGAGAACGGCTGGCAACCAGAGGCCATCCTTCTGACCCATCATCATAACGATCACACCGGCGGCGTTGCTGACCTTCGTGCCCAATTCCCGCATCTGGTGGTTTACGGACCGGCAGAGACACAAGATAAGGGAACAACGCAGGTAGTCGAAGAAGGTGAAAATATCCTCATACGCGAGTGGGAGTTTTCTGTATTTGCTACACCAGGTCACACTTTGGGACATCTTTGTTTCTACAGTAAACCTTATCTTTTTTGCGGCGATACGCTGTTCTCCGGAGGCTGCGGAAGGCTTTTTGAGGGCACCCCATCCCAGATGTACCAGTCATTACAGAAGATTAGCGCATTACCTGACGATACCCTTATTTGTTGCGCACATGAGTATACATTAGGAAATATGAAGTTTGCGGCGAGCATCTTGCCAGAGGATCGGGCGATTCAAGATTATTATCACAAAGTGAAGGAGTTACGTGCAAAAAACCAAAAAACACTCCCCGTAATTCTGAAAAATGAGCGTAAAACTAATTTATTTTTACGAACAGATGATATTGATTTAATTGATGAAATTAACAAAGAAACAAATTTGTCACAACCAGAACAACGATTTGCATGGTTAAGGTCAAAGAAAGATAACTTCAGATAATTGCGGGTTGCCTTTTCAAAATTTCGCCGTTATCATCGCTCGTCTTTTAAGCAACTATTGACACACACATGAAGGCAAAAGCGATATTTCTCGCCTCTGTCCTGCTTGTAGGTTGCCAGTCGCAGAACGGCAGCAACGTACAACAGCACGCACAGAGCCTTTCTGCAGCTGGTCAAGGGGAAGCAGGGAAGTTTACAAGTTCAGCGCGATGGATGGACGATGGGACGTCTTTCGCACAGGATGAAGACTTGTGGACCTCTATTGGCGACGAGCTAAAGATGGGAATTCCGGAAAACAACCGGATTCGCGAACAGAAGCAAAAGTATTTAAGAAATAAGAGCTATCTCCACGATGTAACTTTACGGGCAGAGCCGTATATGTACTGGATAGCCGGGCAAGTTAAGAAACGTAACATGCCGATGGAGCTGGTACTCCTACCCATAGTGGAGAGCGCTTTTGACCCACACGCGACGTCTGGCGCCAATGCCGCAGGCATTTGGCAGATCATTCCGAGCACCGGGCGAAACTATGGTTTGAAACAGACCCGCAATTATGATGCGCGTCGTGATGTTGTCGCTTCAACGACAGCCGCTCTCGACATGATGGAACGTCTTAATAAGATGTTCGACGGCGACTGGCTGTTAACGGTCGCAGCGTATAACAGTGGCGAAGGTCGTGTACTGAAGGCAATGAAAGCGAATAAAGCACGGGGTAAATCCACCGATTTTTGGTCGCTCTCACTGCCACAGGAAACGAAGATTTACGTACCGAAAATGCTGGCATTGAGCGACATTCTCAAGAACAGCAAGCGTTACGGTGTACAACTGCCAACACCAGACGAAAGTCGTGCACTGGCGCGTGTTCGCCTCAGCAATCCGGTTGATATTCAACAGGTTGCTGATATGACGGGTATGTCGGTAAGTAAACTGAAAACCTTTAATGCTGGCGTTAAAGGCTCAACGCTGGGGGCCAGTGGTCCGCAGTATGTAATGGTTCCGCAGAAACATGCTGAGCAGTTACGTGAGTCTTTAGCATCGGGTGAAATTGCCGCTGTTCAGTCAACGCTGATCGCGGATGCATCATCCGTGAACAGCCGCAGCTATAAGGTTCGGTCAGGTGATACGCTTTCGGGCATTGCCTCACGTCTTGGCGTGACGGCAAACGATCTGCAGCAGTGGAATAATCTGCGCAGCTCAGGCCTGAAAGTGGGTCAGACTCTGACGGTGGGTGCAGGTAACAGTGCACAGCGTCTCGCCAGCAACAGCGATAGCATTACCTATCGTGTGCGTAAAGGTGATTCACTGTCCAGTATCGCAAAACGACACGGCGTAAATATCAAGGATGTGATGCGCTGGAACAATGATACTGACAATCTGAAACCAGGCGACCAGCTGACGTTGTTTGTGAAAAACAGCGCCACGCCAGACTCCTGATGACACGACCTAACGATAAAAAGGCACCGATTCCCCTCGGTGCCTTTTTTCTTTACGCTGCTTTTTGCGCTTCAGCCATGATGGTATCGCTGGTAAATGATCCATCATCCTGCAATTCAAAGTACGCCTTCACTTCCGCTGACGCACTATCCTGATACAACCGAATGGCCTGGCTTAACGCTTCCGGCGTGCGCATACGGGCAATCCACGAACTGAACTCCAGCGGCAAGCGGTCCGTTATCAATGCACGTGTGATCAGCCCCGCTTCAGTAATCAGCGCTAACCACTCCCCGCTGGAGTAGTTTTGCACATGCGAGGTGTCGCGCAGCGCTTCAACCGTTTGCAGCCAGATATTACGCACCGGATGTCCCGGCGACATCACATCCATAATGATAAAGACCCCGCCCGGCTTCAGGACGCGTTTAACTTCACGTAATGCCTGGCCGACATCATGCCAGTGATGGGCAGAATAACGGCTGATAACAACTTCAAACGAGGCATCTTCAAAGGGTAAGGATTCGGCATAGCCCTGGCGCGTTGCGATGTTGTTCAGCCCTTTGGCTTGTGCGGCCTCTGCAACCACCTCCAGCATCTGACTGGATAAATCATAGGCCGTGACCCGCGCCACCTGCTGTGCTGCCGTGAAGCTGGCATGCCCGGCACCACAGCCTAAGTCCAGGACGTGCGCGTGCGGCACTGCCGTCAGGCGTTCACCGAGACGGACCAGATCACGGCCAGACGCGTGCACGGCACTGCTCAGATAAGCATTTGCCTGGGAGCCAAACTGTTTTTCTACGTTGTCATGATGGGAGTGTGTTGTTGTCATCGTACTGTCCTTTTGTTGTTTAAAATAAAGGGCAGCACCCGAATGGCCTGCCCCACGGCAGACCTGACATACCATTATTTATCAGGTTTGCCGGGACTGAATTCAACGAGTAGAGGATTGTGATCGGAGGCACGCGTCACCAGAACAGAGGCGTCGTGAACGTTCAGACCACGATAGAAGACAAAATCGAGAGGACGACCAAACGCTTTCTTACGCTGGTCATCGCTAAAACGAACTTCACGCAGCGACATTTCGCGTGCAAAGCGATACAGCGCATTCATGCGCGGACGGCTCCAGGCATTAAAATCCCCGGCCATAATGATGGGCCCGCTGTGATGGGCGATCTGGTCACCGATCGGAAGTAACTGCTTACTATACACATCCACGCCCAGGCTGAAGTTGACCGCGTGGATATTCACAACCATCAGCATGCGCGTGTCCGGCAGCGGGTAGACCGTTACCAGCGCCGATTTCGCCAGACGCAGAATCGGCTCGCGTTCGCGCAGCGGGCAGCAATAGACCGGATGAGCCGAAGAGAGGGTCATCACGCCAGAAGGATGTTGCGGCAAGACAAACGCGGGAACCTGGTCAGCAGCAAGGTAGTGAGTCGTAGCAAACCTTACCAGCTCGGGGGTGGTTTGCGCCTCCTGCAACAGCACCAGATGGGCGTCTTTCCCAAAATTCTTGAGTACCGATAACCACTCAGCGCGCTGTTGTTTAAAGATGTTCCACACCAGCACCCGGATTTTTTCATCGCTGCTTAAGGGTGTCCCGGCAGGTAATGCCTGACTTATGCTCGCAAACGACCCCGGAGGCAAGATCCTCTCCGCGGGCATTCCGGCAACATAACGCATGGCATAGGTATTTTTTCGCACTTTTGGAAACGGCCTCTGTAACATGAACCAGCCCGGAAAACGGACTGGTTCTAATGTTATAGGGACTTTAGGTTACACTTTCAACGCAATTTCAGATAAACCGCTTTCCAGTTTTGTAAGCAAGCACTTACTGATGTTATCCCAGCACTACACGAGCGGGTTTATCAAGGCGCCCACTCAGGCTAATCAGCAGGAAAGCGATCAGAACAATCACCGCACCAATCCATGGCGTTTGAGTTAATCCGAAATGTTCAACGGTTTGCCCACCAATGATGGAACCCAGCGCAATCCCAATATTGAACGCGGCAATATTCAGGCCCGATGCGACATCTACCGCGTTGGGTGTATAAAGTTCGGCTTTTTGTACCACGTAAACCTGCAGGCCTGGCACGTTACCAAAGGCGAAGATCCCCATCACCAGTACCGTTATCAGCGCGGCGTATTGCATCGATGCCGTGAACTGGAAAATCATCAGCAGAACAACCAGTGCTGCGAAGATAAACTTCAGGGCCGGCACTGCACCATGTTTGTCCGCAAGCTTCCCTCCCCAGATATTACCGATGGCGACGGAGATACCATACCCCAGCAAAATCCAGCTCACTGCACTGGGTGAGAAGCCTGCCAGGTCCTGCATCATCGGAGCCAGGAAGGTGAAAGCCGTGAATACCCCCCCATAGCCGAGCGCTGTGACGGCGTAGATGATCAGCAAACGCGGATGCGTGAGTACCTTCAGCTGATCGCTCAGGCTGGCACTCGCACGTCCTGCAATAGTCGACGGTACCAGCAGCAGGCTGGCAACCAGGGCAATCACCCCCAGTAAAGAGACGGCAAGGAAGGTTTCGCGCCAGCCAAAGTGCTGTCCGATAAACGTTCCTAACGGTACACCGGTGACAAGAGCTACAGTCAGACCACCGAACATAATCGCGATGGCGGATGCTGCTTTCTCTTTTGGTACCAGGCTGGTTGCAATAGTTGAACCAATGGAGAAGAACACACCGTGAGCGAGACCGGTCAGCAGCCGGGCAATCACCAGCGTGGTGTAGTCCGGCGCCTGCCAGGCCAGAATATTGCCAGCGGTGAATAACACCATCAGCGCAACCAACAGCTGCTTACGCGGGAAACGTCCCGTCAATGCGGTCAGGACGGGGGCGCCGATGGCAACCCCGAGCGCATAGATAGAAACCAACAGGCCGGCAGAGGGCAGCGAGATTGAAAGCTGGTTAGCTATCGTAGGCACCAGTCCTACGATAACAAATTCGGTCGTGCCAATTGCAAAGGCACTGATCGTCAGGGCAAGTAGCGCCAGTGGCATAAATAACTCCATATCATCAGGATTAAGATGACAGGCAGTATGCGCCAGTGCTTAAATAACAAAAATGGTCAAAATATCAATAGAATTTTGCAGGTGGTGCAACAATGAAAGCAACGTCGGAAGAGCTGACAATTTTTGTCGCCGTCGTCGAAAGCGGCAGTTTTAGCCGTGCGGCCGAGCAGCTGGGGCAGGCTAATTCAGCCATCAGCCGCTCGGTGAAAAAACTGGAGATGAAGCTCGGCGTCAGTCTTCTCAACCGAACGACGCGTCAGCTAAGCCTGACGGAGGAAGGCGAGCGTTACTTCCGCCGTGTGCAGTCCGTCCTGCAGGAGATGGCGGCGGCAGAAACAGAGATTATGGAAACCCGTAGTACGCCGCGCGGATTGCTGCGCATTGATGCGGCAACACCGGTTGTTCTTCATTTTCTGATGCCGCTGATCAAGCCTTTCCGCGAACGCTATCCGGAGATGACGCTCTCGTTAGTTTCCTCAGAGACGTTTATCAATCTCATCGAGCGGAAAGTGGATGTGGCGATCCGGGCCGGCACCCTGACCGACTCGAGCTTGCGGGCCCGCCCTCTTTTCGCCAGCTACCGCAAGATAGTCGCGTCACCGCAATACATCGCAGAGCATGGCAAACCAGAGACGGTTGAAGAGCTGAAGCAGCACCTGTGCCTGGGTTTCACGGAGCCCGTATCGCTGAACACCTGGCCTGTGGCCTGTCATGATGGTCAACTGCATGAAATCACCAGTGGGTTATCGTCCAACAGTGGAGAAACGCTGAAGCAGCTTTGCCTCGAAGGGAATGGGATCGCCTGTTTGTCGGACTATATGATTGATAAAGAAATTGCACGCGGTGAGCTTGTAGAGCTGATGGCAGATAAACGTCTGCCTGTGGAGATGCCTTTTAGTGCAGTTTATTACAGTGACAGAGCGGTAAGTACGCGCATACGCGCCTTTATCGATTTCCTGAGCGAACATATAAAAACAGCTCCCGGGGGAGCTGTGTGAGGGTTTCAGGCTACAGAGGAAAGGGTCAATATTAATCCCAGTCAGGTGCCAGACCTTCAGGGCTGACCAGACGATCGTTGCATTCCAGGACAGCGATCGCTTTTTTGTCTTCGTCGTCCAGCTGGAGATCCTTCGCTAACAGGTTGCTGGCCAGGTTTTCACGTCGGGTTGAAGAGGGGATCACGGCGTAACCTTCACCCATCGCCCATGCCAGAATCACCTGTGCAGCCGTTGCGCTATGTTTTTCTGCGATACGATTAATCACGTCATCTTTCAGTGCCTTACCGTAGGCCAGGGTCATATATGAGGTGATGTGGATGCCGTGCTGTTTTGCCCAGTCCACGACTTTGCGGTTTTGCAGGTAGGGAGAGAGTTCAATCTGATTGGTTGCAATGTTTTCTGCCCCCACGGCGGCAATGGCTTTTTCCATCAGCGGGATGGTGAAATTAGAAATACCTATTTCACGCGTTAAGCCCTGCTCTTTCGCTTCAAGCAATGCCTGCATGAACTCCTCGACTGACACGGCATCGTTCGGTGATGGCCAGTGGATCAACGTCAGATCCACATAGTCGGTACGCAGTTTTTCCAGGCTCTCTTTCAGGCTGGGGATCAATTTGTCTTTGCTGAGGTTTTCAATCCAGATTTTGGTGGTGATGAAAAGCTCGCTACGCGCTACGCCGCTCTCTTCGATAGCCTGACCAACGGCAGCTTCGTTATCATAAATCTGCGCCGTATCAATTGCGCGATAGCCAAGTTCAAGTGCAGTTTTTACGGATGCGATAACAACGTCGTCTTTCAGGCGGAAAGTGCCCAGACCCAGTGCAGGGATAGTCATGTAATCCTCGTTATTCATAATGATTGTTAACTGAGGAGGATTATCGCTGCTGCCGTTATGCAGAAAAAGAGCGTTTAACGCAGAGGATTTTTGCTGATTTGGCAATAATGATAAGACAGATATGAAAAAAGCCCTGAGCGTTAACTCAGGGCTTTTAATAAGTGGCGGAACGGACGGGACTCGAACCCGCGACCCCCTGCGTGACAGGCAGGTATTCTAACCGACTGAACTACCGCTCCACCGAAGACTGCTGTAACCACCGGATTTATGCACCGGCTTACTACGTAATTTGATGCCTGGCAGTTCCCTACTCTCACATGGGGAGACCCCACACTACCATCGGC